>NZ_RXHU01000139.1 GCF_003955665.1 Paenibacillus whitsoniae
GTGTGAACAAACAGCCGCTTTGGCTGGGCGCTGACGAAGAGGGAGGCCGCGTCACCCGGCTGCCCGACGAATTGGTGAAAACGCCGACCAGTCAGGCGATCGGTCAATCCGGGAAGCTGCAGCTGGCGCGCGACACCGGTGCTCTGCTGGGCAAGGAGATGGCGGCGTACGGCTTCAATATGGATTTTGCTCCGGTGCTTGATGTGAACAGCAATCCGAAGAACCCGGTCATCGGCGACCGGTCGTTTGGTGCGAAGCCTGCCCTCGTCAGCGATTTTGGTGCGGGGATGATGAAAGGGATTCAAGCATCGCGCGTCGTGCCGGTTGTGAAGCATTTTCCGGGACATGGCGATACGTCGGTCGATTCCCATGTTGGCTTGCCAGTCGTGCAGAACGACCTGAACCGCTTACGTCAGTTCGAGCTTGTCCCGTTTGCCCGAGCGATTGCGGAGGGAGCGGACAGTGTAATGGTCGCGCATATTTTGCTGCCGAAGATTGATCAGAACAATCCCGCTTCTATGTCGAGCCTAATTATGACAGACTTGCTGCGCAAAGAGATGAAGTTTCAGGGCGTCATCATGACTGACGATTTGACGATGGGGGCGATTACGGAGCATCAGGACATCGGCGATGCGGCGGTTCAGTCCGTGCTGGCCGGTGCGAATCAGGTCATGGCGGGACATGGTGCAGAGAATGTCATTCGGGTGTTTCAGGCGCTGCATGCGGCGGTCGATAAAGGTACGCTGCCGGTCGATGTGCTGAATGAGCGGCTGAGTCGAATCGTGCAGCTGAAGCGCAAATATGCCCTGCAAAATAACGAGGTGTCCGTGCCGGATCTTACGGCATTGAATAAGGAGGCGCAGCGAATCGCAGCCGCCGTCTCACACAAATAAACACCGGACTTGTCTCAAACGCCGCGCAGGCGTCTGGGGCAGGTCCGGTGTTTTTTGTTTCATTTTTCGCCCGACAGCAAATATTTGGCGTACGCCATCGGATTGTAATAGGTGGATTTCCAATTGTCCTGCATGCCGGCTTCTTTGAAGCTGTAACGTTGGTCCTTCCCGTTGCATTCTATAAATAGTGGAAAGCCCTCCGTTGTAATCCCGACATCGAGGCCGAGGTCCGCCAAAGCGGGCAGCTCGCTGCTTAGATGGCGCGCAACCAGCAGAGAAAACTCGGCAACCCGGCAGCAGACGGCTTCGGGATCAAGATGCGGGTAGGCGGCGGACAGCAGGTCGGGCAGTGTCGTAGCTTTGCCGCCCTGCGCCACATTGGTCAGAAAATGCTTCCGTGAAGCCACCTTCGCTACAATGCCGGTGATGCCCCATTCGCCGCTTGCACCGCGCTGTACGGAGACGCGCAGATCGAACGGACGCCCATTCACGGTTGCGAGCGGAAGGCACTGCTGGATGAGGTAGGAGGTTGAAGCGATTTTGCGGCGCAGCGTGAGCGGCAGTCCTTTGCGGAAGAGGAACTTGCGCCATACGCGGTTTGTCAGCTTCATGCTGGCCGGATAAGTCAGCTTCCATCGGCCGCTGGGCAGCTTTTCGAGCTTCATGATCCCTCGGCCGATGCTGGAGTTGGTTGGTTTTAGAATCAGCGAGGTGTAAGAAGCCATCATCATTTTTACATTGGCAAGGGTAGCGGGATATGTGCTTGGCAAGTGGGGACGAATGTGCTCGTTTTTAAGTAAAAGGTTGTGGATGCGCATTTTGCTGTAACGATTCCAGCGATTGAACAGGTGGATGCCTCTTTGAGTCCATTGCTCCAAGATCTGATTGGAAGCGGCATCCAGGAAGATCGCGCGGTTGTGGATGACTTTGGGCAGATCGATCCACATGCGTTCCGTGCAGGATTCTTGCTGTACGTAGGCATGGACCTTCATCGAAGGCAGATGGACATCCTGCATGCGGAAATAGCAGGGCGTCAGCTTATACTGCTTGCAAGCATCCCGATAGAAGGAAATTTCTTCATAAAGGGTGTGCCCGTTCGGGATGCCGGCGAACAAAGTGTCGTTGACCAAGATGCCTACATAGGGACGACGCGACATAAGGTTCACTCCTTCTCCTTCTGTCATTTGGAAGCGGCTCGCAGAAAGGATTCCTCTCATAGTATGGAGTCGGGGGTGCACCGGTTTGTACGAAAGCTGATACAGGCTCTGAAAGTTCGGTAAATATCCGCGTGCGTACAGCAGGAACGTGATTAAAGGGGAGAACAATCGTGTCAAAAGGTCAACCGCGGGGCGCCAGACAGTGGCGCTCATCCAGACAGGTGGTTATCGTGTCGCCGGGCGCTTTTGCCATTCCATCAGAGAAGAGCAGCTCGGTCGAACAGGTGATTCAAAAGACGGCGGAGCCGCTCGCTGCGCACGTTCCCGTGACGGTTATTGGAAGAAAGACCTCATTTCAACGGGCAAAAGAGGTTCGCGGCGGCGTCACGTATGTGCGTGTGCCGTTCATGGGACCGGGAACGTATATCGCTGGGGCGATGCGGGAGATTGCCGGAATCAAGCCGGCCGTCATCCAGGTCGACAATCGTCCCCGGTATGTGTGGCGGCTGCGGCGGAAGTTTCCCCATGCGACGATTTCGCTCGTGCTGCATTCGACGTACTTTATCAGCGAGCCTCATATTGCGCTTTCAAGGCTTAGGGCGTGCTTGCGGGCCGCGACGACGATTATCGTCAACAGCGAGTTTCTTAAGGCGTATTTGCAAAAAAAAGTGCCTGCGGCGGCCCATAAAATTGTGGTCAATTATTTGGGCGTCGACACGGGCAGCTTTATATCCAAGTGGTCCCCGGAAGGAGAGGCCGCTAGGCGGATGATGCTGAGGGAGCGAGGCTTTGAGGGCCGTAAAATCATCCTGTACGCAGGACGTCTCATCCCGCAAAAAGGGGTGCATCACTTGCTGGAGGCGATGCCTGCGATTATCCAACGGGAGCCGAGAGCGCTGCTAGTCATCGTGGGAAGCGCGTTCTATGGCTCGCGCAGGGTGACGCCGTATGTGGCCCGGCTGAAGAAAAGAGCGCGGGCGCTCGCCGGTCACGTCGTCTTCGTTCCGTATGTCAAACACCAGGATATTCCCGCCTGGATGCGTCTTGCCGAGGTGGCAGTCGTACCTTCCATAGGAAAGGAAGCTTTCGGACTGGTCAATGTCGAGGCGATGGCGTCCGGTGTTCCGGTTGTGGCCACACGCGCCGGCGGTATTCAGGAGGTCGTTGAAGATGGGCAGACCGGTGTGCTCGTCTCGATCCCGAAAATTCGGCGAGAGTTGGCCGCGTCGCTGCTGCGTGTGCTGCAGGATGACGATCTGCAGCGCAAGCTCGGGGAACAGGGCATCGCCCGCGTGCAGGAGAAATTCACTTGGCAGCGTTCGGCGGAGAAAAGGCTTGAGCTGTACGCGCGATGGCTGGAAAACGCTCGAAGCGGCGGATGATCTGGGTAAGCGCACATTTTTACGGGCGAATGTACGCAACCGGATAGGGGTGAATATGTTACCACAGATTCTTTTTTGCTGAATGGAGAGGAAACGATGGCTAAGCGTAAAAGCGCCGGCATGAAGTCCGGCGTGCAAAAAGTAAATTCGCGCACGAACGAATTGCGATGGCTGGATGAACCGGTGCCGTCTGCCAAAGCCGAACGTCCCGCACCGCCTCCCAAGTCTGTGGTGCAGCCACCGCTTACACAGTCTATGGTGCAGCCACCGCTTACACAGCCCGCGGTTCAGGCTGACAAAGTGATCGACAAAGTGATGATGCGACCGCTGCAGGTTTCCCAAGTATCGACGCCGGCACCGCCGCTGCTTCTGTTCAATGAGCGGAAAACCGGAAGGGTTACGGATCCCGTGGTGTATACGGACGATTTGGTGGATGAATCCGTCACGTGGGAGAAAATTGCCGGCCGCTCCATTGACGACAGCAAGATCAAACCGAGCAGTATTGGAACGAGGGCCATTAAAGACTTTGCGATTGAGCAATCCAAGCTTGCCCCGAACAGCGTGACTCGGGAAAAAATCGCGTTTCATGCGATCTGCGACGAGCACATTGCGCTAAACAGCATCAGCGCGAACAAGCTGCAGGACCATTCGCTGGTCGGCGACAAAATCATGGATGCGACGATTCCGGGCGCCAAGCTGACCGATCAATCGATCGAGGGCATTAAGCTGGCAGACCGCTCCATTTTGCCACATCATTTGACCGAAATGGTCATCACCCAGGAGTTGATTGACAATCAGGCCGTGACGTCGGAGAAGATTCGCAGCGGCAGTGTGCAGTCCCGTCATCTCGCCAACTACATCATAGATACCGCGAAACTGATGGACGGCGCGGTTACTTCCGATAAAATCAGAACACAGGCGGTGACGCAGGAAAAGCTAGGAATCGGCAGCGTCGCGTCCGAGCATCTGCAATTGCAAAGCGTGTCGACCGAACACCTCAGCGCGCAGGCTGTGACGAACGCGGTTCTGGCGGACCAAGCCGTGGATAGCGCCAAGCTTGGCAGTCGCGTCGTGGAAGGCAGGCACATC
This sequence comes from Paenibacillus whitsoniae, assembly GCF_003955665.1. Lineage (GTDB taxonomy): Bacteria > Bacillota > Bacilli > Paenibacillales > NBRC-103111 > Paenibacillus_E > Paenibacillus_E whitsoniae. Next base: position 4,522 of record NZ_RXHU01000139.1, read on the forward strand.
GCGCCGGCATCCATCGTTGGGATGCATCTCGACAGCGATGCGGTGACGGGGCACCATGTGGCGCCGGGCGCCATCGAAACAATTCATATGGCGGAGGGTGCCGTGACAACGGCGTGCTTGCAGGATGAAGCGGTGACGTCGGAGAAGCTCGGCTTCGGCGCCGTGCAATCCTGGCACATTGCGAACGACATGATCCAGGCCGATCACCTGGAGGATGGTACGATTACAGCCGACAAGCTTGCCACCGGCGCAGTGACGGGCGATAAGCTTGCCGAAGGGAGTGTTGATGCGTATAAGCTGCGGGATGATTGCATCACCGCAGAGAAAATTGCGAAGCGCGCAATCGGCGCCAGTCATTTGAAAGAGGGGATCATTTCCGGCAAGCATTTGGCCAAAGGCTCCATCGGCGCCAAAGAGCTGGAGGTGCAGGCGGTTCAGCGCAGCCACATCGCCCCGGAAGCGGTCTCGGCGTGGCACCTGCAAGATGACGCCGTGACCGCTCGGAAGCTGGCGGCGGAAGCGGTGACCAGCGCCAAGCTGGCGCCGTTCTCGGTAGGCAGTTCCCATCTCCAAGCGGGGCTTATCGACGGGAGCCATCTTCAGCCCGGCGTCGTGACGGCGGCGCATTTGGCGCCGGATGCCATAACGCCGGAGCTGTTCAAGGACCGCAGCTTCGATGCCCGCAAGCTGGTTGAGCGCTCCGTTGGCAAAGCGCAGCTCGCAAGCGGTGCGGTCACGTCGGAGAAGCTGGCGCCGGGCAGCGTGCAGGCGCAGCACCTCACGGACGGCGCCGTTGGCAGCAGCCAGCTGGCGCAGGGCGTTGTCACGAACGGAGCGCTCGCCGCAGGCGCGGTCGACGGCACGAAGCTGGCGCCGAGCAGCGTGGATGGATCGCACCTGGCGCTGGGGTCCGTCCGTGCCGAGCACGTGACGGACGGGGCCATTGACGGCGCGAAGCTGGCGGAAGCCGCCGTCGCCGGCCGCCACTTGCAGGCGGCCTCCGTGGACGGCGAGAAGCTCGCCGATGGCGCCGTCGACAGCGCCAAGCTGGCCGCCGGCAGCGTGCACGGCCAGCACCTCGCGCCCGGCGCGGTGGCGGAGCAGCACCTGGCGCCGGGCAGTATCGACGGCGGCAAGCTCGCCGCCGGTACGATCCGCGACGAGCACGTGCAGGAGCGGTCGCTCACGTTATCGAAGCTGGTCGATAACGTGCTGCGCACCTCCCGCAAGCAGCGCAGCACGGTGCAGCAGTTCGGGCTCGCTCCGTTCGAGATGCCGGTCGAGGACGAAGTGTTGGAACTGGTCGTGGTTTTCGACGAGAAGTTCACGAACACAGACTACGTCCTGACGGCCACGACGACGCTTCCCGCGTATCACGTCACGATCAGTCGGAAGCTGGCGAACCGCGTGGTATTGGCCGTCAGTCGCATCAAGCCGACGACAGAGCAGCAGGGGATCGTGAACTGGATCGCGATCGGGCAGAGCTACGCGTAGGGGGTAAAAAAGTGATTCGCACGGACGGTGCGGGTCACTTTTTTTCGTTCGCTTGAGGTTCTCCGGTGCTTTTCTTGCGCTTTGCCTGAGGTTCTCCGGTGCTTTTCTTGCGCTT
>NZ_RXHU01000014.1 GCF_003955665.1 Paenibacillus whitsoniae
GCTGACTGGCTGCTGGGATCGACTGGAGATCGAAGATCGGGCCGTCGTGCTGGCGATTGGCATTGATAGTGCGAAACCGGGTGATGAAAAGGAAACCAGCAATTCCACGCATATTCTCAAGCCGGATACCGAGAGCAGTAAGGGACTTATTCGTATCACTGTTCAAATTGCTGTCCCTGGCCGAATTCCGCTAGGGACTGGAGACGGTTCAGGTGGACCTGCCGGAGCAAAACCGGTTTGGGTTTTATCCAGTGTCGGATACACCGTAGAGGATGCTATTACGAATCTTCAGCAGCAGCTTGCAGATGAGTTATTTTTAGGCCATTTACGGGTCATTGTCATCTCGGAAGACGTCGCAAAAAAAGGAATTGAGAATGAAAACGACTTCTTTCGCAGGCAACCGCAAGTCAGACGAACCGTTTGGATGGTTGTATGCAAAGGCAGCGCGGCTGACATTATGAATGCCACACCGCAATTAGAACGTGTACCGACGTTGTATTTGTTAGCCACTTTGGAGCATGCCAGAGAGATGGGCAAGCTTCCCAACATTTTTATGGGCGTTTTTTTCAGTGCCAGTTCTTCCAAAGGGAAAGAAGGCATGATTCCTTATTTGGTATTAAAGAAGGAATCCAACATTGAAATCGCCGGGATGGCTTATTTTAAAAACGATATCATGGTCGGCACCACAACAGCCTTGCAAATCGGACATTATATGGCAATCAAGGAAATCAACCCAGGAGGGTACAAGGTTCTGTTGCAAATGCCAGACTCAAAAACAATGGTCATCTTCAAATCTACACATCGGAAGGCAAAAATAACGACAACCATCCAAAATGGCAAGGTTCATGCCTTCGTTAAATGTCAAATCGAGGGTGATTTAGTTGAAAAATCGAATGAAAATGTCCTCATTACAAAGGAAAACTTGAAGAAGTTGGAGGAAAAAATTCAATCAGACGGAACGATCGGTTTTAAAAAATTAATCCAGCAGACGCAAAAGAATGGCAGCGATATTTTCGGTTTCGGGGAATATGTGCGCGCGACGCAGCCTGCTTACTGGAACAAGGAAGTTAAAACGAAGGAAGCGTGGGAGGAACAGTATAAGGAAATGTCCCTTGATCTCACACTTCAGATTAAAATTAGACGTGTTGGAACGAAAACCAATTAAGGAGGAATCGGCCGCCAATGATTACCTTTAACAATTATACGATTTTACTTCTGTTGATCACGGGGCTGCTTATTTTGGTTTTCGATGTGAAGAATTATGGGAAAGCCAATATGCCTAAAGAGAAAAAAGTGGCGGTCATCGCCGGTTGTTTGAATATCTCTTTGGGCGTCATTTCGTTCCTTGGTTATTTGGCGTATGAGAAGTGGTTTTGGAAATAAATCAGAAGTCGATGTGGACAATGGCGTCTAGCAAATGAGGTTTGCTCACAGGATGAAAAAACGGTAACATAAAGAAATGGCGGTCAGGGAGTTTATCTCGTGCCGCCATTTTTCTTTTATGGCCGCCTTCATCGTCGGTTCAAAAAACATGGGAGGTTCCAACTATGGCAAAAGCAAAGATCCCCAAGCGACCAACTCGTGATGAGTTTGTATTAGAGGAACTTGGAAATCAAATAACGGAAGCATACAACGAAAAATCACAAGTAGAATTAACGATCTGGGCATGGGAAGAACCGCTGCGAGGTGAAATTATTCACTTGGATTCAAGGACAGGCAAAGTTCACGTTCAAAAAGCGGCAGAAGTAATAAAAGTCCCATTTATGGACATTATGGCACTTAATTACCCGCGGGACTGAAGTAGCGACGAGCGTAGCCTCTTGGGCTTAGGAAATAAGCATTGTTCGTATAGGTCAGCTCTTTCCTATTGGAACGGGCTGGCCCTGTTGTCTTGCTCGCATTCGCATAATTTTGTTAAAAAGCAGCAAACTACAGGAAGAATTTACAATGCCAAATTCCAATATCCTACTGGGACTTGGGGGTATATGCCTACCGCAACTCAGCTTTTTTCATGATATGTGTGATTATGGGGATATTATCAGAAAATGGAACCGAAATATGAGGGAAATCATTATGATGCGAAATGTCAAAATATCCGTTAACCAATTTGCCGTCATTGTGATGATCTTTACGATTGGTACAACCATTCTGGTCATCCCGTCAGGCCTTGCAGCGGCGGCTAAACAAGATGCGTGGATAGGCGCGCTGCTTGGCGTTAGTCTGAATATAGGAATGGTCTGCTTATACAACAAAGTTGGCAGTTGTTTCCCGAACATGACATTAATCGCCTATAACGAGCAATTGTTTGGCAAATGGCTGGGGAAGCTGTTCTCTTTTGGATTTATTTTTTTCTCCTTCGTCGGAGCCACGACGGTCTTGTTTTATATGGGCAATTTCGTCACGACTCAAGTGATGCCCGATACACCGATTCAAGCGATCAATGTACTGTTTGCTCTTGTCGTCGTTATGGGCGTGCGGCTAGGTCTCGAAACGATTGCTCGTGCAGCAGAGATCTTTTTTCCATGGATCATCATTCTGTTTATAGTGTTAGTGGCGTGTCTGTTACCGGAAATAGAAGTTGAGAAGCTGCAGCCTGTATACTCTTCTGGAGGAGGGGGGCTGGTGAGAGCGGCTTTGGAAGTGGCCGGCACGTCTTCTCTGCCTTTTATCGTTCTGTTCATGATCTATCCCGTTCATGTCATCCAGATTCGCAAAGCCAAGAAAGCCTACTTGCTCGGCACCCTTTTCGGCGGACTATGCTTCGTCGTAATCACGTTCCTGTGCGTTGCGGTGCTGGGCACCAAATTGACCGAAAGACTGATGTATCCGAGCTATGTGCTCGCCAAGGAGATTAATATCGGCAACTTCTTCGAACGTGTGGAAATTCTCATCGCGGGGATCTGGTTTCTAACCGTTTTTTTCAAATTAACCTTTTACTTCTACAGCTTCGTCATAGGACTGGCCCAACTTTTGAGGATGGACGATTATCGGCCCCTGACAATGCCGCTGGGCATGATTCTGGTCGTGTATTCTCTGGTTGTTTATCCGAACGTTGCGTATATGTCCAAATTCGATTCCGAATCGTTCATCCCGTATGCGCTGACTGCTGGAGGGCTGTACCCTCTGCTCATACTGATCACTGCACGCATTCGGAAGAAAACGGGCCAGGCGAAAGCTTGAGTAGGGGGAGGAAAACATTGGGTTTCTTCAAAAGGCTATTTCAGCACAGCAGCTACTTCTCTGTGGACGCCAGTCTGCTTCCTCCGGATCTGATGCAGCCGGTTCATTCACTATCGGAGGCTATTGCTGTCAATTTCGAGAGGGTTCGGGAGGTTTTTGGACACAGCGGCGATATCGTAATGCAGACAATTCACTGGGATGCGGAAGAACCGGTTGAAATCGGCTTTATCTACATTCAAGGCCTCGTTAGCGGAGCTTTGATTCAAAACTTGCTTATGGAACAACTGAAAACGGATTCGGCCGGCTTCACGCTGAACACGATCCGCAATGCCATCAGCACGCTTGGCCAAGCACGTGAAATTTCCGACTTTGAAGCGTTGTATCAGTCCATTTTAACCGGACAAACCATTATTCTACTGAATGGATTTGCGCAAGGGTTTGCGGCACAAACCCAAGGCGGGGAGCACCGCACCGTGGAGGAACCGTCAACGCAATCCGTCGTTCGAGGACCTCGGGAAGGCTTCACGGAGCAAATCAGTACGAACACGGCGATGATCAGGCGCAAAATCAAAGATCCGAATCTTTGGGTGGAAGCGATAACGGTCGGCCGCGTGAGCCGTACGGAAGTCGTTTTGATGTACATGAACGGCATTGCCAATGAGAAGCTGGTCACGGAAGCGAGGATGCGGCTTCAGCGGATCGACATCGACGCCATCTTCGAAAGCGGAAATATCGAAGAGTTGATTCAAGATGATTCCTACTCGCCTTTCCCGACGATATACAATACGGAACGTCCGGATGTCGTTGCCGCGGGCTTAATGGAAGGCAGAATCGCTATTCTAGTCGACGGCACGCCTTTTGTGTTGATGGCGCCCGCCTTGTTCATCCAATTTTATCAATCGGCCGAAGATTATTACCAACGCGCAGATTTTGCGACATTGCTGAGACTCCTTCGGTTTGTTTGCTTTTTCATCTCGCTGCTGGCCCCTTCGCTCTATATCGGCATCACGACCTTTCATCAAGAACTTTTGCCGGCTTCTCTGCTGATCAGTCTTGCCGCGCAGCGGGAAGGAATCCCTTTCCCGGCGTTTATCGAAGCGGTCGTCATGGAGGTCACCTTCGAGATTCTTCGCGAGGCTGGCGTACGATTACCGAAAACCGTCGGACAAGCCGTATCCATTGTTGGCGCCCTTGTAATCGGCCAAGCAGCGGTTGAAGCAGGGCTTGTGTCTCCAGCGATGGTGATTATTGTGGCCATAACGGCCATCGCTAACTTTGCCATCCCTTCCTTCAATATGGGGATCTCACTCCGTATTTTGCGCTTTCTGCTGATGTTATTTGCCGCGTCCTTCGGATTGTTCGGCGTCACGGTCGGGATCATCGCCATCGTGCTGCATCTGTGCAGTTTAAGATCGTTCGGTATTCCATATATGTCGCCGATGGCTCCATTTATTATGGATGACCAGAAAGATACGATCTTTCGGTTCCCATTATGGGCATTAGTCACAAGACCGAGACTCCTCAGTCAGAAAAACAACATCCGGGAGAACAACGTTCCCTCGAATAAGCAGAAAATTTGAGCTTATAGAAAGGAGCCGCGGTATGCGCAAGCCTATCATGCTGTTCATCGTTTGTTTCCTGATGATGATCGTCCTGTCAGGCTGTTGGAGCCGACGTGAATTGAATGATTTGGCCATTGCCGTCGGCATGGGCTTTGACAAAACCAAGGACGGTGTTCAAGTCACGGTGCAAATTGTTAATCCTGGCGAAGTTGCTTCCAAGCAAGGGGCGACGGGCTTAACGACGCCTGTAAGCTCGTTCAAGACTACGTCAAAAACCATTTTCGAAGCGCTGAGGAAATTAACGAATCAAAGTCCACGCAAAGTTTATTCGTCCCATCTACGTGTTCTTGTCATTAGTGAAGCATTGGCCAGAGAGGGCATCATGCCGATTCTGGACGGGATTTCGCGAAACCATGAGATGCGGGCGGATTTTTACATTTTGGTTGCCCGAAATGCGACTGCTGAGAGCATTTTGAATACATTAACCTCCATTGAGAAAATTCCTGCCAACAAGCTGTTTTCGACCTTGGAAATGTCGGCTAAAGTATGGGCGCCTACCGTAGAAGTCAGACTCGATACACTGGTTACCGATCTGCAAACGGAAGGCAAAGATCCGGTATTGCCGGGGATCGTGTTGAAAGGGGACCCCCGCAGAGGCGATGAGAAAAGCAGTATAAACCGAATTGCTGCGACAACGATTTTGGAAAATTCGGGATTGGCCGTTTTCAAGAAAGATAAGCTGATCGGCTGGTTGAATGAGGAAGACAGTAAAGGCTACAACTACGTGACCGATAATGTCGTAAGCACGGCTGGGGAGATTTCATGTCCATCCGGAGGCATAATTGCGCTTGATGTGGTGCGCACGAAAACGAAGATGAGGGGAGATGTGGTCAATGATGAACCGCGAATCTCGATCGACATCTTTGTGGAAGAGAACGTGGGGGAAGTCCAATGCAAGATCGATCTTATGGAGCCTCAAACGATCGCTGAGCTGGAGCAGATTGCGGAGCGCGAGGTGAACAACATCATCGAGTCCGTTATCCAAAAAGTCAGAAAATATAAAGTAGACATCTTCGGCTTCGGCGATGCCATTTATCGCGCCAATCCCAAATACTGGAGCCAGCATCATCAAAACTGGCAAGAGCTATTTCTCCATTTGCCGGTCGATGTGCATACCGAGGTCAAAATTCGCCGCGTCGGCACCGTGACCGATCCCTTGGTCCAACAGGCAGAGGAGTGATAACACATGTGGTCAATCGCAATGATACTCGCAGCTTCTGCCCTCATTGGACTGCTGGAAATTCCGGCACTTTGGAAGAAAAAACAGCGCAAAGATTTCATGATCTTCTGTGGCTTGCTGCTGCTTGGATCCATACTGGGCATCGCACACAGTTTGCGGATGAAGCTGCCTAATCCGTTGGATTTCATATCTTTCGTTTTTCAGCCGATCAGCAAAGTCTTGATCCGTTGGCTTGCGTAATGCTGCAAGGCCAATGTGAACCAGGAACTCGCAGGATCGTCTATTTAATGACAACTCAATTTACCAATAATAGTGAATAAAGATAATTACCTATGGACGGAGTTGCTTTTGATGAAAAGATGGGTGACGGTGACAGCCCTTTCTGCACTGCTGCTAAGCTCTTGCTCAGCAGGCGAGGAACGGATGACAGCGGCGGGTACGACTAGGGGCACCAACTCTCACAAACAACAATTAATCCACGCGAATGGAACGAATGTGATGGAACGGATAGCCGTGCCAAACGGTTATGAACGAGTTCCCGCAGAGGAAGGGTCTTATGGGGATTATTTGCGAAAAATTCCGCTGAAGCCCCATGGCACCAAGGTGCATTTGTTTAATGGGGAGCTTAAAGCTCACGAGGTTTACGAAGCTGTGCTCGATGTGGATGTGGGGGATCGAGATCTGCAGCAGTGCGCTGATGCGGTGATGAGGCTGCGAGCGGAGTACCTGTATGGCAGCGGCCAGCATGATCAGATTCACTTCAATTTTACAAATGGCTTTAAAGCTGATTATGCGACATGGAGGAAAGGGAATCGGATTGAAGTTACCGGCAACAAGGTCTCGTGGATCAAAAAGGGAACGCCATCCGACAGCTATGAGGTCTTTCGCAGTTATCTGAACATGGTGTTTGCGTATGCGGGAACACTGTCGTTGTCGAAGGAAATGAAGCAAGTGCCGCTATCGGAGATGCAGGTTGGGGATGTGTTTCTGGAAGGGGGCACGCCGGGACATGCCGTAGTCGTATTGGACATGGCTCAGAACCCCAAGACCGGTGAAAAGCTTTTTATTTTAGCGCAGGGCTTCACGCCTGCACAAGATATACACATTCTGGAGAATGCGAGTAACGGAAAAGGGAATCCCTGGTATTCCACTGCGTTTGAGGGGAAGCTAAACTCCCCGGAATGGACATTTACAAGGGAACAACTGTATAGATTCGCAGATTGATATCTAAAAGGATATCAGGAAAGCGGCATCAAGCGCATCAAAAAAAAGGGATGACCCAATATGGTCATCTCTTTTTGCTGTGAATGGAAAAATCCAGTAAGATGCCTTTCTATCTGTATAAACTTCATGTACACTTACTGGTATGAAGTACGTTACCGTTGGAGATGAAAGGGAAGGTTGGAATCTGATGAAAATGAGCGGCAATACGGTTCTTATTACAGGCGGATCATCCGGGATTGGCTTTGAATTTGCAAGTCAGCTTTTGCAGCTAGGGAATACTGTGATTATCACGGGGCGGGATCAAGCAAGGCTTGATGCCGCTAAGAAAAAGCTGCCAACGGTGCACACGTTTCAGAGCGACGCGGGAGACCCGCAAGCAATCGCAGATTTGTATGCGGCGGTGGTGAGTCAATTTCCTAAACTCAACGTCTTGATCAATAACGCGGGTTTTATGCGAAGAATCAATCTTCATATGGCGGGTAACGACCAGGACGATTTGAATAGCGAGATCGTAACGAACCTCAGTGGTCCTATCTGGATGGTACAGCAATTTTTATCGCATCTAAAAAGGCAAGAGTCGGCTGCGATTATCAATGTATCATCGGGACTTGCGTTCGTGCCTCTTCCGATTTCGCCGATCTATTGCGCAGCGAAGGCCGGCCTTCATTCCTATACGCTTTCACTCAGAGCACAGCTTAAAAACACCAGCGTCAAAGTATTTGAGCTGGCTCCGCCGCTGACAGAAACGCCGCTTGTGGATGCATTCGATTCGGCAGAAATGGCAGGTTCAAAGGCGATGCCAGTTGCTGACATGGTGAGTTTTGCGATCACAAGAATGAAGCGTGATCACTACGAAATCCGGCCAGGGCAGAGCAACGCTTTGAAAATGCTGAGCAGGCTCGCGCCGAATTTTATTTTTAGCCAGCTCAGTAAGTCTGTGGATCACATGCTGGGCCAGACCAACAAGTAAGTTAAGTCAACCAATCCGAAAGCCGAGGGAAGAACATGCAGCTTATCGACAAAACCAAAGTCCAGCAATTGATTGATCGTTTTATCGATCAGGAGTTATATATCCATCTTGAGATGACGACGGGAGCTTACGCCGCTCATCTGGATCGTACGAAGCACCCAGCCGCGACCTTCATTTCAAACGCCATGATTCGCTATACGCACGGCTCGATTTCCGGAGACGGACCTTATCGCGTAGGCTTGAAAACCGGGCAGGGCTGGGTGTATTCCGAGGGACTAACCCACTATGAAGAGACGGAGTCCGAAAGACTTATCCTTGCTGGGCACGATGCGGCGGGGAAACTCATTGTGGCTTTACAATTAAGCCGAGAGCTATTCTAGCGTAAAGGAGAATTTGAATCAAATGGAACGACATATCTTAGTTGTGCTTCCGCATCCTGACGATGAAGCATTCAGCGCGTCCGGTACGCTTGCTATGCACCTTAAGCAAGGGACAGGCGTTACTTACGCTTGTTTGACATTAGGAGAAATGGGCCGCAACATGGGGATCCCGCCTTTTGCCAACCGAGTTTCTTTACCCGCTATACGTAAACAGGAGTTGGAAGCCTCATGCCGTGCCATTGGCATCCGGGATCTCAGATTGCTTGGATTTCACGATAAAATGATCGAATTCGAGAATAAAGCGCAGTTAGATGGAAGCATCGAAGCACTCCTAGAAGAGTTGAACCCTTCGTTAGTCATCACGTTCCATCCGACACTAAGCGTTCATCCTGATCACAACGCATGCGGGGCGGCGGTCATCCGAACGGTTGGTCGCATGCCGACCGACCGAAGGCCAACCGTGCATTGCATGGCGTTCGCTAACAATCACGAACAAGTGATCGGCAAACCCGATATTGTTAATGACGTTAAGGAATTTCTTGAACAGAAGATGGCGTCGATTCAAGCCCATAAGTCCCAGTTCCAAGCCGCCGAATTGTTAGGCAGCAAGCAATTAACCGATCAGGAAATCCAGACGCGCTTCGGAACAGAACGATTTTGGACATATCGATTCGATTAAGGAATCCGACAAGCTTGGGAATAGATGCTAAGCATTCTTGGAAGGATGAATCGTTAGAAGGGCAAGAACAGCCGCTATGAGACATGCACCTGAAATTGTGTAGAACATCGCAGCTGTAGAAGCCCTCATTAAGACAGAGGCCAGGGGAGGTCCAGCAGCAACGCCGATAAATCTCATCGAGCTATAAATCGAGGTGATGCTGCCCCTCTGCTCTTTCTCAATCCCTTCGGTTATCATGGCATCTAGACAAGGAAGCGCTCCGCCAATTCCTATTCCGCATACGCTAATCCACACCATGAGCAAAAAAATAGAACCGCCCAGTCCGCATAAGATAAGCGTCCCCGTCATGATTACAATACTTCCGAAATTCATCCATTTCATTCGCGGTTTATTTTTACCGATGACTTTACCCGTTAAATACGAGGACAAACAAAGCGCAGCAAGCGGAATTGCAAGAACGCAACCCTTGAGAATGCCGTGAAGATTATACTCATCCTCCAGGATATCGGATAAATAAAATAGCGTGCTAAAAATAACCAACATGCATATACCGCCGATGGCGAATATGCCGTACAGCCAACGCCCTTTCTTTTTAAAAATGTGTATGAGGCTCTGAAAAAAGGTGCTGAAAGGAAGGGGAGCTTGTTGTTTTTTATCGTCGGGTACTTTAACAAGGAAAACCACCATAACGAGTGAAGCGGCGCACAGAACAGGGATCGCCAGAAAGGGAAGAAACCAGACAACAAGAGCAAGTGCAGAGCCAAGAATAGGACTAAGCACTTTGCCGAATGTATTGGCAGTTTCTATTAAACCCAGCCCCTTGCTTACCTCGTCATCGCTTTTAAACATATCCCCTACTAAGGGGATTACAATAGGAAATGCTCCCGCGGCGCCAATTCCTTGAAGGAAGCGGCCGATCATAATAATGGCATAAGGCTGGTCCATCCACCAAGCTCCGAGTCCTGAAATCAAGCCTCCGATGCCGGCGAGAACTAAACTTGGAATAATCACTTTTTTTCTACCAAAACGATCTGAGAAGTATCCGGCAATAGGGATGAGCAGTATGGCGACTGCGGAGTAAATCGTAATTAATAGGCTGACTTGAAACGAACTAATCTTCAATTCGCTTCGAATGGAAGGCAGAACTGGAATGAACATGGAATTCCCAAGAGTCATAATCAGCGGAATGGACGCAATTGCAATTAAATCCCTTGTCTTTTTAGATTCCACTTTGTTACGGCACCGACTTTCCTCGAAAGAATTAGATCGTCAGATAGTATTTCCTTCCGGCATAATTCCTATTACACTGATCAGAATTCTTGTGATACATTCATGCATGAAATTGCAGGTAAGGCAAACACTAGCATTGTTTTGAAGCTCGGGCAATGTAAAGGGAGGCCGAACAATGGGTAAACGCAATAATTCTGAGAAATCAGGTTCGATGACATGGTGGCAACTTTCCTTATTTGGCGTAGCTTGTACGATCGGTACAGGCTATTTTTTAGGTTCAGGTATGGCGATGCAAATGGCTGGCGGCACCTCCATGATTCTATTCGCGCTCGCTGCAACCGGGACATATCTTGTCTTTGATGTTCTTTCCCTAATGGCCGCGGCTGACCCGCAGCAAGGTTCTTTCCGCGTATACGCCAAAAAGGCATTCGGAAGATGGGCTGGCTTCAGCAGCGGTTGGGTGTATTGGAGCTCGGAGCTGCTTATTATGGGCAGTCAATTAACCGCTTTATCCCTATTCACCAGAATTTGGTTCCCCGCTATTCCGATGTGGATATTGGCTGTCGGATACGCCGTCCTTGGACTCGGGGTCATTTTATTGGGAAGTAAGCCGTTTGAAAGGGCGGAGCATGTGTTTGCACTGATCAAAATTTCCGCGATCCTAATGTTTCTTCTAATCGCTGTTGGTGCGATTCTACATTGGATTCCAGGAAATGGACATCCACAGTTTCCGACAACGAAGCAAGCTTATATGCCGGATGGTTCTCTTGGTATTTGGTCTGCGTTTATTTATGCGTTCTATGCCTTTGGCGGGATAGAGATATTAGGGATGATGACGTTGAGGTTAAAGGATCCGCAGGAAATGCCGAAATCGGGGAAAGTTATGATCGGTGGATTGGCCTTTATCTATATAGCTTCCCTAGCATTAGCTCTGACATTGCTCAAAGCCGAACGGCTGCAGGCAAAAGAAAGTCCTTTCCAGCTTGCTTTAAGCCAGTATGATCTACCGCTCGTTCCGCACATCTTTAATGCGATTCTCATCATTGCAGGGTTTTCTACGATGGTTGCCTCCTTATTCGCAATTACAACGATTATGGTCACACTCGCGAAAGATCGGGACGCTCCGCCCATCTTTGCCAAGACAACGAATGGGAACAGAAAATTGCCTGTCTATGCAATAGGCTTTACAACTTGCGGCATCGGTTGCGCCGTGGTGATGGCTCTTCTTTTGCCTGACAGCTTGTATGCTTATATCACGACCGCAGCCGGTATCATGCTGTTATACAACTGGCTCTTCATTCTCTTATCTGCTGGCCGTTTATTAGAGCTATCCGTCTGGGGAAAAATCAAGCGGGTGGCCGGCATGGTCCTCATTCTTGCAGCGATTGTCGGAACGGTGTTCCATGGTACAAGCCGACCGGGTTTCTGGGTTAGTTTGCTCTTTATTGCCGTCATCAGTTGCTTAACGTTATGGATGACGCGGAAATGGAGACGAGGTGACACTTCCGGAGAAAAGCAAGCTAGAGAACTGGTTATTTTCGAAAGAAAAAAAGAAGGCGCGCGATAACCTGAATTTTAAAAGAACAGAGCATGAACCGCTTTTAATCCGAAGTGAGCACCAAAGCCAATCAGCGAGAGGCCGGAAAGCACGGAGATAACTGCAAGAGATTTGGGCGTTAAATAACGCCGGAAAGTGCTTGCCAATGCAGCCATGGCAATATCCCATAGGAGAATGCCTGAAAACATGGCTCCCGTATAAAGCAGCACATGATCTTTATCATAAACGGCAATCGTTTCCGCTAAAATTGAGCCATAAATGCCAATCCAGAAGAGAAGGGTAAGTGGACTGGCGATGGACATAAAAAAACCGGAAAATAACGATTTGGCTAGTGTATCAGCACTTCGGGATTGCATTTCTTGTGTCTTTCTAGCGCCAAGCAAGCTTTCAATACCGGTATACAGCAGAACGAAACAGCCGAACAACCAGAGAAACGTTTTCATGAATTCTGTAGTTAAAAAATGAATGACGCCAAAATAAATGAGCAGCATCAATAGGCCGTCAGCGAGCATAGCGCCGACGCCAACAAGCCACGCATGCCAAAAGCCCTGCTTGATCCCCTTGTCCAATTGAGCGGCGTTAATAGGTCCGATAGGGGCAGCAAGGGAGAGTCCTAGAATAAAAAAGCTGAGAATTACATTCATGGGAGGACACCATTCCTCGATCAAAGTCACTGCCCTTCAATTTTTATGTCAAGGAAACGGCTTGTATGACAATAGCTTGATCCTACTCTTCATAGGTAGAATCATTAAAAAAGCTCGGCTTTAGCCGAGCTCGTTGGCAATTGTATGTTTACATGAACGATTGATTGTTTCTGAACTCTCGAGAGGACTGATTATACGGAGTGTTGATTTGATAATTTGGCGTAAAATGAGTTTGGTGAGTTTGGGCGTTGGACAATTGGCTGCATAAATTCGAAATCTGTTGAAGTTGTTGAATTGCTGTTTGATGCCCTTGGAGTGCAGTTTGAATAATTTGCGCCGCTTGCTGCTCACGTTGAGCAAGCTGTTCAAGTTGAGCAGCGTTGGCTTGTTCTTGTCGCATTAAATTTTGGTACTGCATGGATGCTTGTTGGGTTTGTTGTGTTAATTGTTGGACTAGATTTTCACACTGGGACACAATTTGTTGCGGGGACGCTCCGTAATAATTTTGCTGCATAGGGTCAAAGACCTCCTTAGGGAATTTAAAAACCTTTGCTAGTATTCTGAACTTTCCAGATCCTTATACAACATAAAAGCACAACCTTTTGCCAACTGCTCGAATGTTCAGAATCCGTTCAAAGCTCGTTGATATACTTATTCGGAAGTATCAAAACGTATATCAACTTGAGGAGCTGACAAAATGAGAAAGGGTTCATGGATAGGAAAGTTACTGCTTTGCATGGCAGTCTTGCTGCTAATGCTGCCAGTGTTCACACCTGAAACAGGACAGGCAGCCACTGTGACGTATGGCACCACCAAGCTGGCAGGTACAGGAACTGCGGGATATGGTGGGGATGGAGGAGCGGCAACTGCGGCGAAATTGAACGGGCCTTCCGGGATTTGGCGGGACAAGGACAGCGGGGTTACCTATATCGCGGATACCCAAAATCACCGAATTCGCAAAATTGCGGCTAACGGCGACATCAGTACGGTCGCGGGAACGGGAACAGGCGGTTTCTCCGGGGACGGCGGGGACGCCACTTCGGCTATGCTGAATCAGCCGACTGATGTCATGATGGACGGAAGTGGAAACATGTACATCGCGGACAGCAACAATCAGCGGATCCGTAAGGTGAGCGCAGATGGGAAAATTAGTACGGTCGCAGGCGCGAGCACGGGGCAAGCAGGCTATAACGGTGATGGCATAGCTGCCACATCGGCCAAGTTGAACTTCCCTTACGGTGTTGCACTCGATAAAGACGGAAATTTACTGATAGCCGATACCGCTAATTCGCGAGTCCGTCAAGTGAATAAAAACACAGGCATGATCAGCACGATTGTCGGCACAGGCGTTGACGGGAATTCCGGAGACGGCGGAGCGGCGACTGGGGCTCAAATCAGTCAGCCTTTGCACCTGGCGGTTGATGTCGATGGGACGCTTTACATTGTGGATGCTGGCAACCAGAATGCTCGCAAGGTTGATTTGGAAGGAAAAATAAGCACGCTCAAAGGAAAGAATCCTACATTTCCAAACATGCAAGAGCAATACCTGGAACTCAACTATCCACAGGGGATAGCGGTGGATGGAATGGGGAACGTTTATGTCCCTGACTCGCTTAATCCTGTTGTCCGAAAACTTGGCAGCGACGGGTACGTTTACAACATTCAAACAGATCAAAAGTTCGTGCATGGCTTGAAGGTCGATGGCAACGGAACGATCTTCTTTGCCGATATGAACAACAATGCGGTTTATCAAATGACGATTCTGTCACCGGATGCCGGATTGACCAGTGTGGCTGGCCAGACGGACATTGCACCAGGGGGCGGAAGCGGCGGTAACGCCGGCAATGCAGTGGCGTGGTCCGTGAACGTGCCGAACAGCAAATCTGCCATCGGGCTAGCAGATGTCGTGCCGGCGACAGCCGCTAAAGCTAAGCTGTATAGGGACAGCGGCTTTTCATCCGAAGTGACCGGGAGCGGGACAATCTCCCTGAACGAAGGCGGTGCAACAGCCGCCTATGTGAAGGTAACGGCGGAGGATGCCATTACGGTAAAGTACTACGCGATTACCATTAACCGGGCTTCCGCGATCAGCAATAACGCCGGTCTGACCAGTGTGGCGAGCAAAACGGACAGTGCGCCCGGCGGCGGCGGCGGAGCGGAGGCGGAGAGCGCGATAACATGGTCAATTCATGTGCCAGACAGTCAGTCCACTGTGGGACTAGCCGATGTTGTTCCGGCCACCAATGCGACCTTCAAGCTATATACGGACGAAGGTTTAACTAACGAGGTGACGGGCATTGACGTCATCCCGTTAACCTCAGGAGCAGCGACAGAATTGTATATCGTCGTCACGGCGCAAGATGCGGCGACTGTGAAATATTATGCGGTGGCCGTATACCGCGCAGCTCCGCCTAGCACGAACGCCGGTATGATCAGTCTTGCCGGCAAGACGGATACCGCGCCTGGTGGCGGCAGCGGTGGGACTGCGGACAATACGGTGACGTGGTCCATTTACGTGCCCTATGGAAAATCGGCCATAGGCCGGGCGGACATCGCAGCGGAAACCGGCGCGAGCTTCCGGCTTTTTACGGATAGCGGCTTCACCGAGGAAGTAAGCGGGGACGCGGTGATCCCGTTAACCGAAGCTGGAGAAACCGCAGTCTATGTAAAGGTAACGGCGGAGGACGCCATTACGGTGCAGTATTATACGATAACGATTACCCGTGCCGCGGCACCCAGCAGCGACGCCGGTCTAAGGAGCGTGGCGGGCAAGACGGCAACCGCGCCTGCTGGCGGTAACGGAGACACGCCAACGGACTCGGTGAAATGGGCAGTTTATGTAGCCAATAACCAATCGGTTATTAGCACAGGAGATATCGTCCCAGCCGCAGGAGCAACCTACAAACTGTATGCGAACGATAGCTTCTCTGCTGAAGTGACAGGAACGGAAACGATTCATCTAACGGCTGGCGGGACGACAGTGATCTATGTAGAGGTAACCGCAGAGAACCGACTGGCTGTTAAATATTACGAGGTGAGCGTCACACGCGCTTCTGATCCCGAATCCGGAGCTGCGGCACTGTTGCTTGTTGAGCCTCAAGGCATTGAAGTATATGTGAACGGGAAGGCTGAAAAGATCGGAACCTTGTCTACAACGAAAGTCAACGATCGGACAGTAGCCACCTTGGCGTTGGACCAGCAGAAAATTTCCGATAAGCTTGCTGCGGAAGGCTGGAACGCCTTAGTGACCTTGATCCTGAACAAGGAATCAGACGTAGCAATTGCCAAATTAACCGGTGAAAACATCGGAAAGCTGAACGAATACGGAGCAACACTTGAGATGAAAACGGCGAAAGCCTCTTACAAACTTCCATCCCGGGAGTTGGATTTGTCCAAGCTGGCAGCTGCAGTAGGAATCGGTTCGGATCTTCAGCATGTAGAGGTGCAACTCGAAATTGCAGACAGCGAAGCGGATAAGGTGAAGTTGGCGGAGGATGCTGCGAAGGCAGGAGGCTTCTCGCTCGTCGTTCATCCCGTGGATTTCACCGTGAAGCTGACGCATCAGGGCAAATCCTATGAAATTCCACGATATTCCGTCTATGTGGAGAGAACCATCACCCTGCCAGATGGTATGGATGCCGGCAAAATCACAACGGGGCTCGTCGTTGAGCCAGATGGTACAACAAGGCATGTTCCTACCAAGATTGAAAAAATCGACGGCACCTATTATGCGAAAATCAACAGCCTGACGAACAGCACATACTCGGTTGTTTGGCATCCAGTGACCTTTGCGGACATGGAACAGCATTGGGCGAGGGACGCGGTGAATGATATGGGCTCGCGTTTCGTCATTCAAGGCGTAAACGACTCGGATTTCATGCCGGATGCAGACATTACGCGAGCAGAGGTTGCAGCAGTCATCGTACGTGGACTGGGATTGAAGCATGGCGAAGGCGCCAATCCCTTCAGCGATGTTCCAACTGGCGTGTGGTATGAAAGTGCTGTTCGCACGGCAAACGCCTATGGCTTGATCGATGGCTTCGAGGACGGCACGTTCCGCCCGAATGACAAGATCACACGCGAGCAAGCAATGATGATCATTGCCAAAGCCATGACCATCAGCGGTTTGAAAGATAAGCTGCAAAGACAGGGCGCTGGCGCACAGCTCAGCCAATTTGCTGACGCAGATGCAGTCGCCGCATGGGCCAAAGAGAGCGTATCCGATACGCTGCTTGCGGGTATTGTAACTGGCAGAGATGGTAAAATATTGGCTTCCCAAGCCTATGTTACTCGCGCCGAAATCGCTTTGATGGTCAGGAATCTACTTATCAAGTCACAATTAATTTAAATGACAGCTTGAAAAGCTGTCCCTAGTGCCGAGATGAATGGCTCAGGGACAGCTTCTTTGTTTGTGAAAAAGGCGGAATAGCAATCATTCTTTTTTATAGAAAAAGCGAGAAAGCAAAACGCCAATGCCGCCAAGTCCAATGAATAGTACAGCTTTGATGACGATCGAAACAGTGGGGAGGTCGAAAAAGATGACCTTCATTAACGTTAAAAACAGTAAGGCTAGACCAGCAAGGCGGACTTGTTTGATCCCTTTTGTCAGACCATAGGCTAAGACGGTGATCGCATAGCCCACCCATGCAGATGAAATGGTTAAGTGCTGTACATTTTTGCTGACGTTCACCGTTAAAGCCGTCGTTACATCTGTGATAAAGAATAAGATGAACAGGCCAAGCCCGCAGTAAATCAATTTCCTGATTATTTTCGTTTGTTCTCCAATGGGGTACTTCTTTAAAAGGACTACAATGCCAGCTAGCGTAACCAGCAAAACAATCCATATAAAGGTATTCGTTGAAGCGAGAGCCGGCATTCCTTTTGCCAAATACGCTAATCCAACTAGACAACTTAAAAGGTAAATGAGCAGTCCGTTAATTTTCTGGCATAACGATCGAATGACAAGTCCAAGAGCAAGAGCAACAAAACCCTCAACCATAAACAGTCCAATCGCCGCATCGCTTCTAACCATATTCATCGTAAAGAAAAGTAAGGCATACGAAGCAATTGCAAGGGAGAAGGGCAGAGCTTCTCGAGCATTCTTTTTCCAAAAGTAAACAGATAACGCACTATATATAAGCGAAAAGGCTAACAGGATTGCATTTATTTCCAAGTCCTCCAAGTCAAACTTAAACCAGAGTGCTGTC
Organism: Paenibacillus whitsoniae; assembly: GCF_003955665.1. GTDB lineage: Bacteria > Bacillota > Bacilli > Paenibacillales > NBRC-103111 > Paenibacillus_E > Paenibacillus_E whitsoniae. Next base: position 17,875 of record NZ_RXHU01000014.1, read on the forward strand.
AGGACGAAGCTGGCTGCCAAGACACGTAATGGATGGCTCAGAACTCCTTGTCTAAGCAAGACCGCTCCAAGCAGCATAGCATGCTGAATGAGTACACCATAGGCCAGCCAACGTTCAGAGGAATACGCACCTAAACCATAAATCAAAAAGGCCGGGTGGATCAAAATAAATGACGTATAGAACAAAATGACAAAGCGTTGTTTCATTGCAACTAGCATAAAGCTGACGTATAGGAGGACTTCATACGCTACAAAGAAGGCTGTGGATGGATTGTCGCCGTTCACTAAGAATGGCGTGAGAATGCCAGCGATGCTGGCCATAACGCCTAAAGCTTGTGATTTGTACCGATAGGAGAACCAAAGGCCCAGTGCCGTCCAAAGTACATTGAGCATAAAAGCGAGCGGCGCATTGATGAAATCATACAAGTAATTAGCGGCAAAAGTGGTTAACATGAAAATGCCAATAGAACCTCCCAAAAGAACTTGGGATAATAAAGGTCGGTTTCGAATATATTGCCGTCTTCCTAGATATATGAACGCACCGCCTGCAAGCAGGCCGAGGATACATCTCATTTCTTCTGTGATATAACCGCCATCCACCGCAGCTTTAAAGCCCCAGATCAAACCGATTAAAAGAACAAACATGAACACGCGGGGCAGCCATACCCTTGCAAGGAGATGCTCCCAATCGGTTTCTTTTTTCTCGCTAATGCTTATCGTCTCCCGACGAGGAATGGTTTCCGCGGCCCTTGGATGAGAATTTGCTTCGTTTTCTATCCGCTTGGAAGCTCTATTCGTTTTTAATTCGCGTACTTCCTTTTCAAGTTCCGCAATTCGCATTTCTAGATGATCTAGCCGTTCTTCAGGATTCAAGGGGGAATGCTCCCTTCCTAATTATTGGGTTTCACGCTGTTGTTACAAATTATACAAGGCAAAAGCCGACATTAGGAAGTACTAGGTTTATGTAGTACTGCGTTAGAAGGAAGAGTGCTCTTCCCATTTTGCAAGGGGAATGAAATAATAGGAAGAGAAGCAAAGACAACTCGTCGTAAGCAAGGAGAACGTTACTATGACCAAGAAGACGATCGGCTTGTTCGCGCATGTGGATGCGGGCAAAACCACTTTCGCCGAGCAGCTGCTGTACCATACGCAGAGCATACGAGAAAGGGGAAGGGTGGACCATAAGGATGCTTTCCTGGACAGCCACGACATTGAACGGCAGCGAGGCATTACGGTGTTCGCCGACCAGGCTGTGTTCTCGTATAAAGAAACAACCTATTATTTGATTGATACGCCAGGTCACGTCGATTTCTCGCCGGAGATGGAACGCGCCTTGCGGGTGATGGATTACGCTATTCTTATCATCAGCGCAGTGGAGGGCGTCCAAGGTCACACCGAGACGGTCTGGGAGCTGCTTCATAAACACCGCGTCCCAACATTCTTGTTTATCAATAAGACGGACCGAAGCGGGGCGAATACCGCTAAAGTACTTTCTGACATCCGAGAGCAGTTGACGGGCGATGTGTGCGAGATCACCGGCCTTCTAACAGATGTATCCATCGGAGAGGCATTGCTGGAAAGCATAGCGGAGCAAGATGAGCGGCTGCTAGAGGCGTTCCTGGCCAATACGGAGGATCAAGCATTCTGGCTTCAGGAGCTGCAAACGATGATTCGGAGCCGGCAGCTGTTTCCGTGCGCTTGGGGATCTGCGTTGCAGGATGAGGGAGTGGTTGAGTTCCTTGATCAGCTGCACCTGTTAACGACAACGCATTATAACGCGCGGGCTGAGGCTCTTTTCGGAGGACACGTATATAAAATTCGTCACGACGGCAGCGGGACTAGGCTAACTTTCATGAAGGCACAGAGCGGCAAGCTGAAGGTGCGCGATGAACTCCAGTATACCTTTGGGGACGAACCCATCCGTGAGAAGATTACACGGCTGTTCCTTGTGAGCGGGACGAAAATGCAGCCGGTTGATCAGGTTGCGGCGGGTGATCTGTTTGCGTTAACGGGTCTTTCCGCCGCTGAGGCTGGCCAGGGGCTGGGCGGCTGCAGCGGTAAGATGGTTTACGACATGATGCCGACACTGAAGTCCAAGGTGGTATTCGACGCATCACTCAACGTGAAGGATGTGTTGAAGGCGTTCCGGATCCTAAACGCGGAGGATCCGTCTTTGAATGTTATCTGGGAGGAAAGCTTGCAGCAAATCCACATCAATGTAATGGGCCTTATTCAGCTGGAGGTGCTGGAGCAGCTGGTGAAAGAGCGTTTCCATCTCGACATCGCCTTCGGGAGTCCAGAGATTTTATATAAAGAAACGATTCTGTCCGCTGCAATCGGCTACGGACACTTTGAACCGCTCCGGCATTATGCGGAAGTGCATTTGCGGTTGGAGCCGGGGGAGCGGGGCAGCGGCATTACGTTCGAGAGCGCCTGCCATCTCGAGGATTTAAGTCAGGGCAACCAAAACTTGGTAAAGATGCATCTCTTTGAACGAGATCATCATGGTCTCTTGACGGGGATGCCGATAACAGATCTTAAACTTACACTCTTGAGAGGCCGTGCTCATAATGAGCATACGCACGGCGGCGATTTCCGGGAAGCGACGTTTCGCGCGCTCAGGCAGGGACTGGAGAAGTGTGACAATGTCCTCCTGGAGCCCTATTACGAGGTGAAGATCAAAGTCGAGCTGGACGATCTGGGCAGAGTGTTGTCCGATATTCAAAAGGCTTACGGCCGGTTCGACTCACCGCAAACGACGGATGCGCATGCTGTTATTACAGGAAAGGTACCGGTCGCGACGTTTATGAATTACAGTACGGAGCTCGCGTCTTTTACGCATGGGCGGGGCAGCTTGCATATGACGTTCGGCGGCTACGATCTATGTCACAATTCAGAAGAAGTGATCGAGCGAATCGGCTACCGGAAGGACGCAGATCCACTCTACACCTCGTCTTCGATCTTTTGCGCCAAAGGGAGCGGGTACACGGTGTCCTGGGACATGGCCGAAGCGAAGATGCATTTGTTATAAAATAGGCGAGGCTGCCGTTTATGAATAGATTCTTCTACTCCTTCGCTCCCAGGCTTTCGTCAAAGACAGGGCTGCAAAGTAGGCAAGCAAGGAGAAGCCGACGGAGCCGAGGACATTCCATAGCAGACGAACGTCCAAGCCATCCAGATACCTCATCGCCAGAAGCCCGCAAAACATCATGATGATCATCGAAAAAGTGACTCTCGCATAGATGCGGATATCCATGTAGAACCCGATGCTGCCGGAAATTGAGTAGAAGTTAAGCATCGTGATGAGCACAATGCTCAAGCCTAGCGCAAAAGCAATTCCTACGATGCCAAAATGGCTGCCGAGCACGTAAATAGCTGCAATCTTGAACACCGTGGTAATGACATAATTCCACAGGGTGGCATTTGCACGTCCGAGCCCCAGCAGTATGGCATGTAGCGGCGCATCGAAATAATGCAAGAAAAACATCGGCGCTAGAATCTTCAACAGCAAACCGGCTTCCGGTGCGTTATAGATGAGAGTGGTTAGCGGTGTGGACCAAACGTACAGGATGACGGTAGCCGGTGCCCCGATTAAAAGGCCAAGGCGCATGGCTTGCTCCATTCTTGTGTGCATCAACAGACTGTTCTTGTTGGCGGCCGCTTCACTAATGGCTGGGATAAGGGCGGTGGAAAGGGATTGGGTGATGAAGCTGGGCATGAAGAGCAGCGGGAACGCATATCCGGCGATCATGCCGAACTGTTTGGTAGCCAAGGCAGTACCAATGCCGGCTGCTGTCAAGCTTGTCGTAATGAGCAGTGGCTGAAAGGCGCCGTAGAGCGAGTGAACTACGCCATTGCCGGTAGTCGGCAAGCCAATCCGAAGCAGCTCCACGAGGGTTGATTTGCCATTCCGGAGATGGGCAACCCATGTCTCTCCCGGCTGTTTGACTTCTCCGCGCATCTTGTAACTGGCAAGCAGAAACAGCAGACTGCTGATTTCGCTAACCACTGAGGCGGCCATAGCGCCTGCGGCGGCATAGTGAACGCCGTAAGGCAGCAAGACGTGTACCAATGCGAGCACGCATGCGATCTGTACGGTGTTCTCCAATACATCGGATGCGGCGATGGTGTGCATCCTTTGTTTCCCGCGGTAATACCCCTTCAGAACCGCCGAAACCGCAACGATCGGCGCAATGGGCGTTATCGCGAGCATGGCGTAATACGCTCGTTGATCGCTGAGCAGTATAGATGCGATCCATTTCGAGCCGAGCAGGGAGAGGGTCGTCAATGTGATACTGAGAAAGCCGGTGATGAACAAGGAGATGTGCAGGATTCGTCTTACTTTGGTCCGATCCCCACAGGCATCAGCCTCAGCGACAAGCTTAGAAATTGCGACTGGCAGACCCAGCTCCGTAACCGTGATGACCAGCGGAACCAGGGGATGTGCCATCATCAACAGGCCGATTCCATCCGCACCCAGCACCCTGGCTACGAACATCCCGCTAATGAAGCCAAGGATGCGGTTAATAAACGCGGAGACGGATAAGAATAACGTCCCTCTCATGAAGGTTTGTGACGGTTGTGACATTGGGCATCATGTCCTCCTGTTGATCAAATACTTCCATTGTATTTCATCATTCGGAAAAAAATGTGAACGCGATTTGAGTTAATTGCTCGGCATTATGCTGAACAGACATTGTAAGCACTCGGTTCCATTAGGATTTCCAATGGCATGGGCACTCACCGTGATCAATTTAATAAAGTTGAATATGGTGTTGTAGGAAACCATATGGAACGAGGAAGTGTCAACATGAAACAACTGATTGGCATTTTATTAGATTGGGCTACTTTCAAAGGAATTCCTCGGGGCAAGACTGGATATGAAAGTTTACGCATGTACAACAAAGCCGCGAATCAGCTTCTGCTACAGCCCTTTTATATGACTTTGAATACGATAAAGGGGAAGACGGCACTTGGATACACCTTACATGGCAGGAGATATAGACTTGTAAGGCATACAATACCAGGAGTAACACATAACCGGGATATTACGGTTTCAAAAGCGAATTCATCAAAGCTATCGAAATTAGCTGAATCCACGATTTTATATAATCGGATCAACAGGTTCAGTAAGCATCGCATCCATCGCATTCTTTTAACAAATTCAGAGCTTGCAAAGCTTCTCCCGCATACCGTTGCATATTCAAAATTGAATTTGGAAAGATTGATGTTCAACCATTCAACCTTATTCATCAAGCCGACGAAGGGTAGTGTCGGGGATGGAATTGTAAAAATTACTAAAAAGAATGGCGGTTTATGGGAGATTCATCTCAAAAAAGGTAAACCCCTCCGAAAATCAATAAAGCAAACGCAGGCATTCCTCCGCAATTTTATTGGAAATAGAACCTACATTATTCAAGAAGCCATCCCGCTCGCCTTATATAAAAAGAGACCTTACGACTTGCGCGTTTCTGTTCAAAGAGGCGCGGATGGGCATTGGAAGATAACAGGTATGGTAGGAAAAGTTGCGGCAAAAGGTCGTCATGTAACGAATGTTGCAAAAGGAGGAAAAGTGAGGCGCTGCGAAGAGCTTTTCCTTGAAAGTGGATTTCCGTTCATTGAGACAAAAGAAGCGATTCAGAAATCAGCCTTACAACTCGCACAATATATAGGCGGTAAGATTCCTCATCTCGCGGATATTGGATTCGATTTGGGATTAGATAGGGACGGGAACGTGAAGTTTATCGAAATGAATGCCCGCGATCAACGGATTACCTTTAGAAAGGCTAAATTATTTCAAACATTTTACAAAACGTATCTAACGCCGCTTCAATATGGAAAATATCTTCTGGAAACTAAAAAAGGTAGAAAAGGTCTTGTCTAATCGTACAAGGTCTTTTTCTTTTGTCTACTAATTGTTTGTTCATTTTCTGTTAAAATAATCGTATAAACTATTATGGCATGAGGTGTAAAGCTTGAAGGTATTGGTCGTAGAAGATGATCTCGATTTACTGAAAGCGATTTTAGAAATATTTGATAACGAATCGTTTGAAACCACTGGGGTCTCAAAGGGAGATGACGGATTCTTCCTTGCAGAGCAAGGCGGTTATGATCTCATTATTTTGGATGTTATGTTGCCCATTCTGAGCGGTTTAGAAATTGTAAAGCGATTAAGGAAGCAGCAAGTATTAACGCCAGTGATTATGTTAACCGCCAAAGACAGTGTCGAGGATTGTGTTAACGGATTGGATGCAGGTGCTGATGATTATATAACCAAGCCCTTTTCGACATCGATATTGCTCGCAAGAGCAAGAGCGGCATTAAGACGACGTAGCAGCGGTGATCTGGACGGCAATTTGACATGTGGGCCAATTGTCCTCGCAGTTAGTCTCAGGGATGCTTTTGTAGATGAGCAATCATTGAAACTAACACCAAAGGAGTATGAGCTCTTTGAATTTTTCCTTCGGAATAAAGATCAAATATTGTCAAGGGATCAGATTTTTGAACGGATATGGGGATTCGATTCCGACTCTGCCTCATCCGCCGTCGATGTGTATGTTCACCATTTGCGTAAGAAGCTTGCACCGTATGGAGGAGATCTCTTTTTAAAAACTATCCGCGGCGTAGGTTATCTGCTCAAAGGAGAACCTCATGTTTAATAAAACCCGACGCCAATTAGTTGTATTAAATTCGGTGGTGCTGATGCTTTTCTTAGTTATTTTCGGCATTATCCTCTATGTGCATATCGAGTACAGATTGCTGCATCAAGCGGATGAAGCCATCACGAATACGGCAAGAGCGATGCAACTGAGCTCCATTGATCAAATGCTGCAGACAGATCATCCTGAACCTGATGCAGATCGAGATACTTCCTACCTGTTTTGGGATGGGAAGGGGCGTCTCCTTAATCAATATCCAAAGCAAATGTTCTCTGAAAAAGAGGCCGTGGAATTAAAAGAGAGCAGCATGGATGGTACTGTACATGGTGTTACCTTGGGAAATCGAGCTTATCGAATGTTGGGATTTGCAAATTCAATGTCAGAGGAACTTTCAGGAAACATCCCACACGTCTCTTATGTTGTAGTTCTGAGAAGCTTCGGTGATGCAAATCATATGCTGGCAACCCTTCGTTCAGATCTGCTAATTGGTTTTTCCACTGGAGTTCTGTTCTCCTTTCTTGCGGGGTTCTACTTAGCGGGACGCTCACTCATCCCCATTCGCAGGTCGTGGGAAAAGCAGCAGCAATTTGTCGCAGATGCATCTCACGAATTGCGTACGCCAATTGCCGTCATTCAGACTAGATCCGAGCTTATGTTCAAACATCCACAGCATACCGTTGAAGAAGAAAGTAAGAACATTGCCCTTATTCTGAAGGAGAGCAAACGGTTGAGGCATCTAGTGGAAGATTTGTTGACGTTGGCTAGAACCGATTCAAATCAACTCCAAATTCATAAAGCAGAGGTGCCTGTACATCAGCTTCTTCAGGAGATCACAGAACAATTCACGCTGCTGGCTGAAACAAAGTTTGTTCATATTCGTGCAAGGATTGAACCATCTATACTTTGGGGTGACGAACAACGTCTTCGACAATTATTTATTATTCTTTTGGATAATGCATTAAAATTTACGCCTCCTGAAGGGATAATTGAAGTCAATTGTCATCACATATCCAACTCCATTCGGATTGTCATTAAAGACAGCGGAAGTGGCATCAGTGAAGAGGACTTGCCGAGAATTTTTGAACGTTTTTATCGAGGAGATAAGAGCCGCAGCCGTTCTGATGGTGGAACGGGCCTAGGGCTTTCAATTGCAGAATGGATTGTAGCGGCCCACAAAGGAACGATTGGCGTTCAATCTCAAATTGCGAAGGGAACTGAATTTCAAATTGTGTTACCCAAAAAACAATAAATCGCTTCCCATATGACCTTCATTTTAAGAAAATTTAAATGTTAGCCTCCTATAATCATCTAAAGAGATGATGCTTGTGATAGGAGGTTTTTTCATGGCAAAAATGGATACAAAATGGGTTGTGTTATGTACAGCAGCCATTGGAGCGATATACGCGGCAGGATATTATTCCACTGAAACGACGGGGGCGATGCAAGCACCTGCAACTGTCAATCAAGATCACGTGGAGAACTCAAGCATTACTCAAATCAACAGTAAATATAAAAACGGGACTTTCTATGGAACAGGATCTAATCGCCGAGGAACCATTCAACTTGCTGTTACCTTGAAAAATGATAGGATCACCGATGTGGAAATTACCAACTTTGGTATGCATTATTCGGAAAGAGATGTCGTTGATTTACCGCAAGAGGTCGTTCATCTCCAAAGTGCACAAGTCTCTAATGTATCGGGAGCGACCTACAGTACTCAAGCGTTTAAGGATGCCGTGCAAAATGCACTTGCACAGGCACTAAACGGGTAGTGGTGGAAATCATGATCATGAGAAAAACGAAGTTATTTATGGATACCGCCATTGACATACAAGTCGTTATGGATGCCTCACAAAACGTGATGGCTGCAGCTGCTATTGATCGAGCTTTTGAAGCCTTTCGAAAAGTAGAGCATGCCTGCAGCCGCTTTAACCGAGACAGCGAAGTTATGCAGGTGACGAAAGAGATTCAGACGCCTGTAAAGATTAGTCCCTATTTATTCGAGCCCCTGAAGTTTGCTTTGGAGATTGCCAAAGTTACAAATGGCTTATTCGATCCAACGGTTGGTAAAGCGCTTGAGGATTACGGCTTTAATCAACATTATTTATCCGGGGAGATTGTGGATAGCGTAGCAAATCGATCAGCCACCTATCAGGATATCACGCTCGATGATGAACATCGTACGGTGACCATCAACAAACCTCTGGTTATCGATTTAGGCGCCGTTGCCAAGGGATTTGCAATTGATGTCGCGGCATATGAATTGAGAGAATTTGCAGGATATATGGTGAACGCAGGCGGAGATCTTTTTGCCGGAGGATTCGATGAACGGGGAAGAAAGTGGCAAGTTGGCATCCAACATCCACTGCATAAAGATGAGGTTATTGAATGGCTTGAAGTATCCGATGAGGCTGTTTGTACTTCGGGAAGTTATGAGCGCACAAGCCCACTGAGTCCGGATATTCATCACATTATCAGCCCAAACAGCAAGCGTTCCCCTGATGAATGGGTCAGCTGTAGTGTGATAGCTAGATACGCTTTGATGGCGGATGCATGCTCTACAGCCATATTTTTAATGGATACGACAGAAGCGAGATCTGTACTAGAGCAATGGAATCTAAAAGGGATTCTAATTGATCAAACCTTACAAGTGAATCGAATAGGAGGTGTCTAAGTGTCCGGTACGCCATGGCTTCGAACGCCGAAAAGATACGTCATGTTCACCTTGATCGGCTTTCTTTGTATCGTGACGGTTTATTCATTGGATTTCAGTGGCATCCTAAACTGTGTCATTGCAGTTGGTGTTTCCGTTATTGCCGATCACTTGTACTCGTATTTGATTAAAAAGAAAAGGACTTTCCCTGACGGTTCAATGATAACCGGGATGATCATCGCCTTGATTTTGAGTACAAGCACTTCGTGGTATGTCGTTTCAGCAACAGCGCTTATCTCGATATCATCCAAATATTTGCTCTCTTATAAGAAAAAGCCCATCTTTAACCCAGCGGCTTTCGGTTTACTCGCCTCACTTCTTTTATTTCGAACCGGACAAAGCTGGTGGGGGGCATTCGGGGATCTGCCTGCTTGGACAACCATCTTGTTGTTAGTCGGCGGATACTGGACAGTAAACCGTGTCAATAAATTCCCTATGGTTTTTTCCTATCTTGGTACCACATTTGTGCTTCTTTTGATTATGGGAATTGTTCATTTCGGCGATGCAAGTGATGCATTTCGATCACCATTTATCAATGCAACCCTGTTCTTCGCACTTTTCATGCTCACGGATCCACCAACAACACCAGCCAAAGAGAAGGAGCAGTACATCTTCGGGTTCTTATGCTCAGCAGTTGGCGTAATTATTTATGGAATTTTCGGAGGCTTGATGTATTTATTTATCCCATTACTTATCGGGAATCTTTATAGTATGTTAAGCCGAAGTCAGTGGAAACATTCGTATTCTAATGGAGGAAAACAAAGTGAACAGAATGGCAAAAGGAAATCACAAGTCTAACCAGGGATGGATACCCCAAAAAGAGCAAATAGGAATGATCATAGCGCTTATAGTCGCTGTTGTATACTTATTATGGCAGTTAAAAGGGTTATTACAAACCCCCTCTGTGACACTTCATAGTAAACACTTTGAACATGTCTATAAAGATTTCGGGTCTTACGCAAGAATTGCTTTATTTGTAGTACTCGCTTACTACGTTCTCCTATTTGCTTTAAGACAGCGGATTTGGGGGAATCTAAGTCGTGTGAAAAAATGGCTTTCATCCGTACTGCGACTTGCTCGGAGATTACACACACCACTAGCGATCATCGCGATAGCCTTAATCGTGCTGCATACAGTTGCTGTTTTCATGTATGGTTTTAAGTTCGATTTTAATAATATTAGCGGGTTACTTGCTTTACTTGTTCTTCTTCCGGTTCCAGTCTCAGGAATACTGAGGTATCAACGGCTTGATCGGAAGTGGCATTTGAGATCAGGACTTGCGTTTGCGGTTCTCTTTTTAATTCACTCCTTTTTATAAAGCTAAATAGCCAAAAAACAAGCACCCAGAATAAAAGATGCTTGTTTTTCTGTTTTTTCAAGAGAATTTCAGGTTTCTAATGGGAGAAAATAAGTTTCTAGGCTTCAACTAATTCAGGTCTTTTGATTTGTAGTGGAGGAGGGATTAACCATCCTTTTTCTTTATTCATTTTAAGTAGTCTAAGACCTAGCGCAGCTTTTGCTGCATTGTATTTTGCAAATAAGGCTCCTACATCTTCTCGAGTTGAGGCTACCATACTTTGACTGCACGCAACTAAGCTGACGGAATTATCCGCCCAAATCATAGAAGCAAGCTCTTGATCCGAGAATTTTACGCCCAATGGGATATCCTCAAGTTTGGTTTCAGGGCGATCAGGGAGAGAAGGAGGAGGGACAATGCCATTGCTGGTTAAAATAGCATCACTTTCGCTTGCCTCGAGTTCAGCTTGATCAATGACATCGTTGATTAGTTTTTTCAGATCTTTATCCCCGGCGTGGAATTGGTACGCTCGGTTCACGGAAATACAACCTTTTGCTGCCATAGAGAGTTGCCAAAGGGCATAGATTTCACCGTAATGCAACGGTTCGTCTTTTTGATTACCGCTTAAAATTCCCATTCCTATCAGCTCCTAAAGTAAATTTCTTTCCGCTTATATAGTTCCCTGAAGGAATGATTTTAACCAGGGAGAAGAGGATTATTACAATATGTCCGGAACCGTAAGAAACAGATTCACATCGTCCGTGGCGATTAGCCCTCGCATCTATGAATCTTGAGAATATTATATATTAACTCAATTGAAAGGAGTTGATATATATGACAATTTTGGTTAATCAATTTTATGGAATTGTTTACAGAAACGCCAATGGAACAACAACCGTTTTTAATGCACGTGTAGTGGCAAGAGGGTTAACAAGAATACGAATTAAATTCATGAACGCGAGAGGTATCATCGTTTTTAGATTTCTGTTCATTCGCCAAATTCTTAGATTGGTCTTAATCTGAGATGTAAAATTTAAATGATTATATGAAATGAACCAGGAAGATGTCCATAAGTTCATCTTCCTTTTTGTGCAGAATTCACGTCTAATAATGAAATTGTTATCTCCTAAATCTTCCGTGATTTCGTGCTAATCGCAATGCTTTTCGATACATATTCTTATTTTTAAGCTGATTGAATATAAAGGGGTCTGGTGCCGTATTGACTTCGATAATCCACGGCTTGAACTTTGTATCCACACCAATATCGACACCAATTTCCTTGAAACCAGGATGTTGTCTTTGGAATTGCTCAGCGATTCGCAATCCAAGTATTTTTAATTTATTTATATAAGCTTGAGTATTCATTGGGCTTAAATAGGCGCCGATCAGGAGTTCAAGTGATATAGGTTTGCCGCTATTGTGGTAGTTAGTCACAATTTTCTTCGGATGTGCGACTCGACCGATATAGCCGGTAACTTCCCACTCATTTTTCATGTTTTTTTGGACCATAACTCTAATATCAAAAATCCGTCTTTGATAGGTCAACAGCTGAATACCTTTTTGAATTAAGTAGGCTCGATGTAGTTTCGATTTGCTCAAAGACTGAAACATAGCATTGTATGTTACAAATCTCCGCTTCACTTTATCTACCTTGTAAGTGAAGGTACCACCTCCGGTTCGCTCCACACGGATCACGCCTTGGCCAGAGGTGCCACGAACAGGTTTGACGTAAACCATCCTGTGCTTATTCAGCATCGTAAACAGATTGGTGGAATTCAATAATTTCGTCTCGGGGACAAAGGCTCTAACTTCCTTGCTGCGTAGCAATATTTTCGTTTTGAGCCATTTACTGCTCAATGTGCGTGACTTTCGAACTTTTTTCATCCGTTGCACCTCATCTTCCGTAGTGGGAGGCATATTGTTCGGGAGCTATAGTTAAAATACGCAAAATATATTACCTGGCTTCCTTATTTCGAGTATACTTTGAGTATTCAACTGCATCTTATTCGAAAAGAACAGAGCATTCTTGGAGATGAGTCTAAACAGGCTGGATATATTTAATTTTTCTTTTTCAAAGAAATTGGAGGAGGCTTGGCAATGAAAATTCTTATAGTTGGCCATTTTACACAAAATTCAAAATCAACGATTAAAACATATTTTCCTAATGACTGGGACATTGTAATTGTGCCGCCTGGAGAAGAAATGCTTCATCATATTGGAGACTGCCAGGTAATCATACCTGAACATATCAAAGTGGATCGCGACTTACTATCCAAGGCAAAAAATTTGAAACTGGTACAGACGGGGGCAGGGTATGATAATGTAGATATTGATGCCTGCACGCAACTAGGTATTTGGGTAGCTAATGCTGCAGGAGTGAATGCGCAGGCAGTGGCCGAGCATGTAATGGCGCTGATGTTGTCTTATTATAAAAACATACCGTACCTTGATAAATTCATGAAAACCAGAATAGATGAAAAACAGTTGGATTATATAGGAAGTGAATTGAAAGGTAAAACGGTAGGGATTATCGGCTTTGGTGCTGTCGGAAAAAAAGTAGCTGAGTTTTGCAAGGTTTTTGATATGAATGTGCTGGTTACTGCTAGACATGCCGTTGTACAACCTGACAGCTTTGTAAAAATGACGGATTTCGATAATCTTGTAAGTGTATCAGATATAGTCACTGTACATACATCACTGAGTCCGCAAACCAAACAGCTGATTGATAAAGGAGTATTCAAAAAGATGAAGAATACCGCACTTTTTATCAATACGGCTCGCGGTGGGATTGTCAATGAAAATGACTTAATCGCTGCTTTAAAAAATAAAGAAATTTCAGGAGCATGCTTGGATGTGTTTGAATCTGAACCGCTTTCAATTGACAGTGAATTAAGGGATTTGAGTAATGTTATACTTACTCCCCATACTGCCGGCATGCCAGATGGCGTCAAATTGCATAAGAAAAGATATGATTTCTTTGTGAATAATATAAAACATATAAAAAACGGGGAAGAACCTGAAAGCAAGCTTAATCAGGTGTTATAGTACTGATAATTTTTCATTACTGAGGACTGTTCAAGTGTAGAAAAAAAATGTCCCTAACGTCATCAAATGACTCGGGGACACTTTTCTACATGTTACATCGCTATTTCATCTTGCGGTTTCTCGTTAGATGGTAAGGACCAGCTTTTGCTGCGACTGCCGTCCAGCATCATCCCGGTGCCAATCGCTGTGCACTCTAGCGGATGATCGGCAATATGAACAGCAACACCAGTTTCCATCCGGATGCGCTCGTCGATTCCTTCAATTAAGGCGCCACCGCCGCAGAGCAAGATACCTTGCTCAATGACATCGCCGGCCAACTCAGGGGGAACCCGCTCCATCGTCGCTCGAATCGCTTCAATCAAGGTTTCCAAGAAATCATTGATAACCGTGAAAATCTCACTCGACTTGAGGGGGATGGATCGCGGCAAGCCGTCAACCAAATCCCGGCCGCGGATGTCCAGCGTACGCTCTGCGCTTGAATCGGTTGCTGTTCCGATTTCCTTCTTAATATGTTCCGCGGTGCGTTCCCCGATTTCCAGATTATAGGTTCGTTTCACGTAATCGCGAATATCCCGATCAATTGACAAGCCGGCACGGTTAATCGTTTGGCTGGCGACAACGCCTCCCAGCGATAGAATCGCAACTTGCGAAGTGCCTCCACCGATATCAAGCACTAAATGTCCGATTGGCTCGTCCAGACGAAGACCCGCGCCAAGGGCAGCGGCGATCGGTTCCTCAATGGCAATCGCTTTTCGAGCTCCTTTATGGACAATGGTTTCTTCAATTGCACGTTTTTGAACATTGGTGATGCCGCATGGTACCGATATGTAAATCTGTGAGCTTCGTAAAAAAGAGGGTCTGCCTTGAATTTTTTTAATGAAATATTGCAGCATGACACTCGTTCTATCAAAATTGGCGATAACGCCATTTTGCAGCGGGTACGTAATTTCTACATATTCCGGAGAACGGCCGATCATGGCTTGCGCCTCAAAGCCTGCAGCGATGAATTCCGACGTTACTTGATGGAAGGCGATTACGGAAGGCTCATTAAGCACAATTCCTTTGCCTCGTTCGTAAATGACAGTGTTTGAGGTGCCCAAGTCGATGCCAAAAAACTTATCAAACTGTTTAAACATAGTTCATTTCCTCCTTTATTGTAAGTAAGGGTCCGGCATGGAGGCGGAAGACGGGTCCCCATAGTATTCTTCGGGTACACCTGTTTTCAGGGGGCTGTTCGACAAGTTACTATATTGTAAAAATTGTAAAATGGAATATAAATAAAAAAGCATACAGGAGTGTCGCTGCTAAGCGTCACAAACGTATGCTTCTTTGCCATTTTAAGACTAGACTACCAGTGCATTGCAAAACGAGTGATATCTTTTTTTGCAAGTTCTTCTCCCATCTGCACTTCCATGAACTGAAGAGGTGTAACTGCCTTAATCCCATGTTTGATTCCGATTGGAATCTGTAAAGCTTCGCCGGCTTGAAGCTTGTGGAGCCGATCCTCTATGAGGATCTCCGCACTTCCTGACAAAATGGTCACGATTTCTTGGCATTTGAGATGTTGATGATAGCTCGTATTTTTTCCTTGTGTAAGCGTCACTTTCTTAATCATAATCTCAATGCCATCTTCATTTTTCCAATAATCGATGATTCGAATGGAACCCCATCTTTTCTCTTCATACATGGGCATCTGAGATGTTGGGCCAAGTATTTCCTTGATGCGATCAGCTTTATCCTTATTGGAGATAAGAATTCCGTCAGAGTTAGCAGCTACAATAAGATCTGGAACGCCTATTATTTCAATGGGATAAGGAAGTTCGTTGATTAGATGGGAATTACCAGCATCGTCAGCTATTCCTCCTGAGCCGATCACTTGATCCTCGAAATGACTGCTGAGCGATGCCCAACTCCCCAGATCACTCCAGAAACCTTCATAGTCCATGACAACAATTGGCTGTGTATGCTCGACGACTTCTCGATCGAAGCTTAGAGCTGCAAGTTCTTCGTATTTCGCGAGCCATGGTTCAACTTGGGTAGGATGTCCATTGTTTTTCAGATAAGTCAGCATGAACTTGAAGGGGAATGCAAAAATACCGCAATTCCACAAAGCGTGTTGCTCAAGTAAACGACTGGCTGTTTGAACATCAGGTTTTTCAATAAACTGACTGACGAAAGCATACTCAGGGTGCGCCTTCGGTAGAATTGGGACAATATAACCAAACTGATCAGAGGGGGTATTAGGTTTTGTTCCCAGGAGGGCAAGGTCTGCATGAGATCGAGAAAGAACTTCGGGAAATTGGTGAAGGAGACGAAAAAAAGCGGTATCTACATAGGTGTCTACGGGAAGAATACAAACCGTTTCATCTGGATCCATCTGTACGTTTTCATTAAGATAACTGACAGCTAATGCGACTGCAGTGAATGTTCCTCGTTTATAAGGTTCCGCAATGATTGGAATGTGCTCTCCTACATAGGCACGTGTTATTTCTACTTGAGTTTGATGAGTGACGATATAGGTGGATTGCAGCAGTCCGACCTCTTCCAGTTGCCTGCATAACCGCTCTATCATGGATTCGATGACCCCATCTTCGGATTTCAAAAGCTTAAGAAATATCTTAGAGCGTATCTCATTGGATAAAGGCCATAGCCTTTTTCCAGAGCCCCCGCACAATAGTACAATACGCAAGTTACCACGCCTCCTTGGGGAACCCCACCTATTTCTTAGATCTAATTACGGTTTCAAGTGAATGCTTCATTAGCTTCCCGGCACGATCCCATGAAAAACGCAGCATATCCTTTCTGCCTTGGCGTCCCTTGGCTCTGCAAAGTTCCGGATTCTCATATGCTCTACGCATGTTTGCCTTTAAGCTGATTAAATGCGGTTCTGCCCATAGTTGTCCTTTTTGCGCGAACAGATTGCTGAACTTTCTTGAAATGGCGTGGGAACTGTTCATACTAACGGATGGGTTTTTCAGCTGATACGAAAGGAGGAACGAGTTAGTGGGGGTAAGGAAATCCATTTGTCCGCCCCAGCCTGTCGCGATGACCGGTACTCCGCTAGCCAGTGATTCTAGGAAAGGAAGTCCTACACCCTCGCCACGAGTAGGGAGGACGAAAACATCGCCGAGCGTGTACAAACCTTTCAGCTGCTTTTCACTGATATGCTTGCCAATAATGACGATAGGTGCAGTGTTTTTGCGAATACCGAGTTTTTCCTTGTATTTTTTTATTTTTCGCTTAATCCATTTCTCATTCTCATAAGCCGCATAACCATTCGTTTTAATCACAAGCATAACGTTATCCTCGGAAGAAAATTCTTCCCAATACGCTCTCAGCAGGCCTTCTGGATTTTTGCGATGCTGGAAGCCGAAGATAGACACAAAAATAAATTTTCCTTCAGCACCGGGCAAACTCATCTTTTTATTGTCTGGATGAAACTCCCTTGTATTTACACCGTGGGGCACCATGTATATCGGTACCTTAACTCCGCTATTTCGTAATGCCCTCTTATTATGTTGTGAGGGTACACATATGGCATCGAACTTGTTCATATTCGAAAGCCAGCTTTTGGGGGTCTTGCTTGTTTCCCAAACCGTATTTAAAATTATCGGATCATAAGATCTTCGCAATTTCTTCCACTTCATCTGAGTAGGAATATGATGATAAATAAGAGCCTTCTTCGCATTTGAAGTTAAATAATCTTTTTTAGAACCGACGCTTACCGGAACACCTTGCCGCCTCAGTGCTCGCAGGTACGCTCTGCTTGCGCGTCCAAGACCGCTTTTTTTGTGCACAGGCCCTTTCCAAACAACAGTATAGGGCTTCATTTAACCATCTTCTTGATGGTTTTAACGTAACCTTTACGTTTGTGAAAAGAAATAGACCTGTATCGCTTTTGCAAAGCAGACATCTTGAGCGGAGATATATAGGGACCGCTCATATTCAAGCTTTTATTCAATGCAGGCTTTAAGATCATCTTCTCAGGTCTTGTTGAATATAGAAAATTGCCATATGTCTCAAATTCCGAGAAGGCAAATTGCTTGGATGTATTCATGCTATTGATAATTGCTGAATACCAGCTTCTGCTATGCCTATGCTCAATCGCTTGCTTCAACTGTTTAATTTTCGATTTTTCAAATAACATGTAGTGAGTTACAAAAGACATGCGAGATGAGCGGCTTTTTCCCATTAATTTTTTATACGTAGTGAAGTATTCGCCTTGACTCCAGTTTCTACAGTAGAAAACAGTCTTGTTGCCTACTTTAAAGACGTGCGGTCGGATGAGTATCGTGTCGGCATCAATGACCAAATAGTATTTTGAACTGCCTAACGTATCGCCGTTCATTTTGAGCAGCTGTTGATAAAGCCACCCAGATCGATTCCAAGTTTTTCCTTGATAATGAATATCTTTCTTCGTTATCGGCAGTACGGTATCTTCGTGAATGAATCTGCACTTCTTGCGTGAGCAAAGATCAAGCATACGCTGAGTCCGCGGAGCCACGATAATGATTTCTCGAATGGGGTGCTTCACAAATTTTCTAACGGCATCAATCACATGGGGAAGCGTACCTAAATCTTTTTCAATCGCGGGGATTATCACGTCAATGGGGGTTGTCATTCTCTCATCTCCATAATCAAATTGTCTGATTTATGATATGTAGAGATAAAGAAATGGGGTGGGTATATTGACGTGGAATTCATGTATTTAACAATATTAATAATTTTCATAAAGCAGAGATGAGGGCGTGCATCCTCAATAATTCGTATGTGCCTGCACAATCATTAATATCCTTTTCCATCGCGTTAGCAGTCAAGTCCATGAAAACCTCCGACTCAAACAGAGATCGTCACTCCTAAGCGGTCTCCCGCGTCGAGTTCGGAAGTAGCAACCATGATGAAATCGATCATCTCTACGGGAGGGAGCGGAATCTCTCGAAGGGGATGGGATCTCGTTAGCCGCTCTATTTCGCATACCTGAAACTCTTTTTGTTGGTGCCATCATAAAGTTTATCCAAAATATAGATTTGCAACCATGTTCCCAAAATCCATGTTGTAGAATAAACACCAAACCCCCACCAATATTTAAAGACGTTGAGATTAAATATATATAAAAGATAATGTTGCAAGAAGAGAAGACCTGAAACAATAATATACCACCACCACTTAGGCTTAAAAAAATATGTGGTCATTGCAGTAATTCCCTGTAAAAATGTTAAACCGGCATACATAGTAGCTGCAATGGCAGAAGGGGTCGAAAACAAATTGGCTGTTAACGTCTGAACTCCAAACAAATACATGAACCAGCCAGGTGATGTGAACCAATTGATACCCAATAATCCAAACAAAATATAGATAAAATTTAAAACTCGGCCGTTTCCTTTCAGGCTTTTCATATATATTAATTTTGTTACACCAAAAAGAATGATAAGACCAACAAATGTCATCCATGTCCGGTACCAATTATGACTATAAATACCTAAATATAAAAACAACTCTTCTATTAGGCAGTATAGAAAGATACTAATTACATACCAATAAAACTTTAGATTACGAGCTGCTAGCAAAACAGCTGTTGCTGATATAGACATCTGTGAAAAATAATTACCAATAATCGATTCATTGTGCCAATAATATTCAGCATGAGGAAGCTTAAAATGTTGCCATGATTCCGGTAAAATCTTTGGGTAGTATGAATAAGACTTAAAGTCAGCCATGATAATAATTTCACACATAACCGTTACTCCCACAATACTTATAAACAAACCCAATAAAAGCTTTTTTCTTTTGTTGTTAATTATCCCAAATGTTAGTTCTATCATAGAGGCAATTCCTAAAATTATATACCAAATTGTATTGGTCCAGAAATATTTCATTCTGTGCTCCTTCTTTTGGTCACAATATCCACTTAGTAGTATAGTATTCAACAAAAAAAATACATTTCATACTGAAATGAGCATTTTTTATCATCTATATTTTCATTCCGAATCGGCTGGCATTGCGTATTGATCCAGAAACAAAAAATCTCGTCTGCTACAATCAGACGGCGAATCGCAAAGGAGACAGCCAGTCTATTAATTGTGTTGAAGTGCCGCGATCACATCGACAACTAGCCGATCGGCTCCAGCGATAAGACCATTTGGATGAGATGACATGCCCAGTCGCACCACGACCAGATGCTGGGAGGGTACGAATGCATCTAAAGGTGCTGTGACTGATTCTTTTATATAAGGTATAAAATGAGACGTCGACTCCGTCTACAGGGCGACGACTTGCTCGCCCAGAGGTACCGCCACCGCCAAGGCTTTGGCGGTTTTTTTGTTTAATACGACAGTGGGTAAACCGACATGCTTAGAATTAAAGTTTCGATAATATCGATTTTACACAAATTATATCGCCTTTCAACATTTACAATCCAGTTTGTCAAGCCTATGATTAATTTATCAAAATATTGTACACAACTCATGTTTGAAAAGGAGTTTTAATTTATGAAAAAAACGGATTTTATCGAGAATAAGTCACGAGCGTATGAGACTCGACAAAACTGCCATGGTGGGACTGGTCCTTTTCAACTAAAGGATATTATTCAAACGGTTGCATCGAGCGATAGGCAGTACATCAAATTCATTCATGATGATATCATCCCGCCAGGTTCTACCTTCGGCTATCACCAGCATAACAGCGATGTTCCCATGGAAGAGTGGTATTACTGCATTTCTGGTCACGGAATCATGGAGCTTGATGGCAACCAATATGAGATGTCAGCCGGGGACATAAGCGTCTGCCGTGCATCCGGCAGTCATGGTCTTATTAATAACGGTCCAGAGGATTTAAGAATTATCGTGATCTATGCTTCTGCAATCAATTAACGGGGGGATACGCTTGAACAACAGAAAACTTAAAGTAGGTGTTGTCGGATTAACTGTGGGAGCTAGTCATGTTAAAGACTACGCTAGCAGCGACACCGTTAAAGAAATTGTGTTGTGCGACGTTGATGAATCAAGACTGAAAGAGATAGGCGATATATATAACATTTCAAAAAAATATACGGATTTCGATAAGATGCTGAAAGAGGAAAATTTGGATGCGATTAGCATCGCAGTTCCTAATTTTTTGCATATGAGACTTTCCATTCAAGCGATGGAAGCGGGCGTGCATGTGCTTTGTGAAAAGCCTATGGCAAGAAATGCGGTTGAGGGGAGAAAAATGCTTGAGGCTTCTCAAAAGTACAACAAGAAGTTGATGATCAACTTCAATCAGCGTTTTCTACACGAATGCCAAACGTTAAAATCCGTGATCGACGAAGGCAAGCTCGGCGAGATCTATTATGTGCGGACGCAGTGGCAACGAAGACGTGGGGTGCCATGGTGGTATCCGCTTTCATCAGGGAAAGAGGTATGCGGCGGTGGAGCTCTCATTGATCTTGGCGTCCATGTGCTTGACCGTGCTATGTGGTTTTGCGGGTATCCAGATCCAGAGTGGGTACTAGGAAACACGTTTTGCAAGGTCTCCAAGGACGAGGCTGCACGCAAAGGCATTCAGAATTTCGAGCTTGAGGACATGGGGGTAGCTATGTTTCGTATGACCAATGGGGTCATGCTTGAATTGGAAGCATCCTGGGCAAGCAATCGAGAGAACGAGATGATTACAACACGAATTTATGGCTCGAAGGGCGGTGCGGTCTTGCAAAGAGAAATTGGAGCTGTGAATGATGCATGTAATACAGTGTTTTTGGAAATCGGCGGAGAAGTCCGTAACATTCCTTTAGAAGAGATGAAGATTTCTAAGAAGCCGAACGTTCGGCAAGCGTTTCTGGATGCCATTATTAAGGATGAAGAGGTACCGTGCACACCTCAACAGGGACTTAAGATCACTCAAATGTTAGATATGGTTTACTTGAGCGCTGAAAATGGCACGCCTGTCAAATTCGAATGATGGATTGATGCAGTATTTCAATTACGAAATCTGCTTGGAGACATTCCTGTTTTTGACTGAAAAAAACGAGAAAAATTATAGATATCCGAAAAGCCGCAACTGCTTGCAATGTCCGTGATACTGAGAGTAGACATGCGTAACAGCGTCTTGGCCGTTTCCAGTCTGCAGCGCTGCAGATAGGCGTAGGGCGTAACTCCACGTTCTTGTTTAAAAATGCGAATAAAATGATCTGTCGTAAGAGAAAAGTTCTGGGCAAGTTCGCTCATATCATATTGCTGCTCTGGGTGTTGTTGAAACATGCGGCAAAGCTCATCAATTTTTATTGTATATGCTCCGGTTGATGTTGGCGTTATCTGTTGATATTCCGTAATAAGCGCTTGCAACCACACTTCCATTTGCGTCAAGCTATTTCTCTCTTCGGCTAAACGAAAGCGATTGAAAAGCTCAAGGACAAAATGATATTGATCAAAATGACGATGCTCAGGCAAGTCAGACAAGATATCCGGATTTTGCAATGTGAAGTCTATGTAACGTACATCGAGACTGGTATGTTCACTTTGAAAGGCGTCGACCTCGTTCTGATAATTGATAAAAAAAACATCACCGACGCTTAATTTGTAGCAGTTCTTGCCTAGCATGATTTGACCTTCTCCACCCCAAATACTCCATAAGGTAAACCCTGGATGACAACCGACGGGAACATGCCATTTCCATTCTGGAACGCAGTGTTTCCCGAAATGCATTGATAGGATATCCATATATTCACTCCGGTTAATGGGTATCGATTTTTCATAAATCATTGTTTCATTTAACTCTCAAATAGTCAAGCCATCATTTTGAAAGCGCTTAGTTTGAGTCGCGAAACAATACTTTATCGTAAAGAAGATTAAGTATTTGAAAAACCCTTCAACTTTCATTAAAGTTGAAGGGTTTTCTCATAGGAAGAGAAATGTTTACTACGGTTCCCTTATTCTGTTCGCTATTAATTTGGATGTTCCCATTGTGAAGAGTGACAATTGACTTTGCAATAGCTAAACCCAAACCAGATCCGCCCGTTTGTCTGTTTCTTGAACGGTCAACGCGATAAAACCGTTCGAAGACGAAAGGTAATTCTTCAGTAGGAATGCCTTTTCCGTCATCAATTATATGGATGCATAGATGAGGATCTAGATTTTCAAGTTGAATGTTAATGCTTTGATTCGCATATTTTAATGCATTATCCAGGATAATTAACAGTACCTGTTTGATTTGAAATCGGTCGGCTTCTATCTGAATAGGTTGAACGGAGGGATAAAGAAAAATCTTTTTACTTGAGAGGGGCTGAAGAAGCTGGATCGTCTCTTTACAGAGTGATACAAGATCAAAGCCGCTAATCAAAAGCTTAGCTTCCTGTTCTAATTCCGCCAACTCGAGCATTTGATACGTAACCTGCCTCATACGGATACTTTCTTTATGAACGGCATCAATAGCTTCCCTTTGAAGATCAATGTTCTCTAATCCCCATCTTTGAAGGAGTGACGTATAGCCTTCAATAATTGTGAGTGAGGTCTTGAATTCATGGGAAGCATCGGAAATAAACTGTCTTTGTTTCTGTACACTAGATTCGATTCGCTCCATCATATGATTAAATGTATCAGACAACTCATACAGTTCATCTTTTGATTTTCGATTTAGCGGGAGTTTTCTAAATTCGACACTCGTTTCAATTTCTTTCATGATTTTTATCATCCGTGAAAGAGGTAAGAATAGCAGTCTAGATAATAAAAAACTCCCCGAAATTGAAATGAGTATTGCCCCGAAAGCAACATATCCGATGATGATGAATAAGTGATACAAGCTTTGTTCTAATTCGATCGGTTCCGATATGACCTCCAGAGTTCCGATGATTTCAGTCCCATTTCGAATAGGGGTGCGAACAATCAAGATCTTTTGCTGAAGATACGTATCGAAGTAAAATTCTTTAATTTCCGAGTATTTAGGAGGGATATCCATTAATTCAAACCGGTCAGAAACTTGGTTTCTCACCGTTGATGTCTTGTCTAAGACACGAATCATTGTGTGATTTGAAAGATAATTGCTTAAAACTAAGCTCGAATTATTCTTATTAAGCAGATCAGAAGGATGTATATTTTGTACTATTTCATTTGCAGCAGCCTGCAAATTCTCCATTTCTTCCTCTTTTTCGAACCGCGCATAAAAGTGGTAAATCACAAAAATAATAGGCAACAGAATTGCAATTAACCAGACGAATAACAGTAAAGCGGCTTTTGTTTTAATTTTCATGTTATTAAATTTCCAAAATGTAGCCAACGCCTCGGATCGTTCGAATATTGGGGAAGGAGGAATTCAACTTTTTACGGAGATAGCGGATGTAGACATCCACAATATTTGAATTTCCCAAGAAAATGTACCCCCATACTTCGTTTAGAATTTTTTTCCGAGTAAGAATTTCGTTCGGATGCTCTATTAAATATAGGAGAAGTTGAAATTCTTTAGGAGTTAAATTAATCTTAACACCGTTCTGTAGAACCTCTCTTGTTCTGAGATTTACGATAGTTTCTTTCAATGAATAAATGAAAGGTACGTTTTTTTCGATTTCTAGTGTAGGCTCAAAAGACCGACTCTGATTGCGAATGCAAGCGCGAATACGAGCTAATAGTTCCTCCACATGAAATGGTTTCGTGACATAGTCGTGCCCGCCTAGGTCAAGTCCAGCCACAATATCAGTGGGAGCGCTGCAGGCTGTTAGCACAATAATAGGCGTTTCCGTATTAATTTTACGAAAGGATGTTAGGAATTCGAAACCATTTATGCCAGGCAATAAAATATCAAGCAGTATAAGATTCCAATTATCCTTCAATGCTTTCTCTTAGCCGTCTGAACCATCTAAAGCTAACTCGACTAAATAACCTGCATGCATAAGCTCCAACTGAAGAAGTCGTGCAATTTTCTCTTCATCTTCGATGACGAGTATTTTGCATGGCATGAAATACCACTCTTTTCCGGTTAACGCTTTTAAATACGGAGATTGACCGCATCTCATCATATGCATGATAAAAGTCGGTTGTGCTGCCGCGGTACATTACTTTCGTTTTACACGTATGAACCGGCCATTTTCTCGGGCATAACGTAGAACTTTGAAGAACATCTTTTTATCTTTTAATTGATTGAAAATAAAAGGATCAGGCGCTGTGTTAACTTCAAGCACCCATGGTTTTAAAGTTTTATCGATTCCGATATCAACACCAATTTCTTTAAATCCGGGATAACTTTTATGATAATGCTTTGCAATGCGATACCCCAAGTTCCTCAATCTATGGATATACTCTTTTTTCTTCTGTCCGTTTATATAGGAACCAAGCAATACTTCTAAAGGCAACGGTTTTCCGCTGTTATGAAAGTTCGTCACGATCTTGCGGGGATGGGCAACTCTTCCAATGTAACCTGTGGCTTCCCATTTTTTATGCGGGGTTTTTTGAACCATAATACGCGTATCAAAAATTCGCTTCTGATAGGTTAAGAGATGAATACCTTGCTGTACAAGATAGGATTTTTTTAATTTTGCTTTGTTTAGAGCGGTGAATAAGCCTTGAAATGTTTCAAATGATCTGGCTGTTTTACCAGACTGAAAAGTGTATTTGTGGTTTTTTTTCACACGAATAACACCTTGTCCGAAAGAGCCATTGATGGGTTTGACATAAACCATTTTGTACTTATTTAACATTTGAAAAAGATTCGATTGATTGTAAATTCGTGTTTCCGGAACAAATTTACGAAGTTCTTTGTTTTGTAATAGAACCTTCGTTTTGACCCATTTGCTGCCAACCGTTCTTGATTTATTCATTTCAGCACCTCTTACTTAGAAATTTTCGTCGCATATATCTTTTCTACGCCCTCGACGTGTTTTTCTTCTGAACTTTCTAGGTATCATATTCAAATTCAGCTGAGGGACATGGGGGAGAGCGTAGAAGCTAAATTTAAATTTTTCTAATCTTGTCATTTAAACTGCACTCTGTATAATGAAGTCTTAACAACTTGAAGGCATACAGTATGGTGTGTTATTTTGACATTATTCCATTGTGGCGGTGAATATTGTGAATATTTTACTTGCAGAAGATGATCCTAAACTTGGCAAGCTTATTAAATATGTTCTTGAGAATAAGGGTGGATATCAAGTGGATTGGGTACGAAATGGAGAAGATGCTTTAGCTTACGCGGAAGGGTCTTCCTATGATGTGCTGGTTGTAGATTGGATGATGCCCTTAATGGATGGGATCAATGTATGTAAGAAATTGAGATCTGATAGGTATTATAAAGCAATTTTGCTGTTAACTGCGAAAGATACGTTACAAGACAAAATTGTCGGCTTGGATGCTGGGGCAGATGATTACATAACCAAACCATTTGAAATGGACGAATTACTTGCACGTCTCCGTACATTGTTAAGACGAAATTTTGCACCGATTCATTCGGATGTAGCGACGTTTAGAGTATTTTCTTTAAATCGGAGCTCTCATCAATTATTTCGGAATAATGAAGAAGTTTTCCTTAGTCAAAGAGAATATCAGCTTCTTGATTTGTTTCTTCAAAACACCGGGAATGTATTAACTCGGGAAGTTATTTTAGACCGTATCTGGGGTGTCGGAAGTGATGTATCTTATAAAAATGTAGATGTAACGGTCAAGATGCTCCGAGATAAATTGGAATCTGATCTTGATCAACCGTTGATTCATAGCATCAGGGGGGTGGGTTATCGATTTGAAAATTAGATTATTTAAGAAAGGCGATGTATTCGTTCAAACGGAACGAAAATTAACCATTTCTTATACATGGCTAATGATATTATTCTTAGTACTGTTCTCAATGATTGTATCCGTCTTCTTTGTTGGCATGGCTTATAGAGAACAACGTCAAACGATTCGGAATACACTCTATGCGACTGAGAATGGTAAGCCATTGATTCCTGATTTAACTAATTCAGGTAATGAGGAACTATATTTTTACTATTTAACGACGACTGAAGGGAATGTATTAGAAAGTAGTGAAGCCTTTACTAGCGACTTCAGTTATAATCTGGAAACTATTGAAAAGTGGCAACCCCAAAAAGATGAGTTTCATTTAAAATGGTTGTCTATCCCTCACAATCATCATGAGGGTAAAAAAGGGGATAGAGACAAGTTGCTATTCATTGGGGCGCGTCCAACAATCCTAGGAGATGGCCAGAACGGATTTATTTATGTTGCCAAAGATGTGACTTTTTATGTAGAAGTATTCCAGAATCTTTTGGTTGTGTTAATTTGTATCCTTGTGCTTTTTTGTATGATTGCAGTATGGCTAAGCTTATCGATGTCTAAAAAGGCTATGATCCCCATACAGCATTCGTATCGGCAACAGCAGCAATTTCTTGCGGATGTTTCACATGAGCTTCGGACTCCGTTAAGCATAATGAACACTTCGATCGACGTAATTGAAATGGAAAATGGAAATGATTTCACACCAATGACGAAAGAAGTCGTTATTGATATGAAAGAAGAAGTGGAACGAATGAGTCGTATGGTACAACATTTATTGTTGTTAGCGCGTTCTGATTCAGGCTCAGTCCAATTTGAGATGGTGTTGTTTGATGTCGTTCCAAGGATCCGTCAGTGGGTACAGGCATTTGATGCCATTGCTAAACAGAAGGAGATTGTTTTAGACATTCATGTGCCTAATGCGCTCGTTGTTAAAGGTGATCTTGAACGTATAAAGCAATTGGTGTATATCCTCCTGGATAATGCCATTAAATACACGCCAGTTAAGGGGAGGGTAGATCTATTTGTTACCCAGCAGTCAAAGTATTGGAGTATTTCTGTTCAAGATTCGGGTGTTGGTATACCTGTAGATGAGAGACAGCGAATATTTGATCGATTCTATAGAGTTGAAAAGCACCGTTCGCGCGAGGAAGGCAGTGCTGGTCTTGGATTATCAATTGCAAAATGGATCGTTGAAGCCCATCAAGGCACCATTGAAGTTGAGAGCGTTATAAATCAAGGAAGTACCTTTACAGTGAAATTTTCTAACGAGGACTAAGCTGCGCCCTTTCTCTTTTTAAAGAGAAGGGCGTTTTTATTTTTCTTTTACCGTACTTTTACTTTTAGAAGTTATAGTTACTCTTGTGAAAACAAGAGCAAGGAAAACAGTGAAAATGAAAGGGTTGATGCTACTTGAAACCACGTAAGCGATGGGTTAAAAAAGTGCTTCTTATAGCTCTTATAGCTGGAGTAATTGGAGCAAGTGCTGCCGCGGCAGCTGAGATGGTAAGTCCAGAGCACAGAGAAGCTGCTTTTAATCACGTTAAACAAAGCGCACAACAGTTTATTCCGAAAAGTAATGAGAAACCGATAAGTGGACATGTTTCTTCAGAACATGACAAAGGACTGCGAGAAGCGGGCCATGAGCACCATGATGATGGGATGAAAGCAGGCATGGCAGTTGGAGGAACAGTTCTTGCAGCTGGATTGTTATATTGGATTGTGAGAGGAAGAAAAAGAAATAGTAAATTGCTTAAATCAAATAGCACGCATGCCATACTTCCAACTTCAGATTTCTTGGACCAATGGGAAAATAATCTAATTAACTCAAAGGAGACGAACTAAAATGGGTATCTTAAGAAGAGTAAAGGAGCTATTCTTAGCTGAAACAAATGGCATGTTAGATAAATGTGAGCAACCAATCAATATGGTAAATCAGTATATGAGAGAATTCGATGTGGAGCTTGCAAAAGGGCAAAAAGCATTGGCAAATCAGTTGTTTATAGAAAGAAGGCAAGCCGCGCTAATCGCCGAAACAGAAACGCAAATCGAAAAAAGGGATCGTCAATCAAGACTTGCTGTAAAACAAGGTGAAGATCAGATTGCAAAGTTGGCCATCCAGGAAAAACTGTTGCAAGAGAAAAAACTGGCAACATATAAATCACAATATGCAACGATTCAAGAGCAAACAAGTTTGCTCGAGGAGAGAATTGCTCAATTACTTGTTCAATCGGAAGAGTTTAATCATCGCCGTTTATTATTAGCTTCGCGTGCGAATGTAGCTAGCTCGTTAAAGGAGATGTCGCAAAGCGTAGTTTCTTTTCAGACTGAGAATGTTACAAAAGGTTTTGCACGTGCTGAGGAAAAAATAATGTTAATCGAGGCAGAATTGGAAGCCATGCAGCGTTTTCAGTCACCGGTCAAACGTTCCACACCCCAATACCTGGATCCAAGCCTCAAAGAGGATATTGAAAAGGCTTTGGATGAGTTAAAACAGTTGCCTGAAGAATAATATGGTAAGCAATTAGGACACCCGGTTTGGGTGTCCTAATTGCTTACCTATGAAATCATAGCTATTTCGTTACGCCAAAGGGCAAGATTCATTGAATTACACGGCGTGCTGTCTTGTAATGCTTGCTCCACCAACCAGAATTCATATCTGATACCGTTACGCCCGGACTGCCGTAGGTATGAAGAACCTTCCCGTTCCCCATATAAATACCAACATGATGAATAGGCGAATAGAAGAAAACAAGATCTCCTGGCTTAAGCTGATTTCTAGGGACATAAGCGCCAACTTGTGATTGTTCTTTAGAAGAACGAGGAAGTGTAATCCCGTACTTGCCAAATACGAACTGCGTAAAAGATGAGCAATCGAAGGCGTTTGTACGGCCCTTCTGAGTACCATATACATATTTTACACCTAGATATTGTTTACCTGTAGCAATAATATTGGTTGCTTTAGTTGAAACAGTATTTACTGTCGTGGCGCTCGCGGCATGTGCAGATTGAGTCGTCATTATAAGGTTAGCTGATGCAAATAAGGATAAACTAAGTGTAATTCCTAAAAGCGATTTGGTAAGGCGGTTCTTATTCATGTTGTTAGTCATGATTGGTATCCTCCTTGAAGATCGTGTTTTAGGTATCAATCACCTGTGATAACCTTAGCAGATCTAGAGACACCTAGAGATTACCAAACATGACGAAAAACAAGGTGTATTCCTGCTTATAGAACGATTATTAGAAATCGATGAGAGGTTGATGAGCAAAAACGTATTGACTAGTTGTAAAATACATGCTTGCTGTTATAAGTGAAGAAAGAAATGGGGCGGGGTTAATACTTCTCATTTTCTTCTCATCTTCATCTTGTAAAGTTAATGTAAATGCTCATATAGGTGCATTTACACTAACTAAAGGATGATGATGATGAGCTTCACAGAGATAGACTATCATGTATTTCAGGCGATTAATCAATTAGGAAATAACTTTTCTGTTTTAAATCCACTTATGAAGATCTTAGCTTCAAAAGCAGAGTATGTATTTGATATCGGCGTTGTTATGTACTGGTTTACAAGACAAGAAAAGCATCGTCGTATGGTTGCACAGTCATTATTTTCCGCTTCCATCGCATTAGCAATCAGTGGTATATTGGGTCATTTTTTCTATAGGGATCGCCCCTTTGTTACACATGCTGTATTGCAATTAATTCCGCATCCAGCAAATGCCTCATTCCCAAGTGATCATGCAACAGCAGCCTTTGTTATCGCCACATCCATCTGGATATTCAGTCGGAGATCCGGTTATATTTGGCTCCTATTAGCTGCAAGTATTGCCTTCTCCAGAATTTGGACTGGCGTGCACTATCCATCTGATATCATTAGCGGTGCAGTGATTGGCGTCTTAACCGCTTTGCTCGTGAATCAGTTATTCTTACGATCTGAAAAAGCTCTTAAGTTTTTAAAGGTGCTCATTCATGGATATGAAATCGTGGAATCGAAAGTTTGGCGCAAGAAAATTAGAGCATGAAAGTAACAGTTGCAATCATCATTTCTTTCCTTTTCGTGGTGACAGCATGCTCTAATTCGGTCACAAGTGAACCCGTGGCAACGAAGCTGTCTCTAGATGCGAATTCCATTAGTTCGCCATCTAGAGCTCCAGGAAGCTCCAGTCAGCCACTTCAAACGGAAATCGTTACTCCAAAGCAATCTCCCGCGGCGAATCCGGAAACAACAGTTCCGCCGCAATCGAAAGTTACAGTCCCAGCTTTTGAAGGATCTAAACCTGATCATGTCGTCATTGTAGTTGAAGAAAATCACTCTTACGAAACTTTGATTGGGAATCGAGCGGCACCTTATATCAATGCATTGACTAAGCAAGGTGCATTTTTTACACATTCATATGCAGTAGCCCATCCTAGTCAACCGAATTACTTCGTTCTATTCTCAGGCTCTAATCAGGGTGTAAAAGATGACTCTTGCGGACATTCGTTTAAATCGCCAAATTTAGCAAGTGAACTGGTGCAAGCAGGATTTTCATTTGCTGGTTATTCGGAAGATTTACCTGCGATTGGTTCCACTGTTTGTACAAATCATCAATACGGACGTAAACATAGCCCTTGGGTAAGTTTCTCCAATGTTGCAAAGGAAAGTAATTTACCTTTCTCACAGTTCCCAACGGATTATAATAAACTTCCAACAGTTTCATTTGTCATACCGAATTTGGATAACGATATGCATGATGGAACGATTCTATCCGCTGATGATTGGCTGAAAACCAACATTGGTCCTTATGTTACTTGGGCTCAAAACCATAATAGTCTACTTATACTTACTTGGGATGAGGATGATTCCTCAAAGGATAATCATATTCCGACGATCTTCGTAGGAGCCATGGTCAAACCTGTCACTATCGACCAACGTATAACGCATCTGAATGTTTTGCGAACTGTAGAAGATTTATATCATCTGCCATATTTGGGCGCAACAGCTGACGTATCTGCCATTCAAGGTATATGGAATGACAAGAAACGGTAAGTGTTACTAGGTTAAGACAAAAGGCTATCCCTAGAAAAGTCAGAAATGACTCGGGGATAGCCTTTATTTTGGTATTAGCTAGTAAGAGTTATCAGTGCTTCTAGTGCTGATTTGCATGCCTCTGTATCTTGATGTACAGCTCGTACTTGCCTCAGTACTTTATCAATAGCATTATCAACCTCGGTCCACTTCTTCTTGTTCATAGGTTTTAGCTTGGCTTCTGAAGTATCCCACGTATGCTCCAAATCATCAACGCGTGATTTAGCTCCAGCACTATTCCCTGTATTCACAAATCCAAGCGTATCCTCCGCAATTTTCTTAAAACTAGACAAATCCCCAAGCGGTGAGGTTTGCTGAACGGAGTTAGTTGGATCCCCTTGCGGTAGCGTAACTTGGAGATTCATACTACGCCAATAATAGCCGGCTCCACTTGCAATCACCAGTACACTCACAACTATAATGACTTGCTTAACGACGGAAATACCTTTTGTCATATTCATCGGCTTTGTTGATATAGGCGCGACAACATCTCGCTTCGAAATGGAAAGGAAAATGATGATCAGTATGATGGCCAAAAGAAATATGATGCTTGTTAACGTTGCACCTAATCCTAACCCACCGAAATCTTGCGTTTGTGAAAGCAAGTCCCCAATTGAAGCCCCTAAAGGACGCGTCATGATATAAGCAATCCAGAATGATAACACGGCATGTAGACCAACACGCCAGGCAATGATCACGCAGGCAATGACTGCACAAACAATGAGTCCTGTAACAAGGTAGCCGAGTCCGAGGCTTTCTGCCATGAGGTCCCCAGCAGCCGTACCAAGTGCAAATGTAAAAAGGATTGTTAACCAATAATAAGCTTCTCTTCGCTTCGTAAAGATGGAGTGGATCGAGAGCGTTTTCTCTTGGGCATACCATAAAGAAAAGCTAAGAATTAAGAAAACACTAAAAATGGCAGTGCTTAACTCAAGTGGGACGCCCATACTATCTGTCAAATTGTCAGTAACGAGTGTTCCAAAGATGCTGATCAACACGACGGTTAACCAATACAGACTAGGAATGTATCTGGTCGCTTTAAACTGAAAGAAAATCGCGATGAATAATAGAGCACCCATAACAATGGACGTACCCGTCAGACCGAAGCCGAGATTGACGTTAAGGAAATCAGCCGCGGTTTCGCCAACAGTGGTACACAAGACTTTAATAAGCCAGAAATAAATAGTGACTTCCGGTACCTTACTTAACAAAGCTTTCGTTTTATTTCTTTCCATACTTTTTCTCCTTTATAAGATGTTATAGGCACCGCCTTACTGTAAATCCTTAACATGAAAAAATGATGAGAATACGAGTACGAATACATTCATGGATATCTTTTTAGGGGAGGAGAATATGATGCCAAAACCGAATTCTTAAAGTTATATATTTGACAAAGCGAATAGAACGGCTTCCGCGGGGCAGCCGTCATTGTGCTAAAGCAATTATCGTTATCCATTTTATTTTTTGAAGGAGGCGAGTTTAATGCTATATATATTTAGTGGCTTGCCAGGCAGCGGGAAGTCCACGTTATCGTCAGCTTTGGCTAGAGAGTTACAGGCCGCGTATCTCCGGGTTGATGTCGTGGAGCAGGCTATGCGGGATGCTGGAACTTGGGTAGATGGACCTGCGGGTTACATCGTAAGTTATGCAATTGCATCGGAGAATCTCCGGTTGGGCCTCGACGTGATAGCAGATACAGTCAATCCTATACAAGTAACGCGCCAAGCTTGGCGCAACGTGGCGGAAAATCTTGAAACTCCGTTTGTGGAAATCGAAGTAGTCTGCTCTGATGATCGTGAACATCGACATCGAATCGAAACGCGTGTAGCCGATATTCCCGGCATTGTTCTACCTACGTGGGAGAAGGTCAGGAACCGACAGTACGATGCTTGGGACCGAGATCACATTGTCATCGACACAGCTCATCAAACTGTGTCCGAAAGCTTGACGACCTTACGTGAACAGTTGGATCGGGAGCGTAGAAAAATCAGTTGACTGCACTCCCTCAGAGACGATAGTTAGGCGTCAGTACCCAGAAAAAAGAAGAACCCTTGGAAAGTATCCAAGAGTTCTTCTTTTTTGTTATTCATAGTCGGCCAGTCCGAGATAGTGCAGAGAGAACAGGATTTCGAAGCTGTTCGCGGAATACGAACCTTCGACTCCGGACAGTTTCCGGAGGGTGTTCTTGTTGGCCACGGTCAAGGCGGCGTAGGCAGCGTCAGCCTCAAAGAAACTTTGCAGGCGGGGCTTTCCGTCACCGATCGCTTCATAGTATTTGTAAACAAAAAAGTACGGATTGTCCCACTCCAGATGCTCCTTGTCGACCACGACGTAGTCGTTCCAGTTGTCGCCAGTCTCGCCTTCTGGCGTAGGGACGGGAAGCCATAGGTAATTATAGGCTCCTCTACCGAACTGAGGGACGGTATGGGCGATAGGGTTGATCATTTTCCCCTTTGCTAGGCCGTCATGGACGACGCTGTCCGCGTCCAGGCCCGCAGCGGCGTCGAAGTTCCAGAGGAAGGCCGTATAGTAGTTTGTGTTCAAGCCGATGACGCTTTGGCGGTCGAAGAAATACTCCATACTATCCTTTTTCAAAGAAGCCCCACCGCTGTCCCCTCGGCTGCCCACCACAAGGTCCATTACTCCGATCTTATTCTCCTTAGCCAAGTTCGAGGCCAGATCCTTATAATAGATGCGCTGATTGGTATCCTTGAAGAGGCCAAATTCTTTATCTTCTTTTAAACGTTTTATGAAGAATGCAAGGTCATCTTGGGCGGTGTCCAGCCCTTTTTGATACTCGACTGGGGCAGAAGCGGCAACGGTCGGAACGGATTTTCCTACAGTCTGCTTGTGGTAGGCATCGTAGTTGTCAATGTACTTGGCGATTTCGCCTTTCGTCAGCAGAAGGCGGGAGACGGGCCATTCTGGGATAACGTTGATCGGAAGCTTCTCCTGAACAATTCCATAGACGGAAACGTCGTTCAGGTACTTGCTGTCGTTCTTGAAGTTGGAATAAAGGAAGTCGGACACGTATACATCATTCTTATTTTCCTCGACTCCATTCCACTCGAAGTTGCCAGGGAAAAACTTCATCTTGTGGACGTAGGTGAATGAAGGCACGTCGCTAGCCAAGCCGAAGATTTGAATCCCGGCGACTTTTCCACCGAGTTTTTTCTGCTCTACTTTCAGAGCGTCGTACAATTGAGGCGCGGTCTTGAACTGTGCCGTGTCTAGCAAAACATTATAGGTGCTCCTGAACTTGTTCATGAACAACTTAATCGAGGCCAGATCCTGGGCAGTCACCTGAAGGCTGTTGTAAACGAAGTAGTACCGACCGTCCGGCACAGCAGCACCCGTACTGATGATGACTTGATTGCGACTCTCGTCCCATTGGACGTCGGCTCCGAAACTTTCTGCGACAAACCGTGCCGGGACGAAAGTTCTCCCTTCGATTTTGGTCGCGGCGACGTCAAGCGGGACGGATTTTCCGTCGACTTCAGCTTTCGTATCGTTCAGGCGAAGAGTAACGACGATGCCATCCTTTGTACCTGTGACTGTCTGGGTAGCATCTTCCCAACCTACCTCCGCGCCTAGACTCTCGAGAATGGCTCGGAGCGGAACCATGACTCGACCGTTAATTTTTTGTGGGGAGACGTCAAAGTAGATAGGGCGACTGTCAATCGTCGCCGTGATCTCGGAGCTTTCGTCGCCGCTGGCAGTGGCGAGGTTGCCTAAAGGAAGCAGGGTGAAGATCAGAAATAGTAGGAACATGGAAGTCCATTGAAACCTTTTCACGTGGGTCTTACCTCCTAGGTTGTAGTTATGCCAATTTTTTCACAATTCCTGATTCTGGTCAATTACAAATTGGTTGGAGGGGGACAAGTTTCTGAACGTGTTGTCGAAAAGGGTTTGCGATACGCAACCGGTAAAGGGGATCCGGAAATTATTTATACGATCGTATAATACCGGAAAACCGTTTTCGATGGTAATTTATAGCAAGTGACAACAAAGTGAGTGGAGAACAAAGCAAATGACCAGGTACGCATGAAAGGAGGTGATAGAAATGGAACAACTGACGAGCGTAATCGATCTTCTGTCTGATGAAGAATTAGCCGAAATCGCAGGCGGAATGAGATGTCAGGACTGCAGCATGACTCACCAATGCGGAACTGATTTTACCGGCAATGCCGTTTGTCAAGGTTAATAGAATGATTAAGGCAGGGGGAAACCCCTGTCTGTCTTTTCAAATTGGTCATTAGAGGGAGAATTGGCATGATGATTAAAGATTGCAAATTCATAAATGCCGCTTATTTGCATGAACGGGAAATCCAAGATAAAGATGAGGGAATAGCAACTGACTCCGAGAATACAGAGCGGTGGCGCAAGCGTACAGGGCTTGTGCCGGAAGATCTGTTCACGCTCCGATTGAATAAAGAGAATCTGAATAAAGCGGAATTTGCCGCCGTTCTTAATCATACAAAGGATTTTACGCTCAAGCAGCAGCCCAAATGGGCTGAAACCCTTGAGGCTATTCTGAATCAGAAAGAGGAACAGGGCGATGAGGCGGCAAGCTTGCCTACCCTTCCGTTCTCCTCTTTTATACATCCATTCCTTTTATGGATGAGACGGAGACTGCTCGACCGGTTTCAGCAATGGGATTTGCAGGATCAATCCGCTCCCGTCAACCGCAGTGCATTGTTGGAGGATGTAGTCTCGTCGCTCAGCCAGACCCTCACACGGGTTGCAGACAGAACCCTCATTGCGGAGCTGCATCTTGCCAAACAAGCCCACGAGCTGAAGGGGGAATCGTCCGAGGAGCGTTTTCAATATTTTGTTGCACATCGCTTAAGCGCTAATCCCGATATTCTTATCATCCTTCATAAATACCCTGTGTTGGGGCGGCTGCTGACCGAATTGACCGAGAAACATACGGCGCATATTATTGAATTGCTGGAAAGATTCCAGAAGGATAAAGAGGAGCTCGAACAGCTCTGGCTGAAGGATTTCTCATGTATTGTCGGGTGCAAACGATCCGGAGATACGCATCAAGGGGGAAAAAGCGTCACTATCCTGCATTTCGCATCTGGCTCCCGTTTGCTGTACAAACCAAGATCGCTGGACATCGATAAGAAGTTTCAGGAGCTTCTGCAATGGGTGAACCGGCATGGAGCACAGCCTCAGCTGCCAGTCATGAAAGTGGTTAATAAACATGATTATGGATGGTCGGAATATATACAACACCAGCCATGCAGCACAGACGGTCAAATCAACCGTTTCTACCAGCGTCATGGTCAATATTTAGCACTATTGTATTTGCTGCAGGGAGCGGATTTTCACCATGAAAATGTCATCGCCTCGGGTGAATTTCCTTATCTCGTGGATCTGGAAATGTTATTTCACCGATACAGCGCTTCACTAGAAAGCAGCGTCAATTCTAATACAGCGGTGCAGAAGGCATCTGATTGGATGGTGGAATCCGTATTGAGAACCGGACTTCTTCCTTCCTACCGCTTGCGTTTTGGCTCTTTTGAGGGATTGGAGACAAGCGGGATCGGGGCTTTTTCCGGTCAGCTATTCAAGACGACGACCATACAGTACCAGAATCCAGGAACCGATGAGATGCGGCTGGTTAAGGTCGACCAAGCGCATTTTCAAACCGGGAATAACCGCCCCATTTTTGAGGGAACCGAAGTCAAAGCAGAAGCGTACACCGAGGATATAATCGCAGGTTTTAACCATATGTACCATCTTTTAATCGCTCATCAGGAAAGTATGGGTTCACCCGACGGACCCATAGCCAATTTTGCGTTCTGCCAGGTAAGAGTTTTGCTGCGCAACACGGATGTGTATGGGCAGATGCTGCAGGCTTCGCTACATCCGGGTCATTTGGTCAACGGCCTGGCGAGAGTCGAATTATTTGATTTTATGTGGAGGATCGCGGAAACGGTACCTGTTTTAGCCGCAGCAGTCCATTCCGAATGTGCCGATTTGCTGGAGCATGATATTCCTTACTTTTCTTCTAGCGTGAATTCGCGGGATGTATGGGACAGTAGAGGCAATAAAATCAGCGGCTTTTTCCCCAATGACGGCTTGTCGGTTTCCATGGGTAGGGTCAGGCGGCTGGGTGAAGAGGACAGGAAGAGGCAGGTCGCTATTATCCGCTCCTCTATGCTTACCTTGTTAAAAAGCTGGGAAAGTCCTTCTTTTCATCGTCTGGCAGCTTCGGATGAGATTGACGTATGCCGGCGCGATTCATTTAAAGCGGGAGCCATGGAAATTGCCGACCGGCTGGCGGCTTCGGCAATTTGGGGAGACAATCGTGATTCCGCAACCTGGATTGGAACAGGAAGAGATTCATCCGGCATGCTGCGTTACGCACCTATGGATTCGGGTATCTACAACGGGACGCTTGGGATGGCTCTTTTTTATGCTTATATGGCACAGGAAACAGGCGCCCATGACTATCGTACATTAGCCAGAGGGGCGGTTCAGACAAGTTTGGAATTTTTGAGATTCCCCGGCGCGGTATCGGGCGGCTCCGTATTCTACGGCCTGGCTTCCTACCTGTATGCTTTCTCGCATCTGGCGCCTCTCATGGGGGATCCATCTCTGCTGGAAACAGCTGTTCAATTATTACCTCGCTTCGACCGGCTTATCGAGGAAGACAAAA
This sequence comes from Paenibacillus whitsoniae, assembly GCF_003955665.1. Classification (GTDB taxonomy): domain Bacteria; phylum Bacillota; class Bacilli; order Paenibacillales; family NBRC-103111; genus Paenibacillus_E; species Paenibacillus_E whitsoniae. The sequence goes on from NZ_RXHU01000014.1 coordinate 56,055, forward strand.
AGCTTGATTTAATGTCGGGCAGTGCCGGCATTCTGCTTGGCTGCCTTAGATTGTATGAACGAACCGGCGAGCCTGAGGCTCTGGCTGTCGCCAGGAAATGCGCCGACCATCTGCTGAAACATCGCGTTGCGGCAGCATCTGGAATCGCGTGGAGAACAGGTCTGACGTACCACCGGATGCTTGCCGGATTCTCGCATGGCGCGTCCGGTTATGCCGCTGCCTTAGCGCAGCTTGCCGCAGCGACAGGTGATGAGCGTTACATGGATGCGGCATCAGGAGCAATCTGCTACGAACGCAGTTTATTTGACAAGCTGGAAGGAAACTGGAGGGATCTGCGGACTGATGAGCCTTTAGCGGCGAATCCCGTCTTTTGGTGCCACGGAGCACCGGGAGTTCTGTTGAGCCGGCTCCTGGTGAATCCATATCGCCACGATGCAGAGATCCGTAATGAGATCCAGACTGCCCTTCAGACCACATTAAAACGTTGGCGGGGAACAAGCAACTGCCTCTGTCACGGGGATATGGGAAATCTTGATGTCCTGCTCGTCTGCGCAAAAGCCATGAATGATGCTAGCCTCTATGAACAGGTCTATCATCGGGCATCGCTGTCTCTAGATCATGCGCGCAAGCACGGATGGCAATGTGATGTTCCAGCTCAGTGCGACGCGCCAGGGTTCATGGTGGGACTTGCGGGAATCGGCTACGCGTTGCTGCGTCTGTCCAATCCCGAACTGCCTTCCATTCTCGCCCTGCAGCAGGCCGAAGCGCCAGTTGCTACAGGAAGTGTCGGAAGATGAGAAAACGGAGACGAGTCCCGTTCGTTGAACAAATGGAGCATTCGGAATGCGGGATCTGCTGCCTGGCGATGATTCTGGATTATTATCATTGTTATGTTCCCCTGCTTGAGTTGCGCGAGAAGGGCGGCGCGGGAAGGGATGGGGTAAATCTTCTTTCCTTGCGCAATATTGCCCGCGGTTATGGTCTTGAAGCTTACGGTCAAAGGACCGAAGTGGATAAAGGGTCTAAACTTGCCGAACCGTGCATTCTTCACTGGGAGAACAACCATTTCGTCGTACTGGAACGACTGACAGGCAGCAGGGCTATTATTGTGGATCCAGCGATCGGCAGGCGCAGCATTCCACTAACAGAGTTCAAGGAAAAATACAGCGGTGCGCTACTTGTGCTCCGTCCGACGGAGAAGCTGGCTTACCGCAAAAAAAGACCTTTGTGGATCGACTACATGAAGCTCCTCAGTCGACATACCCCGAGCGTGACCAAAATCATCGTCTGGTCCTTGTGGATCCAGATGCTTGCGCTTGTCGCCCCCATTTCCATCCGGTTTCTGATCGATGAGGTGATTGTCCCCCGGGAAACTGGAATTCTGACTGCGGTCGGGATCGGCTTTGCCAGCCTGTCCGTCATTCATCTTGCTTTTCTGCTGCTGCGCAGCAGGACGCTTGTCACCCTGCAAAATCATCTTGACTGGAATTTAATGAGCACTTTTTTTCATCGCATGCTGAGCTTGCCTTACAAGTTTTTTCAGCTGCGTTCCACCGGGGATCTGATTGTCAGGGCGAACAGCAATATGATGCTCCGGGATATCCTATCAACCCGAACTGTAACTGCGCTGCTTGACGGTGGAATGGTCGTGTTTTTTCTGCTGTTTATGCTGGACCGCTCTCCCACATTAACGGGATGGGTTGTTTTGACAGGCATGATCCAAGTCATCATACTCCTTGCGACGAGGAATAAAATCAAGCTGCTTGCACAGGAACAAATTTTAAAGCAGACGCTCGCATCCAATTCGTTTGTGGAAACGATACGGGGCATTACGGATGTCAAAGCGGGTGGCATGGAAAAGCTTGCTTATGCAAGGTGGGAACAGCTTTACAAGGAGCAGCTGGCGAGCGTGCGGAAGAGGGGGATTCTGGAAGCAAATGTGGAGAGTCTTGTCGACGGATTGCGGTTCGCGGCGCCTCTCGTTCTCCTGTGGATCGGGACGAAACAGGTTATTTCCTATCAAATGACGCTTGGCGAGCTGTTCGCATTCTTCACGCTGGCAGCTGCGTTCCTTACCCCGCTTACGACACTTGTCACGTCATTGAATCAAATGATCGTCATGGGCGCCTATCTGAACCGTATTCTGGATATTCATGAATACAAAGCTGAGCAGGATGACAGCGAAGTTCAGAAGCCGCCGACTCTGAGGGGCAAGGTAGAGCTGCGCAATGTCAGTTTCGGATATCATACCGAGAGCCCCGAGGTTATCCGGAAGGTATCGGTTACGATTAATCCTGGTCAAAAAATAGCGATCGTAGGAGCATCCGGCAGCGGCAAAAGCACATTGGCAGGGCTGCTGCTGGGGCTTTATCTGCCTACGGAGGGCGAGGTTTTTTTCGATGACCAGAACCTGACCCTGCTGGATAAACCTGCGCTGCGCAGTCAAATTGGCGTCGTCATGCAAAATACGTTTATTTTCAACCGCTCCATTGCCGAAAATATCGCAATTCATGATCCGACACTGACGATCAAGCAGATCGTGGAGGTTGCCAAAATGGCAGGCATTCATGATGAGATTATGCAAATGCCTTTAAACTATCAGACGCTCATTTCCGAAGGGGGAACGAATCTGTCGGGCGGGCAGAGACAGCGGATTGCGCTGGCCAGGGCTCTCACCAGAAATCCCGCCATTATTTTGCTGGATGAAGCGACAAGCGCGCTGGATATGTTGACCGAAAGAACCGTTGAACAGAATCTTTCCAAACTGCAGTGTACTCGAATTGTTATTGCGCACCGCCATAGCACCATAGTCAATGCCGATCTGATCCTGGTGCTGGAAGGCGGTAGCATCAAGGAGGCGGGCAGCCATCAGGAGCTTCTGGCAGGTGAAGGCTATTATGCCTCATTATACAAACAATTGCAGCCTACCTAGGAGGGGGTTAAAGAAATGCGGAAAGTTGTGATCAAGCTGCTTTTTGTTCTCGCCGCTCTCATTCCATTAGCCGGCGTATATGTGCTGAATAACGCTTCACTGGTCACGGAATGGTTTACGGATACAGGTGGAATCAAACAGGGGGAGATGATTCCCTTGGTTTCCGGCGAAGAGGTTGATGGCGGGCAGGTGGATATGAAGCAATACAAAGGAAAGAAATTCATTGCCATGATTGCCAAAATCGATTGTGAATCCTGCAAAAGCTCCTATCCCACCATCAAGAAGTGGAATGAATTATATCCCGACATTCCGCTTGTAATGGTGGGGGTGGGAGGAAAGGAAGAATACAGTCGGGTCAAGCATGAGCTGCAGTTTTCGTTTCCGATCCTCTCGGCCGATCAGGCGATGCAGGAACAATTCCTGATGAAAATCACGCCTGTCTTCTATGCCGTGGATGAAGAGGGCAGGGTGATAGAGCGGATGAACGGGTATCGGGTGAGGGACTTCAAAAAATTCATGGAAAAGGTAGAAATGATATGACCCGTCAGCGGAATACTCTCATCATCAGCATGGCAGCTGCGGGGATGTTGGTCTCTTTGTATTTATTCTGGTCGAAAATCACCAGCCAGTTTTTTTGTCCGATTGGCGATTGTAGTGTCGTGAACAACAGCAGGTATGCCTACATCGGGCCATTCCCGGTTTCCTTGATGGGGATCTCTTATTATTGTATCCTCATCCTGCTGATGGCCGTATACCGAAGAGGAGAGTATGCGTTAAAACCTGTAATTCCAAGACTGTATATTTGGGCAGGCTTCAGCTATTCAACTTATTTAAGCGGAGTTGAAGTGTTTGTGCTAAAAGCGGTCTGCATATGGTGTGTCATTTCCTATGTTCTGATGATTGGCATTACCATTGTTTCAAGTTTGAAACGTCCGAACACGAAGCCAACCACTGATTAATTGAATGGTTTTCAGCTAGCGAGTATTTCAAGTTTCACATAATTTCTTTACAAAAATGTCTCTATAATGTAGAAATCGTTATCCTTTGACGAACAGGCAGCCGGCACCGATCAATTACCGCACACGTTAGTTGCGCAGGCTTTTCATTATTCGCCGCGAGGTATGGCCTCCGTCTCTATAGAGGGGACAATCCTACAAACCAATCCTATGATTTGTAAAATTTTGGGCTTATCTGATTCCGAAAATCATCAACAGGAGTTTTCAGGAATTCATGCCTGAAGACGACTTTTTTGCACTGAGGGAGTTTTGGCTTCAATGCCTAGACGGCACGCTGAACTCCGCCAGTTTGAAAAGTCATATGGTTCACAAACAGTGTGATCTCCTACAGGTTTCCATCCTGCTATCTCTCATCAGGGACGAGTCTCGACAGCCTCTTTTTGTTATTGCTGAGGTTAGCGAAACAAGTAGAGAATCGAACAGGGCCGCAAATGAGCTTAAAGTCAAAACGATTCAATTGGAATCGTTCCTCGAACATAATGCGGATGCGATATGGATGATGAATATGCAAGATACGCTTTTAGAGGTCAATCCTGCCTTTGAAATGCTGTTTGGCTGGCCCGCCGCTGAGATTAAGGGGTCCAAGCTGCCGATCATCCCGGATTCCGAGGCGACGTTATCGCCACTTCGTGATCATCATGGAACGATCATAGGCATTACAGGCATATGCCGGGATGTGACCTCCGGAAATCGTACCAAGCAAGAGCTTCAAGTGAAGACCATGCAACTTGAATCCTTTATCCAACATAATGCTGACGCCATCTGGATGATTAATGAGCAAGATACCATTTTAAAAGTGAACCCTGCCTTTGAAACGCTGTTCGGTTGGTCTGCTGGTGAAATTAAGGGGCAAAAGTTGCCGATGATTCCGGGGGGTTCTCAAAGATCAGATGGAACACCTCCATCAAAGCATCAAAAATGGCGAAACGGTAGTCGACTTGGAAACGATCCTGCAGCATAAAAACGGCCAGCTGCTTGACGTGGAAGCTACACTGTCCCCGCTGATGGACCATGATGGACGAACGATCGGGATTACTGGCATCTGCCGTGACATCTCTGCAAGAAAACAAGCCTAACAGGAACTGAACGCTAGAACGATGCAATTTGGAGTCTTTTATTGAAAATAATGCGGATGCCATCCTGATTTGCAACAGCGATGAACGAGTCGAGAGTATGAATAAATCGTTTGAGGATCTGTTCGGGTGGCCGAAGGAAGCATTGGTAGGCATGAAGATCGCGTCGCTACCTTTTATTCCGTCTGAATACCTTGAAGAAACAAATCGATTATGCGAACGGATACGAAACGGTGTGCCCCTAAGCGGAATTGAAACGAGGCGGCTGCATAAGGACGGAGAGTACATCAATGTCATCATTTCCGCTTCACCGTTTTTCGATGGGAACGGAAAGCTATGCTGATTCGCCTTAGCGACGAAGGCTGCGGAATCCCTCCGGACGTTCTTTTGAAATTAGGGCAGCCATTTATCACAACCAAAGAGCAAGGAACCGGATTAGGATTTATGGTGAGTAAAAAAATTATTGAAAACCACGCGGGCACGGTCAATGTTCAGAGTGAAGTCGGCAAGGGCACCGTCATTGATATTCGATTGCCGATTTCCAATTAAGAAATCCCCCTTTAACAGAACTCATGTCGAAGGGGGATTCCTTATGGGAGCAGAGCTGTTATCCGACGATACAAACATAGGTGCATAATCGTGAATGAATATGGACCATATATTTGTTTTTCCTATAAAGTTAATAACTATTATATATTAGACCTATAACTGTTAGTGGCTATAATATGTATTTATTAACAATAGCATAGTTGGAGGGGGAGTGGTCTGATGTCTATTTATGATTTTCAGGTTAACTCAATTAACGGTGAGCTGGTTGAATTATCAATATTCCGGGGGAAAGTCCTCCTTATTGTCAATACTGCCAGTAGGTGTGGATATTCTCGCCAATTCGCAGGACTTCAAATGCTTTACGAAAGCCATCATGAGCAGGGTCTTGAAATACTCGGTTTTCCATGTAATCAATTTAACGAGAAAGAGCCAGGGAGTAACTTCGATGTACAGGAATATTGTAAGAGTATCTTTGGAGTGTCGTTTCCGCTATTTGAGAAATTGGAGCTTAGGGGTCCCACTGCTCATCCTCTATTTCAATATCTAACTCAACAAGCACCATTTCAAGGTTTCGATACTCAGACCTCGGGCGGTCTATGGATGCATAATTTTTTACAGGATAAGTATCCGGACATATACTCTGGTAACGGGATCAAGTGGAATTTCACAAAGTTTTTGATCGATCGAAACGGTGATGTATACGGTAGATACGAAACTGCGACGGAACCAAATGAGATAGAGTTAGATATTGAATCGCTTCTTTTAAGGTAAACAAATAATCACTATTGCAATCGTCACAGATGTGTTTGGCTATAGCATACGTATGGATAAAGAGAGGAAGCGGCCTGCAGCCAATCAGACGGAGAAACTTGGTGTGCTTCAATCCTTTAGTTAATTAATGAAAAATCCTTATCTGTTTAAATGCAGCGTCTTGATAGTGACCGCTTCAACTGTATTCGGGGCGATTACGAATTTCCTGCCGCTTTATGCCGCACAGATGAAATATGGGAGTGCCGGCATCTATCTCATGCTCCAAGCCGGAGTTGTTGTTTTGGCTCGCTTTGCATGGAGAAAGAAAATTCCCTCAGACGGAAAGTGGCATTCGTTCTTTATGATGGGTATTATTTTCATCTTGGCGATGGCAGCAGGATGCGTAAGCTATGCCATTGAAGGCGGGGGCGTTTTCTTCTATGCGGGCGCCGTACTGATGGGGATTGCACAGGCGCTACTCTATCCGGCGTTAACGACGTATTTGAGTTTTGTTTTGCCGCAGACGAGCCGAAACGTGCCGCTAGGTCTATACATCGCAACGGCTGATCTGGGTGTGTCGCTGGGAGGCGTCATTATGGGACCGATTGCGGATGCCACATCATATTCATTCATGTATATGATGTGTGCTGTGATCGGTGCGGCGATGATCGGTTTTGCCTATGATCGAAGAACGGTTTTTGTTGACGAAGGTGGAGAAATTAGGCAGTAGAGGGGGCGCTTTCCACCAAGAAGATTCACTGAAAGCCCAGATTGAGCGCACTTCACAACGTTAAAAACATTTACTGGAGGTTAGGTTTACGCTGTTTCAGGACGGCAATAATTAGCAGAAGAAGCGGTAACCCGGTGATGAAAATTGGGAGAACAACGTTTTTCCAGAATATAGGGAATGACATTTGTGATACCACAATGTTATTTGGAGAAAGTGCAATTAGAATTAAAATGACAGCGACAATTCCTGTCATCTTTCTCCACCTTATAATTCCAAATAATTTGGCTGTACCATAACTGGTCATGAACAAATACATGGATAGCTTAATGAAGATGCTGAAGATTAGGACGTTCACCGCGAGCACGTCAATATTTTGAATGAATTCCATAACGGACACATATTGACATATCGAATATACGGGGTAGATAAAATAAGTTGGCAGTACCGGACCAATAATCATACAAGTACTTGCCGCCATTACGACAAGCAGTATGCCAGCTAATGCAACCCCACCAATTGCTGTAACGGTGACTTTTCGTTGCGTAGGCAGAAATCCAATCAGCATCAACACTGCGATGGACTCTCCAAGGAATGATAACGTCCCAAGGCTTCCTTTTACTAAAGAGCTGAAACCATTCATGGGGGTTAATGGTAAAAGTCTATGTGGCTGGAAATCCTTTGTTAAAAATAAAGTTATCAAGATGATGGTTCCTACGATGAAGGGGCCGATGATCTCACTACAACGTCCTAAAGTTTGGATGCCACCATTTACGGTGTAGACCATCATCACGACCATCATAATCATAATAACCCAAATCGGTGTTTTGGAAAAAAGTGTCATAAACACGAAATCCGCGTACTCACGAAGAATAATACCCCCAACTGCAAACCAAATCACAAGATAGAATACGAAAAGTACTTTACCGAGCCACTTACCGATAATATCGGATACGAATTCATCAAACGTTTTTCCGGGATACAATAAACTCAATTTAACGGATATGTAGGTGATGACAAGGCTCGCCAGGAGAGCCAAAAACACCGATAACCATGCCACTTGGCCGCTTTCATTGAAGGCATCTCCGATAGCCAGTAATGCAGTCATGCCAATTTCCATCGTTACGAGCAGCCAGAACAGCTGATTCAAAGACAGCTTCATGTGATCCCAACTTTCATTTGACTTGAATCGAAGAATTTTGTTGTCCGAGTTGTTTGATTTCCAAATTAGTTCGAACGACGAGTTCGGAATTAACGAAGATCGTATCCCAATCCTTTTTGTGTTGTTTCCAATAGTTTGGGTGTTGTCGATACAATGTTTCTCCGATACCGAGCACGTCTAACTTAAAGGTATTCTGCACCTTATCTATGAGCCGAATCATCTGCTTGCTGATCTCCTGATTGAATGATTCTTGAAGTTTCATGAGATCAGAGTAATTAGATAACACAAGCGAAGTATTGTTTTCTTTTATGACGATATGCCCTTTAATTGCAATCTCAATTCGGATTTTGTCGGAATCCAAGGCTGTAATGCGGATTTTTCTTTTCGGTTGAAAGACAACTCCGGATGATTGACCCTGAAGTTCGGTCGTGAGAACTACATATTTGGCTAATCCAAGGATCCAGTCTCTATTATGAGCTTCTTCATTGTCAAGGTAACCCACTAACTGATTGTCATGATTGAATATAGCACGGCCATAGAACATCATCATTGGCTTAGCAAGGCCAGGGGGAAATATTTTCTGCATAACAGGCAGCGTTGGCGAACTTCCTTCTCCCTTGGAATTTATTAAATATTCAACTAAAGAACTTCCGACTATCCCCCCGGTAGCCTGATGAATTTTGATAGGCGCCATTCCCGGCAGCTCCTCTAGTGGATAGTTGACTTTCATAATATCCATCGCAGTACCATCTTTTACTACCCATATATCTGTCCGGAGTCTGCTATCTGGATCGTGGGTATAAGAGTCTAGAATTTCAGATATTCCGCTTTTTGCAAGCCTTTCTCCAATGAATAGATTGCGTCTATGCCCGCGAGTCATCGACCTTGATAGGTAACGCTGCATAATCTCGATCGATTCATAAATATTTCTGCCACTGCTTGTCTCAAGAAAATAAGACGGTTTCGATGATCCTTGTCCTTCCCCTTTTTTAGAGGGAATAAATAGTTGAGCAGTAGCAAGGTAACGTTTGTCCTTACCTTCGTCCAAATCAATCCCGCCTGCAAGATCAAAAACCTGATCGTTCAGCTCTTTTCGATCCCAGCAGCCGCATAGCAGACTCGCGAGTGTCAGGATTGATATGTAAACTTTACAGCTTCCCTTCATTACCAGTCTTCCTCCTGAACCCGGACTTTCCATATCTCATTCGACTAATATGCGTTCGTGGTGCTCTGATAAATACATCACTCAATTGCCGGAGACGTAAAGGGGAGACAGGGGACAAATACGGAACGCCGAACGGCTCCAAACGGGCCATGTGAGCTAAAAGCCCGATCGTTCCCATTGCGACTCCATATAGCCCGAACATACCTGAGAGGAGAAGCATCGGAAACCGAAGGATTCGAAAAGCGATGCTCATGTTGTAACGTGGTATGGCAAAAGAAGCAATGCCGGTCATCGAAACAACGATTACCATTGGTGCAGATACAATCCCAGCTTGGACGGCAGCTTGCCCGATGACAAGCGCGCCTACGATGCTGACTGCTGAACCTGTCGCCTTGGGCAAACGAATTCCAGCTTCACGGAGTGCCTCGAACATGAATTCCATCAATAATGCTTCAATGACGCTGGGAAATGGAACGCCTTCTCGAGCCGTCGTTATACTGAAAAGGAAATTCGTTGGCATGAGCTGTGAATGAAATGTTGTAATTGCTACGAACAACGAAGGAAGATAAAGCGAGATGGAGAAGAGAATTAGCCTTGTCCACCTCATAAGTGTAGCGAAAATGAAACGTTCATAATAATCATCTGCAGACTGAAACGTTGACCAAAACGTCATGGGGACGATTAATGCATTTGGCGAACCGTCCGTTAGTAAAGCGACTTTACCTTCTAAAATATTAGCGGCAACAATATCCGGGCGCTCCGTTAGTTGTATTTGAGGGAATGGAGTAAACGATACCTCCTCAATCATTTCTTCAATATAACCCGAATCTAAAATTGCATCCGTTCGAATGCGGTTAACCCGTTCCTTCACCTGACTCAATATGTTTTCCTGGACAATACCTTCCACATATACGATAATGACGTTTGTTTTCGATAACGAACCTATCTTGATCGATTCAAGTTTTAAACGAGTGGATTGAATTTTTTTACGAATAAGCGATGAATTTACTTCAACCCGTTCCGTAAAGCTCTCTCGAGGACCTCGAATTGACTGTTCAAATGTCGGCTCATCAATGCTGCGGCCATCTTTTGATTTCAAATCCAGCAAGATACAACTGGATCTTCCTTCGATAAATACCGCTGTTTGTCCTTGAAGAAGCAAGTTACAGACTTCTTGAATGAATCGCGTCTCGCTACTTGGCCCAACGGAAGAGATGTGAGCAGTCGTAAATAAACCACTCCATTCAGAGGAATCGGGTCGAAAGAGTTCATTGTTTAGTTTGTCTGTATCTACTAATCCGGCGATATAAATGATGAGTACGCTTTGACCGCCAGGAAGATGGATGGAGCGAAACGTAATATCGAAACAAGCATCGAACAGTTGACGCAGCATTTGTTCGTTCTCAGCTTGATTTTGAGAAATGAGTGTGTCCAACAGAATTTCACCTCACATATCCTTGCCAAAGCTATTTTTCCATTATTTCTCGTATTTATGCATAATGTGCTTACTTAGAAGTTAGATCAAAGGAATTTAATGTCTCGTCCTGAGTTTTGGAATATACAATTTGACATATCGCAAAACTGTAATGTATAATAGCGACATGGCCAACCAAATTGAAGTTTTCAAGGCACTATCCAATGAAGCGCGAATTCAAATTTTAGAATGGTTGAAAGAACCAACAATTCATTTTTCACCCCAGGAAGGGGCGGATTTAATTACAGTGGGGGTATGTGTAAGTCAAATCACTGAAAAATTAAACATGAATCAATCTACTGCCTCGCAATATCTATCCATACTTCAAAGAGCAGGATTGGTCCACGCTACACGCTTAGGGAAATGGACTTATTATAGAAGGAATGAAGATGCGATCAAAAATATTGGTCAGTTCCTTCAGAAATAAGATAATCAGAAATAAAGAAAACTGAATTCATTTATTGGATTCAGTTATTCTAAGAAATTCATATCGACAATTTCCGAATTATAAATTTTTTTTGTTTTTATATATCTATATTTTGAGATATTTATATTTATCAACTTAAGGAGGTGAGACGCTTATGTTAATATTGTCATCCTTGCAATAGATAAGTAATTATTTTGAAAGCTAACCGGAATGCGCGTTCGGGTTATGCTAGTTTCTAGATACCCTCTTTGAAAAAATAAATATCAATGCTCCAATAACATAGATGCATGTATGCCCTGAAATAGGGTGTAGCCTTATTGCTTTAGGTTAAACAATATTAATTTCAATAGAGAGAGGTATTACGAATATGGAAAATTTTGAATTTCATAATCCCACCAAAATCTTGTTTGGAAAGGGTCAAGTAAGCAACTTAAAAAAGGAAATTCCTGCATATGGCAAACGCATTTTGCTTTTGTACGGAGGCGGCAGCATAAAAAAAATCGGTCTTTACGATAAGGTGATTAGTGAACTCAAAGAAATTGGCACTCATATCATTGAGTTAGGAGGCGTTGAACCGAATCCTCGACTAACGACTGTCAATCAAGGGATTAGCCTTATAAGAGAAAATCAGCTTGATTTTATTCTTGCAGTCGGTGGCGGCAGCGTTATTGATTGTGCTAAAGCAATTGCCGCGGGCGTTCCCTACGATGGCGATGTATGGGATATCGTGACCGGTAAGGCAAAAGCATCGTCCAATTCTGTACCGATTGGCACTGTTATCACGATAGCGGGAACAGGATCTGAGATGAACGGAAATTCCGTTATCACAAATTGGGAAACGAATACGAAAGCGTTTTTCAACTCCAATCATGTACTTCCAAGATTCAGTATTCTAGATCCAGAGATTACATTCTCTGTACCTCTGGACCAGACGATATACGGCACCGTTGATATTATGGCCCATATCTTCGAACAGTATTTTCATGCTTCTAGTAACGCACCTCTTCAAGAAAAAATTGGTGAAGCGATTCTACGTACTGTCATTGAAACAGCACCAAAGCTCGTGAACGATTTGAACAATTACGAATACCGCGAAGTCATGTTGCTAAATGGTACATTGGCCTTAAACGGATTAACTGGAATGGGCGTTAGTCCGGATTGGGCAACGCATCTTATCGAACATGCCGTATCGGCCGTCCATGACATACCACATGGCGGGGGAATCGCGATTATTGCCCCGCATTGGATGGAACATGTCGCGGCCACACGACCAGAAAAAGTCGCACAACTGGGTGTTCGTGTATTCGATTTAGACCGGACAGGGAAAACAGATGCTCAATTGGCAGCGGAAGCGATCCAGTCTCTTAGAAAATTTTGGACCTCCATTGGAGCCCCTACGAAACTATCGGACTATGGAATTGATGACAAGGAAATTGAATTGATGACGGAGAGGTCTATGCTCGCCGATCAAATAGGAAACTATGTTCCACTTACAAAAGAAGACGTCAGAAAGATCTTGAGAAATTCTTTATAATGAATTATTAAGAGGGGCTGTCTCTTTGAGACAGCCCCCTCTTTGTAAAAAGACATTAGATAAGATTAAAAAGCCGCAAATAATGCGGCATTCGATGTTATTATGTGAAGATGAAAACTTCTTATCGAAAAAACTCCTTAAACTGTTTAATGATTTCTTCAGGCTGCTCTTCTGGAATCCAATGTCCGGTTCTTTTGAGTTCCACAACTTTCGGATTCATTGTATTTTCTTTTAGGAAAGGTCCCAGATCGCTAATGCCCGTTGAACCATAGATACCCAAGACCGGTACAGATAGTTTTTTATATGTGTTGAAATCGTCGATATCCTGTCGAAATGCCCGAAACCAATCGTTTGCTGCCCGAAGCGCATCAGGTTTTGCATAGGCCGCGATATAGATCGCTTTTTCTTGTGGGTTAAGAGCAGGTTTATCATAGGATAAATAATCGTAAGCCCAATTGTAGGCTATGTCCAGATTTTTACCTTGCAGCAATTGTTCCGGCAAATTGGGTACATTATTAAACGCCCACCACCACGGGAACTTAGCACGGGCTGGATTACTCACATCGTACGAGCCAGGTGGTGCCACGAGCGGTATCTTCAGCATGTTGTCGTCTGGATGTGAGATGTCGAGCATGGCTAGTTTTTTTGTGGCATGCGGGTAATTAGCTGCGAAAGCATAAGCGACCGTGGACCCTATATCATGGCCTGCAATATAAATATTCTTATAGCCAAGCTCGTTCATCAATGCATAAATATCGGACGCCATCGTTTTCTTGTCGTAGCCAGTTGTAGGCTTATCGGAACTACCCATTCCTCGAATATCGATGGAATAAACATGATAATACTTAGCTAACTCAGGCATTACCTTGCGATATTCATACCACGTTTCGGGCCATCCTGGTAATAGAAATAGCGGTTCGCCTTTGCCGCCTTCAACATAGTGAAGTTTGATTCCATTAACCGTTTTATTTCCATTATGAAAACCCTGCAGCGTTTTAACCAGTTCTTCGTCAATATTCTCGGTTCTACCCGAGTCAGAAGAGGCAGTGATAAATGTCGGTACTGTTCCCGTTGCAACGTTTAGCTTGTAGGCCAAGTATAAGGGGAAAAGCATTAGTGTTATGATCAGCAATCTAGCTATCTTTAGAGTCTTTAATTTAGTTCTTAACATCATAATTCCTCCTTTGACTTCATCATTTCACCATCAGCAGTTAAGTTTCCCTAGCCCAATATCCCATATTCATAACGGAAAGGAAAAATATAAGAATTAGCCCAAAAAAACCGAGTTAATTTTTGAAAGAAGTACCCGCGATTGCCGCACCCATAAGTGCATCTGATTTTCCTCCACCAGCAGGGCCGCCATAACCGATAACCTTAAATACGTGAATTTTGAAGCCAAGAATTTGTACCGAATACCACTCCACAAAGGGATGAATCAAATAAACCAAGATCGAAAAAGACGTATTGGATCCAGATATTACTTACTGTTAATACGCGGATCATTTCAATTTAATCAATTTTTTTTGATTAATAGAGTGAAGAGTGCTGGATTGGAGGCACATGGACTTAACCCTCGAGCAGTCCAAGTTATGAAAGAAGCTGACGTTGATATTACAAATCACACATCAGATGTAATCGACCCTGAAATCCTTCAAGAAGCCGATTACATCATTACGCTTTGCGGCCATGCAAACGATAATTGTCCGGTTGTACGTAATGATAAAGCAGAGCGATGGCACTGGGGATTTGAAGATCCAGCAAAAGCAACTGGTACAGAATTAGAAGTAATGGCTAAATTTCGTGAAGTTCGAGATTCCATTAAAAGCCGTTTAGTGCGGTTTGTGAAAGGGGGAACTGACCATGATAAAAAGAAGATTCAAACGGGACACGTTAATTCAAAACGAGAAGCACGGCAGCCGGCCCAAAAGATCGGCTGTTTTTTATTGGTTAAAGGCCAGCTTAGTTAATGTCTTTATTGCAGCCTGCCATTTTAGTGGCTGGTTATTAGAATTTTTTTGGTCATCGCTCCAGCTTAATGACATGCCTACAGAGTGTTTCTTTTCACCGATAGACCTGGGAGACTTGTGTTTTATAGATGTACAGATATCCGTATTTTAAAATAGGAAATTAGTGGTAATGTCGAAATTTGTAGGAATAATTCATATGTAGATAGAAACTGGAAAGGTGCGGGAATAAGAGCTTTAACGAAAAATAAAATTAATTCCTACATTTTAGGTGATTTGTAAGAAAGGAGCAACCCAAATGCAGACAATCGAACAAGAGCAATATGTTGAATTAGGCATTGGCCATGAGACTTATGCCATTCGAATTCAAGCTATCCACGAGATCATTAAAATGCAGGAAGTTACACAAATTCCGAATGCCATGGCGTATTTAAAAGGAGTCATTAATCTACGCGGTAAGATTATTCCTGTTATCTCATTAAGAAATTTGTTTGGCTTGATGGAAGAGGAATATACAAAGTTCACCCGGATTGTTGTCGTTAACCATGCTGCGGAAACGGTTGGCATTATTGTAGACCGGGTTAATAAAGTAACGAATCTCTCTGACATTCAACCGCCACCGGATTGTGTTGGGGGCATTAGCGGTAATTATTTCGCGGGCATTGGGATAACAAGTCATGGATTGGTTGGTATTTTAAAGCTTGAAGAAGTTTTGCTTTCTAATTAATTAGGAGTTGACATCCATGTCTTTATCTGAATACAAACAAGTTTTTCTAGAAGAATTGGAAGAACAGTTAGAGCTAATCGATGAATGCATATTGAAATTGGAACAAGACGGGAGAACGGATCTTGTTATACAAAACCTTTTCCGAGCTGCTCATACCCTAAAAGGATCTTCGGCGACGATGGGGTTCGAATCGATGAAGGAACTGACTCATGAGATGGAGCATCTCTTGGATCTTGTGCGTCATGATCGAATGGAAGTTTCGATTGGTCTTATTAATCTGTTGTTTAAATCCTTGGACTTACTCAAAGTGCTGAAAAATGAAATCGAAGGCACCGATCAGACGGTATCTAATATACTGCCTTTGCTGGCTGAGCTTCAAGCCTTTGCTTCAGAGAAAACCAACAAACACGTGGCTCCGGATATAAAAAAATCGCGACATGCGCTGAGCATTTTTGTGAAAACTAAAATTGGGGAGGCACAAGAGAAAGGAGCTATTGTCTGCTGGGTACATGTAACCATATCCAAAGATAGCATAATTAAAGGTGCGCGAGCTCATGTCGTATTCAAAAACTTAAATGATTGGGGCGAGGTTTTATTTACGGACCCATCCCCAGACAGCATCGAAGAGGGAAATGACAACGCTTTAGAGATCAGCTATGTGTTCGCAGGCAACAAAACAGCAGATGAAATAAAAAGCTATGTTGCTTCAATGATAGAAGTTGTCGGAGTTGAAGTTGATCTATTTTCAAGTGAATCTTCATCGTCTGAAGATGCTGCCCCTGAACCTGCTATTGCAGTTGAACAATCACCAGAAAATAGCTTCGAAACACGCAGCAATAAAAATCAGACGATAAGAGTGAGTGTAGAACGTTTAGAAGATTTAATGAATCTTGTAGGCGAGTTAGTTATTGATCAGACCCGTATCAGTCAAGTGGAACAGAACTTACTAAGGCAGAGCGAGTCGTTCAACGAATCTATGGAAGAGCTCGGTCAGATATCGGATCATCTGTCGCGAGTGATTAGTGAATTGCAGGGCAGTGTCATGAAGGCAAGAATGCTGCCTATCGAACAATTATTTAATCGGTTTCCGAGAATGGTGCGAGACCTTGCTCTCACACTAAATAAAGATGTGGAATTGGTCATTGAAGGCAAAGATACGGAGCTGGATCGTACCTTAATTGAAGAGATTGCGGACCCATTAATACATCTTATCCGTAATGCACTTGATCATGGGATTGAGGCCGCCGAGGATCGTATAATGAAGGGAAAGAGTCCTAAAGGTACTATTACAATTCGCGCAGCCCATGAAGATAACCAAGTTATTATCTATGTGGAAGACGATGGTTCGGGAATTGATGCGTCGAAAATTTTAAAATCAGCTATCCAGAAAGGACTTATCTTAGAAGCGGAAGCTGGAACGTATTCGGACAAAGAAGCCATCCACCTTATTTTCCATTCGGGTTTCTCAACGGCTTCTAGTGTAAGTGACGTCTCAGGACGCGGAGTAGGCATGGATATTGTAAAGAGCCATATTGAAAAATTAAATGGACTCATTGATATCCATACAGAGGTAGGGAAAGGCACGCAATTCAAAATTCGGCTTCCGCTCACGTTAGCCATTATTACAGGGCTGCTTGTTAAATTAAACGAACAAACTTTTATCATCCCAATGAGCAATATCGCCGAAATCATTAGAGTAACCCCACATGAGATTCAGTCATTGCGTGGAGAGTCTGTCATTTTACTAAGAAAACAAATTATACCCATCGTAAGTTTACATGACCAATTTCGTATCGAGAAGAAATCCAATAACAAAAATTATACGCAATTAGTCATCGTTGGCACTGCCGAAAAGCGTATCGCACTTGCTGTGGACGATCTTTTGGGAAACCAAGAGGTTGTCATCAAAACATTAGGTTCGTATATTGGCAAAGTCGATTGCATATCTGGAGCAACTATTCTAGGGGATGGACGAGTCGCATTAATTCTAGAAATATCTGCTGTTATTCGTCAAAACCAACTAACAACATGAGGTGAACATTATGAAATGGTACTTGAATTTGAAAACTTCTGTTAAATTAATCTCATCATTTTTAATTGTTTCTTTGATAATGGCTTTTGTAGGAATTTACGCACTTTTGAATCTGCAAACGATGAACCAAATCGCGCAAAACTTGTATTACAATAATTTAATGCCTGTCAAAGACTTGTCTGCGGCTCAAATTGATTATGAAAAATCAAAAATCCGGCTTCGCGACATTAGTCTAACGCAATCTAAGGAAAAGATGGATTCATATAACAAAGAAATTAATGATCTTAGAAAAGATGTTATCAGTCAAATAGATACATACCGAAATACAAAGCTTACAAAACCGGAAATTGAGTTACTGAAAGTCTTAGATGATGCAACATCCGAATATTTCAAACAATTTGATACAGCCCTAAAACTTGCTTATCTCGATGATCCAAGTGAATTCACTGCATATAAAGATGGTCCGCTAAACGTGGCTGAATCTAAATTTAGAGATGCTCTGGTGAATCTAGTTAACTTAAATATTAAGATTGCTGATGAAACAAATGATAGTGCAGAAACTGTTTATGCTTCTACTCGCACAACGACCATCGTCATTATTGTAGTGGCGGTTATACTTAGCCTTATATTTGGTATTGTCATTTCTCAAATCATTGTAAAGCCACTTAGGAAGATAGTCGCTATTGTTGGGCTTGTTGCAGAGGGAGATCTACGTCAGAAATCAGATATAGTTACAAAAGATGAAATTGGTCAACTTTCCACTTCTATTAATCATATGGTAAGTAGCCTGCAAAGTCTGATAGGAGGCATCGTTCAATCTTCACAAAGTGTTGCGGCTGCATCTGAGCAAATCTCTGCAAGCACAGAGGAAATAGCAAGTGGCAGTACGACTCAATCAAGAGATGCACGAATTATAACGGAATTATTCCAAGAGTTGTCCGATGCAATCAATACTGTAGCTGTAAGTGCAGAGGGGGCCGCAGAATTGTCAACACAAGCGGTTAACACAGCAACGGCAGGAAGTAGGGTCTTAGAAGCGTCAATAGAAGGAATGGAAGTTGTAAATAAGAAAGTCACGCTGCTGGAAAGCGATTCCGAGAAAATTGGAGAGATTATTGAAGTGATTGATGATATAGCTCAACAAACGAATCTGCTTGCCTTAAATGCTGCTATTGAAGCCGCAAGAGCAGGAGAGCAAGGAAGAGGTTTCGCCGTGGTTGCGGATGAAGTTAGAAAACTTGCTGAGCGAAGCGGAGAAGCAACAAAACAAATTACTTCGATTATTAAAACGATGCAGGAAAATACCAAGGCAAGTGTCCAAGCCGTGCTGGATAGCGTCGCCCAAACACAACAAACAGGTGCGGCTTTCCGAGAAATTGTCGAGAAAGTGAATGAGACTTCCAATATGGTAAATGAGATCGCTGCTGCTAGTGAAGAGCAAGCCGCACAATCTACGGAAGTCATTAATTCCGCGCAATCAATTGCCGCAGCAAGCGAAGAAGCCGCTGCCGCTGCTGAAGAGACGGCCGCAACAAGTCAATCTCTGGCTGAGCAAGCAGATCTCTTGAACAGCTCTATATCACAGTTTAAAATTTAGTTCGGTACAGTTATGCAAAATTTGACCCGCAGCTCGTTGCTGTGGGTCGTTTTTATATTTAAACTGCATTATTTAATTGAAAAGGACATATGTCCGTTTATCAGTTATTTGTTACAATACATTCATGAGGTGGAATACAGTCCTTGGCTAGCCAAGTTAGCCTTAAAAGCCGCCAAGTTGTCAAGATTTTTAACGTAATAGGAGGAGGAAGCGAAGATGAGCCATCCCTACCGACCCTTGCATGCTCCCCAATTGCAGCCGCAGTTGCATATCCACTCGCACAACTTCCGGGAGTTTGCGCCGAGCCGTCGCCTGGCGTCGCATGTAGCTGCCTATTGGACGGTGGATTTCCTTCCGGTGCCGGGAAATCCGGGACATCGAGTCATCCCCGATGGCTGTGTCGATATTATAGTGGACTTGTTTGCTTCATCAAGCAGGCAGGCCGCTTCTGTAGTAGGATTAACGACGCAAGTCGAAGTTTTGCAATTTGCAAAAGCTCGCTCAGTATGGGGCATCCGGCTGTATTCGGAGTCGGCCCGCACGATCCTGAAGTCTCCAATATCGACATTAACGGCAAATCGTGTGTTTTTGGAGGATCTCTGGGGACAAGAGGCTCTCGATTGGGTCGAAAAGCTGCTGACTGCCCAATCGTTACCAGACAGGATCGAGGTCGTCGAGCAGCAATTGGGCCAAATACTGGCTGCGACCGAGGCGCCTGCCCCCAATCTGGTCTACCAGAGCATGCAATATATCTACGAGGTCAAAGGTAATCTTTCCGTAACGGATTTGGCGGATAAAGTGAACTTCAGCGAGAGGCATCTGCGAAGGGCCTTTGAACTGGAGCTTGGCCTCAGCCCGAAGGAGATGCTCGGCATCGTCCGCTTTCAAAGCGTGCTGGAGGAATTGTACAGCGGAGACTATTTCAGCTTGACTGATTTGGCGCTTCAACACGGGTACTACGATCAGTCGCACTTCGCTAACGTTTTTAAGCGATATTACGGACTTCCACTCAAACGGCTGACCAAGTAGGAGTGAGGAAGTCCGTTTTTTACTATTTTGCAATGAGGGACAATTACTATAATAAGAGTGAAAATCAAGCAAGGCGAGAGGAGTTGCAAAGTATGGCGGTAAAGTTGAAACGAGTCGCGATTTACGTAGAAGAGATGAAGAGGGCGTTGGATTTTTATCGAGTGCTAGGGTTGGCTATTCCGGGCGGCGCCGACGAAGCGCATCACGTAGACGTGGAGCAAGAAGGAATTGTACTTGCATTCGATAGGGTGGAATCGGTAAAGCGTGTTTTTGAAGGTTGGGAAGATCCTGTCGGCTACCGGACCGAGCTCGCCTTTCAGTTTTCCAGCAACGAAGCGCTGGACGATGTGTACCGTCAGTTGACGACGCTTGGGTATGACGGCTTCCTCGAGCCGCAAGATACACCGTGGGGAGAGCGATATGCGATCATAAAGGACCCCGATAACAATTTAATCAGTCTCGTAGCTTAGCGAAGAGAAGGAATACGCCATTAAACAACAAGCAGATGGGAAGCACTGTCGCCAGTGTATTTTCGCCTGCTTGTTGCTTACAGAGGAATAAATGAATATTATCCGATTTCTTTAGAACAAATGGTGTCTTAAGAAACCGGAGCAAAAGCTAAAGGCGAACACTAGTTGAATCAATAAGTTTTAATTGTCATGGGTTTGGTGGAGGCTTCTTGAATCAGACACATCGGCGGTCACATCTTGCAATAGATAACTTAGAGCAAAATTTTGATATTGTGGGTTTAGGGGTTTAAGATAGCAAAGTTTTGTTACGCAACCGGGGAACGTTAGTACAGAAACTAAAATAAGCGAAGGGCAGGATAGCGGGGTCCACCTATCCATAATGTGGTATTATCTAGATATCAGCGAAAGTTGCTTCTAATAGCCTCTATTCGTCGTTTTGGATATTTTTAAATAACTGACTGCATTTGTCAGTGATTTAGGGTTATACTCAAAACGAGTTTGGAATAGTTTGGGTACACTTGGAAAGAAGGATTAGTTGATGACGAAATCGGACAATATGTTATCGATTCTCTGGATGCTGCGCTCAGGCAAGCGGATGACCGCTAAACAGTTGGCAGAAGAGCTCGAAATCCATGTGCGGACCGTCTATCGCTGTATCGATTCTCTGTGCGCCAGCGGGGTTCCAATCATTGCGGATTCGGGCCCAAACGGCGGCTATAGCATTCTAAGCCGGTTTACCGATTCCCCGCTCTTCTTCGATATCAAGGAGCAGAAGGCGTTGATCCATGCCTCGATATTAGCTAAGGAGTCTGGGTACCCCTACTCAGATGATTTAACCCGAGCGATGGACAAGATGATGCGTTACGCGAACGAGAAGCAGCTGGATCATCTTAAGAGTCATAGTACTGCCTTATCAGTCATTTATCCACGAACGGACGGAGTGCTTCAACTCTATCTGCAAATGCTGGAGGAGGCGGCAGGACAGGGTAGGACGGTAGAAATGCAATATGACACAGGCAAGGGTAACAACCGCCTTCCGCGACTGTTCGACCCTTATGGTATCGTCTATTGGAAAGGGAACTGGTATACGGTAGGGTATTGCGGTTATCGGGAGGAGCTGCGGAATTTTCGAGTGGACCGTATTCGCTCATTGCGGGAGACAGAGGGACGTTTCGAGCGTCCGGCGGGTTTCTCGGCTAAGGATCATCTACTCGATCATCTGCTTCCCAAGCCAACCGGACCAGCACAATTCGAGACTGTGCGGATTAAGGGGAAAGAGCAGGTTCTTAACGAGTTGTGCCAACACTGGTTGTTCGGCCACGCACTCGTGGAGCGTATGCCCGAAGAGGCCGTGTTCCAGTTAGAACATACGATGTTGCAGACGTATGTACCTTATTTTTTGATGGCGTACAGTACAGCCTTGCAGATTGAGTCGGAGCTGCTTATCGGGAAGATGGTGGAGGCAAACGCTCGAATGCTTGCGCATTACGAAGCCATGTTGGCAAATCCCACAAGAAGAGAGGAAGATGAACGATGAGCAAGTTCGCCATGTTCGGAAAATTAACGGCCCACGAGGGGAAACGGGAAGAGCTCGCGGAGATGATGCTGGCATCCAGCGCGACATTGAACGATATGGAGGGCTGCATCTATTATATCCTGCATGCGGCTGAAGACGATCCTAACGATCTTTGGATCACGGAGCTATGGGAGAGCCAGGAGTTTCATGCCGCGTCTTTGCAAAACGAGAAGGTATTGGAGCTAATCGGGCGTTGCCGGCATTTAATCGCAGGGGGCAGTGCCGTAAAGGTTCGGCCGCTCGGAGGAAAAGGATTTTAATTAAATCGATGAGTGGTGCTATACCTGATTCAGGAGGAATGAGGATGGACTGGAATTACTATGATACGTTCATTACCGTTGCTGCGGATTGCCCCTCAGAGACCGGAATAAAGCCCCTGTGCAAGAAAAACGGGAAAACAAAGCCGGGTATCGAATTTGAGTTACTCGCGAATAATCCGTATGGCTATACGCAGGAGGAGCTCCTGTACATCGTACAACGTTCTAAGGAGGATTATTATGCTATTTCGTGAACTGGGCAAAACGGGGATACGTATACCTGTTATAGGCCAAGGTACCTGGAAATTTGGTGAGGATAAAGGTCGGGAGCAAGAAGAAATTGAAGCCTTACGTTTTGGAATAGCAAATGGACTAAAGTTAATTGATACTGCTGAAGAATATGCAAATGGCGGAGCAGAAAAAGTTGTAGGTAAGGCAATACAAGGCATAAGAAAAGAAGTCTTCCTTGTGACAAAGGTTTCTGCTAGGAATTGTTCTTACAAAGGTGTTCTAAACTCTGCTGAGGCAAGTCTGGATCGTTTAAAGACAGGTCATATTGATTTGTATTTACAGCACTGGCCGAGTGATCAGTACGATCTTTCGGAAACAATGGGGGCAATGGTTGAACTAGTGAACAAGGGGTTGGTTAAATATGTTGGGGTGAGCAATTTCTCAATCCATCTAATGGAACGGGCACAATTCCATTTAGGTAAAGTACCATTGGTTTGTAATCAAGTTGGATACCATTTGAATGATAGAAGTATTGAGAGTGACGTTTTGCCCTTTGCTAAGGAGAATGGGCTTACGATTATGGGATATTCACCATTTGGGTATGCACCAGGTGTATTTGGTATGAAGGGTTTCCCTAGGGTCGGATCACAGGAAAGAAATGTATTAGAATCAATAGGGGTAAAATATAATAAAACAGCCCATCAAGTGGCTTTAAATTGGGTGTTAAGGCAGGAAGGATTAGTTTCTATTCCCAAAGCATCGAATAAGGAACACATTATAGATAATCTAAATGCATTGAACTGGGAGCTAGAAAAAGAAGATCTTGAACAGATAGAGTTTAACTTCCCATTCAGCGGTATAAGTTAAGCTAAAATAAACATTCCTGTATAGTCTAAGAAATGGGCTTTGTCAAAAAAGGAGCGCCTCGGTATGATAGGTTTGTCGACGGGTAAATACCCACACCATTTGCTGATGGGATGCGCACAAGCGTTGCTCTATCCCACATTGACGACCTACTTGTCCTTTGTACTCCCGCAGCCGAGCTGGAATCTGCTGATCGGTCTCTTTATGGCGACGGCTGATCTCGGGGTTTCCCTGGGGCGGAGTCATGATGGGACCGCTTGCAGACCTTACCTCGTACTCCTGAGCTTTCTTGCTTTACTGCTTGACGAGTTATCGTTCAGGGAACGCCAACGGAATTATGGCATATATCTCCCAATTATACTTACTAGAAAAACAGGTTCCTCCCATAAGGAAGAACCTGTTTTTCTACGCTTGTGTGCTTTCTCGTACAAACAACAGAATCGTTATAAGAGCAAACGCGACGAGAGCCAGGAAGGGGATCGTAATAAAGCCGAGCCAATTGATATACTGGCCACTGCAAGGAACGCCAACCGTGCATGGCAGTACTTTCGCCATGCCAGGCACTTTCTGTTCCAGGTAGTGAAAGAGGGAGAAGCCCATCCCGACGATACTTAATATGCGTGCATATGGGATGATTCCTTTGTCATTTTTGTAAGCGGCAAGACCTAGAAGGGCAGCGAGCGGATACATGCAGATGCGTTGAAACCAGCAGAGCTTGCAAGGCTCAAACAGCATGACTTCGCTAAAGAACAAGCTGCCACATAGCGCAATGACTGCAAGGATCCAGGCAAGATATAAGCGGTAGGACTTCAATAGCTCCTTCATTTTGCTGATTCACCTTGCGCTTTCCCGATCGCTTCTTTGATGGCGTTATAATTAAACGTATCCTGTGTCGCAACAGCTCGTCCGTTGATGTACACGGTTGGCGTACTGTTCACACCAAGCTTGGCGGCAATCGCTTCGTCACTTTTCACATCTTGCGCATAGGTTTGTTGATCAATGTCCCTTTTCAGCTTATCCCAATCCAGCTTTAAATTGGCGTCTTTCGCAATTTGAACTAGAGTATCCACCGTCGCCCAGTTTGTCTGCTCGTCCCCTTGCTTGGCATAAACCGCCTCATAAAACTTCCAAAACGCCTCCGGATTTTGACGATAAACGGCTTCGCCTGCCAAAGCAGCTGTTCTGGAGTCGCCATTTGGACTAATAATCGGGAAATTGATAAAATGCAGCTGCACGATTCCGCTATCGATAAAGTCCTTCTTTAATTTCGGCAGGATCGTTTTGTCGAATTGCATGCACGCAGGGCATTTAAAATCGGCAAATTCGACGATCTTAACTGGAGCATCTTTACTCCCTAGTGCAGGTTGCTGCTCATACTGAAATTCTGTCGAATCCACGAGCTGATTGGACTTAGAAGATGGGGAAGCGATACTGTAGACAATTAATGAAATAAACGCAAGTACAATAATGGCTAGCGACCAACCCATCAAGCGTTGGATGCGTTTCTTTTTCTCGGCTCCTTGTTGCAGCTGTCGCTTGTACGAATTTCTTTCAACTTTTGCGTTGCTCATAAAATCCTCCTGATCACAAATCAAAATCGAGTAACAAACACTACGATATGTAGTTTTAATGGCGACGATAATGATAGTCCATTTTTCTTGTAAGTTCAATGGCTAACTAGAGCTATTTCTGACTTTCCCTGCACAGAAAAGACACCCGGAAGGGTGCCTTTTAATAAACGAGAGACGCCTTGTCATAAACCGTCTCGTCATCATTCCGATCCATGACCCGCAGCTCAAAGTTCCATTTTCCCGCAAAAGGAAGGAAAGGACCTTTAACCGAGAACTGCGAGGGGTCGCTCGAAGCTCGTTCCAGAGGCACCTCAATGGGGGCGACGCTTGAATCATCCACATTTTGAATGAAGAGACGAACATCTTTAGGAACTGGTGCATCAACGGGGCCATGAGCTGTTATCGTAATCGTGTTGACGCCAGGCGAGTGGGGTGAAACTTGCATTCGGAAGTCGCCTTTCTCGCTTTTCTCCTGCCAGACAAGCGGACTATTCATCGGCAGCGGATTCAGATAGGTAAAAATCCCAACGATGAGAACGATCAACAGTATCAAGGCCGCATCGATTTTAATGAATGTCCAGAGCGCTTGAGCCGCCTTCTTTTTCATCCTGTAGCGAAGTATACCGCCAATGGCACAGACGACGATTACAAGTACGCTTTTCACAAGGAGGAGTTTGCCCCACTGGGTATAGAGCACATACGTCCATTTCGGCAAAATACCGAGTGCAAAACATACACCGGAAAGCGTCAGAACGACGATGCTCAGCAGCGCCAGCGAAGAGAATCGAGGCAGAAAATGCTGCACGGTTTCCTGATGTTTACGCCAATGCAGCAGGACAAATACAATTCCTCCTGTCCAGATCGAGGCAAACAGCAGATGCAAGTAATTAAGCTGCGCCAACTGCGTGACAGGTTCAAAGGACATCGCATGTCCATTTAATACTTTAGCTGCCGGAAGAAGCAATACCCAGCCCCAAGTAAGGACCTTGCTGCGTCCATTTACGAAGAAGCCAACTGCGATGAGTCCGAGTGTGAACAGCCACGAATGCCCGATTCGCGTTCCTGTGAGCAGTTCCCGGAAGCTTTGAAGGTCTGGAGAAATCAAAAGTTCAGGCAACTGAGCGGCCATCAACAAAAGAAATGCTGCCGCAAACAGGAGCTGCAAGTAGAAATCCCAGCGTTTCTGCATGCGAATCAGAACGTCGGAGGGAGCAGGGGGCGTAATCAAACGCCAGAACATCCAGCCAATTACGGTTAGAAAACTGACATAAAAGAGAAATCGAGCCCCGTACATCGCAGCTTGAAGCAAGGACAGATGAAGTGAAAGGCCGCCGCCAATCTCAAGACCTGCTTGTCCGTCTGGCGATACGGATCCAGCCGAACCCATCATGAACACATACGAGCCTTTCACCGGATGCCCATCGGCCGAAATAATTTTGTAGCTGACCGTGTAGATGCCCTCACTCAGCGTTGGCAGTTGCAGTGAAATCTCTTTCTGATCCAAGCTCATTTCCGCAGCCTGTTTCGTTGTTGGCCGTCCATTTTTGTCCAGCACTTTAATTTCAAAAAGTTCTTTCTCCAGACGCTCGTTAAATAACAACCGGATGTGGTCTGGAGATTCCGTTAAAGAACTGTTCGCAGGGGGGCTGGCATCAACCAGCGTCGAGTGCGCGTATCCAGGCTTCGCACAGACTACAAAAAGCATCATCATGAAAAGGAGGATTTTGACTATCCTTTGTGATACATGCATAGCAGGAGGGCTCCTGTCCATCGATTTGAATGACATCCATGTTTATAACGATTTCACTAACTTCTTAATGGATTTCTCGATTTCAGTGGTATCCATCGTTGTCCCCATATCAAATACTTGTCGGATCACACCTTCTCCATCGATTAAAAACAACGATTTGATCGAATGCGCAAATTGCCCATCCTTTTGTTTTACAACCATAATGCCGAAATTGTTGGCAATTTGCTGCGTTTCTTGCTCCGTTCCCCGAAGAAGCTGCCATCCTGGGCCCTGGTTAATGCCAATCTGCTTCGCGTAGGCTGTCAACGCTTCTGGCGTATCACGCTCGGGATCGAAGGTAATACTTAGAAACTCCACCTGATTGCCAAATATGCCGCTTTCGCTAAGGTGATTTTGCATCGTAACCATGTTCATCGTCGTAGCCGGGCAAATATCCGGACAATTGGCAAAAAAGAACTCAATCAGCCGCACTTTGCCCGCCGAATCACTGAGCCCCACAGGACTTCCTTGAATATTCGGAAGACTGAACGTCGGGGCAGTTCGCAGCTTAGGAAGTTTGGGGCCGCTTTGCCAGATTCCTATTGTGATGCAACAGCCTATAACGGCAAGGATGAGAATTGCACCTGGGATCAGCCAAAACTTGCGGTAAGCCATATGCATCTTCATTGACATTCTCTCCTTAATGGGCTGACGTAACCTTAAACTCGTAAGCCGGCATCGTATGTATGCCTGAGGCAGTCGTATGTGTAATGACATGATAAGTACCGGCGGCGGCAAATTTTTTGTCTATCGTATAGACCCCGTCTTCCTTTTTCACGGCTTTCACTTTCTCGTGCGGTGTGGAGAGACTCTCATTCCAGATTTCAAAGGTGAGCTCGCTGACTTTTTTGACAGGAACACCTTCTTGCGTAACGGTTGCCTGCAAAGTGACTTGTTCATTCTCCTTCGGCGCTTCAGGTGAGACTTTGAGTTCAACGTCAATCATTTTCATGCTGCCATGCTGCATATCTCCCATGTCCATGTCGCTCATATCGGAGTTTTGACAAGCTGTCAGCAGGAAGAGGAGAGAGAGAGAAGCTCCGACAATCCAGCGTTTCAATGTACTCGACACATCCTTTCAATGTTCATTCTTGCTATTATAATGGTTCTCGAAAGCGATGGCATGACTACAAAGAGCTATATCGGACAGGTATTCACAAGGAATAGCTCCTTCGAGCCATGTTGAAAAGACGAATCTTGCGTATAGTAAAGAGTGAATGGGACGTTAGTGATTAGCTAAAATAGGAAAGGATGCGCATAACCATGACTTATAAGCAAATGAAGTGGTTAATTCTTACAATTCCAACCGTTACACTGGCCTTATGGGAGTATTCGCGGCATCATCTATTTCTCGACTATATGTCCATGGAAGTCGGAAATTGGCTTGCGCCGCTGATTGAACTTGCTGTTTCTATCACATTTCTACTAAAGCTATTCTCGCTCATCGAGAAAACACAAGAAGAACTGAATCTTGAAAGGTCCAGACAAGCCGCCATGAAGGAAAGAGAACGAATTGCCAGAGAACTCCATGACGGCATTGCGCAGTCCCTGTTTTTATTGTCAATAAAAATGGATCAGCTGGAAGGGAAGCTTCCTCTGAATTCCGAGTATAAACAGCCCACAGTCAGTTTAAGAAATACCGTCTATCAGGTCAATGAGTATGTGAGACAAGCCATTTCCAACCTGCGCTACCCAATTGATCCGGACGCGCCGCCGTGGACACAGTACCTGTCAAGTATGGTGACGGATTTCATTTCAGAGACCGGTCTGGATGTGGAATGGAAGTGGGGCATCTCCGAAGAACGGCTCTCGACAAAGGAAAAAATTGAGCTTTATGCTTCCATTCGCGAAGCACTTTTAAATGTGCGCAAACACGCGCAAGCCAGCCATGTCTGGGTGCAAAGTAAAGAAAGTCACGATGGCACTTGGTCCTGTTCGATTGAAGACGATGGCAGAGGTATGCAGACGGACCCTTTTGCTTACCAGGAGCGCTACGGTCTCAAAATGATGCGTGAACGGGCCGCGGATATGGGCTGGCACTTGAGTGTTGTGAGGGAGCTTGAGCGAACACGTGTAGAGATAAGTAAGGCAGCGGCATAACAGGGGAACATCGTTCACATTTTTTTCACTTAAGAAGGTAGAAAATGACACTTTCGAGTCAGGCTTAAATCGGGTCAAGCAGACTAAGATAGAGGAGTTGTTTATATCCTGTTTAATGGAGGACTTATGTTGAAAAATTGGTATCTCATTGGGGCCGCCTGTTTGGTGATGTCCCTGTCGCTACTCGGTTGTTCCTCATCAAGCACCGGGCATCATGACGCTAGTCAAGCGCCTTCAAGTTCAAGTACTGCTGCTACTGCTGCTTCTCCTGCTGTAAGCCCCACGCCGACAACGGCTTCGGAAATCCGCTTCAAGGACAGCAAAGGTCAGGAAATCGTTCTGACCCAGAAACCGCAGCGTGTCGTTCTCCTGAATACGGAAGTGCAAGAACTCTTCTATCAAGTGGGGGGCAAAGCGGTCGGACTGGCAACTGCGCCAGGGATTCCGGTGCCGGAACAAGCCAAGGATGCGGTTCAGGTCGGACAGATTAACCAGGTCAGCATGGAGCAAATCATGAATCTGAACCCAGATCTCGTGATCGGCCAATCGATGTTTCATGCTTCATTGAAGGACACCCTGGCCGCATCCAAAGTGCCGCTGGCCCTCATTGACATCAACAGCTATGACGATATTAAAAAAGCGGCCGAGCTATTCGGCAAACTGGCGGGTACGGCCTCGACATCCCAGGGTGCGATCGCTCAGACGGATGCGAAAATCAAAGCGATCACCGATAAGCTTCCCGCTCAAAATCCGAAATATGCCATGATTACCATCATGCCAATGGGCATTAGCGTACAGAAGAACGGAGCGATTTCCATCGATGCCGCCAATCGATTGAAGCTGAAAAACGTTGCAGACTTGATGGAGGCCGGAATGATGCCCAGCTCCGCGCCTTTCAGTCTGGAGAAGCTGGCCCAGCTGGATCCGGATTACTTATTCTTTATCGTTCATGGAACGGAAGCGTATGGCAAAGAGAAATTGAAAACCGACATCGCCAGCAACCCGGCCTGGGGTTCGCTTCGCGCCGTGAAAGAAAATAAAATTTACTTCTTGCCTTCTCAACTCTTTGTGACGAATCCAGGCTTACAATTCGACGAATCGCTATCCTATTTGGCTAAATTGGCCTATCCAGACGCATTTAAGTAATGAGCGAGGGAAGAACAAGTCCAACGAAAGCGGTAATTCTTCTCATTCTGGCTGCGCTGGCTGCCGCAGGCACTCTGTGGAGCCTCGCCAGCGGGGCTGTACGGGTCAGTCCAGGCGAGATTGCCCGTATTCTGTCGGGCGTCGCAACGGAGCATTATGAAATCATCTGGAACATCCGCTTGCCTCGGACGATTGTTGCCGTGCTTGTAGGCGTCAGTCTCTCGATCTCAGGCGCGCTGCTGCAAGGCGTCATGCGCAATTCCATGGCGGATCCGCACATTATCGGCGTCTCTTCCGGCGCTGGACTATTTGGGATCGGCGTACTGATCCTATTTCCGCTGCATGCTTACTTGCTAACGCCGATCGCGTTTGCAGGAGGGCTTGGCGCGGCCGTGCTCATTTACTTGCTGGCCTGGCAAGGTGGCACGAATCCGCTGCGCATTATTCTCGCCGGTGTCGCCGTATCGGCGATGCTTAATTCGGGTATTTCGGCCTTATTAACCTTCTACAGCGATCGGGTAGGCGGCGCGTTAATGTTTCTCGCCGGCGGGCTATCGGCGAGAAGCTGGCCCCATGTTGAACTGCTGTTGCCTTACACCTTGGTAGGCATACTGTTGGCGTGTCTGAGCAGTCGCGGCATGAATATTCTCATGCTCGGCGACGCGCAGGCTAAGGCGCTGGGCATTCGCGTCGAGCCGTTTAAACTCTATATGACGGCCATCGCCGTGCTGCTCGCCGCGAGCACAGTGAGTGTCGCCGGCTTGTTAGGTTTTGTCGGCATGCTCGTGCCTCACGCTGCCCGGCTGCTCGTCGGACACGATTATCGCTGGCTGTTGCCTGCTTGCATGCTGCTTGGGACGGCTGTCATGACGGTGTCAGATACAGCGGCCCGTCTGCTGCTGGCGCCTGTTGAAATTCCCGTTGGGATTGTAACGGGGGTGTTAGGGGCGCCCTTTTTCTTATACTTGCTGCGCAGACGCAAAATGTAACCTGGCTAAAAGAGACTTCTACTAGAAATGGAAGTCTCTTTTTTCTAGTTTACGCATGTTCGACGCTCACACACCATATAGTTGCAGAGAAGAAATACTTGTACAAGACAAGGGAGGCGTGTTTGGTGAGTATAGCTACGATTCCCAGAAAAGTGACGCTGCAGATCGACGGGATGACCTGTTCCGCTTGCTCAGCCCGCATCGAGAAGGTCGTCGGCAAGCTATCCGGCGTCCAATCGATTGCAGTGAACTTACCTTTAGGGCGGGCAACACTTCAGCTGGATGCGGCTGCAGCTGATGAGGCTTCTATCATTGAGCGCATTCAGCTGCTCGGTTATGGCGCTAGAACCTATGAGGAGCATGTATCTCCTTATGAAATAGATAGAAGTCTCAGTATTCGGCTGCTTATATCGATCCTGCTGACGATTCCGATGATGTGGGCGATGGTGAGGCACTACGCCTGGACATCAGGAATTTGGATTCCTGAGTTGTTTCTGGCTCCATGGTTTCAATGGCTGCTGGCCACTCCCGTGCAGTTCGTCATCGGCGGGCCGTTCTACTTCAATGCGTTCAAGGCGCTGAAAAACAAAACGGCTACGATGGACGTGCTCGTCGTCCTTAGCACAACCTGTGCCTATATGTACAGTCACTACATGACGCTGCATGCGCTGAAGACGGGGATGCCCAATCCCCATGGCATCTACTTCGAATCGAGCGCCATGATGATTACTGTCGTCCTCTTTGGCAAATGGCTCGAAGCTTCCGCCAAACGCAGGAGCTTGCAGGCCATTCAGCTGCTCCGCAAGCTTGAACCTGAAACGGGGCGGAGGTTAGAGGGGGAAATTGCAAAGGTTGTCGAACTCCAGGAGATTCGCGTCGGCGATATGCTGCTGGTCCAGGAAGGGGAGTTGGTTCCCTTGGACGGCGTTGTGCTGGAAGGGCATGCATCGGTTGATGAGGCGCATTTGACCGGAGAAGCCGTTCCGGTTCACAAGCGTGTCCACGACCATGTATCAGGAGGTTCCCGAAATGTTGAAGGCACGCTTATGTTCCGGGTTACGGCTGCCAAAGGAGATACGGCGCTTGCCAAGGTTGTTCGGTACATTGAGGAAGCGCAAGGATCGAAGGCAAATATTCAGCGTTACGCCGATCGGTTGACCGCGTTCTTCGTGCCAACTGTTATTCTGCTAGCCATGCTCACATTCGCCAGTTGGATGTACTTCTTTACACCAGGCGATGCGAAGGGCGCTTTATTCAAAGCGATCGCCGTGTTAGTCATCGCCTGTCCATGTGCACTCGGTCTCGCGACACCGATCTCGATCCTGGTCGGCACCAGCCGAGCGCTGCAGAGCGGAATCTTGTTTCGCGAAGGCAAATCTGTCGAGCAGATGGCCAGCATTGACGTGGTGCTGTTAGACAAAACAGGCACGATCACGTTTGGAACACCTACGGTTGCGGAAATCCGTTCGGCGACCGGTCAAGAGATGAAGCTGCTGCGGTTGGCCGCTTCCGCGGAGGTGAAATCGCGGCATCCTTTTGCCAGTGCGATTGTCCGAGAAGCGGTTCGACAGCAGATTTCCGTTAGGGAGCCGGACGCTTTTCACGCCATGCCGGGCCTTGGTGTAAGGGCCATTGTCGAAGGGCATGAGATCCTTATCGGTTCCAGTGCATTTATGAAGCAGCACGAGATTCGATGTGAAGCCCCTGCCGGCTTGGACGACCGTTGGAGGGGGGAAGGGAAGTCGGTTCTGCACACGGCAATTGATGGCCGCTATGCAGGCCTGTTCGCACTCTCGGACAGGGTAAAGCCCACCTCCCCGCAAGCGGTCAGGCAATTGAAGAAGCAGCGGCTGAACGTCGCCATGCTTACGGGTGATCAGCGGCGTACGGCGGAAGTTGTGGCCGGACAGACGGGCGTAAGCATCGTATACGCGGAGATGAAGCCAACGGATAAAGTCCATATCGTAAACAAGCTGCAGCAGCAGGGGAAAAGAGTGGCGGTCGTCGGAGACGGCATCAACGATGCCCCTGCGCTGGCCGCCGCGGACATTGGCATCGCCGTCGGCACAGGAACGGATGTGGCGAAAGAAACCGCTGACATTAATCTGCTCCACGGCGATTTGCGCGGCGTGGCCGAGGCGTTCCGGCTTAGCCGCGCTACGATGCGTAACATCCGCCAAAATTTAGGATTCGCTCTCGTGTACAATGTGCTTGCGATTCCGCTAGCCTTTATGGGCGTGCTCCCTCCATGGATTGCAGGAGCCGCCATGGCGCTTAGCTCCGTCTCGGTAGTCGCCAATGCGCTGCGTCTACAGAGGCGCTAACAGCAACAATAAAACAGGCCAGCCGGTTCCCTTGGGAACGAGCTGGCCTTCTTGTTTATTTGTGTGTTTCGAGCCAACGTGCCAGGTTGGCAACCTCGTCTTCCTTCAGTCGATCTTTAAAGGCCGGCATCATGCCGCCTCCGCTCAACACTTTTTTGTAAATCTGTTCATCGGTCAGCTTCGTTCCGACTTTCTGTAAGTTCGGCCCGGCACCGCCGCCGAGCTCTGCGCCGTGACATGACATGCAGTTTTGCTTGAATGTCGTCTGCGCTGCGCCAGCATCCAACGTCCCTTCCGGCATTTTATTCGCATTCACCGATTGCTGAACATCGGACTGATGGGTCGAAGCTCTTTCCCATAAGATCCCGAGACCTAAAGCAAACGCAAAACAAAACAGGGCGAAAAATCCCCACTTTTTCATCAGATTCACCTCCTCAATTTCACCTTATGTGAGAGCTTGGACATACTTATTGATCGTAAATGTTTATGGGGTCGGATGCTATGGCTAGAAAGAGCTATCTTGGTCAAACGTCATAAAAAGGTCACAGAAGACGCCGCTATACGCAGAAGAATAGCCCGATCGAGCCATTTTGAATTTTTTATTATGGCGTATAGTAAATAGTGTTAGAAGAAAGACAAGTCCGAAGGGAGAATGGCAGGATGAACTCATCGTTTCGCATCGTAATCGTGGATGATCATCCGCATGCAAGGGAAGGAATCCGCTCCATACTTAGCAGCGACGAGTCGTTTGAGATCGTTGCCGAGGGACGCAACGGTTTGGAAGCGATTCGATTAACCGAGGAATGGATGCCGGATTTAATCTTAATGGATATTAAAATGCCGCTCATGAATGGGCTGGAAGCAACCAAGCAAATTAAAGAGCGGTTTCCTTATGTTAAAATCGTGATGGTTACCATTTCCGACGACATTACGGATTTATTCGAAGCGATTAAGCGGGGCGCCCAAGGATATTTGCTTAAAAATCTCAGCGCAGATTCCTGGCATGAATATCTGAAAGCCGTAGCAGTGGATGAGGCGCCAATGTCTCGTGAGCTAGCCCTGCAACTGCTTCGCGAATTTTCTGCGAAGGAAAGGCCCTCCACGCCTCCCGATGCTTCGATTACAGCCAGAGAGACGGAGATATTGAAATGGGTGGCTAGCGGCAAGTCCAATCGCGAAATCTCGGAAGGGTTATGCATTTCAGAACATACGGTCAAAAATCACTTGAAAAATATTATGCAAAAACTGCGAATGGAAAACCGTGTACAGCTAACCAGATATGTCTATGAGCAGGGCTGGACACCGGGCGATTGAAGAGGTTGATCCTCGAGTCGGTAGCCCAATCCCCAAATCGTTTTAATTAAATCACAGCCAGGAGATAAAAAATTCATTTTTTCACGCAGCCGCTTGACATGCGTATCAACAATGCGTTCGTCCGCTTCGCTGTCGCGTTGCCAGACTTCTTGCAGCAGCAGCTCGCGGGAGCATACTTTGCCGATGTGCATGGCCAAATAGTGCAGAAGTTCGTACTCTTTTAAAGTCAGAGACATTTCCTTGCCTGCAACTAGAACGCGTCTAGCGTAATGCTCAATGACAAGCCGCGGCCTCAAGAACTGATTGCGAAGGACAGGCTCTTGTTGCCAGAAGCGTTCCGGCGAGGTTCGTTTCAACAACGCTCGGATGCGAAGCACGAATTCCTTGGGACTGAACGGCTTGGTTACATAATCGTCTGCGCCGGCTTGAAATCCTTCAAT
The DNA here is from genome assembly GCF_003955665.1 of Paenibacillus whitsoniae. Taxonomy (GTDB): domain Bacteria; phylum Bacillota; class Bacilli; order Paenibacillales; family NBRC-103111; genus Paenibacillus_E; species Paenibacillus_E whitsoniae. The sequence continues at coordinate 91,284 of NZ_RXHU01000014.1, forward strand.
CCGATCTCGCTCTCCGGCTTTATCGCTGACAATAAGCATGGGGGTAGATTTGAAATCCCGAATCATCCGGCAGGCTTCAATACCGCCTATTCCCGGCAGCATACCATCCATAATGATGAGATCATACTGTTTGTCCAGCGCTAACATAATGGCTTTTTCGCACGTATCCGCTTCTTCAAGGATGGCATCCTTCTCCAGATGCGCTCGGATGAGGTGGCGAATCCGTTCTTCCTGATCAGCCACAAGCACGCGATAGTGTCCTTTTTTCATTGCCAATTCACCTCTCATTTGTGCCTCATTGTAACGTGTTTCATCACCTTGCAACATGGCTCAAAGGAGTTATTTTCATCGCTTTGACGTAAAAATGACTCGAACGAGTCAGACTAATTTGGCAGCACGCGATTATGATAGAGTAAACGGTTTGAGTGAAAGAAGGTTAAGACATGAAAATGAATACAACAAAAATCGTACTTTTCTCTGTAACAGGACTTGCCGTACTGGTTGTGACGCTTTTACTAATTTTTCGCTCTCCTTCCGCTGACCTTGATCCCTTAGCCGCTGAAGCGGAGGCCGGTTATCAAGTCGCAACCGTCTATGTCACGGATGAGGGCTTTTCGCCGGATCATATTGAGCTTCAAGCAGGCAAACCTGCCAAAATCAACTTCAAGAAGCCTTCCAAGCTAACTTGCATCAAAAGTTTGGTGACGCGCGAGCTCGATCTCGACGTTCCGCTATCCAAGGGGGATAACATCGTCACGTTAACGGATTTGAAGCCGGGTGAGTACCGTTATCACTGCGGTATGTACATGTATTACGCAACGATCTCTGTAAAAGGGTAAGAGAAGAACATCATGATGGCTGCCGGCAGTTTGGCAGTCATTTTGTTTAAGCACGATGCATGGACGCGGTTCCCCGTTCATCATTTGTTCATCACTTCCTAGCACTATCGAGTCATTTCAAATTATAAGGCGGCAAGTATAATGTAGTCTGAATCGCATGCAGATCCGACATTGAAAGGGGAACCTATCGTTATGAGCATTAGCATTGAGGCGGCAACCGCGGTGGCGCAGCCCACCAGAACCAGGCAGCTCTATGCGGCAATCTGGCGCTGGCATTTTTATGCGGGAATGATTTTCGCGCCATTCCTGGTTATTCTGGCAATTACCGGCGGCATCTATTTATTCAAGCCGCAAATCGAGTCCGTGATGTATAAAGACTATTACTATGTGCAGCAAGGGGGGCAGCAACTAACAGTTCAAGAGCAGATTCAGAAAATGAACGCCGTTTACCCTGAGGCGAAACTTAGCAAAGTCAAGCCTTCTTATGCGTCAGACCGCTCGACGGAAGTAGAAGTTTCGAATCAAGGGAAGACGCTTCTTGTTTATGTTAATCCCTACAACGGCAACGTGCTGGGTACGTTAGATCCCAATACAAAGCTCATGCAGTTGATTCGGAATTTTCACGGCAAATTGATGGTCGGTACGACGGGTGATCGTATCATTGAATTGACCGCCTGCTGGGCGATGATTCTCCTGATTACCGGTGTTTATCTGTGGTGGCCGCGAGGAAGAAAATCGATTTATGGTATTATCCTTCCACGCATCAAACAAGGAAAGCGGACATTCTGGCGCGATATGCACGCAGTAACGGCTTTCTGGCTTTCTCTCTTTATCGCGGCGCTGATTGTGACTGGTCTTCCTTGGTCAGGCGTCTTGGGTACGTATATTGGTAAATCTGCAACCTATCCGGACGGCATGTTCTCCTTTATGCCAACCAAGCTGCAATCCACTGTTCCGACGAAGGATGTCGTAAGCGGCGTGCCTTGGGCGGCCGAGCAGCTGCCCATACCTAACTCAACGCCAGGTATCGCAGGAGCGATTTCAGTTGAGCAAGTCATGCAGCTGGATCGGGTAAAAGAGCTTGCACCCGGCTATCAAATTGCGCTGCCCAAGAACGAGAAGGGCGTCTACACCATCTATTCCACGACCGCAGATCCAAAGAAACAAGCTACGCTTCATATCGATCAATACAGTGGTAAAATTTTAGCCGATCAAAAGTTCCAGGATTTCAGCTTCATGGCCAAAGCCGTAACGTTGGGAATCGCGTTGCATCAAGGGGAACTGTTCGGCGTTACGAATCAGATCGCTTGTTTGCTGGTCTGCTTGGGTATTATCCTCGTTGCTATCAGCGGTGTAGTCATGTGGTGGCTTAGAAAGCCAGCCGGGCGTGTGGCTGCTCCACCTCTCCCGAAGGATTTTAAAATGGTCAAATGGGTGGCGCTGATTACGATCGCGTTAGGCATCGTGATGCCATTAGTCGGAATTTCACTGCTCATTGTGCTGATTCTGGACGCTCTGATCATTCGCAGAATACCGGGGCTCAAACGTTTAGTCGGTTAACCAAATCTGTGCTTGACGAAAAACGCTAAGCTGCAAGATCAGTGCAATTAGCGTTTTTTCTTGCCACAGATAAGAAATCGGAGGATCTTTACTTTCATGCGTACGACAGTCAAAGAGCAGGTTGTTTTGGATATTGGAGGCATGACATGCGCAGCTTGCTCCAATCGGATTGAGAAAGTGCTTTCCCGCTTTCCGGGTGTGACACAAGTTCGTATTAATTTAGCTTTAGAAACGGCTTATGTCTCTTATACGATTGAGGAAGTTACAACAACCGACATCATTCATAAAGTTGAAGCGTTAGGCTACACGGCAGTTATCCAAGAGCGGGGCACCTTGCGGAAGTTGCAAAGCCAAAATCTAGCTAGGCAGAAAAAGGAAGTTTTTCTTTCTGTTCTTCTCTGTTTGCCGCTCTTGTGGGCAATGATGGCACACTTTACGTTTACCGCATTCGTGCCTGTTCCGTCCCTTTTATTGAATCCCTGGATTCAATTTCTGCTCGCGACCCCGATCCAGTTTTACTATGGCATGGCTTTCTATAAAGGTGCTTACTATGCCATGCGCAATCGGTCGCCGAATATGGATGTCCTTGTTATATTAGGCACCACAACTGCTTATATCTATAGTGTGTATTTATCTATTCTCTGGTCTCAATCTTCAGGAGCCGGGGATATGAATATGACTTATTTTGAGACAAGTGCTTTTTTAATTACATTTATTAAACTCGGAAAGTGGCTCGAAGCGCTGACCAAAGGACGAACAGGGAATGCACTGGAAAAGCTGGCAAACTTACAGGTTAAAACTGCCACCGTTCTGCGCAATGGCGTGGAAATTCAAATCCCAATTGAAGCGATTCACATGGATGATGTGATTCGCTTGAAGCCCGGGGAACGCGTTCCGATTGACGGTGAAGTGCTGTCTGGCTCCACTTACGTTGATCAATCCATGATGACAGGGGAGAGTAAGGCGGTTTACAAAGCGCAGGGCGACTTGCTGTTTGGTGCAACGCTGAACAAAACAGGAAGCGTAACCTATCGTGTGAATAAGAAATTGGAGGATACAGCACTCCATCAAATTATTCAGCTTGTCAGTAAAGCGCAGAGCACGAAACCTCCTATTCAGCGAGTGGCGGATGTCATTTCTGAATTTTTCGTTGGAATTGTGATTATCATTGCATTTGCTGCTTTCATCATCTGGTATATTTGGTTGACCTCACAAGATTTTGGCATCGCCATGCAGGTTGCCGTTTCTGTCCTCGTTATTGCCTGCCCTTGCGCTCTGGGATTGGCAACGCCGACATCCATCATGGCAGGATCAGGAAGAGCTGCGGAGCTTGGAATTTTGTTCAAACGGAGCGAACAGCTCGAGCGGCTGCACAAAGCCGATACGGTTGTTTTTGACAAAACCGGTACCCTTACAAGGGGGAAACCGGTATTGACAGATATGATCGTCTTTGCTGGAGAAGAGACTCTATTTCTCCAGATCGTTGCCTCTGCGGAAACGCTGTCTGAGCATCCGATCGCTGCTGCGATTCTAGAGGCTGCACGAGAAAGAGACATCACCTTGCTGGAGGTGACAGATTTCACAACTGTTCCAGGCTGCGGCATTCAAGCGAAGATTGGCGGCAATATCGTGATGATCGGAAATGGACATTGGTTGAAGACGAACAAGGTTGACGTCGTACTAGGCTTAGGGCACGTCTCTGATCTTGAAGAGACAGGAAAATCCGTTATTTTTGCAGCGATAAATGGCACATTAACTGGGCTGTTGGCAGTGACAGATCAAGTAAGAGACTCTGCCGTGCAGGCAGTAAGAGCACTGAACGCAATGGGAAAAGAAGTGATCATGTTAACTGGTGATGGGGAGGAGGCCGCACGTGTTATTGCTAAGAAAGCTGGAATTCAGCATGTCATCGCCGGCGTGCTTCCGGATGGTAAAGCGCAAGTCATCCGAGAATTGAAAAAGTCGCATAAACGACTACTTATGGTTGGGGATGGTATTAATGATGCTCCAGCTCTTGCAACGGCCAACTACAGTATGGCCCTGAGCAACGGCACAGATATTGCCATGGAAGCCGCTGATATTACCATCATTCACGATAATCTTATGCGGATACCGCAAGCGATCCAGATCAGTCAGATGACAATCAAGAACATTAAACAAAACTTGGCAGGATCTCTGATTTATAATGCGATTGGCATTCCCATCGCCATGGCCGGCATGCTGATGCCCTACCTGGCAGGTGCCGCGATGGCGCTTAGTTCAGTGACGGTTATCCTGAATGCACTTCGTTTGCAGAAGATGAACTTACCGAGGGATAGAACACAAGGAGGGGAGTCAATTTGAACATGCCGGATATGGATATACATATTGGCAAGCTATTTCCTGTATTCTTATTTCTATTATTGATCGGTACCGTAACGCTATTCTGGATATGGTCGACCATCATAAACCGTCAAGACGACTACGAAGAGGATTAGAATGGAGGAGGACTATGCACAAAATAACAATGATCGTTGAGGGCATGTCGTGTAATCATTGTGTAAGGACAATAGAGAGTGCCTTGCAGCAGCTCGGTGCTATGGGGAAAGTGGACCTGGCTCATAAATCTGTTCATATAGAATACGATAACTCGAATACCGCGATTACCCAAGACAAACTGAAAGAAGCCATTGAAAATAAAGGCTTTGAGGTAGTTGCCCTATGAGGAAGGTGCTTGCTACTATCGTCTGGCTATGTACCATGATCGTTATGCTGCTGCCAACATTAACTGTCTCTGCCCATGAGCATGGAGGGGAGGGCGCCTCAGACACGCAGGCAGCCATATCGAAGCTGACAATGAACACTGGAATCGTATCTGCGATTTTCGTGCTAATTGTCGTCCTCGTACTCATTTTCAATCTGCGATCTAAAAGCAAATCTTTATCCAGCATGACGGGGATGATGGCGGCGATGACGATTGCGATGGTATCGAGTTTAATTATCGGCACAATAGCAGGAATACTCTTGGGGACCCTGTTCTTGCCAACCGTGATCGGCGTAACATTCGGGATGCTAGTCGGTTATATTTCGGGGAAATCCCTGCACCTGTTAGCTTCCTTGGATGGCATGCTAGCCGGACTCATGGGAGGGATGATGGGGGCTATGCTGGGGGTTATGGTTATCAGTGATTACCCGACGCTCTCCATTCTTTTTATGGATGCCGTGCTCGTGGTTTCAATGACAGTCCTCTACAAGCTTTTAGATCATGAAGAGGGGACTGAACGCGGAAAAAATCTAAGAGACGAAACCTTCGAATAGCTGAATCGAAACGCAGCGGCAGCCGGCCATGACGATCGGCTGCCGTTTCAAGGTTAATAGGAAGTTATCAAATTAAAATAAGAATTCAGGTCATTTTTCTACAAGTCTTAAAATTTTGGAATTTCACTCTAACTACTTCAACACGTTCAGCGGTTCGAAATTTGGATACACATAAGGAGAACTAGGGGCAGCAATTTTCTCAATTTGGGTGGCTGCTATTTTAAAGATGTCGTTTCCATTATAGTTTCCATTTTGAATCGTACCCGTCACTTTAACCCATGTATCTTTTGGAAAGTTTTGCGCCGTGGGAAAATCGATCAGTACGCCGTAGGGTGAAGCATCTGCTGAACAGCAACTAACCGCAAAACGTCCAACAACAAATTGGCTTGTTGTCATCTTATCTTCTCTATAAACGAAGCCAGTAAGCTCAATTTTTTTACCTATAAAGTTGTCTTTAAAGAGGTCAATGGTTGACAGGATTTCCATGTAGATTTCTGGCTGAACAATAATACGATCCTTTTTATAGAGTATAACGCCCATCTTCGCAAAATCTTCATTCCATTCGTCAGGCGCTTGGAACAATTTTTCAATGTCAGCATCTTGTTGAGAAACAGGTGCAACTTCAGACTGGGGCGTTGGATGATCGGAAGGTGGCGTTTTAGCGCTAGTAGCTGGTTTAGGAACAACTGTAACTTTGCTATTGTCATCGCGGCTACTCGTTGAAGGGCTCGGAGATGCTGTCGCATCTGATGCATTTACACTTGTACTTCGAGTGCTAGATACATCGGTAATGGATGCTTCTTTGGGTTTGGCAAAATTGGAAGTACCAGCCGAAAGGTTTATTCCCTTAGCAGCGACCATAGTGCTGTTTAATGCAGTATCAGGTAGTAAAAAGCCGATCATTAGAGGCAATATGAGGAGTCCATAGGCAAGCGTATTACGCGTGCGCGAGCTTGTAACGGGCTGCTCACATTCACAAGCTACAGGCTTACCCCAATATGCACGAAGTGCCAAGTAGCCTTGAAAGATCGCGATAATATACAAGATGACAGAAGCCGTTTTAACGTAAATCATCATTCGTGGAGCAATGTAGTATTGAAGAGCATCGGATTTGGTTAGATACACAATATAGCCGGAAAAGCCAAGCAGAATGATCGTACGAAGGAAATAATGAAAGCTGGTTATTCGAACTTGATTCAAGGGTATACCTCCTACAGGCTAATTTTAAGATAAAAAATGCTCCCAAAACAGTGAACAAGCGAGTACGGTGGTTGAAATTAAGAGTATGAGAAACAAGACAAAACGGGTCTTAAAAACCGAAAGAAGCATAAGTGTGCTTTTGAAATCAAGCATAGGTCCGAACACAAGGAAAGTAAGCAATGAACCAGATGTAAATGACGTTTGAAATGACGACGCCACGAAAGCGTCTGAGGTCGAGCATAAGGAAAGGATATACGCAAAACCCATCATAAAAACGTGAGAGCTAATAGGGCCTTGGCCAATGGCAAGAAGACTTTCGCGATGCATAAAAACCTGAATGATGGCTGTAAGCATGGAACCAAATATCAGATATTTACCCATATCAAAAAACTCATTGGAAGCATGGACGAAAAATGTGTTTAATTTTCTTGAAATACCTCCAGTATGTTGATGGCTATCCAACTCTTGTTCGGTCAAAAAACTGGTTCGACTGATCCGTAACGGATTACTCTTGATAAAACGATAAAGAATTAATCCGATAACAATAGCCACGAGGAAAGCTAGTCCCATTCGAGAATAGGCAATAGTTGGATGATTTCGAAAAGCCATAAATGTAGCCGCGAACACAATAGGGTTAATAATAGGACCTGTAATAATAAAAACGACTGCAATGTAAACAGGCATGCCTTTAAGTATAAGTCTTCGAACGACAGGAATCATACCACACTCACACATTGGAAACAGAATACCCAGCAGGCACGCGAACAGGATACCAAGTAAGGGGTTTTTGGGAATAAATCGCTGAATCGCTTGCTCAGATACAAATGTTTGGAGTAATGAAGACAATAATACACCAAGTAAAATGAAAGGCATTGCTTCTAAGAGAATGCTGATGAAGATGGTTTTGAATGTTTGTAGATGCTCCGCTGTAACAAAACTTGAAAAGAAATTAAAATCTTTTAAAAGAAGAACAATTAAGATAAAGCAAATGAACGCCATAATTTGCATTGTAGTCTTATCTATCGTACTCGGCATCGTTAACTCCTTAATCAAAATAATTACTATTATATCGTATGATAGGATAAAGAGATATAGGACATATTAATTTAGGATGATCATACAAAAAAAATAACAGCCCGCAAGAAGTGAATCCCCAGTGGCTGCATTATTTCTGAAAATTAAATATGCTGCAACTCGAGTAAGCGATTTTCCCAATCTTCTTCGAGAGTTCTTACATTCAAATCTAAACCAATTAAAACAAGGTAAGGAGTTCCCTTGAAGGGTGTAGGTTGCCAGTTCATACGTTTACCAGCAAATTGCATGAGAAATGTTTCACGTTGAGGTCCAATCATTAAGTAACCTTTAGCGCGAAGAAGCTTAGAACCCCAGTCAGCTAAATAACGCTCAATAAAGCGTTGACTCATAGAAAGTTCGATTGAAATTGGGATGGATATACTCTGTATACGTGAAAAAGATGCACTTGGTGTTGAATCCGTGGATTCATGCGTTGATTTTATTATTTTATGCATGTGCATGTTTTTGTTAAAGCTTGTTGAACTGACAAGCTGGGATTGCCTTGGCTGAAGATCACTGAAAATTAAGTTTAAATCGAATTTGCTATGTGTCGTTGGCAGTAACAATGAGCGTTCATTGTATTTTCGGATTGTTTTTTCAATAGTTTTAAGTAGTTTGTCACTGACTAAATCTATTTTGTTTAAAATAAGCACATCCGCAACTTCCATCTGTCTGCGAAGTGTGTGAACCAGCTCGCGGTCCGAGGCGAAGATACTGTTATAGTCAAGTACATTCTCAGCGTCGAGTACGGTGATGACTTTATGTAGTTTCACATAAGGAAGTAATACGGGTTCTGTGAGAGCATCGACGATTTCCTCAGGATTGGCGACACCCGTTAATTCAATAAATATAACATCTGGTTTGCGTATCAACAGTTGTTTAATGGCATCGCTAATGTCGCTCTTCTTAGAGCAACAGATGCATCCATCGAGTAATTTGGCCAGATTCACATCCGGTGAAGCTTCTTGCAGAAGATGTCCGTCTACATCTTGTTTCCCCAGTTCATTCATAAGAACAGCAGGTACAAGGTTGAAGTCTGCCGTTTCTTGCAGCATGCGAATTAATAAGGTTGTTTTACCGCTGCCAAGAAAACCGCTCATAACAATTACTGGAATTTTGCTCAAAAGGAGGACTCCTTTACACGGGAATAATAAGTAATTATTACGGTTTGAATTATAGTATAAAACAGGACTAGCTGCAAGATTGGCGAGAAAATGGAACGATCGTATAAAGTGATATGAGGCATTTTTCTTACAATGTCTCTGAAGGTTTGGATATATCACCGGATGCTACGAAATACACCCTTGTTTTGCAAATTTGGCATTGCGCTGCTTGCTTGACTAACATGAAAATATCCTTCACTATACATATATACATGAAAGCGAAGAGGGTATGATAAATGTCAGAAAAAACAACGGTCAAAGAGATGATTGATATTATGGTTAGGCATGGCTGGCGGATTACAGAGCAGAGGCGAACGTTAGCAGAAATTTTCTCCAAATCAGACGGTTACTTATCGCCTAAATACGTATATGATCAAATGGTTCTGGACTATCCCAGTGTTAGTTTCGATACTGTATACCGAAATTTACGCTTATTGAGCGATATGGGTGCTTTGGAGCAGTTTTATTTTATGGAGGGTGGTTTGAAATTCCGCGCCAGCTGCGTCCATCATCATCACCATCATTTGATCTGTACCAACTGTGAAAAAACGCTTACATTTGATTATTGTCCGATGGAACAAACGCTGCAGCTTCCTGGCAATTTTACGATTGTCAGTCATCGATTTGAAGTGTATGGCATTTGTGAAGAGTGCCGAAATTAGGTTGATAGATACTTGATCAAAGGGTTAATTCAACAGTCCATAAATAGGGTTGTGGATTAATCTCTTTTTTTGAAGTATTGACATTAGAAATAAAACAAGATATATTTTACGATGAAATATGTAATGTTTACGATTTAAGAAAAGCGATAAACATTAAGATATATTCTTTATCGAATAAGAATATAATTGGATGATTGTTCATATCATTTAAGCGTAAAAATTACATTCATTAATCGTAATTATTACTTGATACGTGAAATGATGAAGGGATCTGAGAATATGCTAGTTGCCTCAATGAAAGAGGTTGAATACGGCTATGGCGAAACGCCTTGCATTCAAGATGCCAACGTAGAGATTCAATCAGGCGAGTTTGTTGCGGTGACAGGACCTAACGGAGCTTCAAAGTCAACACTGCTTAAGCTGTTATTGGGCCTATATAAGCCTTGGAAAGGCGACGTTTATCTATCAACTAAGAATAGTGATGGGAACAAGCTCAGAGTTGGTTACGTTTCTCAACAAATCGCTGCTTTTAACAGCGGATTTCCCAGCACGATTCTTGAGTTTGTAAAATCAGGAAGAGCCGCCCGAGGTTCTTGGTTCCGCAGGTTACAAAAGGAAGATATGGATCAGACAGAGAAGGCATTACGGCAAGTAGGGATGTGGGGATTGCGCGATCGGAAGATTGGGGAGCTATCAGGTGGACAGAAACAACGTATCTGTATTGCACGAGCTCTTGCTCAAGAACCGGACTTGCTAGTATTAGACGAGCCCACAACGGGAATGGATCAAGAAAGTCGTATGGGCTTCTACGAACTAATGAATCATCAAGTAAAGGAACACGGAAGAACGGTAATCATGGTTACACACGGTTTATCTGAAGTAAAACCCTACCTCGATCGAATCATTGAGTTGGAACGAAAGGAGGAAGGCGGATGGAAATGTTGCACTACGACTTCATGCAGCGGGCATTTTGTGCCGGTGGGCTAATCGCACTTCTAGCTTCTGTGCTTGGCGTATACCTTATGCTGCGACGGCAAGCCTTAATGGCTGACATGCTTTCACATGTTTCTCTTGCGGGCGTAGCTGGCGGAGCCTACTTGCACATGAATCCTACCATAACCGGATTTGTTGTAGCGACGTTAGGTGCGGTTGCAGTGGAATACGTCAGAAGATCTTATAAGACATACAGTGAAATCTCAGTAGCTATCATCATGGTTGGTGGTTTATCGACTGCGGTGGTACTCATGAATCTCAATCAAAGCATTAACAAGGGCTTTTCCGCCTACCTCTTTGGTTCAGTAGTGGCTGTTAATCAGACCGAGTTGTTCCTTATGTTTGCTGTTGCAATTATAGGCGGAACGTTTTTCTTTGTCTTCCGGCGGCCGCTTTATCAAATCACATTCGATGAGGATACCGCTAAAACAAGCGGACTGCCGGTTTCATGGATATCCCTTGGGTTTAGCGTAGTAACAGGCATGATTGTCTCCGCGGCGATGCCAATTGTAGGTGTTTTACTCGTATCTGCACTAGTTGTACTTCCAGCTGCATTAGCTATTCGCATTGCTTCAAGTTTTTATTCAGCCATATTAATTGCTATGGGAATTGGACTTCTCGGCGTATTCTCTGGTCTGACGGCATCCTATCAGCTGAGTACACCACCTGGAGGAACAATTGCTCTTTTGCTGCTGTTTTTCCTTATTGCTGGCATTAGCTTAAAGAAGGCTTTAGTTAAATTGGGAAAAGTAAGAAATTCAAAAAGTTTGGAAGGGGAAGTTGCCCCTATCAATAGCATGCCTAGTTTGTCCGAATAGTACCCGCTTTCACATCAATTTATAATATTTTTAGGAGGATTAAATTAAATGAAAAAAACATGGGTTGCACAATCGCTCGCATTTACAGCTTTATCTGCCGTCCTATTATCAGGGTGTTCCACGGGGGCGTCCCCAGCTAGCACAAATCCTGCTGCAGGTAGTACTTCCAAATTAAAAGTCGTAACCACTTTTTATCCGATGTATGAATTCACCAAGCAGGTTGCTGGGGATTATGCTGATGTGATAGGACTTATTCCGGCAGGAGCTGAGCCTCATGATTGGGAGCCAAGCGCAAAGGATATGGCGCAGCTTAAGGATGCGAACCTATTCGTTTATAATGGGATCGTAGAAGGTTGGGCCGAGAAAGCACTGGAAAGCACACCTAACGATAAGCGTGTTGTTGTGGAAGCCAGCAAAGGTCTAGATCTTATGGAAGGCTTGCCTGAAGAGGAAGAAGAGGGGGAGCATGACAAACACGAAGAGGGTGGCAAGATTCTTGATCCTCATGTGTGGCTTGATCCGACGCTCGCTCAGAAAGAAGTTGCAGCCATACAAGCAGGATTAACAAAAGCTGATCCCGCCCACAAAGATGACTACCAGAAGAATGCAGATGCATACATTGCTAAGCTGAAAAAACTGGACGAGGCTTTTAAATCAGACCTGAAAAATGTAAAATCCAAAGATTTCGTAACACAGCACGCGGCGTTCGGCTACTTGGCCAAGGATTACGGTTTAAAACAAGTTCCAATCTCCGGCTTATCTCCAGAACAAGAACCGTCACCGGAAAAAATGGCGGAAGTGATAAAATTTGCCAAAGAAAATCAAGTGAAAACTATTTTCTTTGAAACATTGGTCGATCCTAAAATCGCGCAAACCATTGCCAAGGAAATTGGTGCGAAAACAGATGTACTGAATCCAATCGAAGGCTTGACCGATGAGGATAAGAAGAATAAGCTGGATTATATTGGCATTATGGAGAACAATTTAAAAGCTCTGAAGAAAGCATTAAACGAATAAAATGATAGTAAAGTGAGTAAACTGTTTCTAATAATCGTAAAAATTACACCTAAAAAGCAAACTTTGGTTTGCTTTTTATCCGCCAATAAAAGCGTAAAAATTACAACTAATAGAGGTGTCTTGCATGTCAACATCAGAAAAGAAAATACCAGTAACCGTCTTAAGCGGTTATTTGGGAGCAGGGAAAACGACCTTGCTTAACCATGTTTTAAACAATCGCGATGGTCTAAGAGTAGCGGTTATCGTCAATGATTTAAGCGAAGTGAATATCGATGCAGACCTTATTCGAGATGGTAGCGGAATTTCAAGAACGAGTCAATCTCTTGTGGAAATGTCCAATGGCTGCATCTGTTGTACGCTTCGGGAAGACTTGCTTAAGGAAGTCGAGAAGCTAGCCAAAGAAGATAAGTTTGATTACATCTTGATTGAATCAACGGGTGTTGGCGAACCACTGCCAGTGGCGCAAACATTTACATACATCGATGAGGAACAAGGTATCGATCTTTCCCAGTTCTGTCGTTTGGATTGTATGGTGACGGTTGTAGACGCTTATCGTTTTTGGCATGATTATGCTTCCGGAGAGACGCTGCTCGATCGCAGCCAAGCTGTCGATGAGAACGACACGAGGGATGTCGTTGATTTGCTCATAGATCAAATCGAGTTTTGTGATGTGCTCATTTTGAACAAATGCGATATGGTTAGTGAAGAAGATCTGAAGGAATTGGAGGGTGTGCTTCGCTCGCTGCAGCCAAGAGCCAAGTTAATTCGCTCTGTACATGGGGCAGTAGCCCCTGCGGATATCTTGAACACACATTTGTTCGACTTCGACGAAGCAAGTACATCAGCAGGTTGGATGAAAGAAATGGAGAAAGAAGCACATACGCCTGAAACGGAAGAATACGGGATAGGTTCTTTTGTCTATGAGCGAGTGAAGCCGTTTCATCCAGAACGATTAATGCAGTGGATGGAGGATTGGCCGGCGGAAATCGTAAGAGCGAAAGGAATCATGTGGCTGTCTACGCGAAACGATTTTGCTCAAAATATGAGTCAAGCTGGGCCCTCTATACGTTTCGGACCCGCAGGCTATTGGGTCGCTGCGCTCCCGGAAGAAGAGAAGCAGGCTGTTCTCTTAGAAGATGCTGATCAAATCAAGCATTGGGATGAGACTTACGGCGATCGGATCAATAAAATCGTGTTTATCGGCATGGACATGGATAAGAATGAGATCATTCAATCCCTGGATGCTTGCTTATTGACAGATACGGAGATGCAGGAAGACTGGACCCAATATGAGGACATTCTGCCCAATGCAGCGATGGAAGAAGTAGCAGTAGGCTGATTACAAACTGGAGGTGAATCCCATGAGAGTTGTCATTACATTAGCTTGTACAGAAACCGGTGACCGTAATTATACAACAACAAAGAATAAGAAAAATCAACCGGCTCGTTTGGAACTGCGCAAGTATTGCCCACGTCTGAAGCGTCATACGCTTCATCGTGAAACGCGCTAATCTTACTATTCATAAGGGAGGCTGGGCTGCTGAGCCCTGCCTTCTTTTATAGGGTCAAATTACAGGTATTGAGGAATGTGCACATGTCAAAATTGAACGTTAATGGATCTGATGAGATTTTACTGAGCAGACACTCAGAAGCACAGTGGAATCGAAGAGAGCAGGAACTAGTAAGATGGACTTCAAACGCCAAGCTACGTAGACGTCCGAAACAAACAATGCTGCTGGATCAGGTGCATGTCGATGCTGAACTTCATAAAGCGCTTAGGCTGTTAAACCAGAAGCAGGTCAAGACGGAATATTCCTGTGCGGGAGTCAGTGTACTGGATGAGCCAGAAGATCACTCCCTATATGCCTATTTAACCATATATTCTTCCAAGGAAGCAGATCGCTTTGTTCAATTAGCAATGAAGAGGATGAAACATCGTCTGATGGTCACTTATGAACCTGAACGCAACAGGTACGATTTATCTTCCTTTTACATAGGTCATAACCGGTCATTTTGTCTACTGCTGGAGAGAAGTGCTGAAATATTTAACAATATAGAACCTAATAGGAACGAAGGAGTTAAGTTAAGTTGAATAAAAACAGTAAGAACTACAATCGAATGCCCAAGTCCAAAGGAATTGAAACCGCCACGGTGTATTTACCAATGGAATGTGCAAAGAAAATCAAACATATGGTATTACAAGAGAGCAATCGACAAATCATTGATGAATTTCTTATCATTCAAGGGATGAAAGAGAAGTTTCTGGAAGCTGATGTTTCGATTCCAAACAAAATCGTCATGTTCGGCCCACCAGGTACAGGTAAAACATTGACAGCTTTTTATTTAGCCCATAAATTGAATTTGCCACTTATTGTGGTTCGTTTGGATGCGATTATTCATAGCCATCTGGGAGAAACAGCTAGCAACATTAGGAAAATTTTTGAGTTTGCCAAAGCTGCGACCTGTGTTCTGTTTCTAGATGAGTTTGATGCCATCGCAAGGGCACGAGATGCTATCGATGAGGTCAAAGAAATGGCACGCGTTGTGAATACGCTCCTGCAATGTTTGGATGAGTTCCAAGGTGACAGTACCTTTATCGCCGCGACGAATCTGGAGGAAGAATTAGACAATGCGGTATGGCGCCGTTTTGATACGAGGATGACGTATGACCTTCCGGGACTAGCGGAGCTCAAGCAGTTTTTGATCAATTTGCTTGGAGAATCGGAATCAAGCCTGCAAGTTATTGAACAGTCAACCCCGATTCTCCGCGGATGCAGCTTCGCGGATATTGAGCAAATTATTCTCAAAGCTAAACGCAAAGTGATTATTGAAGACAGCGAAATGAGCTATGAGAAAATTGCCGACGCTTATAAGGCCTACAATCCTAAAGCACAACAAGGAGATTTTAAGATGAGCAGTCGTACAAGCGGGAATGAGGAAGGACAGCTGGTTTGGAATTAGTTATAAACGATTATAGTTTCTATAGTCGCACCTTTTAATCGTAATAATTACAATAAATCCGAGCGAGGTGTAGAAATGAAAACATATGAATGCATCATCGTAGGAGCAGGTGCGGCTGGCATTGGGATGGGGTGTGTGCTTCAGGATTTGGGCATAACCAACTTTTGCATCCTGGATCGAAGTGAGATTGGCGCTTCTTTTCTGCTGTGGCCCAAAGAAATGAGGCTGATCACCCCCTCATTTACCAGCAATGCCTATGGGATGTTAGATCTGAATGCGATTGCACTCAGGACATCGCCTGCGTATACGCTCTGTACGGAACATCCAACAGGCGAAGAGTACGCCGAGTATTTGCAGGCCATCGCTGACTTTCGAAAACTGCCAGTACAAACAGGTGTTGATGTTGCACAAATTTATAAGAAGAAGGAAGTCTTCAAGCTCGAAACCTCTATCGGGGGTATGACCTCCCGCAATGTGATTTGGGCAGGAGGCGAGTTTCAATATCCGAATCTGTCTCCTTTTCCCGGAGCGGAATACTGTCTCCATAACAGCTTGGTTGAGGCGTGGAGACAAGTGGAAGGTGATGAACAACTCATTATTGGCGGTTATGAAAGCGGTATGGATGCCGCCATACATTTATGCCGTGCAGGCAAGAAAGTCATCGTCATCGACAACAGCGGCCGCTATACGGGAAAGGGAAGCAGTGATCCGAGTGTGGAATTGTCTCCTTATACCAAAGATCGTTTGGAAGATATCATGGAAAACGGCAATTTCTCTATGATAAGTAAATATGAAGTGAAATGGGTAGAACCCACAGAAGAAGGCGGTTTCCTCGTGTATTGTGAAAACGAAGAGGGAACAAGTCGAATGCTGAAATCTAACCAGCGGCCGATCTTGGCGACTGGCTTTAAAGGAAGTTTGTCAATGATTGAACACTTGTTCTTGCATGGTGATAAGGGGGAAGTACTGCTCACTGCACAAGATGAGTCAACGTTAACCCCAGGATTATTTGTGGTTGGGCCCAGTGTCACTCATGGTAATCTGCTTTTTTGTTTTATTTATAAATTCCGACAACGTTTCGGTGTCGTAGCGAAGGCTATTGCAGAGAAGTTGGGCATGGATCCTGATGCCGTCCTTGAGGATTATCGCGCACATGGCATGATGTTAAGTGATTTATCCTGCTGCGGGGAGGACTGTCAATGCTGAACCAAGCTGAAGCCAAGGTGGAGCGCGGAAACGTCGTTCTCGTTGGCTTTGAGTCCTCGGGTAAATCCGCTTTATTTCGCGGGTTAACGGGTTATGATACCGGAGAGGAATCGAATTTCCGGGGTTCGACAATCTTTGCTCGTAGAGGAACATGGACCTCGGAGTACGATGTGGTCGATTTGCCTGGCATTCGCTTGAGAGATGACAGCCAGACGACGCAACTAGCGTTAGCAGAAATACTAGAGTCTGATGCGATCATTCTGGTAGTTCGAGGGACGCATGCCCAGGTAGAATTACCACTTCTCTTGGAGACGGTAAATTTTGATCGTAAAAGGGTCATGTTGTTATTAACCTTCGAAGACAAGGCAACACATGGTTTACAAATGGTAGCGGATTCCTATAGCGAACGGCTAGGCATTCCTGTGATGATAGCGGATACGCGAAATTTGCCTCCGATTCGAAAAGGAATGTTACTTCGAGCTTTTGAGCAGGCAAAGCCTATTGTCAGAAAACCTGTCTTGCTGGAAACGCCTGATTTATTGGCAAGTAAGCCGCAACAAACCTGGTTTGAGCATCCCATATGGGGACGCCCGCTAGCGATACTTACTACTTTGTTGGTGTTTGCAGTCCCTGTTATGTTGGCTTTTTTACTTTCTCAGTGGTTGCAACCCATCGTAGACAATAATCTTATTGAACCGATAAAAGAGCTCTTAGTGAACACGCCTGCGATGCTCCAAACGATGTTGATTGGCAACTACGGCATGATTACGCTTGGTTGGTACTCCTTTCTGTGGGCATTCCCTGTTGTACTCCTGTTGGGGATCAGTATTGCCAGCTTGGAAGAGAGTGGGGTAAAAGATCGGATTACGGATGCTCTGGATGGTTGGCTTCGTTATGTTGGCCTTACCGGACGTGATCTTGTACCCGTGCTTTCCGGATATGGCTGCAATGTTGTCGCCGTCTTTCAAAGCCGAGTATGCAGCGCGTGTACGCGCAAATCCTGCGTATCCCTGATCACTTTCGGTTCTGCTTGCAGCTATCAGATCGGTGCGTCTCTATCCATCTTTGGCACTGCGGGTCATGCCGGATTGTTTGTGCCCTATCTATTTCTTCTCTTTGTTATTGGCGCTGTGCATACAAGAATTTGGAATCGCAAGCAAGGACCACTGCCTACACCCCTGTATACAAATAAAACATTCCTGCAGAAGCCTTCCATTCGAGCTATCTTCTGGCGTGTTCGTGCCGTGACGAAGCAATTTCTCTTTCAAGCCATGCCGATCTTTCTGCTGATCTGTCTGGTATCAACTTTACTTGAGCTAACAGGTACCATGCAGCAATTGACTGCATGGGCAGGACCGGTGCTCCATATCTTTCATTTACCTGCCGAAGCAGCTGGAGGTATTATTTTCTCTATTTTGCGTAAGGATGGCTTATTGACATTAAATCAAGATGAAGGTGCTTTTCTCCAGTCTCTAGATGCTGATCAAATTTTTGTCCTTGTATATCTAGCCTCGACATTAACAGCCTGCCTGGTTACGTTATGGACAGTTAGGAAAGAACTGGGTTGGCGATTTGCGTCCTCTTTGGCAGGAAAACAAGTGCTGACTTCTGCGTTAAGTGCATTATGCCTTGCATGGTTGATCTAATAAAAAATGGGAGCGTGAAAAACGATGAAAAACGTTATAGCTGAAAATGAACGAATTCCGGTTACCGTGTTAAGCGGATATTTGGGTGCCGGCAAAACGACTGTACTTAATCATGTACTGAATAATCGCGAGGGCTTGAAGGTAGCGGTCATTGTCAATGATCTGAGTGAGGTCAATATCGATGCTGATTTGATTCGTGAAGGCGGGGGACTAAGCCGCACCGATGAAAAGCTCGTGGAAATGTCTAATGGCTGCATTTGCTGCACACTTCGCGATGATCTGCTGAAGGAAGTCGAGCGGCTGGCGCTGGAGAAGAGATTCGATTACATTCTCATTGAATCGACCGGCGTGGGAGAACCTGTTCCTGTCGCGCAAACCTTTACGTATGTAGATGAAGAGAACGAGATCGATCTGGCGAGGCTGACTAGACTGGATTGTATGGTAACCGTTGTTGACGCCTATCACTTCTGGCAGGACTATCATACGCGTGAAACTCTGAAGGACCGCGGACAGGAAGCAGGAAGTGATGATGATAGAAGGGTGGTTCAGCTGCTGACAGAGCAAGTAGAGTTCTGTGATGTGCTGATTGTGAATAAATGCGATATGGTGACAGAGGCTGAGCTTAAAAAACTGCAGAAAGCTTTAAAGGGCTTGCAACCTAGAGCTAAGCTTATCAGAACGACTCATGGTCAAGTGAATCCAAAGGAAATCCTGAACACCCACTTATTCGACTTTGAGGCGGCGAGTCAATCGGCAGGCTGGATTCAGGAGCTGCAAAAAGAGGCGCATACCCCGGAAACAGAAGAATATGGCATCTCCTCCTTTGTCTATACGCGCAAAATTCCCTTTCATCCTGAGCGATTCTCCAAATGGTTGGCTGCATGGCCGAAATCGGTTGTTCGCTCTAAAGGGTTAGTCTGGTTGGCTACGCGGAACAATACGGCGCTTTCCTTCAGTCAAGCTGGTGTTTCCAAACAGCTGTCACCAGCAGGTCTGTGGGTAGCTGCGTTATCGGCTGAAGAACGATTCATGCATTTCGGAGAAGACTATCCGAAATCCCCCGATTGGGATGAGACTTGGGGAGATCGTGTGACCAAGCTTGTTTTAATCGGTATCGATATGAATCGAGATGAAATTACGCGCACCTTGGATGAAGTGTTGTTAACAGCGGAAGAGATGAACACGAACTGGAGGGCATTCAAGGATCCATTTCCTACTTTCAAATAAAACGATGGTCAATTATAAATGATTGACACTGGATAATTATGTATAGTATATTCTGTTTAATTGTAATTTTTACAATTAAATTAATGTGGTTTATTATTAATACTTGATGATGAGGGGAGGAAGAAAGCAAACAGCAGCACCTTAATTGAGAATGAATACTATTATTAAGTGTTGGAGGTTGTTATGGCACATATTTTGATGATTGAGAGCTGGGTGGGGGCTAGCGGTAATTTATTGCCGCCACTCCTAAAGTCAATGGGACACACGTATACTTTTGTTACTCGCAAGCCGGGGCATTATGACAGTGGATTTGGCACAGAGAAGCATCCCGTTCTAAGATATGCCGACGCGGTTCTCGTTACGGAGACGAATGACTGTGAAGGTTTAATTGAATTCCTGCGACCCTATCATTTTGATGGTGTTATTACAGTTTGTGACTATTACATCGAAATCGTGAGAGAAGTAGCCAAAGCGTTTCATCTCCCATCCCCTTTCCCCGATGAAGTGAAAACGGTACGTCAGAAGCATCTTATGCGACAGGCGCTTGACCGTGCTGATCTTGCAAACCCGAACTATCGGCTTGCGCATAGTTGGGAGGAAGTAGAACAGGCTGCAAATGAAATTGGTTATCCGCTTGTTGTAAAGCCTGTAGACCTTGCATCTAGCGCCTTTGTCAGCCTCATCCAAAGCGCCAAGGAATTACAAAAAGCTTATGATGCGCTTGAAGCTTTTCCGCTTAATTTTCGAGACCAAGAGAGAGAAAGCACCTATCTTCTTGAGGCGTACATGAGTGGAGAGGAGGTCAGTGTGGAGAGTGTTTCCTATAATGGCGAGACCACAATAATCGGCATTACGGACAAATCCATTACAGGAACCCCCTACTTTATCGAAAATGGTCACATGTTCCCGGCAAAGCTAGAAGAGGGGATGTATGAGGATGTAACGACATTTGTACGTAATGCACTTCAAGCAGTCGGCTTCGATCACGGGATAGCCCATACCGAAGTGAAGCTTACGGTCGATGGCCCTAGAATTGTTGAGATCAATCCCAGAACGGCTGGCAATTATATTGTGGAACTCATTGAACGCGTAACGGGCATAGATTTACTCCAAGCCTTTGTTGAACTTTCTTTGGGCATAAAGCCTGCTTTAGCCAGAAAAGATAGTGGAATAATGAGTGCTGCTGCGCTGTTTCTCGTTCCCCCTCAGTGCGGTACCATTACGCACGTCCAAGGAATAGAATCTCTCGCGTCGGATGAACACATTGCCCGCTACAAGATGGAGGATTTTATCGGTAAGTCCGTTGAGACTCCCATTGATAATGCTTGCTACTTGGGCCATGTGATCACGCAAGACACGGAGGGTCATAATGCTAGGCACTATGGCGAAGAAGCGCTTAAACGAATTATCTTGGGATTCGATCCTATAAAGGAGTGATTAATCTGCAAACGCAAGCTCCATTGGCCGTAATAAATTTACGAGAAGCTATACTAGAGGGTAAGCTTGGCCCCAAGCCTGATACATTGCCGGTAACCGGATCCTCCTATATTTACCAGACTACACAGTTTCCATCCTCTACGACCAAATATCACAATTATTATTTACTGCTAAGAGTAGAATCTTATTTCGGAGCCTGCTCGCATACCTCCGCCCAGTTGAATATGGAAGTAGCAGCTGAGTTTTCAGGGCTTTTCCTAGATGCTGTTTTGCAAGATGAGAGGCTGCCCGCACAAATTGCAGCGATGGATGCGTACTTGGGCGTCATTTATCCACACATAACGAATTGCACGAAGGTGGTTGAGCTTTCGGCGGGAACTCCTATTCATAAAGCCAAACAGCGTGATGCGCTAATTGCGCAGGTTGCTGATATTCGGCCCTCACAAAAAGTTGCGCTTATAGGTGTGGTCAACCCCTTGGTAGAAGCTATTCAGGAACGAGGGGGAATCTGTTTGCCTTGTGATCTGCAGATGGAAAAGACACAAGCAGGACACGTTGTTGAGAAGGATATGAACATCGTGCTGGATCAGGCCGACAGTGTCATTTGCACAGCGATGACGTTAAGCAATGGCACGTTTGACCTTATCCTTGAGCGTGTCAGAGAAAGGCAGATCCCATTGACCGTCTATGCCCAAACGGGAAGTGCCGTGGTAGCTCAATTCATGAATAATGGCGTGACGGCGCTAATTGCTGAACCGTTCCCCTTCACGCAGTTCAGCGGCTCATCTTCTCAGCTCTATTGTTACACCAGCAACAATGGAAAGGAAGAAACGGATGAATATTAAAACGGATACCGATAACTTCTTACATACGAATCCTTCGCTTTACCTGGTATTTAACGGGGAGCATGACCAAAGTATGGCCCAATTTATACATAAGCTTTTGATTGAATATAAGGTAGGGAAGAGAGTGCTGGATATCGGTTCAGGACCTGGGCGCGAGGTGGCGTATCTGAATCGTGCCGGTTATGAGGCAGTGGGACTGGATAACTCTGAAGAGATGCTTTCCTGGGCAAAAGATCACTATCCTGACCTGATCTTCGTCTATGGGAATCAGTCTGACTTTTCACTTAAGCAACAGTTTGACGCTCTTTATTGCGTGGGAAGCACGTTTTTGTACAATTTCACCAACGAGGAAGTCCTCGCAAGTTTACAGTGTTTTCGCAAGCATCTTCATACAGGGGGATTGCTGTACCTGGATATGCGAAATGCCGCCTTCTTCCTGACCCCAGAGGGGCAGCGATGGTTGACCGAAGATCTCGTAGAGCAGAGAAAAGTAAACGAGACTGTTGTTTCCCTGCAAACACGCTTTAGCATCGACTTGCCGAATCAAATGCTCGAGCGGGATTATCGCTGGACCATCGAAGGCCAACCCCCTATTGTCGAACATCTGAGACATCGTCTTCTATTCCCTCAAGAATTAGTACAATATCTCACGTCAAGCGGTTTCCGCCTTCTGCAGCTATTTGATAAACCGGCCCCCCATATTGACACCTATGATCCGGAAAGTCCTTTCATTTATAGCCAAAGCTTGCGAGGAAGACGTATGCAGGTCATTGCACAAGCAATCTAGGAGGAACATAAAAATTATACGTTATGGACAAAGGAGTTTGTGAGACGACGATGAAAAAGCTATTATTAATCCTTTCTGTAGGTGCAATCATGACAGTAATGGGGTGCACGAATAAAACGGGTACACCAAGCGGCACGGCAACCAGTACAGCATCTAGTACGGCAATCAGCACGACTGACCCAGCAAAGAATAAAGAGCTCACTGTGGCATCGCAAGACATTGCCGCAAGCTTGGACCCAGTAAAGCCGCTTACGTCCAGCTATTTAAGAGGCATAGGGGCCGGTGAAGCACTGTTTAGAGTAAACCCGAAGGGAGCGATCGAACCCTCTCTGGCAGAAAGCGCAAAAGAAATCGATCCGACGACATGGGAAATTAAATTAAGACCCAAAGCGAGCTTCTGGAGTGGAAAAGCCATTGATGCCGCTGCCGTGATCGCCTCGCTGGAACGCTCGAGATCCCTGGATCTGACGGCGAAGCCTTACTTGGACGACTTAACCTTCTCGAAGGTCGACGATTTCACGATCGGTGTGAAGACCAAGCGCAGCCATCTGCAAGTGCCGCTGAATCTTTCTTACTATCAGACCATGATTGTTAATGCCGATGCCAAACAGGATGCTGTAGATACGATGGATCTTTCCGGTATGTATAAAGTGGTTGAATTTGTCCCTAAACAAAAAATGGTGCTGGAACTGAATAAAAACTATTGGGGGAAAGCGCCCGTCATCCCAAGGATTGTCTATCAAGCGATCAGCGATGAGCAAACGAGGGTGCTGTCCGCATTAAGTGGAAAAAGCCAGGTGGTCTTAAATATACCAGCAACAAGCTTGGCTCAATTCAAAGATAATAAAGAGGTCAGGTTATCGGCTACGCCGGCGGCTAATACGCAAACGATTTATTTGAATCTGAACAAACCTCAGTTCGCCGATGTGAAAGTCAGGCAAGCTCTATCCTGGGCGCTAGATCGAAATGAACTAGTCGTGCTTGCAGCAGAGGGGCAAAGTACACCGATTACGACATGGCTAAGCTCCAACCCTGCTTACCAAGAAGCCAGAAATGCCGTATACTCGAAGACGGACCTGGACAAAGCAGGGCAGCTGTTGGATGAGGCGGGATGGAAAAAAGGTTCGGATGGCATCCGTACGAAGGACGGCAATCCTTTAACCCTGCGATTGATGACTTGGGGTGGCGATAAGGCTTTAGGTGAAGCTTTGCAAAGCCAATGGACCAAGATCGGAATTAAGGTTAGTGTTCAGCATGGCGACTACAGTTTAATCGAAACGGCTCGGAAATCGGGTGACTGGGACGCTTCTATTGAGGCATGGAACACGTTCGGAGATGAATACGCGCTGCTAAAAGGTCAATTTGCGCCAGAAGGAAGCGCAAACTTTGGCGGATACAAGGATGAAGAAACAAGTAAATTGCTTGCACAATTGGCCGAAGCACCGGATCAGGCTGCACGTCATGAATTGGCCCTCAAAATCAACGAGCGAGTCGCGCTGCAAGCACCTGTCATTAGTTTATTCCCGCGTCCGCAAATTTCAGCGGTAAGCAAATCGCTTCAAGGCTTCGAAGATCATTTCAGACAATATGAGAATGTTGTGAATGCCAACTTGACGATAAGCTCCAAATAGGCAGGTATCCACATGTTGAAGGTCATACTGAAAAAGTTGTTTGAAGCTTTTCTCACGTTGCTATGTGCAACGATTCTTATTTTTGCCTTGATTCGTATGGCTCCGGGCGATCCGGTGGAACTGTTTCTAGGGCATCCTGCAGAGGCGGCTTTGGATAAACAGGCCTATGAGGTCAAAGCAGCAGAGATGCGTGAGCAATTGGGGCTGGATCAGAACATGGCAGTTCAATATGCGGCATGGATTGGGCGGGTGCTGCAATTTGACTTGGGTACATCCATCCAAACAGGGGGTCAGGTTGTCGAAGAAATTGCACAAAGACTCCCGGCAACGGCCATGCTAGCCTTCGTTGCTCTACTCATTCAAGTCGTATTGGGATTGTTCTTGGGGGCAGTTTCTGCGATTAAAGCGGGGCGACCTCCCGATCATGTCATTCGTCTTGCGTGCGTGGCTATGGCTTCGATACCTGCTTTTGTCGTTGGGCTATTCCTGTTATCCTTCTTTGCCGTAACAGTGGGTGTTTATGAAATTAGCAGTGAAGTTAACGCGGGAAGACTATGGCTTCCCGCATTAACTTTAGGTTGTATGGGTGCTCCGCAATTCATACGAATGATGCGAGCCAATATGCTGTCCGAGTTTGGTCAAATCTACATACTCTCTGCTCAGGCCAGAGGGCTGGATCGCAAGAGGGTCGTCAGGCATGCCTTGCACAATGCGCTGCTGCCTATCATTACCATGATTGCCCTTTCCCTGACGGCGCTTCTGAGCGGCGCTGTTGTCACGGAAAGCATTTTTTCATGGCCTGGCATTGGCAAATATGCCCTTGACAGTATTTTGCTGAAAGATTATCCGGTTATTCAGGGGTATGCGTTGATTATGGTAGCGTTAGTGATCTTCATTCATTTATTCGTTGATGTTGTTTATGCGCTGGTAGATCCTCGAATCCAACGAAAAGGAGAAGCAAGCGTTGAAGAAGTTGCGTAGCATCAAAAGTCCGATTAGCTTGATTTTTGGAATCGTTATTTTAAGTATTTTGGCTATACTCATCTTGGGTGCGCCTTTATTTACTTCTTATGATCCTTTAAAACAGAGTGTGAACGAGCGGCTGGAGAAACCGAGCTTTGAGCATCCAATGGGCACGGATCGATTTGGCCGCGATGTGTTCGCTCGAACGCTTTACGGAGGAAAAACGACCTTGGTATCGTCCATGATTGCTTTAAGTACGGCCCTCTTGGCTGGACTTTTGGTGGGCCTTATAGCCGGTTTGTTTCATGGCTCTATTGTTGATAGCATCCTGATGCGGCTTATTGATGTGCTGTTAGCTTTTCCCTTTATGGTGCTCGCCATGGTCATTGCCGGTTTATTCGGCACAAGCTTGGTTCATCTTCTGATAGCTGTAGTTTCTGTATGGTGGGTCTCCTTTGCACGTTTAACCCGCAGTGTTGTTTTGCATGCCAAGAGTGAAACCTCCTTTGCAGCGGCTAGAATACTCGGAGCCAGAACTCGGACAATTATTTTTCGCGAATTACTTCCCAAAGCGATAAGTCCGGTTCTCATCTTGGCTACTTTTGAGCTGGGCAGCCTGATTTTATCCATTGCGGCACTATCTTTTCTTGGATTAGGATCACAGCCTCCTGCGCCTGAATGGGGCAGCATGCTGGCAGATGGGCGAGCGCATTTCATGCAAGCCCCTCATATTTTGATCGGACCTGTTCTGTTTATCGTTCTTACCGTCTTTGCCTTTAATTTAATTGGTGAGGGATTGAGAGACCGGTTAGATCCTTATGAAAAATTGGAGCTGTAGCCAGGCCCATGCTTACAGAGTTGGTATTGCTTCGCAAAGGGAGGAGTATACATGCTGGAAAGACAAAGTGAGACGATCTTGCAGGTTCGAAATTTACAAGTGACTTACAGGCAGAACCAAGCCACAATTCCCATTCTGGATCAGCTTGGATTTGATATGAATAAAGGCGAAATCCTCGCCCTTTTAGGGGAGAGCGGTTCCGGGAAATCAACGATTGCCAAGGCGGTTACAGGGCTGCTTCCGCCTTCTGCGAATATCGCTAGCGGAACCCTGCAGATTGGCTCCACATGGCATGTGGATATGACAATTAAATCTAAAGTGTGGGATCAGATTCGTGGAAGAGGCATCTCCATGCTTTTTCAGGATGCCCAGCTGGCGCTTAACCCGGTTCTTAAAATAAAAGAAAATTTCAAAGAAATTCTTCTCTTTCACCGTATGGCTGCTAAGGATGAAGTCATGTCGATCGCGGTAAAAATGCTGAGCATGCTTAATTTCAAGGAAGCGCAAAGTAAAAGCATTCTGGAGTGTTATCCCTTTGAGCTTAGTGGCGGCATGTGTCAGCGCGTCTGCCTTGCTCTTGCGCTATGTCTCAAGCCATCCGTCCTTATTGCAGACGAACCTACATCAGCGTTAGATACGGTGAGTCAAAAAGAAGTGCTTGATTTATTAAAAAAGATGCAGGCAGAACTGGGTTTAACCATTCTTTTGATTACCCATGATATCGCAGTGGCGAATGCGATAAGCAATAGAGTAATCGTATTGAATAAAGGAATCATTGAAGAAGAAGGCAATACCAGTGTCGTATTGTCGAAGCCTCGAACCGCTTATACAAAGCAATTGCTCGCTTCCCGTCTTCAAATCGTAAAGCCTTCTAATGATCGTGTTGAACTGCTGCATCATAGCGAGCCTCTACTCCAGATTCGCAAGTTGGAGAAGACTTTTCATTCAAAGAAACGTGTATTACACGATATTGATCTTACATTAAATAGCAGGGAAATCTTAGGCATATTGGGGCAAAGCGGTTGTGGCAAATCAACGTTAGCCAAATGTATCGTCGGATTGGAGTCTCCAAGCGGTGGAAGTGTGTTGTACCGTGGGGTCCATATTAACCGATTACAAGGCAAGTATAGACGGGAGATGAGTAGGAAGATTCAATTGGTCTTCCAAGATGCCAGAGCTAGTCTTCACCCGGGGCGCAGTGCGCTCGAGTTGGTCCAAGAACCACTCCAATACTTGCAGATTGGAACCAGGAAAGAACGAAAAGAGCAGGCAACTTATTATCTGAATGAAGTGGGCATTACCGGCGATCTTCTCAACAGGAGGCCTCCTCAGTTAAGTACTGGACAATGTCAGCGCATTGCGATTGCTAGAGCGTTGGTGCTGGAGCCGGAAGTGCTGATCTGTGATGAGGCTGTATCTGCCCTGGACATGAGCGTACGAGCGCAGATCTTGGCCTTGCTGCAACGTCTGCATCAGCAGTTTGACTTCGCCATATTGATGATATCACACGATATTCACGTTCTGCGCAACTTTTGCCATCATATCGCTGTGATGAATAATGGAAGCATTAGTGAAACTAAGCGCCCTAGCGAGCTGCTTCATGAAAGCAGTCAACCGCATACGCAATTGCTGCTCAAATGTGCAGGTGATCTGGAACAGCGTCTTTATGAAGGAAGGATGGTTAAGGTATGATCACCAGTATTCTGGAGACAATTGGCAATACACCGCTCATCACAATACCTAACAGTAATAAAGCGAATGAAGGCCAAGTCTTGTTTAAATATGAACGCTACAATCCCGGAGGAAGCATTAAGGATCGCGCTGCGATGTATCTAGTTACTGAAGCTGAGCGCAGAGGTTTGTTAAAGCCTGGGGGCACCATCATTGAGTCTTCAAGCGGGAATTTTGGCATTTCCCTTGCCATGATTGGTGCTGCTAAAGGCTACCATGTCATCGTATTGGTTGATCCCAAGACAACGAACGCTAATCTGGCGCTCTTAAAAGGTTTCGGGGCCGAGGTTATTGTGGTAACCCAGCAAGATGACAGTGGCAGTTATCACAAAACAAGAATTTCTCTTGCCAACAAGCTGGCTAGAGAGATCCCGAATAGTTATCGTCCTGACCAATGCTTTAATCTGCTTAACAGTGAAGCTCATTTTAAAAGCACGGCGCGTGAAATCCTGAATAATTGCCCATCTGACTTGGCTGTAGTTATCGCAGCCGTTAGTACTGGCGGGCAGCTAGGCGGCATTTCCAAGTACCTCAAAACCTTTGCTCCGGATGTGCAAATCATCGGTGTGGACGCAGTTGGTTCTGCCATTTTTGGTGGCCATATGGATTCCTATCGCATACCCGGGGTAGGACTTGGTTGGACACCGATTAATCTGAACATGGACTATATTGACCGTACTTATAAAGTGACGGATGAGCAGGCATTTCTCACAGCCCGTGCCTTTGCTCGTCATGAGGGCATCCTTATGGGTCCCTCTAGCGGAGCTTGTGCACTAGTTGCTCTCCATGTTGCGCAAGAACTTACGCCGGATCAGCGCATTGTCTGCATGATTGCCGATGGAGGGGAACGTTATATCCAAACCTTGTTTAATGATGACTGGATGGAAGAGCAAGGTTTTGCGACGTTGGCAGATATGGAAACCATTCGCGCGATGGCTCGGCAACAGCAGCCTTGGAGTGTAAACCCTGCTGACTATGCCAATCACAGATCAGACCTGATTCAAAGTCTGGAAGTTCCTGATTCTACTTTGCATATGAATGCCGAGGTACAGCAACGAGCGAATTTTAGTCAAGGGAGTTCCGTTTATCTGGACTGAGGGAAGCAGAATTCAGAAGAAAATATAGGGGGAATGTACGAATGGACCAAGAAATAGCGTATCGCATAGTGCCAGCAGACAGGGAGAGGATTGATGAAATTAAAAGCTTTGTATTAACGGTGATGAGCGAATTATACCCGCAAGGTACTTATTATGAGGATCCGCATGATCTGGCATTCTTTGACGAAGTGTATATTCAGCCTCCCAATGCCCTGTTTTTTATTACCACAGATGTAAGTGGCCAAATCGTAGGCACAGCTGCCGTCAGACCGTATGACAGACGATTTCCTGAAGTGGAAGCCGCATTCGGGCGTGAGCCGGTCTGTGAAATCGTCAAGTTTTATATTCATTCGGATCATCGGAAGAAGGGAATCGGAAGTCGTCTCTATGCGATCGCCGAGCATTTTGCAAGAGAAGCTGGTTATAAGATGAGCTATTTGCATACGTCCACTTTCTTGCCGGGCGGTTATCCATTCTGGAAATCTCGCGGGTACGTCGAATCCTATTGGGAATCAGAAACCGTTGTGCACATGAGCAAAAATTTTCAATAAGCAGGAGGTAAGGTCCCAACCAAGAAGGTATTAGCAACAACATACTTAAACATCGCCACCGGAAATCACCTAGAGCATCAGCATTGAGGAGGGAGGATTACAATGAACACCTATTTTCCATTCACGCCACATGCGTTTCGTTATGAACTGCACAAAGAGATGCATCTCTCAGCCGCACATTTCATTCCTGCTGAGTCAGCCGGAAAGTGTCAACGAATACATGGTCATACGTATCAGATTGATCTCATGATCGTCGGAGACGAGCTGGATGCCAATGGGTTTCTGATCGATTTCAAACTTTTGAAGAGCATCGTACATGATCGTTATGACCATACACTTCTGAATGAACATCCAGAGTTTCGTGTGCTTCATCCAACGACAGAGGTCATGGCGAAAACGATCTACACGTTTATCCAGGAATATCTAGATGGAACTAGCAACAAGCCATCATGCTTGCAAGTCATCGTACGTGAAACACCGACCAGTTATGTGGTTTACCGCCCGAAGAAGTAAAATCGATTTCAATTGGCAGGGAAGCCGATTGCGCTCGGGACTTAAAAAGGTCGCCATTTGGCGACCTTTTCTCATCAGCTGGCTATTGGAAAAATACGCTTATGCAAAAAGTGGAATCCGCTGTCGTAGCCTTTCAATCATAAACTAGAAGCACTGCCGTTGTTTACATATCCTTATATATCTCCCGCATCACATGCCCAAGCTCAGGCAAAATAATTCTTGTCATAGCCAGATTGACAGCACCGCTGGAACCTGGCATAGAGAAAATAGCTTTATCGCGGTAAACTCCGGCGATAGCGCGACTTAGAATCGCAGCGGAACCAATATCCTCTGCAAAACTTAAATATCGAAAGACTTCGCCAAAACCGTGCATTTCCTTATCTAGAAGATCTCTCACCGCCTCGTAGGTGGTATCTCGCTTAGCGATGCCCGTTCCTCCGTTCAGAAGAATGGCTTCAACGACAGGGTTAGCTGCACCCTCTTGAATGATGGATTGAATACGTGCGTAATCATCCTGCACAATACGGTACTCAGCAATTAAGTAGCCCGATGAATGCAATAATTGTTTCATCAAGTCACCGCTTTTGTCTGTATCCGGTGTTCGTGTATCTGAAACAGTCACAACCATACATCGAACCGTAGCTGGGGATTCTTGGCGATGGAGCTCTACAGATGTTAACATCATTAACTACCTCCCACTTAAATAAAAACGCTGGCTTATGCCTTGGTGTATGATACTTTAGCGATAGCATCATGCAAGTGAATGGACTCCTCGTTTCTGCATTCCACCGTAAATGACCTCACACTGTCCATCTCGTATAAATCAGCAGCAACAAGTCTTACCATATCCTCGACAAAACGGGGGTTTTCATAAGCTCTCTCGGTTACTGCTTTCTCATCGGGACGTTTCAAGATCGGAAATAAGGCGCTGCTGGCATTGGACTCGGCGGCACTTAGCAGCAGCACTTTCCAGTCACCTTCAAAATCAGAATGAAGCTCAACGGATATCGTCACGATACCTCGCTGATTATGAGCGCTATACTCGCTAATTTCCTTGGAGCAGGGGCATAAAGTGGCTACAGCGACTTGAAGTCCAACATTAGTAAACAACCTACCTTGCTGGTACGTCATTTGAACCGTTGCCTGAGCATGGTTAAGTCCTTTTAAATTCATCACAGGCGAGGCTGTTTCATAAAACCACGGAAAGGAAAGTTTAATTTCGGCTTTATCTTGGTTCATTCTCACTGCCAATTCTTTGGTGAACTTGGCAAGCGTTCCAAGTTCCGTTGACCAGCCTTCTTGACGGTATACTTCCAGTTGTTCCGTCAAACGGCTCATATTGATCCCCTTGGCTTCCCGATGCAGGCTTGTAGTCAGTTGCAGGGACGCTATTGTTGTTTGCTCGATAGGTTCAATATCGGAATAGACTGTGATCGGATGTTGCACCTGACAGATTCCCACGCTATCTAGCTGAAACAGATAATCATGAGGGGTATTCTGCAAATCTGCCATTTTCTCTTTGGTTGTCGGTTTTGTTCCTTGAATTGGGTCCACAGAGCCGAATCGCTTGTGGCGTTCTATTTTTGAAGGAAGATTAATGATTTTTTTGTGATTCATGGAATAAATGGACTCCTTTTGCAGATGAGATCATGGGTATATTTTGTCTAGCTAACAATCTTTCGATAGAGTTCATCCAGCACTGGACACCCCCCTTTACTTCTTTCTTTGTGTAAAAACAAAACCCTCGTAACTAGTCCAGATGCCTGAAGCGGCAAGCAGACAGATTAGAGGGTAGAGGGAGCGATTAGTCAGCGACACATGCTGCAAACTGTTCGCGAAACCATGCTTCATCCAAGTTGCGCCCAATGATGACAAATTCACTATGAGGCGTTTCTGTCGCTTTCCATTCCCGATCAGGCGCCGAGGTAAAAAGCATATGAATACCTTGGAAAATAACGCGTTGTTTCACACCCTTGATGTGTAATACGCCTTTGTATCTGAATGTATCCGTACCATGCTCCGACAACCACACTTGTAGAAATCTTTCCATTTTCCTCAAATCAAGCGGACGCTCTTCACGGAAGAACAGCGATGCGACCTCATCGTCGTGCTCATGAGCTTCTTCTTCAAGGAAGCCGGGATCAATTTCCAGCTTTTTCTCTAAGTCAAATGCACCAATTCCTAAGATATGGTTGATATCGATCTGGGACTGTTGCGTGCGATAGATCTTGGCAGCGCCATTCATAGATTTTAGTCGAAGTTCCAACTTGGCAGCATCTTCTTCAGAAACGAGGTCGATTTTGTTAAGAAGAAGGACATCGGCAAAAGCAACTTGCTCCTGGGCCTCATGTCCATCGTCTAAATGCTGTCCGGCATGCTTGGCATCAACGACGGTAACAATTGCATCGAGTTTATACAAATTGGCTACTTCTTCATCTACAAAAAAGGTTTGGGCAACCGGTGCTGGATCAGCTAATCCCGTCGTTTCGATGAGGACACGATCAAATTCGACTTTCTTACTCCCAGCAGCACCCTCTTTGGCAAACATCAAGTCACCGAGAATGCGAATCAGGTCACCCCGAACAGTGCAGCAAATACAGCCGTTGTTCATCTCAAAAATTTCTTCATCAGCGCCAACAACGAGCTGATTGTCAATGCCAACTTCACCAAATTCATTTACGATAACAGCAATTTTCTGTCCATGATTTGCGGTAAGCACATGATTAAGCAGGGTTGTTTTTCCAGCGCCTAGAAATCCGGTTAGAATGGTAACGGGAATTCGTGGATCCGAGACTTGGTCAATTTTTGACATGGTTCACGCTCCTTAATTGTAAATATTACAATTATAAATTATAGAATGTGACCTGGTTTATGTCAAATAAGATCATTTCATACTGGAATTCCACGCCGATTGCAGACTTTCTTCATTCATTTCGATGCCAATGAGGACTATATAAGGTTCCCCTGAATAGAAGGTAGGTTCCCAGTAGGTTCGCCTTCCAGCATGCTGCATAAGCAGCATTTTGCCTGCTTCAGATATCAAGATATATCCTTTTGCCCGAAGTAAGCTATTTCCCCAGAGACTAAGGAATTGCTCGACTTGTTTCTTCGTAATATGTGTAGATGAACAGGGCAGGGTGAAGGTTTGAACCCGCGAGAAAGATCGCTCGTTCTCGTGATGATGATGAGAATCCTTTTGCTTTTCTTCGCTGCGTCCCCCTGTGGAAACCTTTGCCATCTGTAATCTTTTGAAGGTCGCCTGTTTGGTTATCTCTATTTGCTCGACACCATCCAGAACAGGAGAGAGATCCAGATAGCTGTGTTTGGTAAAGGAAACGATGGCACGATCATTATGTTTGTGAATCATAGCTTTAATTTTCAAAATATGACCCATTCGGACGAGATCCGTTTTGTTGACTACGATCATATCCGCAACCTCGATTTGTCGTCGCAACGTTTGGACCAACTGCTTGTCAGAGGCAAAAATACTGTTGTAATCGAGCACATGCTCAGCATCAAGCAGGGTTATGATTTGCTTCAGACGCAAATGCCCAATCAGACGAGGTTCGGTTAGTGCATCCGCGATTTCTTCGGGGTTAGCTACGCCTGTCAGCTCGATGAATATGACATCCGGCTTTCTGTTCAGCAGCATCTTCAAACTGCCGCCTAGTTCACTTTTTTTACTGTAGCACACACAGCCATCGAGAAGCTTTTCAAGGACCGCGCCAGAGTGTTCGTCCACAATTAATCCATCGACATCTTGCTTGCCAAGTTCATTCATTAAAATGCCGTGCTGCAGGCCGCGTCTTTTGGACTCTTCCAATAAACGAAGCAGCAAGGTTGTTTTGCCGCTTCCCAGAAATCCACTTAAAACAATAACAGGAATTCTCACATTATTTCCTCCAAGTAAACAACTTTATAGATTCATATTCATAGACAGCTGAAAAGATTACATTTAAAAGTAAAATTTACGACTAACTTAAATATACGATAGGTTGAATGCCAGGAGCAAATGTGAAACTCTTGACACAAAGTGAGAAAAGAGATATATTTTCAACAAATTAATTGTAATTATTACGTTAAGAGGGGCGTAAAAATGAACAAAACCATTCCCATTTATTTATTGTCCGGTTTTTTGGGCAGCGGCAAAACATCTTTATTAAACATTCTATTAGACTACTGCAGGGAATCGGGTCTCAAGCCGGCAGTCATTATGAATGAAATTGGCGACATCAATATAGATGGACAAGTTATTGATATCGAAATTCCAATGGCAGAAATGCTGAGCGGCTGTATATGCTGTACCATCAGCGGGGATCTAGGAGCGACTATTCTAGACCTTTGCCGTACCTACAGCCCCGATGTCATCATTATTGAATCTACAGGGGTAGCTAATCCGATGGAAGTCATCGACAGCATAACAGAAAGCTCGCTACTGACGGAGGTGGAGCTTAAAACCATTGTGACGGTTGTAGACGTCAGGTATTTGCTTGAATTGAATGCCGCGGGTACTCGAAGAACACTGCGATTAATGGAAGATCAAATTCGATGTGCCGGCTGGCTCATATTGAACAAAGTAGATCAAGTTACTCCGGATGAACTACGGCAAGCTGAGCAACTTGTTAGACGATTGAACGCGTATGCGGCTATTAAGGCTACCGTACATTGTATAGGAAGTCTTGACTTCATGACTGTGGAACTAACAGAGGATACTTCCTACCTAAGGAAAGAACGACAGGCGGAACAGGTGATATTTGACAAGGAAAAAGAGGAACACGCCCATGGCAGCGGATGTGATCACCATCATCATAGTCACGACGATCACCATACACACAGCCATGATCATCATGGGGTTCAACATCATCATTCCTATGATCATGTCATGGTGTATACCCATTATTTTCAAGCTCCGATCGATAGGGACGAATTTGAGCATTTCATCAGTCTTTTGCCGAAGGAAGTGTACCGGGCCAAAGGGATATTAACGTTTGCCAATGAAGATCAACCTCACTTGTTTCAATACGCTTATCGTGAGCTAGAAATATTGAAGCTCAGACCTAGAGCAGAAATTTCAAATGTAGCTGTTTTTATAGGTGAAAATTTCTCCAAAGAAGAAGTGATAGCTGCCATACAGGAAAAGTTGCTCGTTTAAGGTTTGACGAAACAGGGAATGGCTGTTAATATTAACTAAATGTAATAATTACGTTTAGTTGATTTATCATGTTCTTTAATCGTAAAATTTACAATAATTTATCGGAGGCAGCATAAAAGTGATTGACCATAGTTCAGAAAGTATGATTCAAGCGATGTCAGCCAAAGGTCTACGGATTACAGAGCAACGACGTACGCTAGCTCGCTTGTTTGCTGATGCAGTTGGCTTTCTTAATCCCAAAGATGTGTACCTTGGATTGGCGTTGAAGCATCCTGGTCTAAGCTATGATACCGTCTATCGAAATTTGAGAATATTACAGGAAATGGGCATATTGGAGCAATTCCTCTTTGAGGACGGCGTGAAATTCAGAATGGGATGTTACGGGAGCCATCATCATCACCATCATATGATTTGCCTGGAATGTCACACCATTATTCCGTTAGAGTTCTGTCCTATGCATAATTTGGAGATACCGGATACATTTCAGATCGTAAGGCATAGCTTTGAAGTATATGGGTATTGTGAGAAATGCAGAAAACAAGACTTAGCACAAGTGGTATCGGCTTAGTCCTGTTTCACTTAGTTAGACCGAAGGAGGAATATACATATTTATTTTTCAAGGAGGTTCGTTTCAAAACACAGTTGAGTCCTAGATGAGAGATGAGGTGATGGACATTGGCTTGGTATGAGGAAAGTTTTGGAGAAGATTATTTAACCGTGTATAAACATAGAGATTTTCAAGGAGCGTATGAAGAAGTCAAGCAGATGAGCAACTGGTTGCATTTGAAGAAAGGCGATAAGGTGCTTGATTTGTGCTGCGGGATGGGACGCCACTCTATGGCCTTGGAAGAATTGGGATATCAGGTTACAGGCGTTGATCTTTCTGAAACCCTATTGAACGAAGCTCGAAAAATGGACACTTCCTCAAGGATTCAATGGGTTCGAGGAGATATGCGTCGGATCCCAGATATTGGCACCTATGATGCGGTCGTGAATTTATTTACTTCTTTTGGATATTTCGAAGATGACGAAGAGAATTTACTTGTTATAAAAGAAATTAGTCATCATTTAAAACCAAAGGGTAAATTTATTATTGATTTTTTGAATGCTGACTATGTGACGAATAACCTTGTTTCTTATTCCGAAAGGATCGATGGGCATGTAACAATTAGAGAAGAAAGGCAAATACACGATTTTTTTGTAACTAAAAAAATTACAATATTAGAACCTAATCAACAGAGTAGGACATATCGTGAACAAGTGAAACTGTATGGGTTATCTGATTTTGAACGTATGATTAGTTTAGCAAACTTAACAATAGACAACGTATACGGTCATTATTCTGGCCATATTTATACAAAAAATGAATCCCCCCGGATGATAATATCTGGTCATAAACTGGCATGATATTTAATCGTAAATTTTACTAACCGCACTAACTGTGGTTGCAAATTAAGGAGAGCCCTTTATGTCAAGAAAAACGGTTGTTCTGTTATGCACTTTTATTGTTTCCATTATTTTGATAGCAGGCTGCGGCAGCAAATCTGCAGATACGGGTGCAACAGAGAAAGGCAAAGAATTGGTTTATGCCACTTCAAAAGATATTAATGATATGAATCCTCATTTATATCCTGGATCCTTGCCAGCGCAGGGGATGTTGTACGAGTCATTGGTTGAAAATACGGAAGAGGGCATTAAACCCTTGCTAGCCGAATCTTGGAATGTTTCCGAAGATGGGAAAGTATACATCTTCCATCTAAGAAAAAATGTAAAGTTTCATGACGGGGAGCCATTTAATGCAGAAGCCGTACAAAAAAATATCGAGGCTGTGCAAGCCAACTCAAGTAAGCATTCATGGATCAAACTTTCAACAAAAATCGTAAGTGTTAAAGCAGTCGATGAGTACACGGTTGAATTGGCT
Source organism: Paenibacillus whitsoniae (assembly GCF_003955665.1). Taxonomy (GTDB): domain Bacteria; phylum Bacillota; class Bacilli; order Paenibacillales; family NBRC-103111; genus Paenibacillus_E; species Paenibacillus_E whitsoniae. The sequence continues at coordinate 128,413 of NZ_RXHU01000014.1, forward strand.
CTATCGGAGCCGTATTACCCGACTTTGCTGGAATTGTCGATGACTCGACCTTATGTATTCCTCTCTCCCAAAGATTTTAAGAACGGAGGAACAAAGGACGGCGTAAATGGTTACAACGGAACAGGTCCATATAAGATAACTGAACATAAAACTGATCAGTATGCCGTATTTGAAGCGAATGAAAACTATTGGGGCGGCGCACCTAAAGTTAAAAAAATTACGGCAAAAGTGCTTCCTGCAGGGGAAACTACATTTTTAGCCCTGCAAAAGGGAGAAGTCAATTTCATATTTACAGATGATCGCGGAGCAGACAGTATCGATGTAGAAGCGATGAATCAGTTGGTAAAAAAAGGTGATTATCAGTTGGTAAGAAGTAAAGCCATGAATACGAAAATGATTGTGGCAAATAGCAGTAAAGTTGATAGTCCCATACATGAAACAGCTGTTCGTGAAGCGGTTTGGTATTCGATAGATAGAGAAACAATCAGTAAGCAAGTTTTTAACGGTACAGAAGCGGCTGCGAACTCGCTATTCTCCTCTAACGTTAATTATGCCAACGTGGAGTTGCAAAAACGAAGCTATGATCTAGAAAAAGCGAAGACAATATTGGATGGAGCTGGCTGGAAGATAGAAAGCGGCAGCGAGGTTAGAGTGAAAAATGGGAATAAATTAACGATGAAACTTTACTATGATGTCAACTCTCCTTCGCAAAAAACGCAAGCCGAATTCATTCAAAACACGGTGAAAAAGATTGGCATCGCGTTGGAGATCGTTGGAGAAGAGTCTGCATCTGTCGCTAAAAGAAGATCAACGGGAGACTATGATTTGTTGTTCAATAGTACATGGGGACTAGCTTATGATCCGCAAAGTACAATTGCTGCCTTTACTTCCGAGTCTTCTTACCTGTATACGACGAAGGGAATTGCTAAGGCTGATGAACTCTACAAAAAAATTAATCAAGTTTTGGTGTCAATGGAAGAGAAAACACGTAAGTCTCTATACGCAGATATATTGAAAATCGTTCACGATGAAGCGGTCTTTATTCCCATCACCAACGGCAATGTCACGATCATTGCACCAAAAAACTTGAAGGGTATTTCATTTAAACAAACACAATTTGAGCTGCCATTCGAGCGAATGTATTTCGAATAGATAGATAAAAGGGGGGCTTCCCCTTTTTATTTATTTGAAAGGAAGATGTCGGTGAGAAGTTATATTATTAGGAGGTTTTTTATATCGCTCCCGCTGCTTGTAATGATTTCATTTTTGACGTTTGTCCTTGTCAATCTATCTCCATTAGATCCGGCAGAAGTGGTACTGCACGCACAAGGCGTACCAACAATAACAGATGAATTGATCGCGGAAACGAAAGGAACACTGGGGATGAATCAACCCTTTGTGATTCGCTATCTAAATTGGTTCGTTTCTTGCTTGCAATTTGATTTCGGACACTCGTATGTAACGGGGAAACCGGTATGGTCATTGCTCGGCCCAGCTTTATTTAATACGTTAAAACTAACATTGGTTTCGGTTATGGCCATCATTGCGACTTCGGTTGTACTAGGCGTCATCTGCGCGCTAAGAGAAGGTAAAGTGTTGGACAATTCAGTAAGAGGCATCTCCTTTTTTCTTACTTCCATGCCCTCATACTGGCTTTCGGCGATTATGGTCTGGTATTTTTCGGTGAAGCTGGATTTGTTGCCAACAAGCGGAATGGAATCGTTCAAAAGTTATGTTCTACCCGTTATTGTGACCACGATCAATTTTGCGGGTGTTTACTTTCGCATCATAAGAAGCTCCATGATTAACAATTTGAATGAAGACTATGTGCTTTACGGCAGGGCATGTGGCTTGCCAGAGAGGAAGATCACGCTGCATATGGTGAGAAATTCCTTGCAGGTGGCTATTACCGTTTTCGGTATGGCCATCCCCATTATATTGGGAAGCACCGTGGTCGTGGAGAACATATTTGCTTGGCCAGGGTTAGGGACGCTGAGCGTTAAAGCCATTCTGACCAGGGACTTTCCGATTATACAGGCGTATGTCCTTGTACTTGCTGTCACCTTTGTACTGTTTAATACGCTTTCTGATATTCTCAACGCGGCAATGAACCCGAAGTTAAGGAAGGATCTCTAAATGAAACTGCTAAAGCATATGTGGAAGGATAAGTTAGCCGGAGTATCTTTATTCATTATTGCGACGACCCTTGTTGTCGGGATATTCGCCCCGTTATTTGCACCACACGATCCGGATGAAGTTAATATGGAGCTTCGGTTTGCATCCTCGTCGTGGGAATATCTATTAGGCAACGATCATTTGGGACGGTGTATCTTATCCAGACTTATTTACGGCATCCGTCCCAGCGTGCTTTGGGTGCTGGTTGTACTGGCGATATCTGTAGGGATTGGAGCGATTCTTGGATTTATAGCGGGCTACTTTAAAGGTAAAACAGATGCTGTTGTGATGAGAATTTGCGATGTGATGCTATCTTTCCCAGGATATGTCATGACATTGGCTGTGATCGGCATACTAGGCGTTGGGCTTGAGAATATTCTGATCGCCTTTGTCTTAATGAAATGGGCTTGGTTTGCACGTATCATCAGAACGTCTGTCATGCAATATGCGGAAGCCGACTATGTGAGGTTTTCCAAGGCGATAGGTGTCAGCAATATCAAAATTATGCTCAAACATATCATTCCCGTTTCTTTGCCGGACATAGCGGTCATATCGAGCAGTTCTTTCGGTTCGATGATTTTGCAATTATCGGGCTTTTCCTTCCTGGGTCTAGGTATTCAAGCGCCGAAGGCGGAGTGGGGTATGATGTTAAATGAGGCAAGAGAAGTCATGTTCTCCAGGCCGGAACTCATGTTAGCGCCCGGTTTAACGATTGTTATCGTCGTATCAGCCATCAACTTCCTTTCTGATTCGCTTCAAGTTGCTTTAGATCCGAAATTAATGAGTTCCCAATATAATAAACGGTATGGACAGACTCTAGTAGTGGCAGCGAAGCTACAGGGGAAAGAGGTGGCATAGCCCATTGATAAATATTTTAGAGGTGGCGAATTTGAAGATATGGGACAGCCGCACTGGCAATGTGGTTATTCCGAATAGTTCATTTAATGTCAAAAAAGGAAGTTGCCTTGCTATTGTAGGCGAAAGCGGGAGTGGAAAGTCTTTAACCTGCCGGGCTATTATGAGATTAAATAAAGTTCATCTCCGCCAATCTGGAGACATCCTGCTCGGTGGCATCAATTTAAGTGAGCTTTCTGAAAAAGAGATGCGAAATAAAAGAGGGAAGCAGCTTTGTATGATTTTGCAAAACGGCATGCGTGCCTTTGATCCTTCTTGTGTGATTGGGGTTCATTTAAAGGAAACACTCGCCTGGCATTTCGGCTGGAGCCGCGAGGAAATTACCGCAAGAATGAAAAAGGCAATGGAAAGCGTGATGCTGAAAGACCCGATCGCGGTGATGAATCAGTACCCACATCAATTGTCGGGCGGTATGCTGCAGCGGGTTATGATAGCGCTAGCTATCGTGCTGGAGCCAGACATTGTCATCGCAGACGAACCGACGACAGCACTTGATACGATCTCGCAATTCGAGGTCGTGGAACAGTTTATACAGTTGAGGGAGAAAATGGGCTGCTCGATGATTTTTGTTTCTCACGATTTGGGAATTGTCCAGAAAATAGCGGATGAGGTTCTGGTCATGAAAGATGGAGAAATTGTGGAGAGAGGGACAACCCGCGCAATCTTCTCTGACGCTCAACACGAGTATACCCGTTATTTAGTTTCTACAAGGTTGGCGCTAAATAACCATTTCAAGAGAATTATGGGAGGGGTTAGCGTTGCTGAGCGTTGATCGTGTGGAGAAATCTTATAAAAAGGGCGGATTGTTCTCTCGGCAAAGACAGATCGTGTTGAAAAATATTAGTTTCGATTGCCAACAAGGAGAATGTCTGGGCATTATCGGAGAAAGCGGAAGCGGTAAATCTACCTTAGGGCGATTGCTGTTAGGGATTGAAAAGCCGGATCATGGACACGTTTTGTTTGAAGGAAAGCGTATAGAGGAGCGAAGAGCGAGATTGGGAAACATCAGCGCGGTATTTCAAGATTATACTTCCTCTATTAATCCATATTATACTGTAGAGCAGGCCATGATGGAGCCCTTGAGACTGAAAGGAATGGCAAAACAGGAGATAGCAAGCAAGATTGATCTACTCTTGTATCAAGTCGGGCTGAACCCGTCTTATCGCTCCAAATACCCACATGAGTTATCAGGCGGTGAAGCACAGCGAGTGTGCATAGCAAGAGCAGTTTCAACGGAACCAAAATGTATTTTATTGGATGAGGCCATCAGCTCTTTGGATGGTTCTGTTCAAATCCAAGTGCTTGAATTGTTACGAAATTTAAGGCAAATCTATCAAATGGCTTTTATTTTCATCACCCATGATATACAGGCCGCTGCCTATATTTGCGATAGAGTCATGATCGTTAAAGACGGCCAAATTGAAGAAATGGTCAGGATCGAACAGTTAAAAGACGTACAGTCCGCGTATTCAAGGAAGCTGCTTCAGATGATTATTACGTAGCGATAAAGCAAAGAGCATTATCAAATAGAATTACGGAAGGAGGAAGCATTTTGAGAGGAGCTTTGTCGTGGCCTTTTTTGCGGCTATATCTATTGACGATTTTGTACTTTAGCGCTAACTCCATATTGAATGTCATCATTCCTTTGAAAGGCGAATCACTAGGAGCTACGAATACGACGATCGGAATCATTATGGGGGCGTATTTGTTTACAACGATGTTGTTTCGGCCGTGGGCAGGCCAAATGATTCATAAATACGGGGCAATTAAAGTTTTGCGCACAATTCTTGCCATTAATGGATTCGCTCTCATCTTATACACCTTTACTGGATTGGAGGGCTATTTCGCTGCTCGTATATTGCAAGGCGTGTGCACTGCTTTTTTCTCCATGACCTTACAGTTGGGCATTATCGACGCACTTCCGGATAAGGATCGTTCACAAGGAATTTCGATGTACTCCTTATGTGCTTCTATACCGGGAATTATTGGTCCTCTACTGGCTATAGGTATTTGGCAAACAGGGGATATGAATGTTTTTACAGCTGGTATGTTTGGAATTGCAATTCTTACAGGAGTAGTGGGCTATAGTGCCAAAATGGACAAAAAGGAGGCGGAGCCTAATTCCAGTCCGTCAGGGCAGCATACAACGATGCTTCAGTCTTTCAGCCAACTGGTCAAAAACCCGCATTTATTCAAATGCAGTATGTTGATGCTGATTGCTTCCCTGGTTTTTGGAGCGGTGACAACTTTTATACCGCTATATGCGCCTCAAATTGAAGGCGGCAATGCAGCCATTTATCTCATGATACAAGCAGGGACGGTCGTCGTTGCCCGGTTTGTGTTGAGAAAGAAAATCCCCTCAGATGGCAAATGGCATTCGACTTTTATCATGTCAATGGTGCTTATTGTAGCTGTAGCGGCTCAAAGTGTAAGCTTTTCTGTAATGGGAGGAGCTGTATTTTTCTATGTCGGGGCCCTCCTAATGGGGATTGCTCAGGCAGTCCTCTATCCTACGTTAACCACGTATCTGACTTTTGTATTGCCGCAGATGAATCGTAATGTGTTAGTCGGCTTATTTATTGCGATGGCTGACTTGGGTGTATCCCTCGGCGGAGTCATTATGGGCCCGGTCGCGGACCTTTCCTCCTATTCATTTATGTATATGATATGCGCCATTCTAGCCGTACTGATGATTCTATTTGCCTATGAAAGAAGTAAGGTAGTTGGTGAACTAAAAGACATTTAAACGAATGATCGTATTGACCTGAACGCCAAGAAAGGCACCTGTTGTAGGTGCCTTTTAATTTCGCCGTTATAGCGTATAAGGAGAACCGTATTATAAATGGCGCTAAAATTCGGAGATTCCACACTCCGAAAATTTTTGTACCTGGCTATCCTTACCTTAGTGGGCACAAACCCTGTTAGGTCGTGCAGTAACTCCTTAATAATTATCTTTAGTAAAGGGTAGGAATTGGGGGGCACGCAACGACATCAATAATTCTTGGATCAATGCCATAAAACATCCAAAACACACCATTCCACCTATAACCTGAAACTTCACCGTACTCTACACGAGTCGGATAAAACCAGAAATTGTCTCCATTCAGAAGCCAGACATATGTGTATTCATATAAACAGTCAACTACATAGGATGCCTCAGGTTTTGGGGGGATGAATGCAGGTGGAGGAGATTGCGGTTGTCTCATGTACACCACCGGTTGTGGGAAAAAAAACATTGAATTCCACTTCCTTTTATGAAGTTTAAGCTTACCCGTATTTCATACTATGTGGGTAAATAACTATTTGATTGTACTGGTGCCTAAGACGATGAAGAAGTCAGTCTATCACATGTAGTCCGTCTTTAATCCATGTGTTCCTCTGTTCCCGCATGCCTTACATGGTAATCTTAAGGGTGAACTGATCGCATTTCCTTTCGTATACTCTAATCCAAAGTGATGAAATCCTGCGAATGAATGAGTATTCGTTAGATAAATACTTAATACTGAGGGACTGGGAACGATTGTTGAATAACCAGGGAGCAGAACGCCGCGGCCGGCAGACTGTTCCCTTTTTACGTAAGGGCAGTTTTGCGCAACTTTTAATATATTTCCAGCGTCCTAATACATGGGATTATCTGTTATCTTTGGAGACAGCATATTGATTTTTTATACTTATGGAAGAAGGGGTCAGACAATATTTTTAAACCGATGAATGGAGTTGTTATTAAATGAAAATGAAGATGAAAATGGTTTTATCATTGATGGTAATACTTGTCACACTTACAGGTTGCTTTAGTAAGGGAAGTAAGAACGCTGACACAACACCACTTCAGACAGCACCTACAACCTCATCGTCAGATTTTAAATTGTCAGAGAGAGAACAAGAGGTGTATAACAACTTTCAAAAAGACTTAAATGAACAGCAGTTAAAAGGGTTAGAACCAATTAGTATAGCAAAGTTATATGTTCAAGCAAGATTGGACAATAAAAATGATGTTGTATATGCACTATATACGGATAAAAGCGGGTATGTTCAATGGTCAAAAGAAGAGGATAAAAAAATCCCAAGTTCTGATAGAGGAACAAAAGAACAAATTCTTGAAACATTTGGTAATATTGAGAAAGGGAAATTCGTACAAACAAGTGATTTTGAAGGGTATATTGAGTATCAGTCAAGCAAAGAAGCAAATAGCAAGTCAGGCTTTAACATGATTAAAGATGATGATGGTATTTGGAACGTTTCATTTAAACCTATTCAATAACTTAAATACCTCCGTTCAACTCCATCGGGATACGATAGTTGAAAAAAGGGAGTTGATCGCGCAAGTGGCAGCTACATTATTCCATGACTAGTCTAAAGTGTATGCATACATTAACTACTCTTCAGGAGGTTTTTAAATGAAAAAAAATATTTTAGGTTTTCTTCTTGGTGTCGGGGTCATGTTTTCAACTACCGTCATTGCGAGTGGTCGGATTGAAGAGGTTTCCGCCTATCTACAGGAGGTAATCCATGGGAGGGAGCTTGATTTTGCATTCTTCATCAGCAGGACCCTGTAAATTATGTGAGCACGCTTAACCATAGTGAAACTTTAAAAACAGAGGAAGTATCAATCCCTGCTGGAAAAGCAACCCTACTAACTATCGCACATGATAACTTCACGGCGGTGACACAACAGATGGGCGATGCAAAGACGGATATGAAATAGAAACTTGCCGAGGTATACTCAGATGTAATTTCAATACCACCGATTGTTCATCCAGATTCTGTAAATGTGAAGAACGTAGAAAGGGTATCTGCTTTCCGTGGTTTTGATTTTTTAATCACAATAGATGCTCAACCAATAGTCGGTCCTCATATACCTGTCGGCGAAGATGTACTTACATATCGGATCTCGGCGGCAGGAGTAGAGCTTAAAAATTTTGAACATCTTAAAGGACCAAATAAGGATGACTTCCCCCCCAATTACCAAAATCTATTGAAGTAACGGTGAACGTTAGCTGAATAAAGACACCGCGGCAACAGGCCATGGCGATCGGATGCCTTTTCCATGTTAACGGGGCAGGATACATTCAATATGTGTTAATATAGAAATAATGTTATACCGGGGGCGAAACCGATTGGGACAGTTTTCAATTGTAATACAAGTCATGAGTCTTGAACTAGTCATTGGCGGGGACATGAGTCCCAAATCGAAGAAACTTTTTGGCATGGGGATGACAGAAAAACCTTTTTCTTTAATTGGGTTCCTGAGCACCAGGAGAATTTCCTGATCTCAAGTATAGGAATTGCCGATGAGCAAAGTCTGAAAGAAGCGCTTAAACAAGCGGTTGAATTGGCTCCAAAACGTGAGCAGTAGAAGTACGCGCTTAGAAATACTAAATAACGTTACACGAGAAAACTCATGCTGGAAACAGTATGAGTTTTTTGTTTCTTATAGGAATCCGAATAATTACTGCCTTCGGTTTTCCGGCAAACCAATCATCCAACAATCGAGAAGGCTTTGAATTATTTGTGAACTGGTTCCAGAAGACTTCAGCCGAGCAAGGCTTCCAAAATTACATTGTTTTTTCAGAGGCTCCATATTACGTAATTAAATTGATAAGTCGACATCCCAAAATAAAGATGTCGGCTGGTTACTCTCATGTCGGAGGACAAATGATGTTCATCGAACCTTAAAAGGCCGTCAGGGTTAAACTGACGGTTATTCTTAATGCAAGGGTGCCTAACTTACAAGCATTTCGATTTTCAACCGCATAAGGTGTAATTATGAAAGGGGTGTGTGAATTGACGAAAATCACTATCGCTGCAGTCGGGGATTTGTTGATGAAAAAGAAGATGCTCGATTCGGCCGCACGGGAAGGCGGATTCGCCTCTATTTTTGCCAAAGTGAAACCATATCTGCGGAAATCCGATTTAACGATAGGCAATCTGGAGACGACCTTCTCCGGTAAAAATTTTCGCGAAGAGCCCGGAAAACTGTTGTTCAACTCCCCGGACGAATTCGCTGCTGCGCTCCGGAACTTGGGCTTTGATGTACTAAGCACAGCCAATAACCATTGTATGGACGGTAAACGATCTGGTTTGAGGCGGACATTAAACGTCCTCGATCGACACGGTCTGCAACATACGGGCACGTTTCGCTCGGCCCGGGAAGCCCGCCGGAAACTGATTGTTAATGTAAAGGGGATAAAAATCGGCATATTGGCTTATACGAAAGGAACGAACGGGCTCCCAGTACCGGAGCCGTGGTTAGTCAACCGGCTAAACCGGAGTAAAATAATCGCGGACGTGCACAGCTTGAAGAATAAAACGGATTTTATCATCGTATGCCTGCATTTCGGGAAAGAATTTCGAACTTATCCCGACCGCAACCAAATCCGGCTCATGCAGCTGTTGTTTCATAATGGGGTGAATGTTGTGCTGGGAGCGCATCCCCATGTCATGCATCCAATAAAAATGTTTAAGGCGAAGGACATCGACGGAATTGTTAGAAATCGGGTAGCGGCGTCTTCTCTAGGAAATTTCGTTTCCACCGAACTTCCCCGGCATACCGCTAGACTGCGAGGAACAATCTTAATGTTAACTATAACGAAAAATGCAAAAGGGGTAACGGATGTAATGAAAATGTCATGTGTATCAACCCGCATTATGCAAAATATAGGGAAGAAAAATGTTTTTCGGGTTGTGCCGGATTGATTGAATGGATATGGACAAAAGAGTTGCCTAACAATCCTTCAACAAAGGCTGGATAGGGTAGTATTCTATCGCAAGCTTGTGTTCGAAGGATATTTTTATATCTATATTGCCGGTCGTATTATTTTTAAATTACAGAGCAAGATAATACCAAATGATTTTGATTACATGAATGATGGAGAAGACTATGGTTGAAAAATACGACCCTCGAATGGAAAATAACCCCATGTCCACATGGCTTGATGAATTAAAACAGAATTTAAACCATATGGATGATGCCGAAGTCGTTGAGCACAAACTGTGTACAGGTGCTTCAGTCCATCTTTTATACATAAAAACGTTAATAGATCAAGAGCGATTAAACGAGGCGATTATTGAGCCACTTCATCGATGTGCTGGCAATTCACTTTCTTCAAGCATAACCAATGCCAAAGTGTCGGAAATTCTATCGATCGAAGATGCTCAACAAAAAATAATGCAAGGATTTATTCTTCTATACGATCCTGTCAACGCTCAATGGTTACGCGTCCAGCTGGAAAATCATTTGGGGCGGGCAATTCAATCTTCCCAAACGGAAACTGTCATATTTGGAGCGAAAGACAGCTTCACCGAACAAATCGATAAAAACATTACAATGTTGCGCAGGCGTTTGCCAATAACGACATTAAAAACGGAAAGCTTCACTGTCGGTTCACTGAGTAAAACGAAAGTTGTGTTACTGTACATAGACGGATTAATTAATCCGGAATTTGTTTCCCTTGCAAGACAGAAAATTGAAAGTGTGGATTTCGATCAATTTTTAGACTCCTCTCAGCTTGCAGCTTTTATGGAAGATCATCATCATACGGTCTTTCCGCAGTTTCTACAAACAGATCGGCCGGATGCCTGCGCCTACGCCTTAGGTGAGGGAAAGCTGACGCTCTTGGTCTCCAACTCACCGTTTGCCTTAATTGGTCCCATTACTTTTTTTCATCTATTCCAATCACCGGAAGACTACTTCCTTCGTTGGCCGGTAGCCAGTTTTTTGCGTTTAATCCGGTACGGAAGTTTTATTATTTCTTTGACAATGATTCCTTTTTATGTTGCGTTAACGACTTTTCATTACCAAATGGTTCCGCTGCCGATTCTTTTCGTATTATTGGAATCGAGAAGCAAATTGCCCTTTACTCCGATTACGGAAGGATTATTCATGATCGTAACGTTGGAAATCATCAAAGAAGCAAGTTTGCGAATGCCGACCAAAACCAGTCAAACGTTAGGGGTTATCGGTGGTATCGTCATTGGACAAGCGGCTGTAGAAGCAGGCTTTGCAAGTAAAGTATTGATCGTATTGATGGGTATATCCGCTATTGCTTTCTTTTTAGTTCCCAATTATCAAATGACAAAATCCATGGTGCTAATGCAAGTGCTTCTTCTTATCCTTGCCTCGTTTCTTGGGTTGCCGGGAATCATGATCGGGCTGATCGGGATTCTTGCTCATTTACATGGATTAACGTCATTAGGTCAACCTTTTTTAGCGCCGATTGCTCCTTTTTATGGGAAGGATTGGATCGACCTTTTTATCCGCGGCCCATTAATATGGATGAAAACGCGCCCGGCGTATCTAAAACCACTACGGAAATGGCGACAGGAGATGAAAAAATGAAGACTATATCCTTATACAATCGAACTTCCACCCTTGGCGGCACCTATTTTCTTTTATTGGTAAATCGCACACAGATGCATTATTTTGTTTTAATCATGCCGGTTTATTTGGTTCATTCGTATATGGTTTGGGGAATTGTCGTCATGGGGCTGCTCTCCCAAATTAATTTGATGATGTTGTCCAAATGGTTTACTTCCAGTTATGCAGCGAAAGGCTATCAAGGATTTGTACAGCTGTTCGGAAAACGGACGGTTCAAGTTATCGCCATATTTGGTTTTTTGATCATATTGTTAAAAATTTCAATCATCACACTGGGGTACGTTGAAATGCTCCATAGTTTTATGTATCCATCTATGAATAAAAAGTGGCTGATCCTGGCGATTCTTTTGATCAGCTTATTTGTGACTTCACATGGAATGGAGAAAACATTGCGTTTTGTCGTCATCGCCTTTCTTTGCGGGGCTTGGATCGCAATCCTGTTTATTCCCTTCTTCTTTACGCAATCTGCAAATTACCGCGATTTGTATCCTCTCATTCCCACCGAATGGTCAGAAAAATCATGGCTTGGTTTGTTGTTTATTTGGTCTGCATTATCTGGTCCAGTATACTTGGCCTTTATGGTTCCATGGTTAAGCTCCAATAAAAAAGTATTGAAATATCTGGTCATTGGAAATATGCTGACGATCATGGAATATTCATTATTGTTCATTGCTTCGGTATTGTTTTACGGTTCTAACTACTTAAGCAAGATCAATTTTCCGGTAGTACATATGGGAGGCTACATTCAAACGAGCGGTTTGGAACGAATCGATTACATCCTTATTTCTTTCCATATGTTTAATTATGTGTTTGACATTTCAATTCTTCTGTTGTGTCTTTATGGAGCCGGAAGAGTCTTTATGAGGAAAATGAACGAACGCACGACTCGGATCGGATTATTGTCGAGTTGGCTCGTTATATTGATAAGCATCATCTCAATGGATCAATGGTTATGGGAAACGGTTCCAGGTCAAAAGATGTTACTGAACACTCAAATCTGGCTCGGCGCATTCATTTATTTACTTGTTCCTACGATCCTTTTCACTGCAGTTAAACGAAAGGAGAGTATGTAGGCATGGTACCCTATAAGCACTATGGTTTATTGGCGATTGTAAGCCTTATGTGGATGGCCGGCTGTTCCTCTCCATATGTCGAGAACAATATGATCGAAGAGATCGCTCCGGTCGTTTTCTGGTCGGTTGACAAGGGGACGGAAGGAAAGTTGAGAATCAGCACTTTAGTACCACCGCTCATTAAAGAAAAAAAACGTCTTCTCTCCAAGGAAGTCGATCTGTTAAAGCAGGGTGGCAAAGAGTTTAATTTAATTTATTATCGGGAGCTAAAGCAGGGGCAGCTGCGAATGCTATTAATCAATGAGGAGCTGGCAAAAAAAGAAGGCATTGAAAAGCTGATCAATACGATACTGATTGATCCCGATATTTCAATGCGTGTCTATTTGTTGATTGTCAAAGGCAATTTTGATGAATATATAAAAAATCAATTGACGAAGCAAGAAAATCAAGATTACTTTCTTTACCGGATGTTAAAGCATTACGAGGAGCATAACCAAGGTGAAATGAGCATCGTCAATATTCATCAATTTATGAAAAATTTATATTCCCCTCTTAAAGATCCGATCCTGCCGGTTTTTCATTCGGATATGAACAATTTCAATTACGTAGGGACAGCCTTTTTCCAAAAGGATAAAGAAGTAATGGTCATTCAAGATCTGGACGATGAAATTTTTCAACTTCTGGATAACGATCATTTCCTAAAAGTCTTGGCCATTCCAAAGTTATCTGTCAGTTTAGGACGTATTCGATCCAATGTTCACATGAAACTATCGAGGGACTATTCATCCTTGTCTTTACATGTGGGATTGAACGGAAGAATTGAGGAATACCAGGGAGAAAATAATATTCGAAGTGAGGAACAATTGGAACAATTAATTCATGAGATTGAGGTCTACCTTGAGGAACAAACGTCAGATTTATTAAAAAAAATGCAACAGTGGAAAGTGGATCCCTTAGAGGTCGGAACACATTCGCTTAAGCCGTATTCTAAAGAAATAACGGAAGAGCAATGGTTGAAATATTGGGGGAATATGAAAATTAATGTTGACTATGACATCAAAATACATCCTTTAATTAATGTTGAGCGGTTGATGTAATTCAATGGAGCAGGGGACTGGGAATGAATTGCTTACAGAGATGTTATTAAAGCTGAATTATGTAATATGGGGGACAGGTCGAAAAGTGCTGCTTTTTTATTATTGGAAAATGGCAACACTAAATAAAACGCCACTTACTCAATTTTTGAAGCATTGGGAAGATGGGGGATACTTCACTTCGGCCGTTCATGCAAGCGTACTTGCGTTTGTAAGATGGCTTTTAGTAATGGGTAAAATGACATCCACAGTAGTCCCTATATTAATAGCGCTCTCAAAATGAATGGTTCCACCATGATCATGAATGATTGTTTGGCTTATCATTAAACCTAAACCAGTTCCCTTTTCTTTTGTGCTATAGAAGGGCTCTCCAAGATGTTTCAATCGTTCTGTAGTAATGCCACATCCTTGATCAACAACACGAATTTGAATCGAGTCGGTACCATGCGAAAGTGTTTGAATAGTAATAATTCCGCCATTCGGCATAGCTTCAATAGCATTTTTAAAAATATTGATAAACACCTGTTTGATTTGATTTTCGTCACAATAGATCCGTGGCAAATCTATAACGTACTTTTCTACAATCTCCACATTTTTTAAATTGGTTTGTGAACTAAATAATGTAATCACTTGTTGTAAAAGAAGCACGATATTAACTTCTTCTATTTGACGAGGTTGTGGCTTAGCGAGCATTAAAAACTCAGTTACAATATCTTCTAACCGATGGATTTCTGATAGTATTGTATCAACATAAAACGGATTTCCTCCGCCTTTTTGTAATAGTTGAACAAACCCTTTAATGGAAGTTAATGGGTTTCTAATTTCGTGTGCAACTCCTGAAGCTAACTGTCCAGCAAGAGAAAGCTTTTCTACTTTCTGTATCAATTCTTCGTTTCTTTTTCTTTCTGTGACATCTCGGAATATGGTTAAAATTGCAGGTTTTCTTTCAAAATGAATCATTGCACTCGTTACATCAATATAGATAATCTCTTCGGTTTTTAGAATGGCTTTCATTTCAACAAACGGAAGGGTTTCACTTCTTGTTAGCTTTTCCGTTCTTCGTTTGACCAAATTGACAGAATCTTCATCAAGAAAGGATTGGATATTTTGACCGATCAGTTGCTCTTCTTTCAGTATATTATGAGCTGACGGATTCGCATAAATTATTTCATTATAATAGCGAATGATAATTCCTTTCGGAGATAGTTCTACTACACTTTTATAGCGTTCTTGACTTTCTTTCCTTTCGGTGATATCCACACCGGAACCAATAACTTCAACGACTTGTCCCTCGTTGCAAATGGGACGCAACGAAACCAAAAACCAAATATTATTATATTCCATTTCATATGTGACATTTTCCTCACCTTTCCATGCACGCTTATAATATTGCAATATCGTTTCAGCATATGCATAGGGGAGAAATTCATGTAGCTCTTTTCCCATTATTTGTTCAGAGGAATGACCGAATCGATAAAGTAATTCCCCATCACATAAGGTATGTATAAACCGTCCGCTTCGCTCCTTAAACTTAAAAATCATTCCTTGTTGCATTCTCACGGTTTCGAGTAAATCTTGACGACTTAATTCTTCCATTTTTTCTTGAATAGAAATAGACGGAAAGATAATGTCTTTTTTCGTGTTTATATATAAACTTGAACGAACAAATTCATTGTCGGTCAATACATATTCGTGATTCCGCATCATACTCAATTGGAGAGAGCTTGATATAGTAGATGCATCATAAGCACAAACAGATACAAGCCCTGCATCATTTACACAACAATCCGCTCGATCTTCAAATTGTTTGAGCTTGGCAACAATACCATCTTGCTCTTCCCAACATACATGTGCCCAGGTACGAATTGTAATGTGATTCTTGAAGAAAGGATCTAATAGTTGACTGAAATGCTGAATGATGCTCTCCCCATCAAAATTTCCATTTATTTCATAAAAATCGATATTATCTACGAAATGCACCATTATGAGATCTTTTTCGGATAGAAATTTGATAAGTTTTTCACGAATCTTTGCACATCTTTCTTGAGTGTCCACAACTAAAATATGCTGGTTTAATTCAATGCCACTTACGATATAAGATATAGCATTGTTTATGTAACACTCGATATCTTCATATATATATAAAATATGTCCACCATTTGATAACTTGACAATTTTATTAAAATTGATCGAAATCATTTAATTCCTCCCTCCTATAAGAAAATTAATCAACTACGAATATAACAACTTAACGGGTGTACCCACCGATAACAGTGTCACCCATTTAAGCACTTTATCCTCTAATACAACAATTTAAATTATATCAAAAACACTTCATATAATATATCGCTTTTGATAGAAAATGAAAGTAATTTGTAGATTAAAGAAGGAATTACTCTTTATATGAAAACGTTTACTATTTCTTGTTGCATATTAAGGCAGTCACTCAACATTTGTAATACGAAAATTCATCTTCCACAATGGGGGGGGATCCGAATTGTTGGCCGCCCCTCTACTGGCGGATTGGTTGGAGAATAGGACGGGGCGCTGAGGGAAAAATATTTAAAAAATAAGGGGGCGGGCGCGTGGTAACCCTTCCTGATGGGACAACTTTGCCCAGAATCGGTCAAGGTACGTGGTATATGGGGGATGAGCCGTCGAAGAAAAATGAAGAGCTTCGCACGTTGAGACGCGGTGTGGAGCTTGGATTAAACCTGATCGATTCGGCTGAAATGTATGGAGATGGCAGATCCGAGTTCTTGGTTGGAGAAGCGATCGAAGGGATACGAGATCAAGTGTTTCTGGTATCCAAAGTGTACCCGCACAACGCGGGTCTGAATCGCATCGTCGGCAGCTGCGAACAAAGCTTGAAGCGATTAAAGACGGACCGTCTCGACCTTTA
>NZ_RXHU01000140.1 GCF_003955665.1 Paenibacillus whitsoniae
AGATGCCTGCTTTTTTGCAGGTTTGAGCGGGCGGGGGCGAGGGTGCGGGGGTCGTGAATACGTGGGATCAGCTGGACCGAAAAAAGGGTACTATAGCTGCGGCGAGTAACAGACGCTGAGAAAAAAGAACCGCCAGCTGTGCTCCGCGGCCCACGATCGCGATCGCGGCCGTCATCGCACAACGCCGTTCATCAGCCCCTCGGCTACCCCTCCACCTCACAACGTCATCGCCCCGCCATACCTGGCCAGATACGCCTCTTTCTCCTTGTAATCCGGCATGATCCCGCCGACGCGTCGCCAAAACGAGCGATCATGATTCATATGCAGCAGATGGCACAGCTCGTGTACGACGACGTAGTCGATGACCTCGACCGGCGCCATAGCCAGGCGGTAGTTGAAGGTCAGTCTTTTATCGGAGGAGCAGGTTCCCCATTTGGTAGCCGACTCTTCGATCTCGAACGACTTCGGCTTCACTTTCAGCTGGGCTTGATAGATCGGTAGGCGCTCGGCGATCACTTTTTTACAGCTGGCAAAATAAAATTTTTTCAGCCGCAGCTTCAGCTCCTCCGCATCCAATCCTTCGGTGTCGATCAGCTCGTGGAGAAGGTAGGCTTTGCCAAGGTGAAGAAATTTGCCCTCTTCGTCGTAGGACTTGGGCTGAAACGTCTCCCGCAGCGTACCAAGGCGCGCAAGACGCTGAAGAATAACCCGGCCATGCTGCCGGACCGCTTCTTTAACCGCTTCCTCGCTCGTTCCCTTCGGTGCTTTAACGGTGATAAACCCCGTCCCATCCATGTGGATCGCAAGTTTCTTGCTATTGCCGTAACTAACGTGAAATGTAATTTCCTGATTTTCAAATTCGATGTTCATACGCCATGCCTCTCTCGGATGCGTTGTATGGCGCGGATGTGGTGATTGGCGTGGCCTGCCATCATTTTGAGCAGTTGGGCGACGTTTTCTTCCCCGCGTTCCGTCCGAATGGTGCGTGCCAGCGCATCGGGGATGTCTCTGCATAGTCCCAACAAATGCTGCCTTGCCGCTCGAAATAGCACCAACTCATTAGCAATCGATCGCCGCGAATACGCTAATCCCGCATGCCAACTGTCCGCCTGAAAGGCATTGCCCTGATAGAACTTCCCAGGCTCAGCAAGTGCAAACTTGACTTTATGCAGCGTCACTAGCTCAAGGTCGATGACATGCAGCACCTGCTCCCGGACGGACCATTTGCCCGGCATTTCGCTCAGGTCGAGCTGCTCAGCGCTCAAGCCTGCGACCGCCTGCTCCAACGCTTCAATCCCCTCTTCATACATCCTGACGATTTCTTCGTCAGCAGGATGCAGTTCCTCCCAGTATACCAGCGTGTACCCGTCTATAGCCGGCACATGCAGCGACCTCGTATGCCCGGGCTCCTCGTGGCACGCCATGGGGAGGCCGCTTTCTTGGAGGCGTTTCTCCGTCTCATAGACAGACGACGTCATCTGATACACCAGACTCCCCTGCTGCGGAGCGCTGTAGTGCGGCAGCAGCCAATCTCCTCTCAGCGGCTCTGGGAGCTCCTCCTGGCATGCAGCAAGCAGCACAGCGCTGTTCAGCTCATCCATCGCCATCCAAGCCGCTATGCCGCCCTCCAGCCGAATCAACCGCCACCCCAGCCGATCCTGATAAAAGGCCATTGCCGACTCCAGCTTCTCCGCTCGTAAAAGCAATCTTGCCCGGTTCACCGCCGCCACCTCCTGTCACAAAGATAAAAGGCTGCCGCCGCTATCTCGCGATAACGGCTTCGCAGCCTTGGGATTACTCAGTATAGCCAGCCTTCGTATCGATGCCGATGGCGTTCGCTTCGGCATTCCACGTCACGCCGAAATCAATCGCCTTCGCG
This sequence comes from Paenibacillus whitsoniae, assembly GCF_003955665.1. Taxonomy (GTDB): domain Bacteria; phylum Bacillota; class Bacilli; order Paenibacillales; family NBRC-103111; genus Paenibacillus_E; species Paenibacillus_E whitsoniae. The sequence goes on from NZ_RXHU01000140.1 coordinate 1,880, forward strand.
ACATCTCTCAGCTTAAAGTAATTGTTGCCGTCGATATTATAAGCGGTAAATGCCGCTTCTTTGCCGCCTACATATACTTTAGCGGATGTAGGTGTCGCCTGTCTAGCCGCCAGCTCAGCAGACGCGGTCAGTTCCCCGCCTTCCGCCGTGTAGGCTTGTCCAGCTGTAACGCTAATCGCGTTTTTGGCAGCGTCCCAGCCGACGGCAAAGCTTTTGCCGGTCCCGTTCACAGCCATTGCCAGATCGCGCAGCTTGAAGTAGTTGTTGCCGTCGATATTGTACGCCTCGAACGCAACTGCTTTGCCGTCGACGATGACTTTAGCCGCTGTAGGTGCTGCAGCCACAGGCCCAGCTTGAGTGACAGCATGCGCCTCCGGTTCCGGTGCCTTCACTTCGTCAGCCGGCGCCGCCGCGCCGCCCCCTACCACGTCCAGCAGAATCGGTTTGTTGTCTCCCCGAGCTTGCCCTTCAAAAACAGGAAACACGCCATACCCATATTCAGCCGACTCCGTTAAGACAGCTTTGCCATCCTTAATATCCACCAAGCCAATGCTCTCCAGATCGTCCCATCGCGCAACTTGCGTTTCCTCAGACAGCTTGCCGTGGAACGTAACCGTAGCCGGCGCTTGAACCACATACTCCGTATCCCCGTAGCCGACATCTTCCACTTTCTTAGTAGACACAACATTAGAAATCGTAACATAATTGCCGTCTTTAAAATCAAAACGTTTCTCTTCCGCTGCGGAAGCCGTGGCAGCGAACAGCGTTGTAAGCAGCAGTGCCGAGCCTAGCAAAGCCGCCGCTTTCTTGAAAACTTTCATTCTATTTCCTCCTCCTTTTTCCTCCTAATAGTTTACAAAATTTTCATGTTAACTGCAAATTGTGACAACAAAAACGCCCCTGAACCCCCTTCGCGGAAGGCCCAGAGACGCTTGCGGTTTTCTTTTTTTCATAATTTGTTTTATTATTCAATCCACTCAACTAGATGAGGATCTTCTTCAAGAATAGAAAGATATTGTTCTCTCCACCCGTATTTATACTCAGGGTCAAGCTCCATGTACCTGTTAAATTTCTCAAGGCGGAATTTCTCTTTAGACCATCCGAGATGTTTTAACCGTAAAGTTGATATCCCGTGAGGTAACTCAAAAATATTTTCCGGGAATCGTCCACAATGCTGTGGAGTTTTTTTCCACCAGTAAGTGAAATCTTCACGATACCTCATGAGAAACGGACGAAAAGTACGATGTGAGTACCAATAATTATCCTCACGGTAGTGATTCTCATCCCAAAAGTCGTAAAGACGGAAGCAAATTAAATCGATGTCAGACTGACCGATAAGTGATCTCACCTCTGAGGCAAATCTGTCCTCGAATATTTCGTCTGCGTCTAGAATTAAAATCCAATCTGGGTTTGTTTTTATTGTTTCATTCCATTGCTGTTGTCTTAATTCCGTTTCGTTATGAAACATTGACTCTTGGTTACAGACCAACTTTAACGGAATACCATCTAATATTTCCTTACAAATATCAATGGACCTATCCGTGCTGCCATCATCAATAATAACGGCTTCATCAATATAGGCTTTATGCTTTTCAAGCACTTGCCTTAAAAAGCGATTTTCTTCATTTCTAATTATCATAGATAAAGTTAATTTCGGTCTGCTTGCGGAATAGTTGAGGATATCATCTATTTTTTGATTTAAAGCAAAAGTATCAAGAGAACTATTTACATAATCTTGAGTCTGCTGCCTAAAAGCATCGACATTATCCAAATCAGACTCCCTATAAAGATGTAGTGCAGGATATTGTGTATCTACAAATAGATGTAACCCCAATGCCTGAGCGCGAACACAAAAATGCCTATCTTCCCCCCAAAGAGAAAGGTTTTTTATTTCTTTAAAATTAACCCCTGATCTAATGGCTTTCCTACTTATTAACGTACATGCACCGAGTCCTCCTACTTCATATACACCAGCAACTTTCATTTGGGCGAGGAACTCATTCAAACGAATTTCTTTTTCCGAATCCGAAAGTGTTTCTCCACTAGACTGTCGATAAAGCGTATATTGGTCGCGTAGCCAAACCTGAGGTAGAGGATCTGAATCTAATGTCCATCGAGTCCAAAAAATTTCTGAAACAATGTCCTTATCTTGATTAATCAAGTGTTGTATTGTCTGTGGATGAAGCAATAAATCAGAATCGACTAAAAAAAGATAGTCAACATCTTGTTCAAGAGCTTTGGCTATGATTTGATTTTTGAACTCTGCCACTTTCCAGATTAAGCTATCGTTCCAATAGTGCGTATTTTCACTTCTTACATACACACTACTTTCATTTGAATCAATCACACTTACATTATTCAAATGTAAAGCAAACTCCGCCAACATCCTTTTAGAAAGTAGATCCGTATTATCATCGATAAACACATAGCTGAATGCAATGTTCTGATGATTAAGTCTGAGCAAAAATTCTAAGAAATGACGCAATACACGGGGTTTTTGCTGAATTGGACTGCCGATTAAAATACGGTTCTCACTTCTCTCCAACCTACTTCACCCTCATTCTTTTCAATCATACATAGACTAGCTGTAATCATTGACTAAGCAGGATATTCGTGGTTTTTCAACTGACTTTAACTAGACGGATTGAGGCATTAACTATTGTTGCCCCATCAATAACTGTTGGTAATATATCGGCAGAAGCTCCTACATTACGTAGAGTAAGCGTTGCCCCTGCAGGAATTGTCAAGATTGAAGAACCTACTAAAGTATTAGCAAAATTTGCTCCATTCGTTTGATCACCATAAACCGTTGAGGCTTGCACTGTTCCATTTACCACAACCGCATACGCAGTTGGTTGGTTCCCTCCCTGCAATCCAGTTGTAACCTCATATTGATTCAGATAGTCACCTGCAACAGTCACAGTGATAGCAGCAGTACCCGCTACATGTGCAACACCTCCAACTAATGGTCCATTTGTACTGAATATAACGTCTGCCCCAGCGTTTACAGTTTGAGCACCTGTATTAAACACATATCCGTAGGACGGTATTGGTGAAGGACCCGTTGCTCCTGTTGCTCCCGTCTCTCCTGTCGCCCCTGTCACTCCCGTTGCTCCCGTGGCGCCTGTCGCTCCAGTTGCTCCCGTCGCCCCTGTTGCCCCCGTTGCTCCCGTTGCTCCTGTCACTCCCGTCGCTCCTGTTGCCCCGGTTGCTCCTGTTGCCCCTGTTGCTCCTGTTGCTCCCGTCGCTCCCGTTGCCCCGGTTGCCCCTGTTACTCCTGTTGCTCCCGT
>NZ_RXHU01000141.1 GCF_003955665.1 Paenibacillus whitsoniae
AGATGTGTATAAGAGACAGGACGATGAGACCCTGCGGATTTACGCCAGCGCGCCGCTGAATGTGCGCGCAGCGGCCGGCCCCGCGCCGCTGGCGCAGCCGAAGCGGCTGTCGCACGCGACGCTGTACCCCGGCGGCGAGGTGGCGCTGGGGTGAGTGGGCTGCGCTGTCAGGTTAAGAGGCAGGCTGTACGCGCCTAAGACGGACAACAAGGGGAGCTAAACGTTGTCAAGTCAAGCTAGCTAAGCGTCGGATGGTCTACAGAGGTGCTGTACACCATCATCGTAAGCTTCCCGTGTCTATGAACTGGAAAACCTCCATCTCAATTCAGTCGTTTTCGGAGAATGGCGGCCAAACGGACAAATGTACGGGAAGAATTCGAGTTCAGCGGGAACAATCACGCCATTTTGCTAAAATGAGGTGGAGAAATTCCAGTTGAACGGGGAAAGACGCAGGTCAAGAAGGGGAAGTCGCAGATTTTCTCATATCGGGCTGCTTGCTCATCTCCAGCGATGTCGGGCAATCAGAGAAGTTGATGTCCGGATTACGCTGAGTCTGTGTACAGCATCAGTGGTCGGATTTCGACTAAAAGCTGATGTTGCGCAGCGGAGGCGGAATAAGAGGACGCTAACTGGTTACAGAGCGGGAATTCTGACATCCGAGTGGTACGATAATCCTGATTTATGCAAATTCTTAAGGAGTGGATGGGTTGGCAGCAGCGGAGCTTCATTACCAACAATGAAAGGAAAGATCGAGCATGACAGCACCCATGAAGTTTGATTTTGGCCCGGTCGCACCGACGGCGGGAACGACAGGAGCGCAGGGAGCGGTCTCCGCAGCGGATGGCTACGTCAAGGTCACGCCGGAGACCATGTACACGAAAGCCGCCGGTTACGGTTTTGACGATGACGGGCGCGTGTACGCCAAAGATCGCGGCGAGCCGGCTGGACTGCGCCAAGACTTTTGCATCCCGCTGGGCGCTGTATTTGCGGTGGACGTCCCGAACGGGACGCACCGGGTGTCCGTGCTGCTCGGCGACGAGATCGCCGACACGGAGACGACGATCAAGACGAACGCCGGCCGACTCGTCCTGAACAAACAGCGCACGTTGGCGGGGCAGTTCGTGCGTGCGAGCTTTTCCGTCTGGGTGACGAACGGGCAGCTCCAGCTGGCGTTTACCGGCCTGGCCCCACGCATTAATGCGGTGGAAGTCGAGGCGGCGCCGAGCGCCTGCACGATTTTTCTGGCCGGCGATTCGACGGTGACGGATCAGCCCGCGGACGGCTATCCGTATGCCGGCTGGGGACAAATGCTTCCGCTGTTCGTCAAGCAGGACGCGGCCGTTGCCAACTATGCGCTGTCGGGCCGCAGCTCGAAAAGCTTTATCAGCGAAGGCGTGCTGGATACAATTTGGAGCGTGATCAAGCCGAACGATTACCTGCTGATCCAATTCGGGCATAACGATCAGAAGCCCGACGAAGAACGGCGCACGGAGCCGTTTACCACGTACAAAGAAACGCTGCTGCGGTACATTGACGGCGCACGGGAGCGGGGAGCGATTCCGATTCTCGTCACCTCTGTGCAGCGCCGCTTCTTTGAGGAGGACGGCACGCTGCGCGATACGCACGGCGACTATTTGACCGCGATGCGCGAGCTTGCGAAGGAGGCGGACGTGGGGCTGATCGATCTGGCGGCGCGGAGCAAAACGCTGTTTGAACAGCTCGGCCCCGAGGGGACGAAGGCCCTGTTCATGTGGCTGGCGCCGGGTGAGTTCATCAACTTCCCCGACGGTGCGGAAGATAATACGCATTTTCAGCAAAAAGGCGGCATAGAAGTCGCGAGGCTTGTGTACGAAGAGTTGAAGCGGCTGAAGCTTCAACCGCTGAACATGTTTTTACGATAGGTATGGGATCTAACATCCAAGAATAAGGCACGCCTGGGCGATCAGGTTGTGTCTTTTTTAATCCTTATGATCGAATTCGTTGTATAATGTAAGTGTAATATGTCATCGAGCAGGAGTTGCAGGTCGTTCGCCATACTTTGATGTAGGGGGAAGCTGTTATGAAAGCACACGAAATTATGGTTCGACAAGTGTACAAAGCGAAAACAGAAGATCCTGTACGTGTTGTTATTGAGAAATTCATTAAGTATCGCATTAGCGGTTTGCCCGTTGTGAATGATCGGAATGAAGTGGTTGCCTACCTTAGCGCGGGAGATATTATGCGGTATATTGGTAAGCATGAGGACCATATTTTATATTCTTATTTCTATACAGCTGTTGTTAAGGGAGACAATGAAGAGTTCGAAGATCGTGTTCGCGGTGTGCTCCCGCTGAATATTATGCAGATCGCGCACAAGAAGGTCATTACGGTGGATGTCAATGAGGAGATTGAAAATATAGCGGCAATTCTGGGAAAGAAACAGATCAAGAGGCTCCCCGTCGTGAAGCAAGGCGTGTTGGCGGGGATCATTAGCAGGGGTGATGTGATTCGGCATGCGTTCCAAGCGATTCTATGAGTTATGTGGATAGCCTTTCATGTTACCTGTTTCGTAAATACCTCACAATCGCAGGAATTACCTGCATACCCTATGCCGGGGAACCTAAGCAGCAGCTAACAAACCAGCAGCTCCAACCGCGAGAACACGCGACTGGAGCTGCTGGTTGCGTTTTAAGGAATCGTAATGCTCGTGATCACTTGCCCATTCCCTTGCAGGTAAATGGCATGATTCGCGACGAGTCCCGACATGCTGCCGGAAATCACAACCGAAGCGGAGACCGCATACACCGATGTGACGGTGCTGCCGCTGCTCGTGGTCTGATTGACGGAGATGGTGGCGATTTTGCCCTGATTGTTGAAGGTTAGACTGTTAAATGTACCGGAGATGTAGAAGCTTTGCCCAGCGCCGCTGGTCGTCTGCGTCACTTCCACATAGACGACTTTGTTGTTGTAGACGACCGCTTTCACCACATCGCCGGTTTGCAGCGAGGAGCTTGCCACTTTCACGCCACCGCGGTATATAAATGCATTCTCATCCAGCGAAAGCGCCTGTGCCTGTGTGCCGTTCACGAGCACAAGGGTACCTCCCGACGCGGAAATGACGGAGCCGGTCGCGGTGCTGGTGCTTGGCAGCGGCGAGGAGGCGCCGCCTGCAAATTGCGAGACGACGACGTAGTTCACCACGCCGTTATAGTAATGCAAGCTCACGACGCTGCCTGCTTGCATCGCGGTAGCTGCATTCGGATAGCCGTTTACATAGACGAATGTCTTAGGGTCAAGCTGCAGGCTGTAGGTGATGCCGCCGCTCGACACCGTCAGCACGTTATTGGCCACCGGACCGACAACGGTGCCTGTCAAATCCCCTGTCGAAGTCGGCTTCACGACCGGCTGGGTCACTTCGATCACCGCGACGGTATTATTGTACGTGTACGCGGTGATCACGTCTCCGACTTGGAGCGACGATGCCGTCGTCAGCACGCCGCCGCGGTAGACGATGGCGCCGCTGCTCAGCGAGTAGCCGCGAATTTCGCCGCCTACGGTCATCGTGAGAGAGCCGTTGTTGATCGGATAGGCAATCGGCCCGCTGACCGTGCCGGAAAGCACGGGTTGGGAGCCGTTCGAACCCGCCGGCTGCGTCACTTCCACGTAGACGATGCCGTTATTGTAGGAGCGGGTCGTAACGAGATCGCCGATCTGCAGGCCGGAAGCGCTGATTTGCGAGCCGTTCCGGAAGAACAGGGCGTTCGTCTGCAAAGGCAGCGCGACGGACTGCCCGTTAATAACGAGCGTCAGCCTGTTATTCGCCACGGCCGCTGCGACCATGCCGCTGCGGACGCCGACCGCTTGCCCCGGCGTAACCGGCGACGAGCTGCCGGGCTGCGTGACTTCAAGATAAATGACGCTGCCGTTATAGTAACGGATTTTTACCGTATCGCCAATAGCGAGCGCAGCTGTGGAAACCCGACTTCCGTTTTTGAAAATAAAAACATCGTCATCCAGCGCCAGCGTCGAAGTCTGCCCGCCGCTGGAGATTGTCACCGTGCTGCCTGTGACCGGCGCTAGAATCGTGCCGGAGATTAAGCCGTCGCTGTTCCCCGGCAGTTGATTGCCGGCACGGTCGAGCAGCGCGGCGATCTGCGCTCTGGTGACGAGCTGCTTCGG
>NZ_RXHU01000142.1 GCF_003955665.1 Paenibacillus whitsoniae
GCTCGCGGGTATTTTGACGGCACTTTCGGCAGCGGCCGGTTGCAGCTCGGGGGGCGCTGCATCGACGCCCATCACCCAGCAATCGCCCGGAAAAGAGTCGACGTCCAGCGTCTCGCCATCATCGGCACCGGGCGCGACTCCATCGGTATCACCGGGCTCGGGATCTACGCCGAGCACTACCGTGAAACCAGTAGCGGCATCTCCTGCGCCGCCCAAAGGCAGCACGCCGCCTGCATCGGCTGTACCGACTTCGACTTCGCCCGCCGCTTCGCCATCCAGCCCGGCCTCTTCGTTAGGGCCCGCGGCCTCGCCTTCTTTCTCCGCGCCGGAGGAAGCCAAATCTTTGATCGCGAGCCGTGCGAACGAGACGATTGCGGCCATTCAGAACAAAGATTTCGCCAAGCTCGCGACGCTCATTCATCCGCAAAAAGGTGTCCAGTTCTCTCCGTATTCCTACCTCCAGCCGTCTACCGACGTGATCGTTCCGGCCAGCGGGCTGGCCGCTTTATGGACGAATCCTTCGCCCACCCATTGGGGCATGTATGACGGCTCAGGGGACAGTATAGACTTGACGTTTCCGAATTATTGGGCCAAATTTGTGTACAATGCGAATTTCGCCGCGGCTCCGCAAATCAGCTATAACACGCTGCTGGGCAAGGGCAATATGACCAACAACGTATTCAGCATCTATCCGACTTCTTCCTATATAACGGTGGAATATCATTTTCCGGGGATTGATCCGCAATTTCAAGGGATGGATTGGACCAGCTTGCGGCTTGTGTTTGTCTATACGGCCGGAGAATGGTATCTTGTTGCGATTGTGCACGATCAGCATACGATGTAAGTGACTGGACAAATTGATGGAAAAGAGTGCTAAAACCGAATTTCTCCTCATAAAATTTAGGGGAATGTTCGGTTTTATTTATGTTCAGTGCAAAAAATGTATTGACATCTAGTGTTAGTTGTCATATTATATTCACAATTAAACCGAGTAAACGAATAGGAATTGGGGGAACGCTTCAATGCAAAACAACCTTGTCACCGCCTTTCAAACCAACTGGGTCAGCTTACTTGTGTCCATCGTGGTTATCGGCTTCATTGCCTTCTTGGGCAAAAAGAAAGTAAGTTTTGGTAACCGTGTTTTCATCGGTCTGGGTCTGGGTCTTATTGCTGGTATTATTTTTAATCAGGCTGGCCTGCAGTACAAAAGCGTCAGCACGATCGGGACGATCTACGTCAACCTGATCAAAATGCTTGTTATGCCACTCGTCCTTATTCTCGTCATCAACAGTATTTCGTCGTTATCCAATTTAACACAGCTTCGTAAGCTTGGTCTCAAAACTGTCGGCTGGTTCCTGCTGACAACGGGGATCGCGTCGATCATCGGCCTTCTGGTGGCCTTGGCGTTCGATCCAGGCAACGGCATCGCCCAGGCGGTTCCGAAAGATTTTAAAGCTAAAGACATTCCTACATTCTCCCAGGTTATTCTGGATCTTGTGCCGTCCAACCCAATTAGCGATATGGCGAGCGGCAAAGTCGTGCCTGTCCTGATCTTCGCGATTTTCGTCGCGGTTGCAATCGTACACGTCGGCTCCAAGAAGCCGGAAGTCGTGGAGCCTGTTAAAAACTTCGTGACGTCCGCAACAGCTATCGTTCATCAGGTTGTAAAATACGTCATCCGTTTGACTCCTTACGGCGTTTACGCGTTGATCGGCGCTATGGCGGCCAAATATGGTTTGGATACACTGGCGCCGCTGGCGAAAATTATTTTAACATCGTATGTTGCACTGATTATTCACTTTGTTCTGATTTTCGGCGGCCTTGTGCTGCTCGTTGCAAAAGTTAACCCAATTAAGTTCTTTAAAAAGGCTTACCCAACCGTGGCGGTTGCCTTCACAACCCGCAGCAGCTACGCAACGCTTCCTGTGAACCTGGAAGTTATCACCAAACGTTTGCGCGTATCTCCGCGTATCGCGAGCTTCGTGGCTCCGCTGGGCGCAACGATGAACTTCAACGGTTGCGGTGGCGTATGGCCGGCAGTCGTTGCCGTATTCGTCGCAAAAGTCTACAACCTGCCGATGAGCGCTTCCGATTACCTGATCCTGATCTTGGTCAGCGTGATTTCCTCCATCGGGGTTGCCGGCGTACCGGGTCCTGCGGCGATCTCCACGACCGTCGTCCTGACAGCTCTCGGCTTGCCGCTGGAAGGTATGGGGCTTGTCCTTGGCGTAGAAGCCCTGATCGACATGGGTCGTACAGCGGTCAATGCAACAGGTACAACTGTTACAGCGTTGCTCGTGGCTGACTCCGAAGGCGAGTTCGACCGCGAAGCGTTCAACAACGACGAAGAAGACGATTTGGAATTGGCTTCCGCGTAAGTGAAGCTCCATGAAGATAAAAAAGACGAACGTCCCTTGGGATGTTCGTCTTTTTTGTGATGCGCGCTGACAGGCGCGCATGATCTAGTGGCCGGGGCGACTGAAAGTGCCGCGAAACTTGCTTTCCCAGGGGGGAGCCCCACAAATGGCTCTCACAACCTGCAAAAACTAC
>NZ_RXHU01000143.1 GCF_003955665.1 Paenibacillus whitsoniae
ATCGGCAGGTTCAGCTCCGTAATGACCAAGTCAGGCATGGATTTCTCAAATTTTTCGAGTGCTTCACTGCCATCCTTCGCCTCTTCAACCTTGTAACCGTTAATCTCCAGCCGCAGCTTGACAAACTCTCTGCTCACCTCGTCCGGATCGGCGATGAGAATCGAGGTAATGGTCCCCTGCTGAACCCCATGGTTCATGAACAGGTGAATATCTCGGCTCTCCCCTTTCCCTTGCAGTGTCGTCTGGAGCAGTTGGGAAATCGACTGTTCCGTCAGCTCGCCACTCTCCGGAAAGCTCGCGACGACCATCTGACCCTCGAGCACATGCTGCTGTTCCACGAACTCTTTGAGCACGAGCGAGGCGTAATGGGTGTTGATCAGCTTTTGCCCGGGCAGAACAATGCCGATAAGGCCGCTGGCATCCAAGTAGAAGCATTGAAAGGGGACCTCCGGCTCAAAACCGCTCACATAGGACTGCACTTGTTCAAGCAGCTTCGGGCCTACCGCTGCGCATGGCGCAAGGATCATCCCGCATGGCGTACCCTTTTCAAAGGAAGCCTGGACTTTTTCTGCTACTTGCAACATTGCTTCTTGAATCGGATCGTGCGCTAATACCGCCATCTTCTCCACTCCTCTTGTCTTTGTTTATTTATTAAAATTGGTGCGGACCATCGTTCCCCACGAGTTGTTATTGCGAAGGAATTGGACGTGTCCGTTTAACCTCCACCAAACACCGATTTGCCGATACCCCGCGAACATTAAGAGCGAGAATAAGAGCATTTTGTTCAAGTCGCGCAGCTTGGGATACCGGCTGAAGGCCGTCTCTTCAATAAACAAGGCCCCCAGGCTTAAAGCAAAACAGGAAAACAAATTGACTAGCGAAAAAATGACGACCGTGTGCCAATCCGTCATATTCAGCAACCAGTAGCCCAATATGGCCAACAGGCCGCTAAGGCGGAAATACGGGTTCAACGTTTCAAAAATGATGTTATAGGGAATTGTCAGCATCCCGAAGATTTTGTATTTCGGGCGCAGCACCATGTAAATGCCTTCTTCAATCATATTTTTCAGATTTCCCCGCCCCCAGCGCTTGCGCTGACTGCTCAAGATCCGGTACGAATCAGGCGCTTGGGTCCAACAGACAGCATCCGGGCAAAAGGCCACCCGATACGGGATTTTATTCTCCAGACAGTGACGGTGAAGCTTAATCACAATGTTCATATCCTCACCGGGG
>NZ_RXHU01000144.1 GCF_003955665.1 Paenibacillus whitsoniae
AGATGTGTATAAGAGACAGGAATAACCTTCCGCCACTGCCGACGCCGCCGGACGACGTGAATTTGCTGAAAAATCCCGGATTTGAAACGGGGGATTTCACTTACTGGCCGAATCATTACAATGGATCCTCAATCGGTACGGTGAACGCGCACGCTGGAACGTATGCGGCGAAACTGACGGGGGCTAACGCGGGGATTGAGCAAACCATCGTCGGCTTGTATCCGAATACGATCTATAAATTGTATGCGTGGGGCGTCAGTGCGGGCGGCGGAGATGCGGTGTTCGGCGTGAAAAATTACGGTGGCAGCGCTATCGATGTCCATATGTCCGGGACGACGTATGCGCGGAAAGAACTCACTTTCACGACGGGCAGCTCGAACACGAGCGCGACCATTTATCTGTATAAAGGCAGCACGGCCGGTGATGTCTATTTCGACGATCTGGAATTGTACCAATACAGTGCGGCGCCAGGCGGTACGGGACCCGTTTTTGTCGAGGGATCGGATGATGAATTCAATAACGCGACGCTGACGTCACAGTGGCGGTGGATCAGGGAGAACAATGCGAAGTGGTCCTTAAGCGCGAATCCAGGTTATATGCAGATCATTGGCGAAGCGGGAGACCTGGCGGGCAGAGCGGACGCAAAAAACGTGCTGCTCACCGGTGCGCCTGCAGGCGATTGGACGATCGAAACGAAGCTCGATGGCAAGCCATCCTCCCAATGGTCGCAAGGCGGATTGATCGTCTATGTGGATGATCTTACGTATCTGCGCGTAACCCGTTTGTACGGCAGCGGGAATCAATTCCAGTTCGACAAGCAGCTCGCCGGCGTTCGCACACATACGGAAGTTACCGATACCATCGCTTCGACAGTATCCTATCTGCGACTTGTGAAAAGCGGTAACAGCTACAGTGCATATTATTCCGCAGATGGTATTACGTACACGCAGATCGGAACGGCGCAAACCGCCAGCTTGACCGATCTCAAAGTTGGTTTGCTTGCCGTTGCAGGAACAGGACTTACAGCAAATTTTGATTATTTCCACGTCACCCAGCCTGCGCTGTTCAGCGATGATTTTGAGGATGGGAACTCCACCGGCTGGACGCCAGTGAACGGTACCTGGTCGGTGGTAACGGACGGCACGAAAGTTCTGAAACAAACGAGTTCAAGCAATGAAGCCATCACCTACGCAGGGGATGCTTCGTGGACGAACTACGCCGTGAAAGCGGACATAAAGCTGAACAATAATGCGATAGACACCGGTTCGGGCATCCTGGCCCGCTACGTCGACAACAACAACTTCTATATGTTCAGGCTGAATCTGCCCGGCAAAGTGCAGTTATACAAACGAGTGGGCGGAACCTTCACCCTGCTCAGCCAAGTTAACGATTCTTCCATCCTGTCAAACACCACATACACGTTGAAGCTGGAATTGAACGGCTCTACGTTGACCGGGTATGTGAACGGTACAGCCAAAATCACCGCAACGGATGCAACTTTTAGCAGCGGTAAAATTGGAGCAAGGTCCTTTAATCAACCGTTCTCCATCGACAATGTGAGCGTGACAGAAATTCAGTAAAAAACTACGCTTGTCCCTATCCACCCCACCGCGGGAACGATACGGGCAGGCGTTTTTTCGTGTTTTCCCCCAGGTAAAACAATGACTATCCCCGGTTGGATGATGACTATCATGCGGCGCAAACCCTTGCCCTGCCTGGTTTTCCATGCCCTCAGCCAAGACGTGCAGGAATGACTATGGACGGCAACGGCAAGCGTTCCCTATGATGCAGAGGTAGCAAGCAGCGCGTTACCATCATGATCGCCGACACAACAGGTTGGCAGAAAGGAAGTGCCCGTTATGCAGACGCACTCTGCGGCAGCCGCAGTTAGGCTCTCGACCAAGAAGGCGAGAGCGATTCATCGCAAGCAGCAAATGAAACGCATGCTGCGGAACCGCTGGCTGTATCTGATGCTGCTCCCCGGCATCTTGTTTTTTCTTATTTTTAAATACATTCCCATGTACGGCGTGCTGATCGCGTTCAAAAATTATCAGCCGTTCCTCGGCTTTTGGGATAGCAAGTGGGTCGGCATGAAGCATTTTGATCGTTTCTTCGGCGATCCGCTGTTCTGGCGGCTTCTCCGCAACACGTTCGTGCTGGCGCTGTACAACATCGTGTTCTTTTTCCCGCTGCCGATCGTCATTGCACTCATGCTGAATGAGCTGCGCAAGGAGTTCCTCAAGCGGACGATTCAAACGCTGGTTTACATTCCTCACTTCATGTCCTGGGTCGTCATCGTGTCGATTGTGTATCTCTTCTTTACAACGGAAGGAGGCCTGGTGAATGAGGCGATCAAAGCGCTCGGCGGGGACAAAATCAACTTCCTGGTCAGCGCGGACTGGTTCCGAACGTTTATTACCGCAGAGGTCATTTGGAAGGAAACCGGATGG
>NZ_RXHU01000145.1 GCF_003955665.1 Paenibacillus whitsoniae
TTTCAGTCCATTTGAAAAAATGATTTATGCTGTGGGCGGCATCCGCCAGGAAAATCAAAGCTGGAAAAAATATGTCATGGCCTTGCTGCTGAGCAATGTTGTCATGATCCTGCTGGTGTATTTGATCTTCCGCACCCAGGGATATTTACCTTTGAATCCAAGCGATATTCCAAATATGGAGCCGCGGCTGGCTTTCAATACGGCAATCAGCTTCATGACGAATACTAATTTGCAGCATTATAGCGGTGAAAGCGGGCTTTCGTATCTTTCTCAAATGATTGCCATCGTATTCATGATGTTTACCGCTCCCGCAACTGCGCTTGCTGCAGCAATTGCCATGATTCGCGGATTGTCAGGGAAACCGCTTGGGAATTTTTTCGTTGATTTAATACGCAGCATTACGCGTATTTTGTTGCCGATCGCTTTCGTGACGGCCTTCGTATTTATAGCTCTGGGTGTTCCGCAGACCTTGGAACCAACGGCTGTCGCCCACACACTGCAAGGAGCCCAGCAACTGATCGCCAGAGGACCGATGGGATCGTTCCTGTCCATCAAGGAGCTTGGCAATAACGGTGGCGGCTTCATGGGCGTGAATTCAGCCCATCCGTTCGAGAATCCGGATGCCATCAGTAATCTGCTGCAAATTCTGCTCATGATGCTGCTCGGGACGTCTCTGCCGTTTACGTATGGCAAGATGGTCGGAAACGCCAAGCAAGGACGAGTGCTGTTCGTCTCGATGGCGATGCTGTTCATCGTCATGCTCGGCACTTCGTTTGCAGCGGAGCAGGCAGGCAATCCGGTGCTGAATGCTTTCGGCATCCAGCATAATCAAGGCAGCATGGAAGGCAAGGAAGTCCGATTTGGCATGGCTCAATCTGTTTTGTATTCGGTTGTCACGACTGCCACAGAAACGGGAGCCGTCAACACCATGCACGATACGTTGACGCCAATCGGCGGCATGGTAACCATCACGAATATGATGCTCAATACCGTATTTGGCGGCGTAGGTGCCGGGTTTATGAACGTGCTGATGTATGCCATGATCGGCGTGTTTCTTTCCGGGCTCATGGTCGGTAGAACGCCTGAGTTTCTCGGAAAGAAGCTTGAGGGGAAGGAAATGATGTTGATCGCGGTGACGATGCTTGTGACGCCTTTCCTGATTCTCGTTCCGACAGCCTGGGCGTTGCATAGTTATCCCGACACCATCTCCAACCCCGGTTATCACGGTTTAACACAGGCCCTGTATGAGTACACTTCTTCTACCGCTAATAACGGCTCTGGATTTGAAGGCTTGGGAGACAATACGCCATTTTGGAACATCACAACGGGGATTGCTATGTATGTTGGACGCTTTTTCTCTATCGTCACCTTGCTTGCGGTAGCCGGATCGCTTGCCGCCAAGAAGCCTGTACCGCAAACGGCGGGAACCTTCCGAACGGATACAGGCATGTTCGCGGTCGTATTCCTTGCATCCATCCTGCTGGTAGGCGCTCTGACGTTTTTCCCTGGTTTGGTGCTCGGACCGATTGCTGAACAATTAACCTTAAAGCCATAAGACCTTGAAAGCGGGAGGGTTCGAACATGAGTCAAAAGAAGTCCGTGCTTAGCGGCACAATCGTTCAAAATGCAATCAAAGAGTCATTTTTAAAGCTGGATCCCAGAGTGATGGTTCGCAATCCGATCATGTTTGTTGTAGAAATTGGGTTTATCCTTACCCTAATTCTGACGTTCGTTCCTAAGGCTTTTCGCAGCTCTACGCCTTTCTGGTTTAATCTGATCGTAACCATTATTTTGCTGGTCACCATTTTGTTTGCTAATTTTGCTGAAGCGTTAGCAGAGGGACGAGGCAAGGCACAGGCGGATTCCTTAAAGAAAACAAAGAAGGACATTACAGCAAATAAAATAGCAGGCAGCAGTGTGAAGCAGGTTTCTTCAAGCGACTTGCGCAAAGGAGATATCGTACTCGTCTCCCAGGGCGAGATGATTCCTGGAGACGGGGAGGTCATAGAAGGGCTGGCTTCTGTGGATGAGTCGGCAATCACTGGCGAATCCGCACCTGTCATCAAAGAAGCGGGAGGTGATTTTAGTTCGGTCACCGGCGGCACCCGTGTCATCAGCGACCAAATTAAAGTGCGAATAACGAGCGACCCCGGGGAATCGTTTCTTGATCGGATGATCTCGCTTGTGGAAGGAGCCAAGCGGCAAAAAACACCGAATGAAATCGCGCTTAACACGGTTTTGATGAGTCTGACGCTTATTTTCCTGATTGTTGTTGTCACGCTTTCCTACTTCGGCAGCTACCTGAATGTAAATCTGGATGTTCCGGTTCTGATTGCACTGCTCGTTTGCTTAATACCGACCACGATCGGAGGCTTATTGTCCGCAATCGGCATAGCAGGCATGGACAGGGTTACTCAGTTTAATGTTCTGGCGATGTCGGGGAAAGCCGTGGAAGCGGCCGGGGATATTAATACCATTATTCTCGATAAAACGGGTACGATCACGTACGGCAACCGAATGGCAAGCGAGTTTATTCCAGTCGGAAGCAGCAAGGAAGAAGAAGTCGGCCAGTGGGCTGCCGTCAGCTCGATCAAGGATGAAACGCCGGAAGGGCGCTCGGTGCTGGAGCTTATGAAGAAGTTGGGGTATGCCATCGATACGACACTCGCGTCCAGCGGCGAGTTTATCGAATTCAAGGCCGAGACTCGAATGAGCGGAATCGATTTGAAGGATGGGCGCAAGGTGCGCAAAGGGGCAGTTGACGCAATTAAGAAATGGGTTGCTGCGCAAGGCGGCAGTATTCCTTCCGATCTTACAGCCAGCAGCGATAAAGTCGCGTCTGCCGGGGGCACACCGCTGGCTGTTGCGGTGGATAACCAGATCTTTGGCATCATTTATTTGAAGGATACGGTTAAACCCGGCATGAGAGAGCGCTTTGAGCAGATGCGCAAGATGGGCATCAAGACAATTATGTGTACCGGAGACAACCCTTTGACTGCAGCTACGATTGCATTGGAGGCGGGAGTAGACGATTTCATTGCGGAGAGCAAGCCGGAGGATAAAATCGCTGTCATTCGAAGGGAGCAAGCGGAAGGAAAGCTGGTAGCGATGACCGGGGACGGCACGAATGACGCGCCTGCTCTGGCTCAGGCGGATGTCGGCATTGCGATGAACAGCGGTACCGTCGCCGCAAAGGAAGCTGCCAACATGGTTGACTTGGACTCTGATCCTTCAAAAATCATAGAGGTTGTGGCGATTGGCAAACAGCTTCTTATGACCCGCGGCGCATTAACAACCTTCAGTATTGCGAACGATATCGCCAAATATTTTGCGATATTGCCCGCTATGTTTATGTTAGCCATTCCGCAGATGGAAGTACTCAACGTGATGAAGCTCGGTTCACCGATGTCAGCCATTCTTTCTGCACTGATCTTCAATGCCATTATTATTCCCCTTCTCATCCCGCTGGCGATGAAAGGGATTGCCTATAAGCCGATCAGTTCTGCACAACTGTTGAGACGTAATTTGCTTATCTATGGACTTGGCGGTGTCGTCGTACCTTTTATCGGCATCAAAATCATCGATCTTGTTGTGCACTTGTGGGTATAATCGCAAAAGAAAGGATTGACATACGATGCGTATATTAATAACAAGCTTGCGCACCAGCTTATTTCTTATGCTGCTTTGCGGTTTGATGTATAATCTTGTCGTGACTGGGATCGCGCAGGCCGTCATGCCGGGCAAGGCCAACGGCAGTCTGATCAAGAACGATGCCGGCGAAGTCATCGGATCGGAGCTGATCGGTCAATCGTTTACCGATCCCAAATATTTTCAAGGGCGTGTGTCCAGTATTGAATACAAAGCCGAAGGCTCTGGGACACCTAACTATGCTCCATCCAATGCGGATATGATTGCGCGAGTTCAGCAATCGGTTTCCGATTGGCAGCAAAACAATCCCGACGTGCCGCTCATGCAACTGCCGATCGATTTAATCACCAATTCCGGCTCAGGTTTGGACCCGGATATCAGCCCGGAAGCGGCCTTAGCGCAAATCCCGCGCATAAGCAAGCAGAACGGCATTGCTGCCCAGAAGCTGGAAGCATTGGTTCAGACTCAAAGGAAGGAAAGAGAGCTTGGTTTTCTCGGAGAACCTACGGTGAACGTGCTGAAGCTGAACCTTGCTTTACAGAAATTAATAGAAAAATAACCTAACGGACATCCATCCCTGCCCAGCTTATTCGGGCAGGGAATTTCCGCTTTATGAAGGACGGTTGCCATGGCTAATTTTAAGCGCAAAACAGCGGAAGAAATATTATATTCCATTTATAAGCTGCATCGCGGAAAGCTGAAGATCTATATCGGCCCCGTTACCGGCTCTGGTAAAACCTATCACATGCTTCGAGAAGGGCAAACGTTAAAGCAACAGGGTGTTGATGTAGTGATCTGTGCCGTCACAACCCGTCAGCGGCCGGAGACCGTGGAGCAGATTGGCGATCTGGAACGTGTGCCGAGTATACATTGGTATCGGGATGGCGTTGAACAGAAGGATCTGAATTTGGAAGCATTGGGTCTCAGGAATCCAGAAGTGGTGCTGGTTGATGAACTCGCGCATCGGAATCGGGAAGGAGCAAGATTTGCGACCAGGCTTGAGGATATTCAATATCTGCTTGATAAAGGTATCAGTGTGATTACAACTGTAAATGTATACGAATTAGAAGGAATCACGGAGCTTGCCCGCAAGCTGACCGGCATCGAGGTTAGGGAAACCGTGCCGACCAATACATTGGAAATCGCGGATGAGGTTCGTCTCATTGATGTTACACCGGAAATGCTGCTTGATCGATTGTCGGACGGTCACCTGCAGCAGAATAACCGAAGGCTGTTTCAACGAGGAAATCTAGGCAAGCTTCGCGAGCTGGCACTTCGATTGGTAGCCGAAGGCGTAAATGATGCACTCGAAAAATATCGGGAAGAAGCCGGCTTGCTCGGGCCCTCCGGTGCTGCTGAGCGAATCTTAGTGTCTGTACAATATCACTGGAACGGCTCGATCTATGTACGCAGAGGTCAACAAATTGCAAAAAGGCTGGGAGGGCAGCTGCTTGTTGTTACGTTCTTTAATCCAAAAAAGCCGCTATCAAAAGATGAGGCGACCTTTAAGCGCTCGCTCGTTCAATTGGTTGAGAAGGTGGAAGGGGATTTCGATGAAATTCCTCTCTCCTCCAGAAGAAAGCTGCCTGGAGAGCTGGTTAAATATGCGGTGGAGCATAATGTCACTCGCATCGTGATGGGGCATTCCAAGCAGAATCGATGGCAGGAATGGCTGAGGGGCTCCGTGGTCAACGGTCTCGTGAAGAGAATAAGCAACGTCGATCTTTTCCTAGTCGCTGACCGGGCGGAACGTGAAGGCGAGCGTATTTTGCCGACGAGGACACGCAGCGATAAGGAAGCCGGCCCGTATCACCGTTTGACTCCTCAGGAAATAGAAGAAAAAATCCGTCGAATCAGACGGGGCAAATTAAAAGTGTACATCGGAGCCGCTCCAGGCGTTGGCAAAACGTATACGATGCTGAGAGAGGGAAATGATTTGCTGAGAAAGAAAATCGATGTCGTCATTGGGCTGCTGGAAACGCATGGCCGCGAAGAAACAATGGCTCAAGTCGGTTCGCTCTCGAACATCCCGCGAGCAAAAATCAATTACCGGGGGACCGTGCTGGAGGAAATGGATCTAGAGGCCATTGTGCGTCGGAATCCGGAGGTTATCCTCATTGATGAATTAGCTCATACCAATGTCCCAGGAAGTAGAAATCGAAAGCGGTACGAGGATGTACTGGAGGTTTTGAACGCTGGGATATCTGTCATCTCCACGGTGAACGTACAGCATCTTGAAAGCTTGAATGATGCCGTGGAGCAGATCACCGGCATCCGGGTTCGGGAGACGGTTCCAGATCAAATTTTGAGATTGGCTGACGAAGTTCAGCTAATCGACATTCCGCCTTCTGCGCTTCGGGAACGAATGAAGGAAGGGAAAATTTATTCGCTGAACAAGGTCAATCAGGCCCTGGACTCTTTTTTTAAGACAGGGAATCTGATTGCCTTACGGGAGTTGGCGCTTCGGGAAATTGCGGATGACGTTGACGAACGGTTGGAGGCATGGGAACGGAACGATTCGTTGCGGGGACCTTGGCGTCGGAAGGAAACGATTTTTGTGGGTGTTACGACAAGCACCAATGCGGAAAGACTGATCAGAAGAGGATTTCGCATTGCTTACCGACTTAAGGCAGACTGGTATGTCCTTTATGCACAAAAAGGGAGATCTGTTCCCGAAAAAATGGAAAAACGTATTCGTTCATTACAGGAGATCACTTCTCGATTAGGCGGAATTTTTGAGGTTCAGTTCGTGGGTCATGAACGGGAAGTTGCTTCAATGCTGATCAACAAGGCTGACCAACGGGCTGGCACACAACTCATTGTTGGGCAATCCAAGCGTAGTATTTGGAACCGATTGCTAAAAGGTTCCGTTGTGAAACGAATCCTTCGGGGTGCCCGGCATATGGATGTGCTGATCGTTTCGGATTATGATTCGATTGTGAAACCGCTGGAGGAGTAGCTTGTCATAGTTTTTGATCTTCAGGTTAAAATATTACTCCAACGGGTTAAATCTGTGACTTACTCCGTTCGCGCTATCACGATAAACTTAGAGAAAATACGACATGGGGTGAGTGCATGGCTAACCATATAACTTCACAATCCGCGGGCTCGGCATCCGGCGCTTCAGTCAAAGCGAAATCCAACCGGTCTTCGCGGCAAATCAAAGAGGATCTCATCGGCTATGCGTTCATAGCACCGATGCTGCTGGGACTTATCGCGTTTACACTGTTTCCGATTATTGCCTCGTTCTTTTTGAGCTTTACGAACTGGAACTTCGTAGCGGGCTTCTCTAAAGTAAAATTCGTCGGGATGGACAACTTCGTGAAGCTGGTTCACGATACGGTCTTCCTGCTATCGTTGAAAAACAACTTGATTCTGATGATTGTCGTGCCGCTTACACTCATTTGCTCGTTGGCGCTCGCGATCGTGATCGATAAGAAAATTTATTTCAAAGATGTGTTCAAAGTCGTTTATTTCGTGCCGTACATTTCCTCAATCGTAGCGGTAGCGATTGTCTTTCAGGTATTGTTCCACCCTACCTATGGGCCGATTAACCAGATTCTGATCAACTGGGGCATGGCCAATCCGCCAAAATGGCTGGCCGATCCGGACTTTGCCCTGTATTGCGTGATGGGGCTGATGGTCTGGGTTAACATCGGGTACAACATGATTATTTTCATGGCCGGCTTGCAGTCGATTCCGAAAGATCTCTACGAAGCGGCTGACATCGACGGCGCCTCCAAATGGACACAGTTCCTGAAAATCACGGTACCTATGCTGTCGCCGACAACGTTCTTCCTGCTCGTCACGGGCATTATTGGGACGTTCAAGGTATTTGATGTGATTATGGTCCTGACGGGCGGAGGCCCGGCCAATTCCACGAGCGTTGTGGTCACACGCCTGTACGATGCAGCGTTTATCAATCTGCAATCCGGTTATGCGTCAGCGATGGCGATCGTACTGCTCGTTCTCATTCTGTTGATTACGCTCATTCAATGGTTCGGACAGCGTAAATGGGTTAACTATTAAGAGAAGAAGGAGGAAATCCCATGGACAAGTTTGAAAAATTGAAAAAAACGCTGCTAACGCTGCTCATGTGCGTGATCGGGATATTGTTCATGTCCCCGTTTATCTGGATGATTTCGGCCTCCATGAAGCCGGAGGCGGACGTATTCATTTATCCGATTCAGTGGATTCCGAAACATTGGCATGTGATCGAGAACTATAAAGAAGTATGGTCGACAAATTTCCCGCTCTACTATTGGAATTCCATTAAAGTCACAGTGTGCACGACGGCGCTCTCCGTTCTGCTGTCGTCGATGGCTGCCTATTCGTTCTCCAAAATCAAGTTCCGCGGCCGCAATGTGATCTTTGTTCTTGTCCTTGTGATCTACATGATTCCAAGCCAAGCGATTCTGGTTCCGCAATTCTTGCTGTTCCGTTGGGTAGGCTTGTTCGACAGCCATTTCGGCTTGATTTTACTTGGTTCGTTCTCCGTACTCGGTACGTTCATGCTTCGCCAATTTTACCTCGGTATCCATGAAGAATACATGGAATCGGCGCGGATCGATGGCGCAGGGCATTTCCGGATCTTCTGGTCGATCTGTACACCGCTTGTGAAGCCAGCCATCGCCACGTATGCGATTCTGCGTTTCATCTGGACCTGGAACGATTACCAGAATCCGCTGATCTTCCTGAGAACCAAAACCTTGTTCACCTTGCCGCTCGGCATTCAATCCTTTGCCGATTTGAACGGCAACTTTTACTCGCTGATCATGGCGGCTTCGGTATCGGCGATTGTGCCCCTTCTGATTATTTTCATCATCGGTCAGAAGCAAGTTATTGAAGGCATTTCCATGGGCGGCGTAAAAGGATAATCGTCCTGCATGTCGCAACATGTCAAAATATGAGTGCATGAGGTTAAAATATTGCCTCGTGTGCTCACCCTCCGATAGGGTACTATCGGTCATGTAAAGGTTTTCATGCAAAAAACAATTTGGAGGGGTTCAAATGAAAAAGAGTTTACTCGTGATGAGTGGCGTTCTGCTTCTTTCTACAGCATTAACAGCTTGCGGAAGCAAACAAGACAATAATACAGCTGCGACAGACAGCGGCAAACAAGGTACAGCTAGCGCTCCGGTTACGATCAAAGTACAAGGTTGGTACACAGAAGCCCAAGGCAACTGGAACAAAACCGTTGAAGCTTACAACGCAACGCACCCGAACGTAAAAGTGGTTTACGAAAGCATGTCCGAGAAAGGCGACTCCCAAGAAGGCATGAAAAAGCTTGACCTCTTGGCCGCTTCCGGCGAACAAATGGACGTTGTCATGTACTCCAGTGCTTCCGACTTCGCACAACGCGTTGGCGCAGGCATCCTGGAACCGCTGGACAGCTACCTCAAAAAAGACAACATCGTTGTCAAAGACGAGTACAAGCTTGACCCGGTTGTAGACGGCAAATACTACGCGCTTCCTGGTAAAATGATCGAGTGGTTCGTCCTCTTGAACAAAGACAAACTGGATGCAGCTGGCCTGAAAGTGCCAACAGAGTGGACGTGGAACGACTATGCTGACTATGCGAAGAAAATGACTAGCGGCGACGGCGCTTCCAAAGTGTACGGCTCCTACTTCCACAACTGGAAAGACTACGCATTGCTTGCACAAAACAACGATATGAACAACGCTTACCTGGTGAAATCCGATGGTACAGAAAATATCGACAACCCGCGCGTTCGTTTCTCCTTAGACCTGCGTAACAAAATGGAGAACATCGATAAATCGTCCGTTCCTTATTTCGAAGTCGTTTCTCAAAAAATGGCTTACCGTGACGTGTTCTACGCTGGTAAAACAGCGATGCTGGCAACAGGCAACTGGATGGTCGGCGAGCTTTCCCAAAATGCCAAATTCAACACCGTATTCGCACCGTATCCGAAATATGATGCCAAAGACGAGAACGGTTTGACAGAAGTTGGCGCGGACTTCCTGGGTATCGCGGCGAACTCCAAGAACAAGCAAGCGGCTTATGACTTCATCAAATGGTACACAACCGAAGGTATCCAAACACAAGGTCTGTTCTTCTCCGCATGGAAAAAAGCCGACATCGCGAAAAACGTAGATGCGATTCTGGCAAGCGGCAAGCCGGATCAAGTGAAATTCATCGACAAAACGTCCTTGCTGAGCACGTTGAAAGTGAACAAATCCACGAAGTTGGTTGTACCTCCAACGTATGCACTGCAACAAGAAAAAGAATTCTTGACGCAAGTTGAGCTGTACCTCACTGGCAAACAAGATCTGGACAAAACGATTGCGACAGCAAAAGCAAAAATCGAAGATATTCGTAAAAGCAACGCGAAATAAGGCCTAACCCATTTCAGAAATTAGGCAGAAGTTGCTATACTGAAAGAAGGAAGCAAGAGGGAGCCGGAAGGCCTCCTCTTTTTCCGCATTTACATACTTGCTTGCAATTCCCTTGGGAGGGAGGAGGAACCCGTGTGCTAACGAGGATCAAGTCGTTGTCGCTTCGTAATAAGCTTGTTTTAACCATTCTTATTTGTCTGGTCATTCCGTCCATCGTTTCGATGTACGTGTCGAATTTATTCACCCGTGACGCGGTGCGGTCTCAAGTGGAGAACAATGCGCGACAATCGCTTGGTATCGTAAATCAATTCGTAGACGGGCAACTCAAAAATATGGTGTATATCATGAGCTTCTTGCAATTCGACGACGACTTGCAGGAGCAGGAACCGATAACCAAGCTGAATCGTGCGGATGCCTCCACCGATCAGAAGGAACTTGCCATATACAAAAGGACGTTGACCGATCGGATTGCCAAGGCGGTGGGGCCGCTTGGCGACATGTACGTCACGCTGCTCATGCCGAACGGACAGTACGTCGCCTCTTATTCGACGTTTAGCTTCGACCCCCTCACATTCACCCAAAAGAGCTGGTTTCCCGATGTGCAGAACGCGCCGGGCTATAGTGTCAAATGGATCGGCGCCGAGCCGAATTATGTGAAGGAGTCCAAGCACCCCTATGTGCTTGCTGCCGCGAAGCCGCTGCGAACCTATGGATCTACAAACGGCTATGTGATTGTAGGTTTGGAGATGAGTGAACTGCAGCAATTGTTCAGCCAATATGAGGGCAAGGAATCGATTGTGATTATAGATGAATCCGGGAAAATCCTTGTAGACAAGGACTCTACGACGATTGGTCAAACGTTTCCATACCTTGAGCAACTTAATCACGAGGACGGTACTTCGTTCGTCAAGGTGTCAGGCGAAGACTATATTATGATGTCGAGCCGCGTTACGCCGGAATGGCGATTGGTGAACATGACGCCGTACAAGGCGGCTGCGCACCAGATCGAGTCAGTTCGCAATAAAGACTTTTTTACACAGTTGTTCTTTCTTGTGCTGTTTGCAGTGTTGCTGCTGTCGGTCGTTCGCACCCTGACGAAGCCGATTGCACGGCTTGTGCAAACGGTTGTTCGGATTGAATCCGGGCAGCTCAGCGAGCGCTCGAATATTAACGGGGGCGATGAGGTTGGCCGCTTAGGGTACGTTTTTGACAGGATGATCGACCGCATTCAGCGAATGCTAATAGAGAATAAACGCGAGCAAGAACTCAAGCGGAAGGCAGAACTGGCTATGCTGCAGGCGCAGATCAATCCGCATTTTTTATTTAATGTCCTTAATTCGATTCGGTTAAAGGTCATGATGAAGGGCGACGAGGAGAATGCCGAGCTGATTAGCTCCTTGTCCTCGCTGCTGCGGATGACGATTAACCGCAATAATGCGTATATTTCCTTGCATGAGGAAATCGAAACGAATGAACATTATGTGCGGCTGCTCAACTCGCGGCATGGCGACAAAGTGCTGCTGCGTGTTCAAGCGGCTTCGGATACGCTGCTTGTGCAGATTCCGCGCTTTATGCTCCAACCTTTGATCGAAAATGCGTATCTTCACGGCCTTAAAAGCAAAGGCGGTGAAATTACGATCGCCTCACGAATTATAGAGGATGGCCGCCTGCAGATTGAAGTGCAGGATTCCGGCGTCGGCATGGCGCCGGAGCGTCTGACGGAGCTGCGGGCAGCGCTGGAGGCGCCGCCGGTGGAAGCCGCGGTCGACAAGTCGGTAGCGCGGACGTTGTCCGGCATCGGCATTTATAACGTTTTTGAGCGGTTGCGTTTGATTTATGGGCATCTTTTTGATTACGACATTGAGAGCCGGCCCGAGGAGGGCACTCAAATTACGCTGCGGTTCCCGCAGGAGCCGGAAAAGGAGAGTTGACGATGTATACCGTCATGATTGTAGACGATGATTTGCCGGTTTTGGCGTTTTTGCAGGCGACGATCAAGTGGGAAGAGCTGGGCTACCGGCTGACGGGTGCATACGCCAATCCTTTGGAGGCTTTGCAGGCCGGCAAGTTGGCGAAGACGGATGTGCTGATCAGTGACATCGGGATGCCGGAGATGAACGGACTTGAGTTGATCACGTCGCTGCGCGAGAATGACCCGAACCTGAAGGCGGTCATTTTATCTTGCCACGACGAGTTTCATTACGCGCAGGCGGCGGTGAAGCTGTCGGTGAGCGAGTATATATTGAAGGAAACGATGAATGCGACCAACATTACCGAGGTGCTGAAGCGGGTGAAAGAGCAGCTTGACGCCGAAGGCAATGCACAATCCAAGCACCGCAAGCTGGAAAAGGAGGTGTCGCAGCAGCGCGGCGCGGCGAAGCGGCATTTCATTCGGACGACGGTCAACGAGCCGCTCTTTGACCAGCTGGAATGGCAGGCGAAGGCGCTGGACTTCGGCATTCATCTGGAGAAGCACGCGGTCATCCCGGTGCTGGGTTATGCGAATCGGCTGAAGGAGGCGACGGGCCGGTTTCAGTCGAAGGATCTTTTTGAATATACGATCGAAAATATTGTGGAAGAACTGATCGGAGAGCAGGGCGACATTACGCTGTTTACTTACGATACGGGAGAAATCGTGCTGCTGTTCCCGCACATTTCGAATCTGCATATCAACAACACGCAGAAAATGGAGGCGACGCTGCGCCATCTGCAATCATGCCTGCAGAAGTTCGTCAAGATCTCATTTTCCTTCGTCGTCGGCAGCCCTGTAAAAGATGTGCGCGCGCTGAAGGAACAACTCATGCGGCTAGTGGAGACAAAGCCATCGCGGTTTTACTTGCCGGAGGCTTCCATCTTGAAGCTCGATCAGGTGCGCGAAAGCTTCGGTGACGGTGGTGAACTGCTGGCGCAGTACGCGCAGGCGCTGGATGAGTTCCGCAGCGTCGTGTTCGACGAACGGACGGACGAGGTGGGCGCTTTCGTCTCCAAATGGGTCGACTACATCGCGTACAACCGGTTCCGGCCGCTGGAAGTGAAGGACTGGCTGCTGAAAATGATTTTGGACGTGCGCATGCGCCTCAAATCGCTCCAGCACTATCAGTCGACGTTCTCGTCCGAGCTGCTGCACCACGACGTGCACGAGCTGTCCTCCATCCGCGAGCTGGAAACGTGGCTGGGGGGCTACTTGCAGCAGGCCATCGAGTGGGCCGGCAAGGTGTACCGTGAATCGCACAATCGTGAGATTCTGGAGTGCCAACGTTTCGTGCAGAACCATCTCGACACGAAAATCTCGCTTGAAGACGCCGCGGAGCATCTTCATCTGCATCCCAGCTATTTGAGCCGGCTGTTCAAGCGCGAAACGGGAGAGGGTTTCATCGAATACGTGACACGGATGAAAATGGAAAAAGCCCGTGAGCTGCTCGAGATCACGGACAAAAGCGTCGAACAGATCGCGGATATGCTCGGGTACGAGAACAAGAACTATTTTGGCAAGCTGTTCAAGGCCCATACGGGCTTCGTACCGAACGCATATCGCGGACAGGCGAAGCCGGGCGGGGTGTGAGGTTGGCTGGGGGTGTGGTTTTGACCCCGCCATGCGTCGGCGACACCGCCCGCCCAGGATTCGCGCGCGGTGGGAAGGGCTCAAAGGCGTTCATTGGCAGGTTAGCGGGCATCAACTGGAATTTCTCCAGCTTATTTTTAAAGGAATCGAGTAGAATGGGAAATGAACTGGAGAAGCTCCAGTTCATTTCGTGCGTTTAGGGGGTATGTGGCTGTACAAGTGTAAATAAGATCGAGAAATTCCAGTTCACGTGAGCAATCTAGCGAGAAAGTGGAGTATGAACGGGAGGAATTCCAGTTGAGTGAGGTAGAGGGAACGAAACTGTGCGAGATAAGCACAAAAGGGGAGGTTACCTGAGCTCGATTCGCATGCTAGAAAAATGTTCAAATGCTCATAGAACAGCCTTAGCCCCTAATGGCTTCTCGCAATGTAAGCGGCTCCCTTGGTTTCTCCATCGCATAGAGGCATAATGGAAGAAAAGGGAGGTACCTACGAATGAAACTTAGTGTGTTGGATCTTGCCCCCGTCATCGCGCCGGCAGACCCGGCGGCTGCGTTGGAGCAGGCGGCCATTTTGGCACAGCTGGCGGAACGGCTCGGCTACGCGCGGTACTGGGTTGCCGAGCATCACGACATGCCCGGGCTTGCCTGCACCGCGCCTGAAGTGCTGCTTGCGCATATCGGGGCGCGCACGCAGCGGATCCGGCTTGGTTCGGGAGCGCTGCTGCTTCCGCACTACA
The DNA here is from genome assembly GCF_003955665.1 of Paenibacillus whitsoniae. Classification (GTDB taxonomy): domain Bacteria; phylum Bacillota; class Bacilli; order Paenibacillales; family NBRC-103111; genus Paenibacillus_E; species Paenibacillus_E whitsoniae. The sequence goes on from NZ_RXHU01000145.1 coordinate 14,307, forward strand.
AGCCGATGAAAGTCGCGGAGTCGTTCCATCTGCTCGCGACGCTGTATCCGGGCCGGATCGATCTCGGGATCGGCCGGGCGCCCGGCGGCTCCGCCCATGCGGCAATTGCGCTCAGCGGCAATTTCCTGGGCAATGTGAGCCGCATGCCAGAGACGCTGCAAGCGTTGATGGATTTCCTGCATCAACGTTATACATATGAAGGCCAGCCTGTGACCGCAAGGCCGCTGCCGGCCGAGCCGCCCCAGGTGTGGCTGCTCGGCACGAACACGAAAAGCGCCGCTTTTGCAGCGCAGCATGGCGCCGGCTACGTTTTCGGCCATTTTATGAGCGATGCGGACGGTGCTGAGACGATAGCCGCCTACCGCGAGCAGTTCCAGCCGTCCGCACACAGGGCCGAGCCTAAGGCCATGCTGGCGGTAGCTGCGATATGCGCCGAGACGGAAGAGGAGGCGAATCGCTTGGCGGCAGAAAGCCAAGCGTGGCTCCGGCCCCCATCCGAGCAGATGGCCTCCAGCGATATGCCGTCGGGCTCGGGGAGGCTGTTGGCGGGAACGCCGGACAGCCTGCGCGTGCAGCTGGCGTCGCTTGGGCGCCTCTGCCATGCCGACGAATACCT
>NZ_RXHU01000146.1 GCF_003955665.1 Paenibacillus whitsoniae
CATAGATCAAGACTTTGCCCCGCTCGCCTTCCGTGATGACCGTCGCCGTGTCTCCTTTCAGGGCCGCTTCAATATCGCTGCGCTTGATCAGATCCTCTTTGTTGCCGCTATCGCCGGTAATCGTGCCATACGCGTCAAACAGCTGCACCTGAAAGTTATTGTTCGCCGCCAGGTGCGAAGCCATGAACGGCGCGTAGCTTCCTGAAAACAGCTGCTCCACCGTAATTTTCTTATCGTTGACAATTTTCAGCGTCTCAATGCGGTGCAGCCCGTAATATTGACCCAACGTCTGCGTGTCGCGTTCAATCATGCTCTTGCTCAGCGTGTAATTGACCACGACATACATCGCGGCCAGCAGCATCATAATCGTGATGGCATGCTGAAAAAACAGCTTATTGCGCAGCCGCATCGTCAAACCTCCAGCTTGTAGCCCGTGCCATGCACCGTCGCGAGCACATGATCATGCGGCTTTAGTTTTTCCCGCAGCCGATTTACAAGCATATCCACAGAACGCGTCTGCCCGTAATACTCGTAACCCCAGACCTGGTCCAGCAAATGTTCGCGGGTGAACACCTTTTTCGGGTTTTTGCACAGGAGCCATAGCAGCTCAAACTCCTTGCTCGTCGTCTTGATGGGCTTCCCGTCCACCTTGCAGGCACGCTCCGCCCGGTCGATCTCGATCACCCCGGCTTGCAGCTTGTCCGCGGACGAGGACGCCGCAGGCCGGGCGGCCTTCATCCGACGCATCACGGCATGAATCCGCACTACCAGCTCCCGCGTCTCAAACGGCTTCGTCAAATAATCGTCCGCGCCCAGCTGGAAGCCTAATATTTTGTCGTTCATTTCATTGCGGGCCGTCAAGACAATCACCGGAATGTCCGCGTAGTCTTCACGCAGCAGCTTGAGCAGCTCGAAGCCGGACTGATCCGGCAGCGTCAGATCGAGCAAAATCAGGTCAACCGTGCGGTTCGTCAGCTCCCGAATCCCGTCCGCGACCGTACCGGCCACCGTCGGCCGGAAGCCCTCGACCTCCAGGCTGAGCTTGAGCAGCATTTGAATGCTGGAATCATCTTCTATGATTAAAATGTTCATGTCTGTTATCCTTCCCGTAAAGGTGCTTGTGGAGTCCATGCAGGCGAGATATTGGCGGCGCGGGACAGCGGCTTCGAAGGCGTACACCGACACAGAGCTGGTTACCCCCGCTCCCCCTCCAACAGTTCAATTACGCGGTCAAGGCGCCGATTGAGCTCAGATGCCTGCTTCTTCCGCCAGCTGAAGTAGCGGAGCGCAGCGCCAATACCAATACATATAAAAATAACCAGCAAAGTACTGATAGCTGCATTACAAACGTCACTATTGAAAACGCATTCATAAACCCTCCTATTTTTCGCAAATCTGCACGTACTGTCGACGTTAGCCGTCATCTCATCCTATGACAAAAACACATCCTCCCCCGTGCAGAGGTCGGCCGTCATCGCGCCCCCGTTCCCTCAGCCAAGAAAAGATGTGTTTTGCGGTAACCTTGCAAAGCAGCCGAGAGGCTCTCTCGTCGTAGACTTGTTTAAAAAGCTGCAAAAACGCAGGCATTCTTCAACATTCTCCTTTGTATCAAGAAATGCCTGCGAATCAGCAGGTATTTTCTCAGATCAGCCACGATTTCAGCAGAAATGAAGAAAAAAACTGCCTTTTCGNNATTCCTGCTTATTTGCAGGCTTTGGAATAGCCTGGCATGCATTAGCTGCATTCGACGTTCTTGTGGGTCTTTACTCGGCCGCTCATTAAGTTGAATGTGAGACTAACGGTGCTACGTGTACCCCTTAGTATCTCGGTCTGTCTTTCGAAAGTGCCGCGATATTCAGCACCGAGATCAAAATGCCGATCGCACGGAACACATAACCAAGCAGCGGGATAAAACTCAGGAACGCCATCGCAATATTCACAATCGTTTTGAACGTCGTTCCATTGCCGGTAACAATCGCAAAAATCAAGTTGACAAACACCAGCGGAATGACCCACGCACAGGACCACAAATACACAAATGGAATCATGCCGAGGGCATAACCCGCCAAAATCGCAATTTCCGACAAAAGCTGAATGATATTCAGCACACGCGCCGTATCTGAACGCATGGCCATCGCCTCCGTTTCATGTGCTAGGAATTGGTCCCATTGTACCATAGGATGACAGCTTTCGTCTGCGGGGGATCTGCCCGGCGAGCTAGGCATACACTGAACTGGAATTTCTCCNNGGAGAAATTCCAGTTCAGGCAGGGCAATGCGGCACACGGCTCGCTGCGTCTAGCCGGCGCACTCCCCGGCGGTGGCCTATCGGCCCGCCGCCTAAGCCCGCCCGCGCACCTCGCCGGGCTCGAGCTCAGGCGCCGCCTCCGGCTCCGTCGTCGCCGGCGCACCCCCTTGATGTCCCTGCTGCAGCTGGTACATCTGAAAATACCGGCCCTGCTGCGCCATCAGGGCCTCGTGGCTGCCCCGCTCGACGATCTCGCCATGGTCGAGCACCAAAATCTGGTCGGCGCTGCGGATCGTCGACAACCGATGGGCGATCACGAACGTCGTTCGCCCCTTGGACAACACACCGAGCGCCGCCTGGATGACGGCCTCGGTCTCGGTGTCAATCGACGCGGTCGCCTCGTCGAGAATGAGAATCGCCGGGTCGAACGCCAGCGCCCGGGCGAACGAGATCAGCTGTCGCTGCCCCGCCGACAGCGTGCTGCCCTTCTCGATGACCGGCTCATCGAGGCCGTGCGGCAGCGCCGCCAGCATCTCCGCTGCGCCGACGTCGCGGAGTGCCGCCTCCACCCGTTCCCGGGTGATGGACGGATCATCCAACGAAACGTTGGATGCGATCGTCCCCGTGAACAGGAACGGATCCTGCAGCACGATGCCCATGTGCTGCCTTAGCTCTTGCTTCGACAGCTCGCGGATATCGCGCCCGTCAATCATTATCCGCCCATGCTGTACGTCGTAGAAACGGAACAGCAGGTTGAGGATCGAGCTTTTGCCGGATCCTGTGTGTCCGACCAACGCAACTGTCTGCCCCGGCTTCGCCTCGAAGGAAATATTCTTGAGCACGTCCTCGCCTTCTTTATAGGCGAAGCGCACGTTCTCAAACTGCACATGCCCCCGGAAGCGCGCCACATCGCCTTCCACGACGTCCACGCCCGGCTCCTGCAGGAGCTCGAACACCCGATCCGCCGACACGATCGCCCGCTCCAGATTCGGCAGCTGATTGACAATCCCAACCATCGGATGGAACATCCGGTTGAGGTAATCGACGAACGCGTAGAGCACCCCGACGGAGATCAACGCATTCAGCGAGCTGCCCCCGACATACCAGATCAATCCGAAAAAGAACACGTTCCGGACCACGTTCATCAAATTATGCGACGTCAGCGAGTTCAGGCTGAGCAGCTTGTTTTGATACATCGTGTATTCGTCATTCAGCGTGTCGAACTCCTTTGTCGTCTCCTTCTGCCGGCGGAACGCGCGAATAATCGTCATCCCCTGAATCGCTTCATTGATCATCCCGTTAATCGCGCCAATGCGCTCCCGAATCTCATGGTTGTAGACCGACGCATACTTCCGATACAGCACAATCCACCCGAGCAGCAGCGGAATAATCGGCAACGTGAACAGGGCGAGGCGGTAATCCAGCACAAAGATCGCAATGATAATGCCCACAATATAAATCGTCCCTGTAAAAAAGTTCGCCAACACCTGCACATACAAATCGCGCACCGATTCTGTATCGTTGGTGATCCGAGACACGACTTTGCCCGCCGGCTGATTGTCAAAATACGTAATCGGCAGCCGCTGAATCTGCGCGAACACATCCCGGCGCATGCGCTGAATGATCCGATTCGCCGCCGATTGCAGCAAGTACCGCTGCCCGTACGTAAAGCCCGCACCCACGATGATCAAGATCACATAAAAGCCCGCCAGCGTCATCAGCTCGGTAAACTCCGGCTTATAAAACGCGTACAACTGTGCCGCTCCGAGCTTCGTGTACACATACTGTGCCTGCTGCTCGCCCGACGTGATCGTCAGCTTGCCATCCTCCGTCAGCTTACGCACGCCGTCGAAGGTAATCGCCTGATCGACCCAGACGAACGCCGAGCCGACCTGCAAAATCCGCACCTCCCGGCCGTGCGCTTCACCCGCCGCGAAATTATCGCTGCGCTTATAAAATGTCCCCTCCCAGGGGACCGCCTTCTCCGTCTGCGTGGCGGACGCCGTCTCGTACCACGGCTTTTCGATGCCCAGAATGTGGGTATCGATCATCCGCTTCGCGATAAACGGCCCCGCCAGCTCCGTCGCAACCGCGATGGAGAGGCAGAGGAGCGCGAAGAGCAGCGGTTTTTTGAATAAAGCCGCGTACTGCACTAACCTTTTTCCTGTCTGTTTCATTCTCTATATTCACCGACCTTTACGCGTTCAACTGCGCTTCGATTTGCTGCCGTTCATATTGCTCTTTATACCAACCGCCGAGCGCGAGCAGCTGGTCATGCGTGCCTTCTTCCACCACATAGCCTTCGTCGAGCACGAGAATCCAGTCCGCATGCTGCACGGCAGAGAGTCTGTGCGTCGTGATGAGCGTGGTTTTGCCTGCACGTTCCGATCGGATGCCGCGAATGATTTCCGCCTCCGTCTTGGCGTCAACCGCCGACAGCGCGTCGTCCAGCATCAGAATCTCCGGATCTGTGAAAAGCGCCCGCGCGATCGACACGCGCTGCTTCTGCCCGCCGG
>NZ_RXHU01000147.1 GCF_003955665.1 Paenibacillus whitsoniae
GAACTGGATTTCCTCCAGTTCATTTTTGCAATTTCTCCTAAAATGGGGCAATGAACTGGAATTCTTCCAGTCTATTTGCTTTTTTGGCGGCAAATCCCCGGAAACCGTTGAAATGAGCTGGAGGTTTCCCAGTTCAATCACCGCGAAAGCCGTTTGCAAGCGGAATGAACGTGAGGTTTTCCAGTTCGTCTCGTCCGCGCAGCCATCGTTCACCACGCTTTCGCAGCCCAGTCGCCCCGCCCGCTGCACTCTTCTGGATGAAGGCCAGCCACTCAGGGCAATCTAGGACAGTTCACCCATTTTTGAGAGGAGTGTCCCAACACATATGCCAACAACAACGCAAACCAAGCTGGAGGACAAAATCCTGGCCGTCCTCGATGCCAATCACATTTGCTCCTTCGCCACCATTGACGGCGACAAGCCGATCGTGCGCTACATGGTGCTGCACCACGAAGGGCTGAAGCTGTACGTCACCACAAGCCGCAAAACCGACAAAGTTGACGAACTGAAGACAAATCCGCACGTGCATGTGCTGGTCGGCTATGACGGCAAGCCGTCTTCGCAAATATTACAAATTCAGGCGACCGCGGAAGTGAGCAGCAATCAGATTCTGCGGGACAAGCTATGGAGCGCAGACATGAAGAAATGGTTCGACGGTCCGCAGGATCCGAACTATGTCATTCTTGAAATTACGCCGACGAACATTCAATATGTGAGCGATACCGAAGAGCCGCAGGTGTGGCAGCCATAAGCTGCCCGTTTTTCCCGAAATAGCCATTGACCGCGAGATAGATTCAGTGATAAGATTATAAAAATTTACCTGTCGATCACTGAGGAGGAAAAAGTCAAGTGGCTACGTATTATCTCGAACCGTCCCGTACGTTTAGTGAGTTTCTGCTCATCCCTAACCTTACGACGAAGGCATGCACACCGGCGAATGTTACACTCAAGACGCCTTTGGTCAAATTCAAAAAAGGTGAGGAACCTGCGATCTCACTGAACATCCCGTTTTCTTCTGCTGTCATGCAAGCTGTATCCGATGACGGAATGGCGATTGCTTTGGCGCGTTGCGGCGGGATTTCGTTTATTTTCGGCTCGCAATCGATCGAAGCGGAAGCCGAAATGGTACGCAAGGTCAAAAGCTACAAAGCAGGCTTCGTTGTCTCCCGTTCCAATTTGACGCCAAACCACACGCTCAGCGACGTGTTGGCCCTGAAAGAAGAGACAGGCCATTCAACGGTTGCCATTACAGAGGACGGCACAGCGAACGGCAAGCTGCTGGGCATCGTCACAGGACGCGATTATCGGAAGAGCCGCGACCCGCTGGATCGCCCCATCTCGGCGTTCATGACACCGTTCGACAAGCTGATTTACGGCAAATCCGGCGTCACGCTGTCTGAAGCGAACAACCTGATCTGGGATCACAAGCTGAACTGCTTGCCGATCGTCGATGAGAACCAATGCCTGGAAACCCTGGTGTTCCGTAAGGATTACGATGAGCACAAAGAGAACCCGATGGAGCTGCTGGACGCGAACAAAAGCTACATCGTGGGCGCGGGCATCAATACGAAGGATTACATGGAGCGCGTACCTGCGCTGGTAGAGGCCGGCGTGGACATCCTCGTTATCGATTCCTCCGACGGCTACAGCGAATGGCAGCGGGAAACCGTTCAATATGTGAAGCAAAATTTTGACGTCAAAATCGGCGCCGGTAACGTCGTCGACCGCGAAGGCTTCCTGTACCTCGTCGAATCCGGCGCGGACTTCGTGAAAGTCGGCATCGGCGGCGGCTCAATCTGCATCACACGCGAGCAAAAAGGCATCGGCCGCGGACAAGCCTCTTCCATCATTGAAGTCGTCGCGGCGCGCGACGAGTATTATAAAGAAACCGGTATCTACATTCCGATTTGTTCGGATGGCGGCATCGTGCACGATTACCACGTGACGCTAGCGCTGGCTATGGGCGCGGACTTCGTCATGCTGGGCAGATACTTTGCCCGTTTCGATGAGAGCCCGACGCGCAAGCTCAAAGTGGGCAACAACTTCGTCAAAGAGTATTGGGGCGAAGGCTCCAACCGGGCGCGCAACTGGCAGCGTTATGACACTGGCGGCAAAAGCAAGCTCGTCTTCGAGGAAGGCGTGGACTCCTACGTTCCGTATGCAGGCAGCCTGCAAGAGAACCTTGACAAGACGCTCAGCAAAATCAAGTCCACAATGTGCAACTGCGGTTCGGTGACGCTTGACGAGCTGAAGCAGAACGCCCGCATCGCACTCGTCTCCGCAACAAGCCTTGTCGAGGGCGGCGCGCACGACGTCATTCTGAAAGAAAGCAGCTTGTCGGAAGAATCATAATCCCCAAGCAGACCGCATGCAAAAAACTCCCCAGCTGTCCAATGATGGACGGTAGGGGAGTTTTTTGGCGTTTCTATCATCTCACGAACCGTCAGCGGGCGGTTCTTCCTCCTGTGGAGCGGCAACGTTCGGACCAGGCAGACGCCCTGCCTTGCGAGTCGCTTCACGGAGCACATATTCGATATGGGCGTTAACGCTGCGAAATTCATCCTGTGCCCATCGCTCCAGCGCCTCGTACAGCTTTGGGTCAATACGCAGCGCGAAGTTTTTTTTAGCCATCTGCTTGGGTCGCTAGTACAGACTTCCGGTGTTGATGACCGGTGAGGCGGCCCGGTCGGACACGATGGCAACCATCAGATTGTTGATCATCGCGGCTTTGCGTTCTTCATCCAGTTCGACAATCCCTTCCCGTTGGAGTTGGGCGAGTGCCATTTGTACCATCCCGACGGCGCCTTCGACGATTTTTTGGCGGGCGGCGATAATGGCGTCTGCTTGTTGACGCTGCAGCATCGCGCTGGCAATCTCGGTCGAGTAGGCGAGGTGCGTCAGGCGCGCTTCCATCACTTCAACACCGGCCAAGGACAAACGATGCTGGAGCTCGGCAGCAAGCTCAGCGGCCACTTCTTCCGCGTTGGCGCGCAATGATTGGACGGCGCCTTGGTAGTCGTCATAAGGATATTTACTCGCGACGTGCCGCAGGGCCGTTTCGCTTTGGATCTCTACGAACTTTTCATAGCTGTCGACATCGAACACGGCTTTGGCCGGGTCAATGACGCGAAAAACGACAACGGCTGCGATTTCGATCGGATTGCCCGCAACATCATTGACTTTCAGCTTGACACTGTTGAAATTCCGAACGCGAATCGAAACGCGTTTGCGCGAAGAGAGAGGGACAACGAACCAAAATCCGCTCTGACGGAGTGTGCCTAAATATCGCCCGAAAAACGTAACGACAGCCGTCTGATTCGGCTGGATAACGGTAAGTCCGCTCCAGACAAGCAGGAGAGCCAATATGGCAATAAAGCCGGTGAACAGATGCACATTCATAAATGAAAAGATAGCGGAAATCGCCAAAACTACGATGAGCAGGATACCGAAAAAGCCGTTCATGGCAAATGATTTTTGTTCTTGCATAAGAAGCCCCCTCAACCAGAATGTAAGTTGCATCACTTTCATATTATCATGATATCATTTATGTAATAAAAAGTAAATTCCGAAAAAAGCAGAAAATAAAAAAAGGCAGCAATCGCTGCCTTCTTCATTCCTGTAGGCTTATCTACTTGCTAAGGCAAATAGCTGCGAATCACCGTCATGCCGCCTTCCAGCGCATAGGAGCCTAGATTCGCCGGCAGCAGGAAGCAGTCGCCCGGTTTAGCGGCGATTTCCCCATCCGCCCATTGCAGCGTGCCGCTGCCTTCGGCGATGACTAGAATCACAAAGCTATCCGGCGTAGTGGACAATTCCCAGCGCGGGCCGACGAGCCCTTTTTCCACGGTGAAGAAAGGAGATTGTGCCAGCGTCAGCCATGTACCCGGCGCTTCTTGAGCGGTCTTCATCCGCGTGGAGCCGGAGCCCTCGTACGCAATAACGTTGAGCGAGTCTTCGATATGCAGCTCGCGCAGCTTGCCGTCGAGACCAGGGCGGTTATAGTCGTACAACCGGTACGTCGTGTCGGAGTTTTGCTGAATTTCGGCGACCAGTACGCCCGCGCCCAAGGCATGAACCGTACCGGCCGGTATGTAGAAGGAATCGCCGGCTTCGACGGGAACTTCTTGCAGGCAGTCCATGATGCGGCCTTCTTCAATCGCCGCGGCGAGGCTTTCTCGCGTGACGCCGTCTTTCATGCCGTATATAATTTTGGCGCCCGGTTTGGCGTCCAGGATGTACCACATTTCCGTTTTGCCCAGCTCGCCGGCCGCCAGTCTTTCATAATGATCGTTCGGATGAACTTGAACCGACAGATCGTCTTCACAGTCGAGCAGCTTGATCAGCAGCGGAAAACGTCCGTTTTTCTCGGAAAAGCCCTTGGTTCCGAACAGCTCTTTGCCATATTTCTCGCGAATCTCGTCCAGCCCTAGACCGGCTAATTCGCCGTTGATGACTTTCGTCGTGCCGTTCGGATGGTCGCCGATCATCCAGCCTTCGCCGATCGCGCCTTCCGGCAGCTGGAAGCCGAACTTCTCAAGCGCGCGGCCTCCCCAGACACGTTCTTTCATTTCAGGTTGAAACTGAAGCGGATAAGCTTGCAAGACGATCCCTACTTTCTCTAGTCTAGTTAGAATTGGATGGTTCTCTCTCTAGCATTATAGCACGGGTCTACCTTTTTTCTACCGCTAAAAGGTAGGGTGCCGTCCGATTCCCGTTCGCGAACTGGTAGCGCAGCACCTGGTAGGCGGCCAGCGGCAGTTCAGAAGCCCACGCCTCGACGGCTGCGGCTTCCTCAGACCCGCCCTCGTGCCCGGTGTAGAGCACGATGCTGACGATCCCGCCCCGCCGCAGCAGGCGGAGCGACGCCTCCAGCGCAGCCAGCGTGGACGCCTGCTGCGTGATCACGGCAGACTCGGCTCCCGGCAGGTAGCCGAGGTTGAACGTGACCGCTGCGACCTGCCCGTGGCGGTCTGGCGGCACAGCCGCCTCCATCTCCGCATGGGAGCGGAGATGAAGCTCGACCGCTGCCGCGGCTTCCGCCGGCAGCTCTTTCTCGAGGCGCTGGCGCGAGCGGTCCAGCGCCTCAGGCTGGATGTCGAAGCCATAGACGCGGCCGCGGCGGCCGACCAGCTTCGCCAAATACAGGGCATCCACGCCTGTGCCGAGCGTGGCGTCGATCACCGCATCCCCCGGCTGCACGCGCTGCGCCAGCAGCTGGTGCACAAAACTTAAAACCGAAACGAATCCCATTCGTGTTCCTGGCCTCCTCCATAGCAAAGAGCTGCAAGCCCTTAGGTTCGCAGCTCTTAAGCATCTTACCTGTAATGTAAATCTCTTGAAAATAGCTCGCTGTCGAGCGATCGCCCGCGCAATTTTCATCCTTTGCGGTGGCTCAAACATGCCTCGAAGAGAGTAGGCCACCAGTTCCTGCGAAAAGGCAGGAATTTTCCGCCCCCGAAGGCGTTTTTCGCAAAATGCCTGCGATTCAGCAGTTTTTCTGGTCAAATGCGCTCCCAATGAGGGAGCCTCGGCCCAAATGCCTGCCATTTTGCAGGCATTTCA
>NZ_RXHU01000148.1 GCF_003955665.1 Paenibacillus whitsoniae
TGTATAAGAGACAGGATCAGGTTGGAGTAAAATAATAGGAAAACGAACCTATTTGCTGCAAATGTGCTTGCCACACGGCGAAAACCGACGATCATCTGCTCCACTCCTTTTATCACATCTTACCTCCGGAGGGGGCTTCGATAAATGAGACAAATCTATAAATAATAATAGAAATATACGGGGTTTTTGGGGCATGAAAATTCAACATTATCTGAATAAATCGTGATATGATCGAATTAATTTATTACGATTCGGTGGTGACAGCAATAAAATGGAACGAATTCTGGTAGTTGACGATGACCCGCAAATTCGCGAGGTGATTCTTACCCACATTGAACAGTCCGGCATGCATGCGCTCGAAGCCGAGTCCGGCCAACAGGCGATTGAACGACTGGAATCCGATCAGGTGGATGTGCTTATTCTGGATCTTATGATGGATGATCGCGATGGATTTGAGGTGCTGCGTTACTTGAACAATCGCAGATTAGACGTCTTGGCTATTGTCGTCAGCGCAAGAAGAGCGGAACAAGATAAGATCGTCACGCTTGGACTCGGGGCTGACGATTATATGACCAAGCCTTTTAGTCCCATGGAGTTAATGGCCCGCATTCAAGCCGTGCTGCGCAGACGGCACCCGAAATCGAGTTCCCGCTCTTTGGTCATTCGTTTGAGCAATATGATTCTGGATATCGACAACTACACGCTTCTCATTTATAACGAGAAGGTTTCCTTAACGATGGTAGAGTGCGATCTCATGCGGTTCCTTATGCAGAATCCCGACCGTGTGATGACGAAGCTCGAAATCTATCAACAAGTCTGGCAACATGAAAAGTATGACGATAACAACTTGAGCGTCTATATGAGCCGGCTGCGCAAACAATTGAAACAGGCGCAGTCGTCTTGGGAAATTCAAACCGTGCGCGGCGTTGGTTATCGGTTGACGGGAGCCAGCCTATGAAATTACGCACCAAGTTGTGGCTGTCACTCGTGCTTAGCGCTGCCATGAGTATGGTACTGTTCGGCTATTCGACCGTCTGGATCGGCAAGGTAGCGAATAAAGGCTACGCGCTCTTCCAGTTAAATCCGCTTGCACAATCCATTGTCGATAGCATCGGGGAAAAGCCTGAATTCAGCGCAGACACGTTGAAACAAACCTTGGATCGCGCGCATGCAGATCACCCCGCGATTCGTTGGATGTGGCTAAACGACCAGGGACAATCCCTTTATGATACTGCGGGGCTTAATCCGACCTTTACCTTTCGTGACTTGGCCTTGCTGATGCAGAATATGCCCAAAAATTATTTAACCGAAGACGACGTACATATCCTCACCCCTGCCACCAAGGACGGTCGGTCGTATTTCTTGCTCATGAGCATTCCGGCCTCCGCAATGAAGCAGGGCGAGGTTTATTTTCTCATTCGCACACTCAAATCGTTGCTCACCCTGATATTGCCGCTTATCCTGTCGTTTTCGATCCCCTTTCTAGTGGCCATAGGGTTGTTCACATCGTTAAATAAAAGAATTCGCAAACTCAACCGTGCGCTGAATCAACTGAATATTCAAAGCGACTCGCCCCTTGTCCAACTGACCGACACCTCCAAGGACGAGCTGGGACAGCTGACGCAGCATTATAATTCCATGGCGCATCGGATCCGAACTCAATTCGCGGAAATTCAACAATTCGAGAGTAAGCGCAAGCTCCTGCTCTCCAATCTGTCTCACGATCTGCGTACGCCACTGACAACGATGCTCGGCTGCGCTGAAATGATACGTACCGGAAATTATAAAGATCAGCAAGATCTCGAAGGCAGAGCCAAAATCATTCTTCAACGCTGCAGATACATGGACAAGCTGCTGGATCAAATGCTGGACATCTCCCGGTTGGATGCGGATGAGATGACCCTTCGTCTCGAGAATCATAATCTATCGGAAATCGTTCGCAAAATCGCGGTCGAATACATTATGGTGCTCGATGGCGAACAAGTGGAGCTGGATGTCGAATTGCCGGATGAGGATATTCATCACCTTGTCGATGCCCCCCTTATGGAGAGAGCCTTGCGTAATCTGCTCGACAATGCGATCCGGTACGGGAAGGATGGACGCTATCTGGGAATCGGACTCTCAGCGGACGATCAATTCGTCAATTTGATGGTGACAGATCGAGGGAAAGGGATACCTGCCGAGCATCAGGCGGATGTCTTTGAACGCTTCTATCGTGTGGACAGCGGAAGAAAGGGCGAAGGGTTAGGGATCGGTCTGGCCATTGTTAAAGACATCGCCCATGCCCACCAGGGCGATGTGGAGATGACAAGTACTCCGAACGTAGAAACGGTGTTTCGGATCAAGCTGCCTCGTTAAACAACGACAACGGCAAAGGTAAGAACGGAGTTGTTCTGAGTTTAAAAAAACCTCAGTCCCCACTTTGCAGTGGGGATCGAGGTTCTTTGGGCTGTACATATAGACTTATTTCACTTTTGAAGTGCCTGACCCTTGTCAACGACCGTCTCCGTGAACCGGCGCAGAATGGCCGAAGCCTCCGCACGGGTTGCCATACCGGCAGGATCGTACAGATTGTTTTCCTTACCGTTCACCACACCTGCCTGTTGGATCGTCTTGACCGCTTCCTTGGCCCAGGAACTGATCCTTATGTCATCAGCAAAGGAGATAACTTGCATCCTCACAGGCAGCTTATCACCAGTGACTTGGGCGTATCCCACCATCATAACCGCCATCTGTTCACGGGTAATCGGGCTCTCCGGATCAAACTTGTTATCGCCAATACCCTGTACGATCTTGTTCTGCACCGCCCATTCTATGTAAGGCCAAGCGGCGCTTGTGATTGAAACGTCAGTGAAGCTGCTTTGCTGGTACGCACTCATGTCCGCACCGGAGAGCATACCCAGTGCCATGAGGAAATCCGCGCGGGTGACGGCCGTATCGGGTGAGAAAGTCGCCTTGCCGGTACCGGAGATCAGCCCGCGGCTGACAACATAATCAATGTCGACCTTCGCCCAATGCGTTGCCGTATCCACGAACGCCGGCGCCGGCAATAGGTAGCCCACCCCGTAGACAGACAGGCTATTTCTGCTGAATATCAGATTGCCATTGTCATACTGGGAACGGATCAAAAACTGCGGCTTACCACCCTTGTTTACGTACACAGGATAGAAGTTGCTGGTCTTTTCACTTGAAGTGGGTTTGTGGGAAATATCCAGTGTGACTACCCCTTTGCCGAAGTTTGTCACATACGCGGTCTTGCCCTCCTTCGTATAGCTGACAATGAGATCGTACACCGGGCGGCTGCCTATCAAGGCTGTGGCCGCATCCGACAGTACGGTAACAGGATCGGCTCCGAGTGTGACGGCTCCCGACGCCTGAGCGTTCATTTCCCGAATGGCTATTTCGTCAAAGGAAAAGCTGACAAGCGAGGTATTCACAGCAAAGCGTTTAATACCTTCCTTTTCTAGCAGGGCGAGGGCTCCTTCCTCCAGCTTCACGTTGAAGCTGTTCCCGTTCGCATCGAACTGGATATGACAGACAATGGCAACGCCGTCAGCCGTATTTCCTTTGTTCTGCGCTTCTTTCCTCGCAGCATCGATCCATGTTCTTACCTGTGCCTCCGTAACGACGGCAGAAGCAACGCCGTTCTGATCCACTGTTGCGGTCAAGCTTACGGATGCCACAGTTGGCTGATTGGGATTCTTGTCGATGGTGATGCTCGGCATGTTTTCGGACGAACCACGATCTGAATTCGAGCCTCCACTAGGAGACGAGCTGCCGTTATAGCTCCAGTTGGCGATGACGGTCACGTTCTGGGCAGGCATCATAAAACTGGTTGTCGCGCTGCTTGCGTTAGCGAAGGTCACGCCGTCTGTTGAAGTCCAGCCGATGAAGGTGTAGCCGCTCCGGCTTCCTGCATAGACGGATACAGTCACGCCGCTAGTGTAACTTCCGCTGCCATTTGAACCAATACCACCATTACCAATCGTAACGGTGTACTCATTCGGAGCTGTGATCGCAATGATTTTCTCAGCACTTTTGAAACTCGATACCGTTGCTTTGACGCGAATCTGGTAAGTGCCTGTCGCAAGGCCGGTAATTTCGGTGCCTGTTACGTCCGTCCAAGCACCACTTGCCGACTTGTACTCCA
>NZ_RXHU01000149.1 GCF_003955665.1 Paenibacillus whitsoniae
AAGCCTGCTTTTTGGCAGGCATTTCTTTGCAAAAGGATGATTTGTGGCAAGAAGCCTGCGCAATCGCAGGTTTGATCTTCCAAGACTAGCCCTGCTAAGGGGAGGCAGGGGAAACTTCACGGAGACAGCCGGGCGAGGCATCTCCAGACAACAAAAAAACAGCCACGCCCCGCAAAGGGTGTGGCTGTTTGATTTCAAAGACTATTCCGTCGCAACGGATTGGTCCGCTTGCATGTTGACTGGGGAGATTCGAATGAAGTTCGACTCCAGGTCGCCAAGCAAAGCTTCGATTTTCGCCGCTGCGTCGGCTTGACCGGATGCAGCCAGCTCTGCGTGATACGCGGTGAGCAGCTCTGTCAGGTCTTTTTTGGATTGAACGCCGATCGTTTCGATCTTCACTTTTGCGCCTTTCGCGATACGACGCTCGATTGCCGCTTGGTCGAGACCCATTTCAGGAACGAGGCGTTGGTAAATCACGCCGCCTGTCATCCCTGCGCAGATCCATGGGCCTGGATCGCCCAAGACAACCGCGCGGCCGTTGGTCATGTACTCGAACGCGAAGCCTTTCAGGTTCGCACGAGCCGCCAAACCGCCGAGCTCATCTTGCAGAGGCGTTGTAATTTCGCCGCCGAAGACAACGTCTGCGCCGGAGAAACGGATACATGCACGCGTATCTGCGCCGCCTTGGATCAAGAACAGGCCTTTTTGCGCACCGTAGCCGAACGATTTACCTACGCTGCCGTTGATGAACGTATTGTTCTTGCCAACGGCTTTGATGATCGCGACTTTACCGCCGAACGCCATTTTGCCAAGACCGTCTTCTGCGCCGCCGTGAACCGTAATGTCGAGGCCGCGAGCGTTGAAGGCCCCCAGACCGTTACCTGGAACGGAACCGTCGATCAGGTTCAAGGAAATGCTAGGCAGTTGATCGTAGCTGCCGTCGAAACGGTCTCTTACACGGTGGCTCGCATAACGGGTTCCGAGAATACGGGACTCCGCGTCCACTTTGGACCAGTTGCGAACGACCGGAGCGTCGAAGGAAACGGACTCTGGGAAGAAGTCCAGACCTTCCGCACCCGCTGCGATACGAATATCGGAGGAAACAGCCGCTTCTTCAAGCGCTCTTTCGGCATCGGACACGTATTGCATTGGAGCCGGACGCAGGATGTCGGACAGATCGATGCGATCGTTGTGCGAAATTTGCTCCAGCAGGTCGGAACGGCCAACCAGCTCTTGCAGGCTCGAGAAGCCGAGGGAAGCGACAACTTCACGTACTTCTTCACCGATGCCGCCGAACAGGCGAACCAGGCTATCTACCGCTGTATCGTAGACACGAGGAACAAAACGGCGAAGACCTTTCTCTTCCGCTTCTTCCATGGAGTCGATTTGCGTTGCGATACCGACGTGGCAAGTGTCCAAATGACAGCCGCGGCAAGTTGTACAACCGATGGACTGCATCGCGATGGAACCGAAGCCTGCACGGTTTGCGCCGAGCATCACCATTTTCACAACGTCAGCGCCGGATTTCAGACCGCCGTCCGACCACAGTTCAACACGGTGGCGAAGGCCGGCTTCGATCAGAGCAACGTGAGCGAGTTTCGTACCGATTTCCGTAGGCAGACCTACGTGCGTCAAGGAGTGGATACGAGCCGCACCTGTGCCGCCGTCGAAACCGGACAGGGTAATCACATCAGCGCCGGCTTTCGCTACGCCGACCGCAATTGTACCGATACCCGGAACAACCGGGATTTTGACGATGATTTTCGCTTTGCGTCCGCTTGCTTCTTTCAGCTCGGAAATGATTTGCGCCAAGTCCTCGATGGAGTAGATATCGTGGTTGTTGGATGGCGAGATCAGGTCGGAACCGATCGTTGCGTTACGAGCCGCTGCGATTTTCGCTGTAACTTTGGAGCCTGGCAAGTGACCGCCTTCGCCCGGTTTCGCCCCTTGACCGATCTTGATCTCAAGGAACGCAACTGCGTTAGCGAGCTCAACGTTGACGCCGAAACGTCCGGATGCGACTTGCGCGCCGCGCGTTGTTTTGTAACGGCCAAGCATATCTTTAATCTCTCCGCCCTCGCCGTTCATGGTAACCATGTTCAGACGATCGCCGGCTTCAGCGTAAGCGCGGAAAGCTGTTTCGTTCTGAGAACCGAAGGACATGGAAGAGATCAGCATCGGCAAGGAATGACCGCCAATGGAGATGTCAACCTGCGACGGATCAAGCGGCTTGCGGCCTTCGCCGAGCGCTTTCTCCACATTGAATCCTGCGATATGACGAATGGAAATCGGGTTCTTCTTCTCTTCTTCGCGCAGTTTGTCGCGGTAGTCGGCGTAGGAAGCCGCACCGGAAGCTGCGTCCCCGAGCGCTTTCCACATCCGTTGGAAGAAGCGGAAGTTTTTCGCCGCTTTCGCTTTCGGATTCTCGAAGTCCGCATAGCGGGCTTCAGCGTCCGCTTCCAGATGAGCGAAGCCTGTTCCGGCTTTTTCGCTGCCAAGGTAGTTCACGATGTCCAGCACCTCTGCCACTTCCGGATGGAAGCCGATGGAGGAGAAGAAGCGTGTATAGCCGCGAAGCTCGTGCGTACCGATGGTGGAAATGACTTTCTCAAGCCCTTTGGAGAGGGCTGCATATACTTTGCGTGCTGCTGCCGCATTGCCTTCTTTGTCGGAAGCCGTTGCGAAGAGCAGGTAAGGCGAGATCACGTCAGCGCCCAGACCGCAAGCGACCGCGATATCATGCAGGCTGCGAATCGCAGCGGAACGCAGGATCAGCGTCACGTGGCGGCGCAAGTTGTCGCCGAAGCCCAATTTTTCAGCGCGCAGCGCGATGTCGATTTTGGAAACCGCAAGGTGCGGGTCAAGCCACAAGCGATCATTCTGGTGAGCAGCGGAATCGTCGATGACGAGCAGCGCCGCGCCGCCGCGAACTGCTGCAATAGCGTCAGCCGCCAGCTGATTCAGACCATCTTTTAGCGTCGAGCCTTTAGCAAAAGTAGCGTCGAGGACAACCACTTTCTCCGGACCAAACTGTGCCAGCAATTGCTCGTAGGACGGCTGAGACAAGTGCTCTTCGCTGCCAACACCGTTCGTGCCTTCCAGCACCAGCGGCGTCAATAGCTCAACGCGAAGCTGATCGTCCAACTGGCTGTACACAGGAATACGGGAACCGACGATCACGCGTGTGGAGAAGTGCTCCATTTCACGGTCGCGGTCAATCGCAGGGTTCGTTACAACCGCTACGCTTTCTTTAATGAAGTCAGGCACGTTCTGGCGTTCCCAAGCGAGCGCCGCGTGCGGAGAATCATGACCCAAGGAACGGATCGGCTCTGCGCCGGTTTCGGACATGGTTTCAATGTGGGAGATTCCGTCTCGATCCCAACCGAATGCGCTGTACATTTGATCGGATGGCGTAACGTTCTCGTTGATAGCCGCGTTAACTTCCGATGGGGCAGGGTTCAAATATTTCCGCAGACCGCTGAATGCAACACGTTTGCTGGCGCGATCGTACACGAGGTTTTGGACTTCGTGATACGGAATCACTTGGATGTGCTCGCCTGGTGTCAGCACGACGCCGACTTTCTCACCCGGAGCGATTGGCTTCGGATCAGCAACCATGTCGCCAACCGTGATAACGCCTTGCTCGGAGGAGAAGTACAGGGAAGTTTCGCTTTCCACCATCCATACCGGACGAAGACCCAATGCGTCAACGCTGAAAATACACTCATTGCCGTAACGGGATACGATACCGGCAGGACCTTGTGCGAAGTGGCCCCACACCTGACGGAAGTAAACGTACAAGTCCTGAAGCTCAGGACGGAATTGTTTCATTTCATTAATAATAGGAGGGAACACAAGCTCCATCGCTTCAAACAGGGACAGACCGTGACGGTGAATGAACGTTTCAATCGTTCTGTTCATGTCCTGGGAGTCCGACCCGCCGCTTACGAGCGGAACGCCAACCATGTCAGCTTCGAGGCGAAGCTTTTTCACTGTGTTGATCTCACCGTTGTGACCAAGCAGCGAAAACGGTTGTACACGGAAGAAGCTCGATAGCGTGTTCGTAGAATAACGGTTGTGGCCGATCGTTACTTGGGATGCAAATAACGGATCGCGCGTATCGTTAAAATATTTTGGCAAAATGCTTGCAGCGCCTAACACTTTGTACGCGGCAGTCACATTGCTCAGTGTCGCAACGTGGACGTTGTAACGATCTTCGATCGCAATATGCAATTCAAAAAGGTGATCGGCAACTTGCCCTTCGGTTTTGTTGCTGATCGCGGCGATTTGCCAGAAGGTTGGCTCATCTTGCAAGCCATTTGGGCCCAGAACGGAGCTGTCCACTTGATTTTCCTGCTCAAGAATGATGGAAACATCATGAGCTGCAAACAGTTCGCGGATGCCGCTTTGAATTTGAGAGGCGGTCAGGTCGAGCTTGCGCGGAACAAAGATATGAGCAACCGAGAAACGGTTGTCATAAGCCAGCTTGCCGTCGAGTCCGGCTTCTGTCAGCTTTTTTTCCCAGAGCGCACGTGGAATGTCAGTTAAAATACCGCAACCATCGCCTTCACCATTGATAAATCCGGAACGGTGCTCCATCTTGACGAGGGAATCAATCGTTTTTTGGATGTTATCGCGGGAAGGGTGGCCATTTTTTTCAATAATACAAATAATACCGCAGCTGTCGTGTTCGGTCCCAAGTAGATCTTGAAAACGGCCTTCATTACGCATCAATTCATTCATTGCTCAGGTCAGTTGCCTGACCGTCACCTCCCATACATATTTAAACTCCTCTTGCTTACACTTTTTCATCCTCGGAAGGGCAGAAACCCGCAAGCCTTTGGCATTTACGGCTTTAACACTAAAAAGTGGAAAAGCCGAAATATGCGCCGAAGTGAATAAAAATGCAATATAACTGAATAGCATGCCAATTTACGGGGGGATTTTCCAATGGAATACGGCACGAATCGACACGTATCGAAGTAGGGCGTCAACCACAAAAAACGGATGAGTATTTGTAAATCATGCCCTAACTTTCTAGGAAAATACTGTACAAACAAGCCATTTCGCCAAAAGGGTAAAAGTAATCTTAGAATAGCATGAAAAAGGTCATCCGACAATACTTGCGGGACGAATTCGCGAATGTAAGCGCTACCGTTTTTGTATATTGGTGAATAAAACCAATGTTCTTACTATTTGTTACCTGTTAGAAAGACGAACGAACTACAATCCTGAGAGGATCATAGTTCGTTTTCTGGGACAGCCCTATCCTTTTGCTTATTGTTGGAAATGCCAACATCCCTGTGCACGATGCCTGAGTCGGCGATTTATGGATAAATAAAAGTCCGCATGCACGGTTATGAATTTTTCATGCGCCCCAAAGCATGATCCGCGGCTTCGAGCGTGTACGCGATGTCCGCTTCCGTATGGGCGATGGTCAGAAACCAGGCTTCATATTTGGAAGGAGCGAGGTTAATGCCTTGATCTAACATGAGATGGAAGAATTGCGCAAAGCGCTTGCCGTCTGTATCTTGCGCTTCTTCATAATTGGTGACAGGATGATCACAAAAATGGGTTGAGAACGCGCCGCCGATGCGGTTGAGCGTCAAGGGGATGCCATGGCGGGCGGCGGATTCCGCGATACCGCCCGCAAGCGTTGCACCAAGCTGGTCGAGCTTGGTGTACACATCCGCCTGCTGTAGCACCTGCAAGCAGGCGATGCCGGCCGAGATGGAGGCGGGGTTGCCCGCCATCGTGCCGGCCTGATAGGCAGGTCCGAGCGGCGCGACCTGCTCCATCACTTCTTTGCGGCCCCCGTAGGCGCCGATCGGCAGCCCGCCGCCGATCACTTTGCCGAGGGCCGTCAGGTCCGGCTCGACGGCGGCGAAGCGCGAAGCTGCCGTCGTTGTGCTGGCGGCCTCCGCGAGCGGGAGGCCGGGGTACGTCTGTGCCGCGCCATAATGGAAGCGGAACGCCGTGATCACCTCGTCATAGATGACGAGGGCGCCGTGTTTGCGAGCAGCCGCGCAGAGCTGCTCGAGGTAGCCGGCATGCGGCATGACCATGCCGAAGTTGCCGACGATGGGCTCCACCATGACGGCGGCCACATCTTCACCCCAACGCGCAAGCGCAGCTTCCAGTGCCGGAATGTCGTTGAACGGCACGGTGATGACCTCTTGCGCGATGCTCGCCGGCACGCCGGCGCTGTCCGGCGTGCCCAGCGTGGACGGGCCGGAGCCGGCGGCCACGAGCACGAGATCGGAGTGGCCGTGGTAGCATCCGGCGAACTTAATGATTTTGGTGCGCTTCGTGTACGCGCGCGCCACGCGGATCGTCGTCATCACGGCCTCGGTGCCGGAGTTGACGAAGCGCACTTTGTCCAGCGACGGGATCGCGGACTTCAGCATCTTGGCGAACTCGATTTCGAGTTCGGTCGGGGTGCCGTACAGCGTGCCGTTCTGGGCGGCACGCACGATCGCCTCGGTCACGTGCGGATGTGCGTGACCGGTGATGATCGGGCCGTAGGCGGCGAGATAATCGATGAAGCGATTGCCGTCGACGTCCCAGAAGTAAGCGCCTTGCGCGCGCTG
The DNA here is from genome assembly GCF_003955665.1 of Paenibacillus whitsoniae. Classification (GTDB taxonomy): domain Bacteria; phylum Bacillota; class Bacilli; order Paenibacillales; family NBRC-103111; genus Paenibacillus_E; species Paenibacillus_E whitsoniae. The sequence goes on from NZ_RXHU01000149.1 coordinate 6,591, forward strand.
CATGAACACCGGCGCGCCGCCGCCCACCGCTTTGAACGAGCGGGAAGGGGAGTTGACGCCGCCGACGATGTGCTGCAGCGCTTCTTGATATAAACGTTCGGATTGTTTGCGTTCCATGAGGGATACCTGCCTTATTAAGATGAATGGTGGAATTGCTGAATGCCGGGTGCCGACGCGGTCGTGTAGTCACATGATGCCGTCTCTGCCGCAGTTAGGCTAAGAGTCGGCCGTCTTTGCAGTACCGTCACGGTGGCGACCCTAGTTGTTGTTTTCTGTCGCTAAGGTGAGCTAGCTGTTGAAGTCTCGTTGCAATCATTGCAATGTTCTCCGCAGTTGCGACCCTAATTGTTGTTTTCCGTCACTAGGGTGAGCTAGCTGTTCCAGTCTAGCTGCAATCATTGCAATGTCCTCCGCAGTTGGAGCGATAATAGTTGTTTCCGTCGCTGAAGTGTAATTGTGCTACAGTCTCCCGTTTGCTATGATAGCTGCACTGACGCCACAGCCACAGCCCCTCTCCACCGCTGACGCACCACTCCGACTCGACTACCTGCAAAAGCTACATTAAAATGTTCCCTAAACACGGAATATGGAGTGAGAACCTGCAAAATGTACATCTAAATTTCGAGAAAACAGCCGTTTATGCCCTTTTTTTAACATGAAGATGGTTTTTTCCTGCACTTTTTACAAGATAATATGTAATTTCGGCGCGCTCATGCAAATTTACTGCACAAAATGCAGGTTCGCGCGGCATGACATTAAGTAAGTGAGGCCGAACGCAGCCCGCAGCTCGCAACC
>NZ_RXHU01000015.1 GCF_003955665.1 Paenibacillus whitsoniae
AAGGCAGGTTGCCTACGTGTTACTCACCCGTCCGCCGCTAAGCACCGAAGTGCTCCGCTCGACTTGCATGTATTAGGCACGCCGCCAGCGTTCGTCCTGAGCCAGGATCAAACTCTCCATAAAAGTAGACAATCGCTTGTCCATTTATTTTAAGCTGAATAGCTCATTTGACTTGCTAGCGAGATTTTGTCAATCTCATTATGGTTGATTGCTCAACCGTTTTGCTTACTCACTCGTTGTTCAGTTTTCAAAGATCAATGTCTTTCGTACACTGCCGCGCTTCCGAAGCAGCGAAATGTAATATATCATATTGCATCGCATCATTGCAAGCACTTTTTTAAAATTCTTTTTCGCACTTGCCGGTCCGTCTTGCGGCCGAGGTGATAATATAGCACGCGCCTCAGGACTGTGGCAATGTTTTATTTTTCCATTTTGATCGTCTGCATGAAACTTGTCTTCTGTTCTGCCCCGCACCGGCATACTAATGAAGCGAAACCTTCCTAGAAGCTGGGGTGAGTATCTTGTCAGGACAACGGGACCAAGGATCGGCTTACTTTGAAAAAGTGCTCAATTTGCTCGATGTCGGTGTGCATCTCGTTAATGATGAGGGAATGACTGTCTTCTATAACGATAAGATGGCGGAGACGGACGGGCTGCCCCGCGAACAGGTGCTAGGAAGAAGTGTGTTCGAGCTCTTCCCCTCGCTGACACAAGAAACGAGCACACTTACGAAGGTCCTCCAAACCGGTACGGAGATCCGCGAAAAGATTCAAACCTATGTCAGCATGACCGGCAAACGCATCACAACCATTAACAGCACGTATCCGCTCAAAGAGAACGGCCGCATTATCGGTGCTTTGGAGGTGGCCAAGGACATAACCAGCATCATGCATCTCCATGACCAGATTCTCGATCTGAGGCATCAAATCTATGAGGCTCCGGGCTGGAAAAAGCAGGCTGGCTCCGCCCGCTATCATTTCAGCGATCTGATCGGGAGCGATCCTGCTTTTCTGCGGACGATCGCTTTTGCCAAAAAAGCGTCGCGTACAAGCTCTCCCGTCCTCATCTGCGGACCGACGGGGACGGGCAAGGAACTCGTCGCCCAGAGCATTCATAATGCCAGCAGCCGCAGGAGCCGCCCTTTTATCGCGCAGAACTGCGCGGCGGTGCCCGGCGAACTGATGGAGGGCATCATGTTCGGGACTTCGCGCGGGGCTTTTACCGGGGCGATCGATCGGGCCGGCTTATTTGAGCAGGCGAATGGCGGCACGCTTTTTCTGGATGAGCTGAGCAGCCTTGATCTTGTTCTGCAGGCGAAGCTGCTGCGGGTGCTCCAGGACGGCCTCGTTCGCCGCGTCGGCGGGACGAAGGAGCAGCAGGTCGATATTCGCATCATCACCGCGATGAATATCGAACCGACCGAGGCGCTGGCAAGAAACGTGCTGCGCAGCGATCTTTTTTATCGGCTGAATGTGGTCAATCTGACACTTCCCCCACTGTCCCGGCGTAAAGAGGATATTCCGCTGCTGACGCAGCATTTTATAGAGACGTTCAACGAACTGTTCGATATGAAAGTGACGGGCGTTGCGCCGGACGCGATGGAGCGTATGCTTCAGTATGCCTGGCCCGGGAATGTACGTGAGCTCAGCCACGCCATTGAATCGACGTATAATATCATGGAGCCGGAGTGCAATATCATTGAAGAAAGCCATTTGCCCGCTTCCCTTGTTCCGACTATGCTCCCCATTAAGATGCCGGACGTTGCTCCTCCGCGAACGGGTCTCCCCGAAAAGGTGAAACAGCTGGAAAAGGAAGCGATCGAACGGGCGTTGGCCGAGCACAACTACAATGTCACGCTTACCGCGCAGGCGCTCGGAATGAAACGTCAGGCACTGCAGTATAAGCTGAAAAGTTACGGTATCGCCAGAAAATAACCTCAATCCGGAACGGTTGGCACGTTTCTTGCATCCATTACAAGTGAGCAAGTATCACTCATGGAGGTGCAGCGATGGAACGACGTGACTGGAAGCAGATCGAGCTCTGGAAAGACGTGACGGTTGAGCAATGGAATGACTGGCTGTGGCAGTTGACGCATACGATTCGTTCCTTGGACGATTTGAAAAAGGTTGTGAACCTGACCCCCGAGGAAGAAGAGGGCGTTCGCATCTCGACGCAGACGATTCCTTTGAATATTACGCCCTACTATGCTTCATTAATGAACCCGGATGACCCGCGGTGCCCGATTCGGATGCAATCCGTGCCGATTTCGGCAGAGCTGCTGAAAACGAAATACGATCTCGAAGACCCGCTTCACGAGGATGAGGATTCGCCGACGCCGGGGCTGACGCACCGTTATCCGGACCGGGTGCTGTTTCTGGTGACGAACCAGTGCTCGATGTACTGCCGGTACTGCACGCGGCGGCGATTTTCCGGTCAGGTCGGCATGGGCGTGCCGAAAAAGCAGTTGGACGACGCGATCGCCTACATCCGGAGTACGCCGGAGGTGCGCGACGTTTTGCTCTCGGGCGGGGATGGGCTCCTGATTAACGATAATATTTTGGAGTATATTCTAAAAAATTTGCGGGCGATCCCGCATGTGGAAATTATTCGGATCGGGACGCGGGCTCCGGTTGTTTTTCCGCAGCGGATTACCGAGAACCTGTGCACAATCATTCGAAAGTATCATCCGGTGTGGCTGAACACGCATTTCAACACGCCGCTCGAAATTACGGAGGAAGCGAAGAAAGCATGCGCGATGCTGGCCGATGCCGGGGTGCCGCTTGGCAACCAAGCCGTCATTCTGGCGGGCATTAACGACTCCACCTATATTATGAGAAAGCTCATGCATGAGCTGGTCAAAATCCGCGTCCGCCCGTACTACATCTACCAGTGCGACCTTTCGGAGGGCATTGGCCACTTCCGGGCGCCCGTGTCGAAAGGACTGGAGATTATCGAGTCCTTGCGTGGACATACGAGCGGCTATGCGGTGCCAACCTTCGTCGTCGACGCTCCCGGCGGCGGTGGCAAAATCGCACTGCAGCCGAACTATCTCCTATCGCAGAGCCAGGATAAGGTGATTTTGCGCAACTATGAAGGCGTCATCGTCGGCTATCCGGAGCCAAAGAATTATGAGCCGGACCGCGCCGATGCTTACTTCAATGAAGTGTACGGCGTGACCGCGCAGCCGGAGAGCACGGGCATCATTGCACTGATGAAAGATGAAAAATTCAACTTAGTGCCAGAAAATTTGCGCCGCCTCGGTCGCCGGAAGGCGTACCTGGCTTCGCCAGATCATGCTTCGTTGAAGGACCGTCGCGGCAAGCGGGATGAGATGAAGGATAAGCTGATGAAGGCGCAGCAGAAGGAGAGCGGCGTGTAAGTGCAAAGCCGCAGCAAAAAAAGGAGCCACCCTACCGCAGCTTATGCGGTCGGTGACTCCTTTTTCACTTCCTAAGCGCCCCAAATGCGCGGCATCGGAATCGGCTCTTTGCCGAGCTCCGCCCATACATATTTGAGCAGCAACTCTGACTTAAGGCTTGCTGCGGCCGGGTCGTCCCACAGATTGTTGATCTCGCCGGGATCCTCCTGCAAGTCGAAAATCTCGCCGTACGTCTGATTGTAGTACACGGTGATTTTGTAACGCTCGTTGACGTACGTTTTCTGATGAATGGTCGTCGGCTGATGATGGAACTCGCAAATGGCATGGTCTCTCGCCTGTTCCTTGTTCCCCAGCCAAACCTGGCTCTGATCCACGCCTGTCATCGTACGCGGAACCGGAAGGTTGCAGAACGACAGGAACGTTGGCGCCAGATCGACCAACGACTGAATCGCCGCGCTTTGCTCGCCTTGCGGAATTTGTCCCGGATACCGGGCGATAAACGGAATTTTGATCAGGTCTTCGTAATGGAACCCGCCCTTTGCTTGCAGGCCGTGCTGCCCGAAGAAATGACCGTGGTCCGTCGTGAAGACGACGATGGTGTTATCGGCTAAGCCGAGTTCGTCGAGTTTATCCAGGATTTTACCGATATATTTGTCCATCATGGAAATCATGCCGTAATAGACGGCCATTTGCTTCGCTTTGTGCTCGTCCGTGATTCGGTGCTTATCACCATAGTGGTAATAGTGATGCGAATGATAGCCGTGCACTTCAAAGGTTTGATCTTCTTTTAAATAGGAGAAGTCCGGGTTCTCTTCCTGCGTCAAGCCAAAATGCGGCGGATTCTTGTCATGTTCGCCCGGCGTGATGGACGGAACGGTCAGCTTGGACGGGTCGTACATCGTGTCCCAAGGCTCCGGCACCAAGTATTCCGGATGCGGATCGAAGAAAGAACTCCATAGAAAGAAGCTTTCATCATTCTCCTTGTATTGCTCCAGCATGGCATTCGAACGCTCCGCGATCCAGGTATTGTAATGATACTCCTCCGGAATCGGCCACTTGTACGTCAGATTAGGGTCCATCGTGCCGGTTGGCGGCAGGAAGTAGTCACGCCAGTTTTTGCAGCCTTTCTCTTCCATCCAGATCGCATAATGCTGGCCAACGTGCGCTTCATTCGTATGGTTGCGGGCAAGCTCGACATGATCGAAACCGTAGAATTTGTCTTTGTAGTTTTTCCAGAATTCCAGGTCTTGAAGGACGGGATACGACTCCAGTGAAGGATATTCCTCCGACGAACGGAGCGGTTGAAAGTGTGCTTTGCCGATCAGCGCGGATCGATAGCCGCCTTTGCTGAAATCTTCCGTCACAACATGGCGGTCTTCCAGCAGCTTGGTCCCTAGTGTCCAGGCGCCATGCTGGCTCGGATACATACCGGTAATAATGGACGCCCGCGTTGGCGTACAAGTTGGATTCGGGCAGTAAGCACGGTTGAATGTGGTTCCCTCCCGAACTAAACGATCGAGATTCGGAGTAGAGATTTCTTTATTAAAAGCGCCGATGGTATCCCAATGCTGCTGATCGCTCGTTATCAACAAAATGTTAGGTTTTTTCATGGTCATATCGCCTCCTGAATATCCTAATCATAGTTGGATAAGCCAATCATGCCAATGTCTTTATGTTGTTTACATTTATCATAATGTTGTGAATCTAATTCGAAGTGTTCGTTAGCGATTGATTTGTGTTCGTTACTCTCATTTTTCATAAGCGTCCTGCCTTTTATACTAAGTGTAACGCTGCAAATATGCTGAAAGGCGGTTGTCGGGATGAACCCTGTCACTAAAAAATTTACGCTAAAAGGGCGCTGGGAATCGCCTATCGCCGGTTATTTATTTATTTCCCCGTGGCTGGTCGGCTTACTGCTGCTGACGATGTGGCCGATGCTGCAATCCATCTACTATTCATTTACCAAATATACGCTGCTGGAATCGCCGGAATGGATCGGTCTGCGCAACTACGAGCGTATCTTCGGTGATGATGAAATTTTTCGCCAGTCTCTGAAAATCACGATCCTGTTCGTCGTCTTGTCCGTACCGATCAAGCTGTTCAGCGCTTTGATGGTCGCGATGCTGTTGAACCGCAAAGTGAAGGGAATTTCCTTCTACCGCACGGTGATCTATTTGCCATCTCTGATCGGCAGCTCTATCGCGGTTGCGATCCTCTGGCAGAATATGTTCAGCAAAACCGGCTTCTTGAACAAACTTCTAGGTGTTTTCGGCCTGGAAGGCATCAGCTGGATCAGCAATCCGCACACGGCGTTGGGCACGTTAATTGTTTTGGTCGCCTGGCAGTTCGGCTCGTCCATGGTTATTTTCCTGGCGGGTCTGAAACAGATCTCGCCCGACTTATATGAAGCGGCCTCCGTGGACGGCGCAACGAAGTTGCGACAGTTTTACACGATTACGTTACCGATGCTCTCGCCGGTGCTGCTGTTTAACCTTGTTTTGCAGACGATAGGCTCCTTCCAAATGTTTACGCAAGCCTTTATCATCACCAAAGGCGGACCGATCAATTCAACTTACATGTACGCCTTGTATCTGTACGACCGCGCTTTCTCGCGCTACGAGATGGGCTATGCCTCGGCACTTGCCTGGATTCTTCTCATCGTGATCGGCCTCGCAACCGCCTTGATTTTTGCATCCTCCCGCTATTGGGTATTCTATGAGACTGAAGGTGGTAAAAAATAATGAACACGCCAGTCCGTTTCAGCCAAATGTTCCGTTCGCACTTCTTTCTTGCCGTATTCAGCCTCGTCATGATCTACCCGATCTTGTGGTGGGTGGGAGCCGCTTTTAAATCGAATGCGGAAATGAGCTCTCCCAATCTGTTTCCTTCCCAATGGTTATGGAGCAACTTCAGCGATGGTTGGGTAGCGATACCGAAGTTTACCTTCACGCATTTTTATATCAATACGTTCGAGCTGATTTCCGGCGTGTTGGTCACATCCGTGCTGTCCTGCAGCCTGGTCGCTTTCGGGTTTGCCCGACTGCACTTTCCACTGCAAAAGTTCTGGTTCGCCATTCTCATGGTGACGTTGATGCTGCCGAGCCAAGTGACGCTCGTTCCTCAATACATCATGTTTAACGCTTGGGGTTGGGTGAACACGTACCTCCCGTTCTACGTCCCGCACGCGCTGGCCGGTGGCATCGGCGGTCCGTTCTTCATCTTCCTGCTTGTGCAGTTTATCCGGGGAATTCCCCGCGAGTTGGATGAGTCCGCCAAAATGGACGGCTGCAGCTGGTTCGGCATTTATTGGCGCATCATGATGCCGCTCACGAAGCCTGCGCTTGTCACGGTAGCCATCTATTGCTTCCTGTGGAATTGGGACGACTTCTTCGGTCATCTGCTCTACATTAACTCCGTGAGCAAATACACCGTGGGCTTGGCTTTGAAGCTGTTCGTCGACGGCCAATCGGCACTGCCTTGGGGGCAATTGCTTGCGATGGCGCTCGTATCGGTTATTCCTTCGTTCATCATTTTCTTCTTGGCCCAACGTCATTTTGTCGATGGCATTGCCTCCGGTGCCGTGAAAGGCTAAACTATAGGCATTCGGTATGAAAAGGTTGCGATTCGTTGCAGCCTTTTCCCTATTTTCGCGTGGAGGAGCGGCTGCCCTTGTTCAGTATTTTCAAACGTGTTCGCATCGGACGGCTGTTTTTTGGAAGCTTCGCCCTATTCATTGCCCTGCTGCTGCTTGTCTTCACGTGGATCAGTTATCACGTCACGTCAAGCGAGCTCGCGCAAAATACATCTTTATATCAACAGGATCTCTTGAATGAGCTTAATAAAAAATTGGTGATTCAGTTAACCTCGATCGAGCAAATGTCACTGGCGGCGGCGCGAAACATCGATATTATCGGCTTCAATCCCTTGGAGAACGACCTGTTTGAGCGCAACCGACGGAAAAAGGATTTGGAGGATCTGCTCGCAAGCATCACCTACAGCTCGACTTTCGTGCAATCTGTCCATCTTTACATTGAACACCCCGTGCTGACCGATCCCCAGGGGCCTGTTCGCTATTTTGATCTGAAGAAATTGAAAGATGAGAGCTGGTACCCCGAGATTCAAAATAACGATTTGGCCTGGATTAAAGAGCGGACAATCGAGACGAATGTCGGTGAGCTGCCGGTTACCGGCCTGGCTCGAAAGCTGTACAACAATTCGGGTATTTACTACGGCTTGCTGCTGCTCAATGTCAAATCATCGGAAATTAAAAATGTAATCCAAGGTGAAACAGAAGGAAGAAGCCGGGCGCTGTTTGACGCAGGCGGCAGGGAAATCGCTGCAATCGGCGACCTGCGCTTACAGGAGAATGAATTTAAGCAGATTACGATGACACAAGGAAAATCCGGCAGCATTCGGATTAAAACCAATCAGCAAAGCGAATCTCTGCTCGTCTGGAGCAAATCGCCGGCCAATTGGATGCTCGTTGAAGTCACGCCATGGAAACAAATCGTGCAGAGCAGCGTGCGCCTCGCCTATATTCTGGTGACGGTCGGTTTATCGGCAATTTGTGTCGCTTCATTGTTTACGTTAATCCTCTCCAGGCAGTTTACGCGGCCGATTAAGCTGCTTGTCGCCTATATGGGCAAGCTTCCCGAGAAGGGACTGCAACCCGAACTCCCAATGGATTATTCCAATGAATTCGGGAATTTATTTGGCGGTTACCGCAAGCAAATGGAGCGGATAGAAGAACTGGTGAAGTCGCTCAAAGAACAGCATAAACGCCAGCGGGAGGCCGAGATTCAGGCGCTTCAGGCGATGATTAATCCACATTTTCTGTACAACACGCTGGATCAATTAAATTGGTTGGCCATCGATTCCGGTCAGGTAAAAATAAGTAAGATTTTATCCTTGATGGGCAAAATGTTTCGTATCGGTCTCTCCAATGGGGAAACGATGATACCGATCGCCGACGAGATTACGCATGTTGAGTGCTATTTGCAGATTCAACAAATTCGCTGGGGGGAACGTTTGGCATTCGAAATCGAGGTGGAGGAAGAAGCAAAAGATCTGCTGCTCCCAAGAATGACGATTCAGCCGATGATCGAGAACGCCATCATTCATGGCTTTCATGGCCGCAAGAAAGGAAGAATCAAGATCTCGATCCGTCTGCATGGGCAGGATGTGCTGCTGCAAGTGATCGATGACGGCGTAGGCCTGCGCCAAGGTTGGGACGAGCCTAGACGCAGGAAAACGGGCGGTTACGGCCTGCGCAATGTGAGGGAGCGGACCGCCGCGTACTTCGGAGCGCCCTATGGGGTGGACATTCAGAGTGAACCGGGCGAAGGAACGGTCGTGACCATTCGCCTTCCGCAAATACGTGATAAAGATGAAGTGAGGGAGCGATACGATGTGGAAGATACTCATCATCGATGATGATTTTCAGGTTTTGGAAGGTATGCAAAAGTCAATTCCGTGGGAGTCCATTGATGCCGAATTTGTAGGTGAAGCTTGCGATGGCGCCGAGGGGCTCGTGATGGCAGAACGTACGAAGCCGGACATCATCATCACAGATATTTATATGCCTATTATGAACGGGCTCGAGATGATTGAAAAGCTGCGCGAAATGAACTATGAGGGTGAGATTATCATCCTCAGCGGATATTCCGATTTCCAGTACGCCAGACAAGCGCTTCGGCTTCAAGTGAACGATTATTTATCCAAGCCTGTCACGCTGGAAGAACTGAGCGAGGTCCTAGCGCGCGTCATCAAAGAGCTGGAAAACAAAGAGCTGAAGAAGCTGGAGCAGGAAGAAATACACAGCCGCTTGCTGATGTATGAACCTTTTATGGAAAAAGAGTGGCTCAAGTCGGTCGTGACCGGCACTTTCAATAAAGCGATAGCCGCGGAGCAGCTGAAGCGCTCGGAGATTGACTTTTGGCTGCAGCGGAGTCATCTTGTCATGGGCATCGAACTGCTGAACTCCGTCCGAACCGCAGGCCTGTCTTTAATTGATTGGAACTTGTTTCGCTTTGCGTATGCCAATATTATTCGCGAGGTGCTGTCTGAGGACTGGCCCGAGTCAGCGTTCGTCGAATTACACAGCCATCATGCCGCGATCATTTTTAATATCGATCCGTTGATCCCCGCAGATGAAGCGAGACGCCTCATTGGCGCCATCGGAGAACGCATCGCTGCCTGCATTTATACCTATTTGCAGTTGTCAGTCCGCATCGGCTTAGGCACGCTGAAAACCAATTGGCTGGAAATCTCCAATTCGACGGAAGAAGCCTTCCTCGAGCTGCTGCAGCAAAATATCGTCCCTCCGCAAGACAAGGAATCCTCCTTGACATTCGACGATTCGGGCGCCATTCGTCCCATTAAGTTTTATCAGGAATTGGCGGAGGCGATCGTCTACGCCAAGGAGGAAAAGGCGCAGGACATCATCGAGGCTTATTTTAACCAGATGGAGTCAATGCCTGCGATAACACCGGCTTACTTGCAGTATTTATGTGCCGAATTGTGGACGATTTTTGCCTACTCGCTGCACAGTGCAGGTATCGTTCTGGATGATCTATTTCCCGGCATGGCGCTGAAGCAGGAGATTGCCCAAATCCAGACACAGACGCAGGTCAAGGACTGGCTCCGCAGCAAGATCCATGTCATTACGACAAGCCGCCACTGGCATGAAAATTCGAAGCATAAGGAAGCTGTCGATTTTATGATTCAGTATGCACATGACCATTATGCCGAAGAGTTCGGACTCGAGGATATGGCGAAGAAACTCTATTTATCGCGCAACTATTTAAATCAAATTTTCAAAAAAGCGACGGGGGAAACCTTTACGAACTACACCATCCGTGTCCGGATGAAGAAAGCGCAGGCCCTCTTGGCCGAAGGCAAATATTTGATCTACGAAGTCGCAGAAAAGGTAGGTTATAAGAGCGTGCCTTACTTCAGTTCGATCTTTAAAAAGTATACGGGGATCAATCCCAGCGAGGCTGGAAAAACTAGCTAGGATGTTTCTGAATGCTCCGATGGGCCGCAGATATTGCCGATGCCCCTGAGCGTGTTTTCAGACACGCCCTAACCTCTGCCCGAAACTGTGGTCGATACGGGAAGAAGTGTGTTCATTACTGTGCTTTAAGAAAAGAGCGTTGTTTATATAATAGAAATAGAAGAGAGAACAACATTCTTGAAAGGGGATTCACGATGAAAATACAGTTGAGAACATGGGGCTTGCTCTCCATGACGGCTATTCTGGCGCTTTCCTTGAGCGCATGCGGATCTGGTTCTGGAGAAAAAGCAAACGACAAGGCCGGTGCTGCGCCTGCTACGGCTGCACCCCAAAGCACAACGCCTGTGAAGCTCAGAATCGTATGGTGGGGCTCGCAAGCCAGACACGATGCAACGTTGAAAGCGCTGGATGCTTATACGAAAAAACATCCGAACGTGACATTCGAACCTGAATTTTCCGGCTTTGACGGCTATGCTGACAAGCTCGCGACGCAAGCGGCGGCGAAAAACGCGCCGGACATCATTCAAATGGACCCCGCCTGGTTAGCCGAGTATTCCGCAAGAAATCAGTTGGCTGACTTGTCTAAAGGCATCAATACGGCGGACATCGACAAATCCCTCGTAGATTCCGGCAAATACAAAGACAAGCTGTACGCCATTCCTCTCGGCAACAACGCGACGGGGATGATTTTCAATAAAAATGCGGTAGATAAGCTCGGCGTTACAGCACCGAAGACAGGCTGGACGTGGGAGCAATACTGGCAATTCGGCAAAGATGCGAAAGCGAAGCTGGAGAAGGACAAATACGTCTTGATGGACGCCACGTCCGACTATACAACCTACGCCTCGTATCAAATCAGCCAAGGCAAAGGCTATCCGATCACGGAAGACGGCAAGTTCAATTTTGACAAGGACACTTGGTTGACTTTTGTCAAAAAGTATTCGGAACTGCGCGATGCCGGTGTCGTCCCGCCTGCGGAAATCGCCAGCACGGATAAAGAGTCCGATGCGAAGCAGGATTTGATGAACAACGACACCGTGCTCATGAAGCGCACATTCGCCGCTTTGCTGCCTGGATACGAAAGCGTGAAGCCCGCTACGTACTCCTTGGTCGGACAACCGAAAGGGACGCAATCCAGCGGATTTTTGAAGCCCTCCATGTTCTGGTCCATCAGCGCAGATTCCAAAAACATCGAAGAATCGAAAAAATTCATCGACTGGTTCATTAATGACCAAGAGGCTGCGGACATTTTGACGACGACTCGCGGCGTACCGGTATCCAAGAAAATTCTGGAGTACTTGACGCCGAAGCTGACCCCGGCTGACAAACAGCAAGTTGAGCTGATCAAAGCCGTAGCTCCTGATGCGCAGCCATTCAATCCTGGCGCGAAGGGCTGGAGCAACTACACGGCAAAAGATTACAAGACGATCGGCGAAAAAGTAATGTTCGGCAAGGCGACGCCTGAAGCTGCATACGACGAGCTCGTGAAGAAAGCCAAAGAATATCAGTAAAAACAACACTAATACAGGAAAGAGACTGCGGTTTATCTGCAGTCTCTTTTTTCGCGTTAAGTCCCTTTACTGCATCTCAACGACATGAACAAAGGGAGCATCCTGGATCAGCGGCAGCAATTTATTCATTTCATAATGGGCCGGCAGTTTAATCGTAATGTCGAGCACAAGCTCGGCCGATTCCAGCAGTTTTTCGCTATGAAAATGTAAAATAATAAGGTCTCTTTCCTTGAGAAACTGCTGAATGAATTGGGCGGCTCCCGGTTCATCCCGCAAGCGAATGGACAACTGTTCGGTCTTGGGGGCAGCCAGCCAAGGGATTTGGCTATGCAATAATTTCTGTGCAATTAAAATGAGCACGGTCGTCCCGATACCGACAATGTACAGGTCGGCGCCGATCGCCATGCCAATGCCGGCGGTTAACCAAATCCCCGCCGCGGTCGTAAGCCCTCTGACGGTTTGCCGCTGCATAAAAATCATGCCTGCCCCTAGAAATCCGACGCCGCTGACCACTTGCGCCGCAACACGCGACGGGTCGAGCGCAACGCCTTCTTTTCCGATCATATCTTCAAATCCGTATTTGGAAATGAGCATCATCAATGCCGCCCCTGCGGCAACGACGAAATGGGTGCGAATGCCCGCTTCTTTCATCCTGCTTTTGCGTTCGTACCCGATGATTGCGCCGCAGACGCCGGCCAGGATAACGCGCAGCAAAAATCCAACCTCCATGCCAATTCTCCTTTCCAGTGAACGACAGTCGCCTGGCTTCGTTATCCGGCCAAACGCCGAAGGACGCTCCCCTCGCTTGCGCTTGAGTGCGTCCTCCCGTTCTATCGTATTATCGTACACTATTTTCGAATACTTACCAACTTCAATTCCGTTAACTCCTCGATCGCGTACTTCACACCTTCACGCCCCGTGCCGCTTTCCTTGACCCCGCCGTAAGGCATGTGATCGACCCGGAACGTCGGAATGTCATTGATCATCACGCCGCCGACTTCCAACGCTTCCGCAGCGGCAAAGGCGGTGCGAAGATCGTTCGTGTAGACCCCGGCCTGCAAACCGTAGCGGGAGTCGTTCACCAGTGAGATGCCCTCCTCGATGGAGGCGATCCGGTTAATAAGGACGATCGGCGCGAACGCCTCCTGGCAGGCGACTCGCGTCGACGCCGGCGCGTGCAGCAGCACCGTCGGCGCCACGACGTTGCCGTCGCGCCGGTTGCCGGCTGCGACGACGGCGCCGTGCTGTTCCGCCTCGGCGATCCACGCCAGCGCGCGCTCCGCGTCGCGGGCGCTGATCAAGGCCGAGACGTCCGTCGCCGGGTCGAGCGGATCGCCGAGGCGCAGCTTCGCTGTTTGGGCGACGAACTTCTGCACAAACGTATCAAACAGCGCTTCATGCACATAGATGCGCTGTATGGAAATGCACACCTGTCCCGCGAAGGAGAAGGCGCCGGTGACAGCTCTTGCGATCATGGCGTCCACGTCGACGCCTTGATCTACCAGCAGCGCCGAGTTCGAGCCGAGCTCGAGCGTGACTCGGCGGAGGCCGGCTTTGCTCCGAATGGCGATGCCTACCTCGGGCGAACCCGTGAAGGTGACCGCCTTCACGCGCGCGTCCGTCACGAGGAGGTCGCCGATGAGGCTGCCGCTGCCGGTCACGACGTTCAGGGCGCCTGCCGGCAGCCCCGCCTGCTCCAGCAGCTCCGCGAGCAGGAGCGCGGTCAGCGGCGTCTGCCCCGCCGGCTTGAGCACGATCGTATTGCCTGCCGCGATCGCCGGCCCAACTTTATGCGCCACGAGGTTCATCGGAAAGTTGAACGGCGTAATCGCCGCTACCACACCGAGCGGCTGGCGCATCGTGTAGGCGATCCGTCCCTCGCCGCCCGGGGCCGCGTCGAGCGGAATTGTCTCGCCGTGAATCCGCTTCGCCTCCTCGGCTGCGAACTTGTACGTGGCGATCGTGCGCTCCACCTCCAGCTTCGCCGTCGTGATCGGCTTCGCCGCTTCCAGCGCGATCAGCTCCGCGCAGCGCTCGGCGTTCGCCCGGATGAGCGCCGCCAGCCGCTCCAGAATTGCCGCCCGCTCGTGCGCCGGCATGCGCGCCATCAGCGGGCGTGCCGCCTCAGCTGCGGCGAGTGCCTGCTCTACCTCGGCCGCGTCCGCATAAGCGACATCGGCCAGGTGCGCACCGCTGTACGGCGCGTATAACGGGCGGTGCTCACGTGCCTCCAGCCACTGACCGCCAATCCATAGGTGTTTTTTCATGGAGTAGACCTCTTTTCTCTTCCAAACTAAGTTTAAGCAAACAGGAAGGGGAAATTGCATACATAGGTGTCGGGAATGAACAGGCTGGTTTGTGATTGTGTTGCTACGAAATGGTGACTACGGCGTTCCTGTGAGTACGCAGACACTTTAACCGTTACCGTTGCAAGAGGTTGCCTCACTGGCGTCCCTATGATTGTAGCTGCTTAACTCCACCGGGGGAGCCATTTGAATTCCTGCAATTATGCAGGAATTTTTTCCAAAAAACGTCGTTTTTCACACAATTCCTGCGAAAATGCAGTTTTTTAGACCAGTTTACTCAAAAAGAACCCTTCTGGCCCAAAATTCCTGCACAATCGCAGGTATTTCCCAAAATCGGGTG
The DNA here is from genome assembly GCF_003955665.1 of Paenibacillus whitsoniae. Taxonomy (GTDB): domain Bacteria; phylum Bacillota; class Bacilli; order Paenibacillales; family NBRC-103111; genus Paenibacillus_E; species Paenibacillus_E whitsoniae. Next base: position 14,552 of record NZ_RXHU01000015.1, read on the forward strand.
GTTAGGAGGAAAATTCCTGCTTTTTTGCAGGCTTTGATCTTCTAGACCGGGTTGGGGCCGAGTAGCGGGACTTTTTTCGACTCTTGACCATATTACCAAGTGTAAAGACAAGTTTGCGTAACCTAGCTTCCTCCATATCAGCGAGCCTGAAGACGAGTTTGCGTAACCTAGCTTCCTCATCTCTGCCCTCACCACCGACGAACATGATTGCCGCGCTTCTCCACCATACCAGTTGTTGCTTATGAAACAACCCACACTCAAGGCCGCAGCTCCGCAAACACCTGCTCCATCACATCCAGTCCCTCCGCGAGCTGATCATCCGTGATGACAAGCGGGCAGAGCATCCTTATCACATTACTATAAATACCTGCGCTCATCAAAATCACACCGCGCTGATGACAGGCTTGGAGCACTCGCGCCGTCCGTTCTTTATCCGGCAGCTTCGTTCCCCGGTCCTGCACAAGCTCCATCGCGCTCATCGCGCCGAGCGAGCGAACATCACCGATGCACGCATGCTTTTGTTGGAGCTGCCGGAACCGCTCCTGCACGGCGCTGCCGATCGCTGTCGCTCGCGCGATAAGCCCCTCCTCTTCCAGCATCGCAATCACCTGCAAGGCGGCGACACACCCGAGCGGGCTACCGCCATACGTGCCGCCGATCTCGCCGACGCCCGGGGCGTCCATGATCTCGGCCCGGCCGGTCACAGCGCTGATCGGCAGCCCGGCGGCAATCGATTTGGACATCGTCACGAGATCAGGCACGACACCGTGATGCTCCATCGCAAACATGCGGCCCGTACGCCCGAAGCCCGTCTGCACTTCATCGGCAATCAGCAGAATGCCGTACTTGTCGCAAATGCGCCTCACACCTTGAATAAACCGCGTGGATGCGATAACGAAGCCGCCTTCGCCCTGCACGGGCTCAAGAATAACCGCCGCCACATCCTCCCCCGGCACCTCGGACAAAAAGAAATCCTCGAAGCGCCGGAGCAGCCCATCGTCTACCTCGTCCGGCGTTATGCCGTCCGGCGCCCGGTAGTAATACGGATAAGGCATCCGGTACGTATCCGGCGCAAAAGGGCCAAAGCCGTTCTTATACGGCTTCACCTTGCTCGTCAAGGACATCGCCATGTACGTCCGGCCGTGGAAGCCGCGCTCGAACGAAATAATGCCTCGGCGTCCGGTCGCTTTGCGCGCGATTTTGACGGCGTTTTCCACCGCTTCCGCGCCGCTGTTCAGGAAAAATGTCTTCTTCGGATGATCGCCGGGCGTAATCGCATTCAGCTTTTCCGCCAGCTCAATGTACGGCTCATACATGACCACATGGAAGCTCGGGTGCAAGTACTGATCGAGCTGTGCTTTCAACGCCTCGACCACACGGGGCGGAGAATGGCCCACATTCAGGCATCCGATCGCCCCTGCAAAATCGATGAACGTGTTGCCGTCCACATCCGTCAGGAGCGCTCCCTCCCCTTTAGCCGCAAAAGTCGGCACGGTATTAAAAGGCCCCCGAGGCACACTCGCCGCGCGCCGCTCCAACAGCTTGCTCGCCTCCGGCCCCGGCAGTGCGGTCTTCATTTGAATATCACTCATCCCTTACGCCTCCATTCTGTCCCACCCGCACCAGTGAAGCAAGGTTAGCGCGATAATCTCGGCGACCTGAAACACATCGTCGAGCACGATGTACTCGTTCGGATAGTGCGCAACCTGTGTAACACCAGGGCCAAAAACGATGCAAGGCGTATCCGCCAACACGGTGAGAAGACCGCCATCCGTCCCCCATGGCGAGGCCTCGATGACCGGCTCCTGCCCGCTGACTTCTCGGTACTGCGCCATCAACACAGCCATAAACGGATGCGACGCATCGACGCTGCCCGGCACCCAGCGCGCCCCGAACCACGTCAGTTCAGGCGGATACGACGCAAACCACGGATCTTTTCCGGGCAAAAGAGCCAGCCACTTCTGCATTTCCCCCTTCGCATCGTCCAATTTTTCCTCCGGCGCGACGCCCATTCGGCCTTCCAGCTTGACGACGTCCGGCACGGACGACGGCCAACTGCCGCCCTCGATGACCCCGATGTTAATTGGAATCGGGATCGGATTCCCCGCGTAGAGCGGATCGGTCACTCGCAGATTGCGCTGCGCCTCAAGCTCTTGCAGGTGAGACAGGACGATCATGCTTTTCTCGATGGCACTGACGCCTTCGTACCGTGTCCCGCCGTGAGCGGAGCGCCCTTTCACCTCAATTCGAAACCACATGGAGCCCTGCTGCTTCGGAAAAATCCGCAAATTCGTCGGCTCCGGAATGAGCGCCGCATCCGCCTTATAGCCCTGCAGAATTGCCGCCAAGGTGCCCGCGCCGCCGCTCTCTTCTTCGATGACGCTTTGAAAAATCACATCGCCCCGCAGCTTCAATCCGATCCCCTGCACGGCCTGGAGCGCCAACAACAGCGCCGCATTGCCGCCTTTCATATCCGTGGCGCCGCGCCCGTACAGCTTGCCGTCCACCACGGCGCCGCTGAACGGGTCGCGCTCCCACTGGGCGAGGCTGCCAGCCGGCACAACGTCCACATGCCCGTTGAGCAGCAGCGATCGGCCTCCGCCTGTGCCTTGGCATACGCCGACAACGTTCGGGGAGCCGGCGAACTGGGTGCGCGGAGAGTAGAAGTAGGGGTGCGTACCAAGCGCTTCTCCATCGGGCTCCCACACCTCCACAACCATGCCCAGCTCCCGCAGCTGCTCCGCGACCAGGAGCTGCACCGATTGCTCATTCCCCTGCGTGCTCGGCAGCCGCACCATCTGCTGAAGCAGTTCGATTCCCGCTTCTCGGTGCTGCTCCAACCAGCGATGGAGCTGCGTTTTCAGCTCGACGTTCTCCTTCGCCTCCGCCAAACGGATCGCCTCCTTATGCCTTAAGTGTACGGATTACGGAATAAATAGGATGGGATCTGCGAGCCGCAGCTCGGCTTCGGTATGCCGGATAACCTCTTCCACCGTGTACGGCAGCATCACTTCTCGCAGCAGCAGCCCCTCCTCCGTCACCTCGATCACCGCCATTTCGGTAATGATGAGATCGGCGCACCGAGGCGCAGTCAGCGGCAACTCGCAGGCTTTGCGGATTTTGGACGCTCCCAGCTTGTTGACGTGGTTCATGAGCACGATGACCTTTCGGGCCTTCTGCGCAAGCTCCATCGCCCCGCCGATGCCCGCCACCCGCTTCCCCGGCACAATCCAGTTCGCCAGATCCCCCCGCTCGCTCACTTCCAGAGCGCCGAGAATCGTAAGATCGACGCGCCCCCGACGAATCATGGCAAAAGCGATGGCGCTGTCGCAGTAGGACGCTCCCTCAACAACCGTCACCGGATAGCCGCCGGCGTTGCACAGAAATGCATCTTCGCTTCCCGGCTCCGGCGCGCCTCCCGCTCCCAGAATTCCGTTCTCCGCGTGAAAAACGACCTGTAATCCCAGCGGCACATAATCCGCCACCTGCGTCGGGATGCCGATGCCGAGGTTCACCACCATGCCGCCGCGCACCTCCTGGGCGGCCCGCTTCGCTATTCGGTCACGGCTTTCTTTTCCCATACCCATGACCAGTTCACTCCTTTGCTTGGAATGACGATGTCGACAAAAATACCCGGTGTCACGATGCTCTCCGGATCCAAATCACCGAGCGGCACAATCTCGTCGGCTTCCGCAATCGTGAGCTGCCCGGCCATCGCGACCAATGGATTCATGTTCCGTCCGCTCTTGTCGTAGACGAGATTGCCGTACGGATCGGCCTTGCTCGCATGGACAATGGCAACGTCCGCTGTCAAGGCCGGTTCGACGATATACGTAGTACCGTTTAGCACGACGGTCTGTCGCCCTTCAGCCATCATTGTCCCTACGCCGACATCAAGCACAATGCCGCCAAGTCCGACGCCGCCGGCGCGGATTTTTTCCGCCAGCGTGCCTTGCGGGAAAAACTCGACCTCCATGGAGCCATCTTCCATCTTTTGTCCGGCAAAAGGGTTCGAGCCGATATGCGAGGCGATTACTTTTTTCACCCGCCCGGCGGTGACGAGCCGGCCGATGCCGATATGCGGAAACCCGGTGTCGTTGCCGATAATGGTGAGGTCCTTGACGCCTTTGGCCAACAGGCCGTCGATCAAGGTGGGCGGATTGCCGATGCCGCCAAAACCACCGTACATCAAGGTGCAGCCATCATTAATTCGGCTTAACGCTTCTTCCAACGTACTTACCTTACTCGGCAAACTCGCGTGCATGGCTACGTCACCTCCGTCATGGAATCGGGATCGCCATCGCCCGGGGCGGTGGGGGCGCCCAATTCCTCCATCACCTCGCGAATCGCAGCCTCCAGCAGCTCCGCGAGCAGATCCAGCTCCGCCTCCGTAATCACCATCGGCGGCGCTACCAAAATCGCATCCCCGACGCCATCGATGGCGCCGGATGCCGGATACACGAGCAGCCCCTTCTGCAAAGCTTTCTCGATCACCCGAGAAGTCAGCCCTGCGGCTTCGGGAAACGGCTCTTTCGTTGCGCGGTCCCGCACGAATTCAATGCCGAGCAGCAGCCCTTTGCCCCGGACATCCCCGATGATCGGGATGCCGCCGGCCAACTGCTGCAGCTTCGCGAGCAGGTAGCGGCCCCGGTCGGCCGCCTGCTGCACAAGCCCATGCTGCTCGATGTAGCGCAGCACCGCCAGGGCCACCGCCGCCGACTGCGGGTTGGCGCTGTACGTATGGCCGGCCATGACGCTGCGCGAGCCTTGCAGGATCGGCGCCATGACGCGGTCTTTGACCATCGTCGCCGCCATCGGCGTGTAGCCGGCGCTCATGCCTTTGCCGAGCGCGATGAGATCGGGCTCGACGCCGTCATGTTCCATCGCAAACATGGCACCGGTGCGGCCGATGCCGGTCATCACCTCGTCGGCGATGAACAGCAGTTCGTGACGCTCGCAGATTGCCTTGATGCGAGCGTAGTAGCCGGGCGGCGGCGTGAGCGCTCCCCCGGCGGCGCCGACGATCGGCTCGGCGATGAATGCGGCGATATGCTCGGCGCCGATGCGCCGAATCGCCGTCTCGAGATCGTCCGCGCACGCCATGCCGCAGGACGGATACGAGCTGTGCAGCGGGCAGCGGTAGCAGTACGGCGGCGCGACGACCGGAAAGTCCTCCAGCAGCGGAACAAAACGGCGCCGGCGCAGCGTATGCCCGGACATCGACAGCGCCCCCATCGTGATGCCGTGGTAGCTCATGCGGCGGGAGATCACTTTGTTTTTGCCGTGGCGTCCTTGCTCCTGCCAGTGCTGAATGGCGATTTTCATCGCGGTTTCCGTCGCTTCGGAGCCGCTGCCCACAAAGAACGACCAATAGTCTTGCCCGGGCGCCAGATCGCTTAATTTGGCAGCCAGCGCCTCAGCGGGTTTGCTCGTAAACTGAGAACGGTACACGAAGGACACCTTGCCCGCTTGCTCCTGCATCGCGTCGATGATGTCCTGCACGCCATGCCCGATTCCTGCCGTGATCGCGCCGGAGGAAGCATCGAGGTAAGCTTTGCCGTCCTCATCATAGAGAAACACGCCTTGGCCGTAAGCGATTGTCGGGTATTTGTGTCCCAAAAGCGGTTTGATTAAATGCTCGCGCTGCATCTTATGGTCACCTCCGTGTTGATCTCCATCCGGATGCATGCTTGCGTTATTTGAGAAACCAGTTCTGTACCCGTGGCGCTTTCATGAGCGCCGAGTAGCTGAACACGCTGCCCAGCGCAGCGACGTCATGCCAATAAAGCTTTTCCTCGATCAACTGGGAGGTCGCTTCCAGCACGTAGGTGCCGCAGGCCGGGCACTCAATCGCGGGGACCTCTGTGATTTGGACTGCCTTTTTACCGTCGGGCAGAATCCAGTAGCAATCTTTTACGCTCTCGTGTGTAGCTTCGGCATCGCACCAGACACAAGGCATGGCGGGGCCTCCTTTCAACTTTTTTTCAAGGTGTGACTGCTTCTTTCGATTCCATATGATGCATATAACCATGATAGGAAGATGGAGGGAGTGGGTGTGCCCAATGTCCATGGAACGGCGCGGATTTGTGAACAAGGTGGAGCACGGAAGGGATTATACGGTCAGCTTTTGCCTGGACTATACGAATAAACGGCTTCGGGTGGACGATTATCATGGAAATGTGGATCGGATGTATGCGCGCGTGGCGGAAAAAGCGCAAGCCCTGAAGCTTACGAAGGTGTTCATCAAGTCGCGCGAGGACGATTGGCGAAAACTGCTGTCCAAAGGGTGCATGCTCGAAGGAATTTATAAGGGCTATTTTCTCGGCAGCGATGCTTACTGTATGGCGGTGTACTACGACCGAGAGCGGCACACCAGCGATTATTGGATGGAAGAGGATGCGATTCTCGGCAAGGTGCTTGAGCTTCCCCGCAAAACGCAGCGCCCGCCGGTGCCCGAGCGGTTTCAGCTCAGACTCGCCGACAAGTCCGATGCGGAGCGGCTTTCGGAGTTGTATCACACTGTTTTTCAAACGTATCCAACCCCGATGAACGATCCTCACTATGTGACGAAAACGATGGAGGGCGGCACCATTTATTATTTGGTGGAATGCCAACGACAGTTGATTAGCGCCGCCTCCGCCGAGGTGAACACGATCTACGCCAACGCGGAGATGACGGATTGCGCGACGCTCCCGGCCTACCGGAGTCAAGGGCTAATGCGCCTTTTGCTGCACGCCTTGGAAGATGAATTGATTGCACAAGGCGTCTCTTGTGCCTATTCACTTGCAAGAGCGCTTTCTTTCGGGATGAATGCCGTTTTTCATCACATGCAGTTTACGTATTCGGGGCGGCTCACCAAAAACTGCGACATCTACGACAAGTTCGAGGATATGAACCTGTGGTGCAAAACGTTAAGTACCCCGTGACAAACGTATAGCCCTTAGCGGTTTCGGATTGCAGGCGCCTATAGGCGCCTTCTTAACGTGGAAGGCGGGATGCCGAGCTCCTCGCGGTATTTGGCTACCGTTCGCCGGGAAATGCGGATGCCTTCTTGCCGCAGCAGCTCCGCTAACTGCTGATCGGAATAAGGAAAAGCGTAGTTCTCTTCGAGAATACGGGTTTGTATTTGTGCTTTTACGGAAGCGGATGAAGCCGTGTCGCCCACATCTGTCTGCAAGCCGGAAGCGAAAAAGGATTTGAGCTCCTTGACGCCCCACGGTGTCTGTGCGTATTTGCCCGACACCGCTCGGCTGACGGTCGATTCATGCAAACCGAGCCGATCGGCGATCTCCCGCAGCGTGAGTGGCTTTAGCCCAGCCGGGCCTTGACGCAAATAGTCCGCCTGCTCTTCGGCAAGCGCCCGAGCCACCCGCAGAATCGTGTCTCTGCGCTGCTCCAGGCTGCGGAGAAACAGGCGCGCCGTGTTCCACTTGCCCTGCACGAATGCGCCCGCTTCGTCATGGGCGGGGGCGTGTAGCAGCCGCTCATAATCGCGGCTTAACGAAAGCCTGGGCCATGCTGCCGGGCAGGCATAGACCGCAATGCCAGCATCGTGCGGCTCAAGGATCACTTCCGGCACGATGTAAGGCGTAAGGCCGGCGTGGTGAAACCTGGCGCCCGGCCGTGGATGGAGGCGCTTGATCTCGTTAAGCGCCGTTTGCAGCTCTTGCGGCGGGGTGCGCAACCTCGCCGCCAACATCGGCAGCGGACGCTTGCCGATGTCAGCCAGGTGGCAGCGGATAAGCTCCGCAGCCAGCGGCCGGCTGCGCTCCTGCACCTCCGACAGTTGCAGGAGCAGGCATTCTTGCAGGCTGCGCGCGCCAACGCCGGGCGGATCCAACTTGTGCAGGACGGCAAGCGCCGCTTCGACCGCCTCCTGCGCTGTCCGCAGGAGACTTGCCGCCTCCTGCACCGAAAGCGTGAGGTAGCCGCTCTCGTCCAGGCTGCCGATGAGGAAGCGCAGGATGCGAGGCAGCGGGGGCGGCAGCTCGGCTTGCGGGAGCAGGCTGAGCTGCTCGCTCAGATGCCGCTCGAGCGAGCGGTCGTTCGCTGCGGTATGGAGCAGCGGGTCGGCGGCATTTGCGCCGGCAGTGGCGGCAGCGGAGTCACGCCCCGCCCGGCGTAGGGCCCGGCTGCCGCCTGGCAGCCCGCCGAAATCACCCCCTCCGGCGTAGTCCAGCACCGGATTCTTATTCACTTCCTGCTGAATCGCCTCCAGCAGCTCGAGGGTCGAGAGCTTGAGCAGCGTGATCGTCTGACGCATATACGGCGACAGACGCAGCTTTGCCGAGGGCTGCTGGAACATGCCGTACCCGGAGCGCATGCGCATCAGTCCTTTTTCGATGATGCTACTATGTATATTCAGGTGGAGGTGTAAAAATAGCTGACGGGATACGGGGAATGCAGAGAAAGACGTCAATTGCCGGGGACATAGGACATTTCCGCCAGACAAAATCAAGCAAGTTAAGGGACTATGCGTGTCCATGAACTGGAAAACCTCCAGTTCATTTTGCCTGAAAACGGCTCCCGTGTCAGCTATACTGGAAAACCTCCAGTTCATTTCAGTCCTTTTCGGAGGATGGCTGCTTAACGGCCAAATGTACTGGAAGAAATCCAGTTCAGTACCCGGACTTCGGCCAAAATGCGAAAATGTACAGGAGAAATTCCAGTTCATTGGATGAGTGGCCGTAGGCGGACGGGTTGGGCACGGCGATAGCTAAGCAGTGGAAAATCAGCGGAGGCGAACACGGCCACCCTCACAAAAAAAGACACCCTCCCCCGCCCAAAGGCAGAGAAAGGTGCCTGCATCGAATCGACTGCGTCCAACCTATTGTGTCCGACCTACTGCGTCCGACCTACTGCGTCTGACCTACTGCAGCGTCACTTTCACATCGTTCAGCCACAGATTGAAGCCTGTCGTGCTGTCCGCCGTTTTGAACAAAACGCGGTCAAGCCCTGTAAAGCTGCTGTTCGTAAACGCCTGATTCATCAGCTTTGGCACACCGTCCAGGAAGGCGTCGAACGTACGAGCATCGACGTCGATGACAAGCTTAACGCTGTACCACGTATTGGCCGAGATGGCGCCAAGCAGGATTTCGTTGCCCCCGCTGTCCTTGAAGGCGAGTCCGCCGGCCGAAGAGGAATCATAGATTTCAATGGCGCTGTCAAGGCCGTTCGAGACGAAGAAGCGCGTCCACTTGCCGACAGCGTCCTGCTTGAATTTGTACTCCACAGTTACGGTACCGTCCAGCTTGCGGTCAAAGTCGCGCGTTGCCTCCACATGATCCGTGGACAACGTATCCGTGCACTTGAAGGAGCTGTTGCCGCCGCCGGGCGTGGAGGTATCGATTTTGCAGGTCTGCGTGCTGTCCGCGCCTGTGACGGTCCAGTCGAGCACCTGAATGTTTCGCGTGCCCACGGTGGTCAACGGGTCCCCGGCCAAAGCACCGTTCGGGTAGCCGTCGAATGTGTCTTTAATGACGGCCTGACTCGTGCCGCCCGGTGCGGTGATGCTGACGTTGTCCAAGTAAGCCGTCGTCGTCGCTGTGTTGGAGGCAGCCGTCATCACGCGCATCCGGTCAAATTGCGGCACCGCACTCGTGAAGGTCGGCGGGGTTGCAGGCGATTTTTTAACGCCGTCGATCCACACCTCGAAGGTCTGCGTCGCCGTATTGGCTACGACCTTGATGTCGTAGTTCGTGCCCGGTACCAGCGTCGCCAGCGTGACCTTGCTGCCGTCCGGCTTGGCGTAAGCGAAGCCAAACACATCGGTGTCGTACAGCTCAATGCCGTTTGTACCATTGTTGCTGAGCAGGAACCGATTCCAGCTGCCGACCGACGTCGTCCGGTTGTACTCGAACTCCCAGGTGACGGTGCCGCTGGCCGGCGCGATTTTACGTTCGAGCGTCGCTTTGCCTGCCTGCACGGTGTCGTTCAGGCGCAGTTTCTGCGCCGTGCCGTCCAGCTCTACGGTTGCGGTCACGCCGGAATCGGCGGCAATCGCCCAGTTCGGCGGCAACTGTCCTGGGCTTACCGTACCGAACGTATCATGGATGTACTCGTAATCCATCTTGCCGATCGTATTGGCGCCGCCGATCACTTCCACGGCATCAATGCGCACAAAATTGTCGATGGATCCTGTGGCGTGAGTGCCCTTTGGGACGATTGTGATCGTGTGATTACCGACGCTTAATCCGGATACCGTATAGATCGCCCGGCGGTCCTCCTTCTGCGGGGCATACGTATCGATGGTCGCATCCGGCGTTGTGCTGCCGTCGAGATAGACGTCCGCTTGGCCGCCGTCCACATCACGCGTCCCCAGCACGATCGCCGTCGTGCCGTTGAAGGCGAACTGCATTTTATCGCCGGCCGTGCGAGAGCCGACTTGGGAGCGATAGTAGTTCTCGTAATCCGCAGCGACATATTCCCAGGCGCCGACATACGTAATCGCCGGGTCTTCGTTATCGTAACGCCCAACTTCGACCTGCGTGGAGCTGTCGATCTTGCGAATGACGAGATTATCAAAACGCGCAGCGTTGTAGCCGCTGCCAAGCTGAACTTGCCCGCTTGGGAAATCGGTATCTGTTACACTCGCGAGCTGCGTGACGCTGCTTGGGTTCGATACGGGATTGATAAACGCCTTCACATTCGTCCCATTAAATCGCAGCTTCATCGTGTACCACGTATTTGGTGCAAAACCACTGTACGTGCCGGAAGCCAGCACACGGGTTCCCGCCCTTAGCTGCCACGCCCCATTCTCATGCATCTGGATCTGATAGCCGTCACCCGGCACATCCGAGCCTTCGTCCGCAATCGTCTTTCTGTTGTGATTGACACGCCCTCCAACCATCACATAGCCGGTAGAGCTGGTCAGTTTCACATCGGACTGCACTTCGTAGTTACGCCATTCCGGGCTGCCCATAATGGAGTAAGGCTCCGGCGTAGAACGATATTTCCAATCAAGCGGTTTATTAGCAGCCGTAATTTTCTGCTCGAGCACTTTACCGCTGCCCTCCGTCGCGACTTCAAAAGCGCCGCCTTGATCGGAGAAGTAAACCGGCTCCTTGCCAACGCTGTAAGCGTCGAAGTTATCCGTGTAGTCCGTCGTCAGCGGGAACGCCTCGGAGGACGGATTCGTGTAGGAGGCTGTACCTTTTTGCTGGCCTGTCGTGGTCGTAAACGTATAAATCGAATACGGATCAATCGTCACTGTGAACGAACCGCCGGATGGCGTAATGCTGCTTTGCTGGATGAATTGCGCGCTTTCGGTCGTTTTCCACGGACGAATCGTCCCTGTCGACAGTCCGCCGGACAAATTGAACGTGTACTCCCTCGGCGTCGCACCCGTGTTCAGCACGATCAGGCTCCAGTTGCTCGAGGCCGGGTCCTTGAGCATCATATAGCCGCCACGGTCATCCGAGTAATTGCCGCTGTTGATATACTTCCATCCGATCTCGGAAAACTGGGTAAAATGCGCAGCCGTCCATAGCCCGGACGTAATCTCGTAGTGTCCCGTCCATGGCGTGTTGGCGACGATCATGCTTTTGTACGTAAACGGGGTATTCGTGTACGCGCTTTCAATACCTGGATGCATCTCGTACTTCGTCATCTTCCCGACGGCATACATGCGAATGATTCGGTTCGCCATGTCGAGCGGGCCTTTCACAAAATCTTTGCGCGAAGGCGCCAAATCCTCGCCATCCCACAGCTTCAGCCCCGTCGCCTGGGCGTTCGCGGTACTCGTCTGATTGTAGTGAATATTCATCGCGACTAACGCGTTCTTCAGCGGGGAATCCGCCACTGCTTTATCGGCGATGAACCAACCGACATTGCTGTCCGCCGCCACGAGACCCACGCTGCCGTAGCCGTCTGCCGTCAAATTCGGCCGCAGCGTGTTCACGACGAAGCTGCGGCTTGCGCCGGTCGTGCTCCAATCGGAGGCTTTCGTGTTTTCATTTTTATCCGCAGAGAGATAGTTGAAATCCAGGCCATAGGTCGCCTTGGCGCCGTCAAGAAACTTCTTGTAGTACGTATAGAGGTCGCTGTCGTTCGAAATCCAGGACGGTGTTCCCCACCGCAGCGCTTCGAGCTCAATCAGCGGATTCAGCGCCTTCGACTGCTGCGCCGCCCACAGATTCGTTCCCCGGGTGATATCAAAATCGGTGGCCGACCGCATATGGCTCGGCTCCGTGCCCGACGACGAGTTGACGTCGCTGCCGATCTCGACCTTCACATGCTGAAGGGAAGCGCCGAACTTCGGCTTGAACAGAAACTTCATCAAATCGTCCCGCTGATTGGCAGGGTAATCCATCAGCAGCTTCGTCATGCCATTGCTAAAGACGGCGCCGACGCCTTCGAACGTGCTGCCGATGTCGGCGCCGTTAATGTTGACGACAGTCGGGGCAGCGGCTGCCGATACAGGGAACAGGAGCGCTCCGCCAAGGCTGGACGCGACAAGCGATGCCGCCAGTACCGCGCTTGACGCGCGAGTAACTGCTTGCTTTTTAAACATGAATTCATCTCCTTTGGATGTGGTAATGATGCTATACAGGAAAAGCAAAAAACACGGCATTCGCACGAACCTCTTACAGCCCATCTGCTCCTTCCGCGTTCCCTGCTCAAACCTCTACTCTAGCAATACTCCTCCTACAACCTCCACGGCGTCAATGTAGACAAATGCGCCCGCCGCCTCCGGATGCCGGATGCCTTTCACGACAAGTCGAACTTCCGTCTCGACAGACGGATCAAGCCCGTGCACGCTCCAAAGCGCTTTGCGGAAGACCGGCTGCGGACGGTACGTATCCACCGTGCCTTGATATTCACCGCCGACATAGATGTCGAACATGCCGCCGCCCGCAGCCTTCTTGCCGATGATGGCAGCACCTTCGCCCCGGAAGCGGAACGTCAGCTCCGCCCCGGCTTCATCGGACGCTGACAATGTGCGCGCGTAGACGTTCCAGTCGCCGTCCGCCCGGTGCCAGCCGCCGGCGTACGTCAACTCGGCGCTGACATCGTCATAGCGGATGCAGTCCACCGCCGCTCCTTCGCGCAGCGGCTCGATGCGCAGCTCGCGAAACGCATGGCGGTGGTAGCTGCTCAGCAGCGCGATCTGCCCGCTCGCGATCTCGCTGTCCGTGAGGGCAAACAGCTCCTCGCCGTTCCAGGCGGCGGAGATCGTCTTGCCTTCCAAGATGAGCTCGGCGGCGTACCACACGCCGGGGACGAGCGCTTCGGTGTCGCCCTGCAAGAGCGGCACCTTGCCCTTCATGAGCTGCCAACGGCCCGTATGCTGCATGCGCAGCCAATACCCTTCCGGCGGCTCGTTGCTCTTGGACGTGTAGCTGACGCGTCCGCACAGGCCGATGTAGCCGGCGCTTGCCTCCAACTGCACCTCCACGCCGACGCGATAGTTCGCCCACTCGAGGCTGCCAAGCAAAGTGTACGGCTCCGGCGTCCGGCGGTACGTCCAGTCGATCGGAATCTGCGCCTCTGTCACCTGCTGGCGCAGCACGAGCCCGCCCTCCGGCAGCGGCCCCCATTCAAAAGCGCCGCCCTGATCCGACGTGTACGCCGGATTGCCGCCGGGACGCCCTGCCGTGAGGCTATCGCGATACGGCAGGGGGAACTCTGTAGACGCTGCGATGCGCAGCTCCTCGTCGCCCTTGCGCTGACCGCTAGTCGTCGTCAGCGTGTAGATCGCATACGGCTCCGCTGTCAAGTGCAGCGAGCCGTCCGCTTCCAGCTGCGCATCCCCCTGCCGAAAGTGCGCGTGCTCGGTCGTAACCCACAGCGCCAGCCGCCCGTCATGCGATGCCGCCAGCTCGGCAGCGCCTTCAATGACGTAGCTCTGCTCGGCGCTGCTGTTATTCAGAACGACGATCGAAATGTCGTTCGTCTCCGGATTCAGCAGCGTCACATAGCCGCCGCTCTCCGTCCGCCCGCAGGCGTCGTCCAGGTACACCCAGCCCGGCTGCATGAACTGCGTGAAGTGGGCGATCACCCAGAGCCCCGGATCGAGCCGGTAATGGCCCGACCACGGCCACGACGCAACCAGGATGCCTTTATAGTTAAAAGGCGTATTCTCGTACTCCGCTTCGAGCAGCGGATGCAGCTCGTACTTGACCATGCGACCGACGACGTACATGTCGATGATCCGCTGCGCGATATTCAGCGCGCCTTTGCTGAAGCTGTGGCGGAACGGCGCCAGATCCTCGCTCAGCCACAGCGGCTTGCCGCTCGTCTGGGCGGTGTCCGTGCTGTCCTGGCGGTAATGCACGCCGTAGGCATGCACCGCCTCGAACAGCGCCGGATCTCCCGCCGCATGATCGGCGATGTCCCAGCCGTGGTCGCTGTCGTCGGCGACCAGCTTGATGTGGCCGAAGCCTTCGCGCTTCAGGCCGGGCGCCAGCGTGTTCACCGTCCAGTCCCGGCTGAACGCGCCCTCGTTGATGTCCGGACCAAGGTAGTCGAACTCGAGACCGTACGTATCCCTCGCCCCGCGCAGGAAATTCAAATAATACGCCAGCTTATCCTCGTCGTTCTGAATCCACAGCGGGGTGCCCCATCGCAAAGCGTCCAGCATCAGCGCGGGATTGATCTTTTTGGCCATCGCCGCAATCGGCAGTCCGTAGCCCCGCGTAATGTCGAAGTCGTCCCGGCTCCGCATATGGGAAGGCTCCGTCCCCGCCGACGTATTCACGTCGGAGCCCAGTTCCACCTTCAAATGCTGCAAGCTTGCGCCGTACTTCGGCTTGAACAGGAGATTCATAATCTCCTGCTGCTGCGCCTCCGGATAATCCATCAGCAGCTTGGACATGCCGTTGCTCGTTATACCGCCGATGCCTTCAAATACGCGGCCATGTCTGCTGTCGGCATAGCGAATTCTTGTCTCCATCGTCCCGTTCCTTTCCGCAGAGGAGGGAGCCTTAGTAAGCTCCCCCTCCGTTACGCCTCTTTATTTTTTAATCTCACTCATAATTTGCTTATATTTCTGATCCTGCTGCTTTGCGATCTCGTACATATCCTTGGCCAGGAACGCTTTATCCTTGTTCTCGTCGTACCACTTGGCCATCCAGTCCTCCACCTGCTTGCCGCCGGCTTTTTCCCAAATCGCAATGGCTTCTTTCAGAGCATCGTCCGTCGTATATTTGTCGCCTTCCACAATCGCCTTCGCCCAGACCGTTCCGTTGCCGGCGCCAACCATCGAATTCACCTGCTTGTCGGTGTTGGCCACAATCGCCGCCAAATCCTTCGGCAGCTGCGGCATATGCTCGGAGTGCGTCAGCTCAGCATAAGGCAGGTCAAACGTCAGATACGTATCACGCAGCAGCTGGTAATAGTCCTGCACGCGCGGATCGCTCTTGTACTGCACCGCCGGCGTGGAGCATTTATTAAAGCGCAGGCCGGTGTTGGTCAGCATTTTCATGTACACCGTGATATCGCTGACTTCTTTCTTGAATTTATCCGCATCAATAATTTGCGGGCAGCCGTCCACGGTTTTGGTATGTGTGCCTTCAATGCCGTTATCCAGCACGTCTGCCGTTGAATCCTTCGCCATGAAGTCGATGTATTTCATAACCGCTTCCGGGTTTTTCGTCGAGGCGGCGATCGCGCCTGTCATTTGGACCGGGTTCTCAAGCGACGGCGTGAAGCGACCAAACGGGCTTGTCGGGAACGGCATAAGCGTCATCGTGGCGGTCGGCACATTCTTTTGCAGCGGATCGAGGAACTGGGTCACAATATCCTGCGGCGTATTGAAGTTCGGCGAGATGATCCCGACTTTGCCGGTGATGAAATCCTGCTTCGCTTTCGCCATGTTTTTATCGTTGAAAAAGTCTTTATCCACGATGCCTTCACTGTACAGCTTTTTCTTAAAATCGGTGGCGACTTTAATATTTTCCCATGCGTACGTCAGCTTGCCATCCTTCACGACCCAAGGCTTGATCGCGTAGAACATCTGATTGATCGTATATTCCATCGAGCCTGCTAAAGCGATACCGTACGTATCTTTTTTCCCATTGCCGTCCGGGTCCTGTTCCGCAAACGCTTTCGCAACCTTGTACAAATCGTCGGTCGTCTTCGGCATCTCCAGCCCCAGCTTCTTGAGCCAGTCTGTCCGGATAATCACCCCGCGCAGCGGATTCACCCATTGAATGTGGCCGACCTCGTACAGCTTGCCGTCCGGCTTCGTTCCGGCTTTGCGGAGCAGCGGATTTTGTTCCAGCAGCTTTTTATACTCTACGGAGTTCTTGGCAATGAGATCGTCGAGCGGCATCAATTGTTTCTGCTCATAGAGCGGGTTGCGGATTGTCGGATCAAACACCATAAGCAGGTCGGGCGCAGAACCGGAAGCGAACATGACGTTCGTTTTTTCTTTAATCTGGGCAAAAGAAATCGCCGTAAACTTCACGTTCTCCGGTCCGTTATCGTTGATCCATTTAGTCCAACGGTTCTGCTCGTTCGTGCCCTCATCCTGGGAGACCCGCCCCGTATCGTAAGCGGTTACGGTAATGTCTTTGCGAGGCTCGGGCGTTTTGGCCGCCGCAGCGGTTGACGCCGAAGATGCGCCGGGCGAGGATTTGGTCGCGTCGTCCGATTTCGAACAACCGATGACGGTAAGGGCCAGCACGGCGGTGGAAGCGAGGGCCAGCTTAACTTTCATATTTCTCATGAATACGTACCCCTTTCATATATGAACGCTATGGAAGCATGGTGAATCCTAACCTTTGACAGCGCCGAGCATGACGCCTTTGACGAAATATTTTTGCAAAAACGGATACAGCACGATCATCGGCACCATCATCACCATCACGCTGGCCGCTTTGAGCGATTCCGGGACGACCTCAACCTGTGCGCCTGTCAGGACGATTTCCTGCAGCAGCTGTTGATTTTGAATCATCTGCTGGACCAGCACGGCCAGATTGTATTTGACGGATTCATTGATATAGAGCATCACATTGAAAAATAAATTCCAATAGCTCACTGCATAAAACAAGGTGATCGTCGCCAACACCGGCTTCGAAAGCGGAAGGATGATTTGCAGCAGCTGACGCCATTGTCCGCAGCCGTCCATTTTGGCCGCTTCTTCCAGCTCATCCGGGATATTCTCGAAGTATGTCTTCACCACCAGCATGTTATAGGTGTTCACCAGCGAAGGAATCCACAGCGCCCAATAGCTGTTTACGAGGCCGAATAATTTCACGATGAGGTAAGTGGGAATCATGCCCCCTGTAAACATCATGGTAAAAATCATCGCCAGTGTAAACCACTTTCTGCCTGGAAAAATTTTTCTCGACAGCGGATATGCCGTCAATACCGTCGCCAGCATGCTGAGCACGACCCCGACAACCGTGATGATCACGCTGTTCTTGAAAGCCGGGAGGATACGGGTACCCTCAAACATCGAGGTGTAGGCATCGGTGTTCCAGCCTTTCGGCCATAAGGTGACTCGGCCAGAAAGAATTTCCTGGGTGTGGCTGAGCGATAGCGACGCAATATGAAGCAAAGGCAATAGGCAGGTGAGCGCGATCAGCCCCAGTAAGGTATAGTTCAGCCCGTAGAACAGGCGGTCTCCGTTGGTTGATTTCATGTTTTCGTTCCTCCTAAAATAGCCCATGCCCGAAGCGCCGAGCCAGCGCATTTGCGCTTACAACAAGGATGAAGCCGACGACCGATTCGAAAAAGCCCATCGCCGTCGTTAGGCTGAACTGCCCGCCTTGCAGCCCTACGCGGTACATGTACGTCGATATGACTTCGGAGACGCTCGCATTGAGCGAGTTTTGCAGGACGAAAACATGATCAAAGCCGATCTCCATCACCTTGCCGAGCTGAAGAATGAGCAGCAGCACAATGGTCGTTGAGATGCCGGGCAGGGTCACATGCCGGATCTGCTGCCATTTGTTCGCGCCGTCGATGTTCGCCGATTCGTACAGGTGCGGATCGATCGATGTGAGCGCCGCCAGGTAGATGATGGCGTTGAAGCCCATCTCTTTCCACACGCCGGAGGCGATGAAGACGCCGATCCAGCTCTTCGTATTGTAAAGGAAGGGGAACGGCTCGCCGCCGGCCAGCTTGATCCAGTTGTTGATCGTACCGGATTCGATGGACAAAATGGATATGATGAGGCCGCCGACGATAACCCATGAGAAAAAATGCGGCATGTACAGGATCGTCTGTACGATGCGCCGGAACCAGAGCCTGCGGGCTTCGTTCATCATAATCGCAAGCGCAATCGGCACCGGGAAGCCGCAGATGATGGTGAGTCCGCTGAGCACGAACGTGTTGCGGATGATCTCCAGCGTCTGAGCCTGCTTGAACAGCGTCTCGAAGTTCGTCATGCCGACCCATGGGCTTCGCAGGATACCATCTGTGAAGTTGTAATCTTTGAACGCGATGATCAGCCCGCCCATTGGCATGTACTTGAACATGATATAAAAAGCAATGCCCGGCAACAGCATGAGGAACAGCGGCAGGCTTTGTTTGGCGCGCAGCAAGCTTTTGCGCCCTAGCGGCTTGGTCTTCGGGATTGTTAGGCTGGTTGCCTCCGAGTTAGGTTGCATCGTCTCTCTCTCCTCTCTGATTTCAATTATACGAATCGCGGGAGGGGAGCGCCTTGAATCTGTTTAGGGAAATCTGGAGGATTCTACTGGAGTGGGGCGAGTTAACGGCTTGTTAAGGGGGGATGGCCCCTCTTAAATTCGAGATTTTGGCTTACTTTTGGCTAGTTAACTAGGGCTGGCCCCTCTTAGCTTGGCGAAATTGGCCGGTTTTGGGGCTTTTTCTGCTTAATAAGTGGGGCTCCCCCCCTTAATTCGAGATTTTGGCTTACTTTTGGCGAGTTAACTAGGGCTGGACCCTCTTAGCTAGATGGGAGGGGGCGTTGCTTTTGAGGAAGGAGTCGTTAGGAGAATTGAACGGCAAAAGCCAGCCCCACAGAACTTACGAGGCTGGCTTTCTACTTGCTACCCCATCCTCCGGAACTCGCTCGGCGAGCAGCGCACCCAGTTGCGGAACACGGTGGTGAAGTAGTTCGGATCGTCGTAGCCGACGGCTTCGGCAATTTCGGAGATTTTCATGTTGGTGTTGCTGAGGAGGATTTTGGCCTTCTCGAGCCGGAACTTCGTGAGGTAGTTCGTGTAGCTCTCACCGGTTTCTTTCTTGAACAGGTTGCTGAAATAGCTCACGCTGAGGTGCACATGCTGGGCGACATCGTGAATCGAGCAATCGCCTTTATAATGCTGCTCGATATAGCGCACCGCTTTATCGAGCAGCTTGTCGTTTTTGCCGGCCAGCCACGAATTCAGCTGGTACATGAACGCCTGCGCCTGCGCGCGCAGCCAGTGCGCCACTTCCTGCGCTTCCCGCAGGGGCTGAAGCGCCTCGATCCAGACGCCGAGCCCCGGGTCCTCGGCGTGGCCCGCCGGCGAGCCGTCCGCGGACGGCTCGAGCACGCGCTTGCGCGCCGCCTCCATCGCCAGCGCGATGGCGAGCCCCTCGAGCTTGGCATCGCTCGGGGTCATGGCGGCGGCGGCCGCGATCAGCCCCTCCCAGTACGACCGGAGGAGCTCGATTTGGCCTTGGACGATGTAGGCGACGGCCTCGGCCTGGATCGATTTGCTCCGCTCGGCATGGTCCGGCACGAGCGGGTCGTGTTTGCTCTGGGCGGCGTCCTGCGGACTGCCGGCCAGGCAACCGTACAGCGCCGCGAAGGAGGCGCTGTCTACCCGCTCGCTGCGCAGCGTCAGCCCGAGCAGCGCGTGTGCCATGCCGGTGGCTTGCCCGGCATAAGCGTCCAGTTCGGCGGCTGCGCCCGCCGCCGCAACGGCAAACACATCGTGCTTCACGCTAACGATGGTTCCCTCGCCTCCCGCCTGCGCGAACAGTTCCTGCATCACGTTCAGCACGGCGAATTGCAGCAGCCGCGCATCCTCGCGCCTGTAGTCTTTCCCCGCCGGCGTGTACGAATCCACCGTGAAGACGAGCAGCGCTCGGCCCTCGCATGTGCGCCGCAGGCGCCGTACCGCCGCTTCTTCCAACGGCAGGCCCAGCAGCCACGCCCGGAGAGTGTGCTCGAGCAGGCGGTTCTGCTCGGCCAGCGAACGGACAAGCTCCTCCTGCCGCTCGGTGAACAGCTTGAACGCTTTCGCCAGCGGCTTCGTCAGTTCTTCCGCCGAGAGCGGCTTGAGCAAAAAATCGATCGCGCCGTACCGCAGCGCCGCCTGCGCAAATTCAAAATCTTTGTACGCCGTTAATACCATAACGTCAATCGGTCGCTCCAATTCTGAAATATGGCGGCAGAGCTCGACGCCATCCATCTCCGGCATGCGGATGTCCGTGATGACGAGATCCGGCCGAAGTTCCTCGATTAGCGCCATCGCTTCCATGCCGTTATCCGCTTCCCCGGCGACAGACCAGCCGGTCTGCGAAGCTGCGATCATTTTCATCAGCCCTCTGCGAATCAAAGGTTCGTCGTCGACGATCAGTACTTTTCCTTTCATGTGAGCCTGCCCCCTTCCCCTGTGCGCGCTGGTAAAACCAGCTTCATCGTTGTCCCCGAATCGGGCTCGCTAAGGATCGTTAACCCATAAGGCGGACCGTACAGCAAATTGACGCGCCGTATGACGGTCTTCAGTCCGATTCCGCCACGCTTCGGTGCTTCCTGCGCCTCATCCAGTCTGCGTTCCTGCAACTGCAGGACAGCCTCGACCTGCTCCTCGGCCATGCCTTTCCCGTTGTCGCTAACCTCAATGCACAACACCTCCGGCTCCTGCAAATACGCTTTAATCCGTAAGATACAAATCCGCGACATCTGCGAAAACGCATGCACAAACGCATTCTCCACGAGCGGCTGCAGAATCAGCCGGATGACCGGCAGCTCCTCTACCCCTTCGTCGACATGGATAAACGTCTCCAGCCTGCCGCCGATGCGCGCGCTCTGAATGTTGATGTATTTCTGGATGTGTTCGATCTCGTCCTGCACCGTAGTATGGGTGTTCGGGCTTTGCAGCGCATAGCGAAGCAGGCCGGACAGTGACAGGACAAGCTGCGCCGCTTGTTCGTCATATTCGCCCAGATACAATTTCATATAAATCGTATCCAGCGTGTTGTACAGAAAATGCGGATTCAGCTGCGCCTGCAGCGCCGTCAACTCCGCTTCGCGCTCATGCAGCTTGCGCTCGTACACTTCCTTGACGAGCGACTCGATGTTCGCCGCCATTTCATTGAAGCTGTGGCCGAGAAACGCCAGCTCATCCTGCGTCGAGATGCGGATTCGCGTATCGAAGCGGCCGCCGCGCAATTTTTTCATGCCGGCAACAAGTGTGCGAAGAGGCCCCAACAACCTGCGGCCGGTGAAAAAGATCAGCAGTGACGCAAGCCCGGTGCTGACGAGACCCGAGTACAGGGCAATCTGGAAAATGCCTCGACTCTTCTGGCTAAACGATTGCAGCGACAGCGCCGAGATCAGCGTCATGTGCGAGCCCTGCGTCGTGCTGCGGCTCACATAGATCGGCTGGCCGCCGATATTCACGGTCTGCGAATCGGCAGCTTGCAGCAGCGCCTCCAGATCGTAGCCGTCTTTTTTATGATTGGTATAGACAACATGGTTACGGTCATCGAGCAGCACCACCTGCGCGTTCTCGCCTTTGGTCAGATCGTCCAGCATCGCGCCAAACAGCGACTCGTCCCAAAACAATATCAGGATGCCGTACAGTTCCTGCTGCTTATTCTTCATATAGCGGGCGGCGGAGATAACGTTCTTGTAGCCCGAGCTCTCAATACTGGAAATACGCATCGCTTTCCATACGATTTCGCCGTTTGAGCCCTCGAGCGACTGCTTGATTGCCGTATAGTCGGCGTCGCTGAGCGGGATGACGGTGCCTGAATTATTTTCGAAAAAGTAGCCCGAGCCCTTCGTATTGTACACGTACATGCTCGACAGCTTGGGCTCGTCGATGGAAATTTGATTAAGCAGACGCGTCAATTCGTCCTGATCCAGCAGCCGGTTGTAGAACGTATCCTCCGCCCGCTCCGCCGAGCGCCGCAAAATATCTTCAATATACGGATGAAAGACGATGTAGTTCGTCGATTTGTACATATTTTGAATCTGGAACTCAACCCGGGCTGCGGCCTGCTCATTCGCCTTGGCAAATTGCTTGGAAATCTCGCCCGTAAACATCTTGAGATACACGGTATAGGTCACATAGCCGGATATCAGAAACACGACCATAATTAAGGCCGAGAGGGAGGCGATCAGCTTGAAAGATAGATTTTTTTTGAACATGTCGGCAGCGCACCTCCGTACCTCCATTATAAAGGAGATGGGCGGCAGATTCCTCGAAAATGTTGCGATTTGTCTCGAAAATTGTGCGATACAGGAACATAAAGCGAATGAATCATAAAGAATCGATAAAGTAAGTTTAATGCAACACGTTATGGTAAATAATGGAATTTTAAAGTCGATAGGAGGACGTGGTTCACATTCATATTGCAATCGCATTATGGGCTATTTTTGCCGCATTACGATGGGGAGATTGGAAAAACTTCAAAGACTATTATCCAACTTTGCTTTTCGTCATTGCCTGTCACTTACTGTACAAAGTTTTCGCCTTCGATCAGCATCACATCTGGCGGCTGCAAGGGGAGGTTTTCCTGAACCACCTTGGGGCTTATTTGCTGCATGTGTTCGTCATTCTTCCGATGGCGATTTTTGTCTACCTTTCCACTTATCCCGTGACATGGCTTAAACAATGCCTCCACATTATCAAATGGATCTTGATCTTTGTCGTTGTTGAGCTCATCGGATGGAAGTATGGACGAATTGCTTATCATCACGGCTGGACGATCTGGTGGTCAGGTCTATTTAATCTGAATATGTTTATCGTAACGCGGATCCATTACAAGCATTACCTTTGGGCCCTGCCTTTAGGTGCTTGCTGCACCTTCTTTTTCTTGATTGTTTTTGATTATGTGTAAAATGGATGGCCGGCTTCCATGAATTATGCATCCTCAGGTAGACTTTTGTTCCTTACCATTTCCCCGCTTGTGGAATCTACTATACTAGCTATATAGATGCTAGTGAGGTGATCCCCCGTGCCCATCTTTCCTGTGTATCCAGGCAGTCCGACCGCGATCCAAGATGCGGTGAATGCAGCGAATCCCGGAGATGTAATTCTCGTTCAAAAGGGCGTGTACCATGAAACCGTTCTAGTGCCGAGCGGCAAAGACAATCTTCGCATCGTCTCCAAAGAACCGCATGCTGCGATTCTTGATGGCAAGTTCAGCTTGGCGGAAGCCTTCGGCCTTGAATTTACGGCGGGGGTTGAAATTAACGGTTTTCACATCAAAAATTACGTATCCAACGGCATTCGCTTGTATAATGGCAAATCTCATCGCATTATGAACAATACCATTCGGCACATAGCCGGCGCAGAGCTTCCACTCGGCCTCTTCGTGCTGCTTTCGACCGGCACCCTAATTGTCCGAAATACGATTGAACGCATCGGCCGCGGCAGCGCAGGCACCGGCATTCAATTGAACAGCGGGTCATCGAACTGGATCATCGATAACAAGCTGCAAGCCAACCGGTCCTACGGTATTCAAGTTTTGGACAGCAATCATAATGCCATTGCAGAGAATCACATCTCCCGGAATCGGGGCGACGGCATCCTGCTCAGCGGTTCAGACAACAACCTGCTTCTGCATAACACGGTGGGGCGCAATCGGGGGAACGGCGTCATGTCGCGAAGCACGAATTCACTGATTGTTGACGGCAGTACGAAAGAGAATCTGGGCAATGGCTTGCTGTTCATGAGCAATTACGGCTTTGCCGGGTTTACTGACCTGAAGAACAACCGCCAGAGCGGGATCAAAGCGTCTTCGGATTTTAACGATATGCAGGAAAATCACATCGATAAGAACGGAAATTACGGCGTGCTGATTGAGGAGCCGCATACCGCCAACCTTGTGTTCGAGAATCAGTTCAACAAAAACGAGCCGCGCAATTTGAAGGATCAGGGCGTAGATAATCCGATTTTGCAGAATCGATTTCGGTCGTAGACAGCGATCGCAAGCAAAACAGCCCCGGACGAAAGATCATCGCCCAGGGCCGTTCGCTTTATTTCTTCACTTTCGCATACCACTCATTCACTTCTTTAAAGCTGGCGTCGCCGCCGGAGGATTTGAATTTTGCGATAAAGGTATCCAGATTGCTTATCTGCTCTGCACCGAAAATCAGCTTTGTCGTAAATTCATTGGACATCGTGTTCAGCGTTTGGAAGTTCTTCGAGAACTCTTGCATGTACGGCGCGTAGCCCAGCAGGTCAACGACCTTTGCTTCAGCCGGCGCTTTCCCGTTCATGAAATCCCAAGCTTCAAACAAACGCATATCTTTGCGCACGCGTGCTTGCCAATAGGTCGGATAGTTTTTGTCGTCGGTGCCTGTCAAGAAGTTGTTCGCTTGGTTGCGCTCATCGGTAAAAATCGGTTGAATCGGCGTATATTGACCGTCTTTAAACGTATAATGCTTGTTCTCTTCCCCGATTGCCATTGTTCTGAACGTATCTTTCTCCAGCTTCGCATTCATCCATTTGATAGCGTCCTCCGGATGTTTGGAGGATTTCGGAATATACGTAATGCGGTCAAAGCCTTTCGCAGCGGACAAGCCCATTTTGCCGTCCTTGCCTTTCAAAGCCGGGATAAAGGCTGCTTTGGCAGTCGGGATATTTTTGGTCAAAGCATCCGCAATGGCAGGCACATCCGACCAGTTCATCATAATCATGCCGGCTTTGCCGCTGGTGAACTTCTCTTTGGCCGTGGCGTCTTTATTGGCGGCAAACTCTTTGTCGATCAAACCTTGTTTGAACAGATCGCTGGTAAACGCAACGTAATCTTTATAGGCAGGGTCCAGTACGCGCGGCGTCAATTTGCCGTTGACGTCATTCCAGAAATTCGGAAGACCGAACGCACCCGCAATATTCGCGATAAAGGCGGAGTCGCCGTTAATGGTCAGCGGAATGTTCTTATCGCCGTTGCCGCCAGGATCTTTTTCCTTAAACGCTTTCAAAACCGCAACCAATTCATCTAACGTTGTCGGTGCCTTCATGCCGACTTTATCCAGCCAGTCTTGGCGGATGTACAAGCTTGTCGCAACGAAGGACAATGTTCTCGTTGGAATCGCATACAATTTGCCGTCGACTTTGGCAGCTTCCAAAGCTTCCGGGTCGATCGCCGCCTTGATGTTCGGACCATATTTATCAATCAGCGGGCCTAGGTCGATCAGCGCGCCTTTTCTCGCGTAGTCGGAATACAGCGCTTTAAAATCGGTAGTTCCGGCCGTAGTTACAGCGTCGTACGGCTCGCCGGAGGCAATCAAAATGTTGAGCTTATCCTGCGGTTTATCCTGCGGCAGCATGTCGTACTGCACTTTATAGCCTGTCGCCTGCTCAAGGTACTTGGCTACCGGGTACGTATTGTAGTCGTCCTTTTGCCAAATTTGCAGCGATTTCAGCTCGGGCTTAGGACCAGCAGGCGTAGCAGCTGCGGTTGCTGCCGCCCCTGTTGCTGCAGGTGCGGAGCTGCTTGTGCTGCTGCCGGAGGAACAAGCGACAAGCGAGGAAGCGGAGAGAACCGCTGTGAGCGTAACGAGCATCAGCTTTTTGTTTTTCTTTAACATGCAAAACCCTCCCTAGATATTGTGTGTATCTTATCATTAAGCCCGAAGCGTTGCCACTTCAGGCGTTAACGCACGCTTACCCTTTCACGGAGCCGATCAAGACGCCTTTTACAAAGTGCTTCTGCAGGAATGGATACACGAGCAGCATCGGTATGATGGACGCGATGACCGTTGCCGATCGAATGCCTTCCGGCGATATGTTCATGAGATCGTCGACGCTTTTGTTCATCGCTGACGAGCTGTCGGCATCCATGACAATATCACGCAGATACAGTTGAAGCGGCTTCAAGCTCGCGTTCGAAATATACAGCATCGGATGGAAGTAATCGTTCCAGAAATACACCGCATAGAACAGCGCGATGGTCGCGATAACCGGTGTGCTCAGCGGCAAAATAATTCGGAACAGGATCGTAAAGTTGCGCGCCCCATCCATTTTCGCCGATTCTTCCAAAGCTTCCGGCAACGATTCGTAGTAGCTTTTGATGACCAGCATGTTGAACACCGAGATCAGCGCCGGCAGGATCAGCGACCACAGATTATTGATCAGATGGAGCTCTTTCATCAGCAGATAGTTCGGGATAATGCCTCCGTTGAACAGCATCGTGAAGATGAATAAGAGCAGAATGAACGGGATGCCCGGCAGATGCCTTTTGGACAATGGATAAGCTGTCAAGGCGGTCAGCAGAATCGAAAGCACGGATCCGACAACCATGACGAACAAGGAGACAGAAATCGAATGTAAAAATTGACTGGAAGACGCCACGTATTTCATCGTATCAAGTTGAAAGCCGACGGGGATGATCCCCACTTTCCCGGAAATAACGGCGGATTCGTCGCTTAGCGCCTTCGACAGCACGTTGGCCATCGGGAGCAGCGTCACTAATCCTGACAGGATGAGCGCGCCGTAGACGCAGACGTCCAGAGTCCAATCGCCGAATGTTTTTCTTCTCATGCCTGCACCTCCTACCAAATGCTGCGTTTGACTAATTTTTTACTAATCTCATTCCCCGCAATGATGAGGATAAAGCCGATCAGGGAGTTAAACAGACCAACAGCTGTGCTAAAGCTGTAATCTTGCTGACCTAGACCCATGCGGTATACGTAAGTACCGATCACATCGCCGCTTTCATAGACGACCGAATTATACATGGTTAGAATTTGCTCCGTACCTGCATCGAGCAAGTACCCTAAGCGCAAAATCAGGATCAGGATAATGGTAGGGACGATGCCCGGAAGCGTAATGTACAGCATTTGCCGTAGCCGTCCCGCTCCGTCAATCGATGCCGCTTCATATTGTTCTTGCTCGATACCGGCGATGGCGGCGATAAAGATTATGGCGTTCCAGCCGGATTCCTTCCAACCAGCCGTAAATACGACTACGCTGCGGAAGAAGTTGTTGTCGAGGAAGAAGGAAATCGGCTTCCCACCGAAAAACACGATGAGATTGTTCACAAGACCGCCGCTCGGCGACAAAATTGTAATGAACAATCCCGAGATGATGACCCAGGACAGAAAGTGCGGAAGAAAAATGACAGTCTGTACAGTTCGCTTGAACCATGCTCTCCGAACTTCATTCAGCAGCAGCGCAATGATGATCGGTACCGGGAACAACAGCACAAGCTTGTACAAGGAAATGAGCAGCGTATTGATGAACACCTGCATGAACTCATCGGAATGAATCAGCTTGCTGAACTGCGCCAGTCCAACCCAATCGCTCCCTGCAATCCCGTCGAAAATATTGTAGTCCATGAACGCGATAATAATCCCGTACATCGGGGTGTATTTGAATAAGAGCAAGAACAATAGGCCCGGAACTAGCAGCAAGTACATATCGAAATTGCTCCGAAACAGCTTCCATCTGTTCTTTTTTACTTTCGTCGATGCAACCTGCTGCAGGTTGTCTGCCGGTGCTGTAATTTCCATCTCACGTTCACCTCCAAGTTGTTATAGCCCTATTATAGAGAGACTTCGCCGGTATCTGTAGATGGTGATCTTTGTGTTTCTGGTATTATTTTATGGTCTTGTTCTAAAAGAAAAAAAGCACCTCTCGCTTAAGAGAGATGCTCTTTCTGTGAGATCGGCCGCCGGGGAAACCGCGCCGTGATGGTCGTGCCTTCGCCAAGCTGCGACTCGATGAACAGCCCCTGCGCCTCGCCGGTGAACAGCTTGATGCGCTCGTTGACGTTATACAGCCCGTACGAGCTGCCGGAACCGTCAGACCGCATCGTCGGCCTCGGCTCGGTCAGCAAACTTTGGGCAAAAGCAGGCTCCATGCCGATACCGTCGTCGCGCACGGTAAGCGTCAGCTCGTCCCCGTCGATGGCCGCGGTGAGCGTAATTGTGCCGGTTTTGCCCTTCGACTTGCGTATGCCGTGAAGGAGCGCGTTCTCGACGATTGGCTGAAGCGTCAGCTTCGGAATGAAAAACGCCGACAGCTCTGCCGCTGCGTCGGTTCCGTCCTCAGACGATCCCGTCGATTGAATGACGATCGCGAACTCGAAGCTTTTGGGGAAACGCGTCTGTTGGATTTCCAGATACACTTTCGCCAGCTCCAGCTCATCCGTCACCGTCACGACATCCTTGCCTTTATTCAGGCTGAGCCTGAAATATTTGGCCAAGCTGTCGATCATTTGGGAGATGTCCTGGGCGCCGCGGCCGATGGCAATCCAATTGATCGTATCGAGCGTATTGTACAGGAAGTGCGGATTGATTTGCGCTTGCAGCGCGCGCAGCTGCGCCTCCCGCTCCTGCACCTTCGTCGTATACGTCTCCTCCATGAGATCACGGACGCGGTGAATGAGGTGGTCGACGCTATTCTCCAGCACCTTGAAATCCCCGATCGCCATCGTGCCGCTGCGGTCCTCCAGCCCCTCCAACCCTTCCCGTTTAATCGCTCTAATCACCGTCTGCACCCTGCGATTCATTCCCTGCACGATAAACGCCATCAGAATGAAGACAAGAATAAGGAACATAACGGTAACGCCGGTCAGCGTCGCCACACTGGAAAACTGATTGAGCGAAACCGCACGCGAATTGATGCCCTTCTTCGGCACCTCGGCGACCAGCTTCCAGCCCGTAGCATTGATTGTCGTATAGACGACGTAGAGGTCTCGGTTCCCTTCCGCAATCGGCGAAACGCCTTCCGCATTCGTTTGCACAGCATTCAGCACCGCCGTAGAACTGAGCTTGGTGCCCAAGAGCTTTTTATCACTGTGCAGTACAATTTTACCGTCCGGCGCCAGCATGTAGACCGTTTGATCCTTATTAAGCTGTATGGTCGACAGAATGCTGTCCACCTGCCGAACGTCCATATCAACGGAAAGAACGCCGGGCAAAATATCGTAGTGATCGGGATCCCGCAGCATACGCAGATTCGAAAAAATATACGTTTCCCCGACGTCGATATAATTTTCCAAATAGGCGCCTGTCCAGGTCATCATTCCGCCCGCCTCGGCGATCTCTCCGTACCATGGCCTGGACTGGATGCTATCGAGCGGAAAGAAGTTGAACTTTTCATGGGAAAACAACTTATCTTCATCCACATAGATGCGCACCCGGAACACATTGAGGTTGGTTTTTGCATTATCGATAATGTATCTAAGCTCCTTCAAAGCTTCCAGTTGGTCCGCCGGCGTAGCCGCAACCTTCAAATATTTCAGCAAGTTCGGGTTCGTGAACAGCGAATTCGACGTATCGCGAATGGAGTTAAACTGGTGATCCAGGTTGATTTCCGCCTGCTTGAGCGTCTGCAGCATCGTGCGCGTCACTTCTTCTTCGAGAATGTGCGAATAGCGCTGCGAATATAGGTACAGAAAAATGGAAGCCGGTATGATGATCAGCACTGCATAGGCAACGAGCCACAGCCTGGCCGCCATCGCCCCCCTAAAGATCAACGAGAGGTAGTTCCAGTTAATTGTCTTGAATGGTCTCATGCGGATCGACCGCCTTTACATGACTTGTTCGCGAAACGTGCTGGGGGTGTAGCCGGTATATTTTTTGAAAATTTTACTGAAATAACTCGGGTCCGAATAGCCGACCGCATAGCACACCTCATAGAACTTGGTGCCGGGATCCTTCAGCATCTCCTTCGCCTTCTCAATGCGCACCTTCGTCATATATTCGTTGATCGTTTCGCCGGTTTCCTGCTTGAAGAGCAGGCATAAGTATGTCGTCGATAAAAAAACCTCCCCCGCGAGGTCGCCGACCTGCAGGTTCTCGGCATACCGCTGCTCGATCAGGTGCCTCGTGCGCTCGATGACGTTGTTCGCTTTGCCGCTGCGCTTCTCACCGATTCGGTGGCACACGTCATTCAGATAGGCGGCAACGAGCATCCGCAGCTCTTCAAGCGTCTCCTGTTCAAAAACTTTGGACATGAGTCCGGTTTCCCGGCTTTCATTATTGCGAATCCCGACTTCAAGGAGAATTCGGTTGGCCAGCAGAATCAGCTGCAAGCTTACGTTGCGCCCGTAGGCGATGCCGTCCGTGCGATTGCGCAGCAGCGCCTGATAGATGGCTTGAAGTTCCTCGTCCACTTTCGCGGTGTCCGCCGCTTTCAGGGAGGAGCTCATCCGTTCATTTTGCGATGGATCGTAGCGGTAGGCGCCGCCTTCATCGTGCTCCAGGTTGTCCATGGAGATGATCTGATTTTTACCGAGGAACCACCGTTGGTCCGCAGCCTCCCGCGCTTGGGTATAGGAGTTGGGAAGCGCACTGAGCAGCTTTGTACGCTCGCCGACGCCGATGGTGACACTGATTTTAAGATAACGATGGAGGCTGTCCCGCACTTCTTCCGCCAGCTTGAACAGCTGGTTTTCCTGGTCTTCTTCTTCCGTCATGCGCAAAATGCCGACAAACTCGCCAAGCTGATGTTCGAAGACGTAGCCGCCGATTTCGCGGTCGATAAGTTCTTGCACGATATTGACGACCGAATAGGCCAGGAGCTGCTGATCCCGTTCTGAGCGCGTCTGCGCGACCTCGCTTGCGTTATCGATCCGAATGGCGATCACCATGTAGGCGCCTTCCATCGGCAGGTTCAGACCAAGGAACTCGATCCGGTCCTGCATGCGCGCAGGGCTGAGCAAATTCTCGCGAATGAGCCCCATGAGGAACTTCTCCCGCAGCAGCGGCATGCTCTGCGTCAGCTTGTACTGCATCTCGCTGATCAGCCTGCGCTCTTCGCGCTCCGCATCCAACTGGCTGACGACCTTCTCAATCACATGGCCGAGCTCAGCCAGATTGACCGGTTTGAACATATAATCCACGGCTTTCACTCTGAGTGCCGATTTCAAATATTCTGCGTCGTCGTGCCCGCTGATGAAGACGATCTTCATATGGGGAAACCGCTCGCTGAGCAAGTTCGACATTTGAATGCCGTCCATCGCGGGCATGCGCACATCGGTCAGCACGATGTCCGGCATTTCGCGCTCCACAACGTCCAGACCGTTATCTCCATCGTCCGCCTCGCCGACGACTTCAATGCCGTAAGCAGCCCAATCGACGTAATGGCATAATCCGTAGCGAACCGTCGGCTCATCGTCGACAATGACCAATTTGTACATGGGGGGCTCCTCCTCGCTTTTCATAACACTTGTAAAATCTATTATAACGTGGAACCTCGACGGATACGCTGGTAGCTTCTTACGATTTCTGGTTGGATTCTCAGGTTGCGTCGGCGACGGCAGGCGGAGCGGTCGTCTCGCCTACGAAAAAATCGCCTTGAATGCGAATATGCTCATATGGCAGCGTAGGGTTGGCGATCCGCCACAGCATGCGGTCCGCCGCCCTGTAGCCCGTCTCGCTGATCGGGAGCAGCGGGCGGGTGAACAGCGGGAGCGTGTCCGGCTGTGCGTTCAGCAGGCCGACGAGCGAAATATGTTCGGGCACACGGAGGCCTAGCTCCCGGCATGCCGCATAGACGTCGGCGACCTCGCCGTCGACGCCGCACAGAATGGCGCTCGGACGATGCGCCTTGATTCGTTCGCGGAGCTCGCTGCGCAGCCGCTCCGATCCTTGGCGCTCGCCCGTGGCGTGCATCGCGGGATCTATTGCGATGCCTGATAAGCGCATCGCATAGTCAAAAGCCTGCCAACGCAGCGCGAAGCCCCGCTGCACAAGCGTGGTGCCCACGTACATGATGCGTTCGTGGCCTAGGCTGCGCAAGTGCGCGACGGCTTGGCACGTCGCCTCATAGACGTCCCAGATCACGCTGTCGATCTTGACGCCGGACGGCGGGAAGCTGAGCAGGATGCGCGGCACCGGCAGTTCGAACAAGGGCCGCTCCCAGGTCTGCGGCAAAATGCTCGGTGCGATAAACACACCGTCCGCATAATGCGCGCCGTTCTCTTCGAGCCAGCCGGCCATCGCCTCCTCGCGGATCGCTTTGGGCAGCTGCAGCAGTTCGATCCGGTGGCCGAACGAGAAAAAACGGTCCTGCAGCCCTTGCAGCAAACGGACGTTGTAAGGAACGGACTCCGCCGTTTGGATAAGTAGAAAACGCATGCGTTCACTCGGATATGGCGCGATGTGGTCGAGTCGCAGGCTGCGGATCTGATCCATCGTGTAGTATCCGAGCTTCTCGGCGGTCTGCACGATGAGCTGGCGGGTCGCCTCGGACATGCCGGGCTTGCCTTTAAGCGCTTTGGAGACGGTCTGGACCGTTATGCCCAGCTCTCGGGCAATCGTGCGCAGCGTGACGGATTTGCGGACAGGCATGGCGGGATACCTCCTTCTTCGATGCGTGTTCTTTTTTCTTATCATAGCATGCGCTATTTTTACGTTAAACAAAAATTAAACTAGTTCCTTGGGGGGCGGGTTTTATAATGAGAAGCAAGGACAGCAATTTCAAGGAGGACGAAAAGTTATGACAACAATGAAAACTACCGTTACAATTCCCGCTCAGCAGCTGGCGGTCAGCTATACCCCCGATGTCGTCGTCATTGGCGGCGGCGCCACAGGCGTTGCCGCTGCGATTGCGGCGGCGCGGGAAGGCGCGGATACGCTGCTGATCGAGCAGCGCGGTTACCTTGGCGGCATGGGGACCGCTGCGTTGGTGCCGGCATTCTGCCCTTATACGGATGGGGAGAAACCGGTCATCCGGGGCATTGGCCTCGATCTGCTCGAGAAGATGAAACAAGCGGCAGGGCCGGATTTTCTGGGGCGGTACAAGGAACAGCTCGACTGGGTGCCGATCGACGTCGAGACGTTGAAGCGCGTTTACGATACCGAAGTGCTCGCAAGCGGCGCGAAGGTGCTTTTCCACACGGTCGCGGATCAAGTGTTGTTGGACGGCGACCGCATTAGCGGCATCGTGATTTCCAACAAGACCGGCCGCTCGGTCGTCCAGGCGAAGCTGTACATCGACGCTTCCGGCGATGCGGATTTGGCGGCGCTGGCCGGCGTGCCGTTCCAGGTCGGCGGCGAGCAGGGCGAGCTGCAGCCGGGCACGATGTGTTATGTCGTAACAGGCGCGGATAAAGCGCGGTACGACCAGTACTTGAAGGAAAGCGGCCATCATCCGCAGCAGGAAGAGCTCGTGTCGGAAGCGCAGAAGAACGGCGACCTGCCTGAAGGCCGCAAGCGCATCTCAGGCAAAGCGTGGATTACGGACAGCGTTGTCGGCTTTAATTTCGGGCATATTTTCGGCATCGACGGGACCAAAGCGGAAGATCTGACGCGTGCTGCCATTGAGGGGCGGCAATTGATTGAGACGCAGATCCGCTTTTTGAAGAAATATGTGCCTGGCTTCGAGAACATCGTGCTCGTCCACTCCGGCGATCAGATCGGCATTCGCGAAACGCGCCGGATTCAAGGCGATTACACGCTCGTTGTCGAAGACTTCTTGTCGATGCGCACGTTTGAGGACGATATCGCCCGCAACTCGTACTTCATCGACATTCATCTTGCGAATGCGGGGGCGGCTATGACAATCAAGCACTTGCCCAAAGGCAAGTCGCACGGCGTCCCTTACCGATGCATGCTGCCGCAGGGCAAGTCGAACTTGATCGTGGCGGGACGCTCCGTGTCGTCCGACCGGCCGGTGCAAGGCTCGCTGCGCGTCATGCCGAATTGCTTCGCCATGGGCGAAGCGGCAGGCATCGCCGCGGCGATGGCGGGCGCGGAAGGCACAGGCTTCCGCGACATCTCGGTGCCGGAGCTGCAGCGCAGGCTCGTCGCGCACGGCGCGTGGTTGGGCGAGCGCCCGGGGCAGGCGGATGTGGAACTGGAAGTCGCCGCGAGCGATGTGACGTTTGAGGCGGAGTGCAAGTAGGCTTGACTTGATCGTGACTTGGCTTGATCGTGACTTGGCTTGGCTTGGCGAGATCGTCTTAGGCACAGGATAGGAATTAAAGGAGATGTATTCGGCATGAGCAGCAAATGGACAGGAAAGTCCTGGGGCACCCTCGGGGACAGCATAACCGAAGCCGGCGGCTACCAGCCGCTGGTGCAGGCGGAGCTTGGCTTCGCGCGCGTCGTCAATTACGGCAAGAGCGGCTGTACGATGACCGCCGGCGGCGAACGTGATTATGGCGCAACGACGCACATCGGTAAAGCGATCGACACGTCGCTGGATTGTGTCACAATTTTTGCCGGTGTGAACGATTTCCGGCTGGATAAGCCGCTCGGCGAGCTGGGTACGGGCGATATTTATACGTTTTACGGTGCATATGCATCGGTCATCGAGGATATCTTAACGAAAAACCCGGCATGCCGGCTAAGTCTCTGGACACCGCTGCAGCGGGATAAAGACCAGTATGACATTTTCTATGTCAATGCGGCGGGACACCGGCTGTCCGACTATGCGGACGCTGTTGTGGCCATCGGGCGCCGTTATGCGCTGCCCGTGCTGGATTTGTACGCAGAGAGCGGCTTCAACAGCTGGACGCTGCCGCATTTTACGTCGGATGGTCTGCATCCGAATGAGACCGGGCACAGGCGTATCGCGGATATGGTGGTGCCGTTTTTGAATCGGTTGTAGGAGGGGAGTTCCAGCCTTTCGTTCGGCCACTTGGCTGCATCGGTGGCTGTCTGAAAACGCACAAAGCCCGCGCTAGGGATAGCGCGGGCTTTGTTGTTATCTCGCTTAAGTGATCGACGCTTTGTAG
Organism: Paenibacillus whitsoniae; assembly: GCF_003955665.1. Lineage (GTDB taxonomy): Bacteria > Bacillota > Bacilli > Paenibacillales > NBRC-103111 > Paenibacillus_E > Paenibacillus_E whitsoniae. The sequence goes on from NZ_RXHU01000015.1 coordinate 49,322, forward strand.
ATGGATTGAATGGTGTCGGCCAGCACCTCATTGAATTGCTCATCCGACTGTTGATCGTACAAGCCTTCCGCCAAAGCGCGCGAGAAGCTGGCAATCAGGCCGTGATTGCGAGCCAGACGCTCATTGGCTTCTTCGCGTTCATAGCCGCCGGACAGGGCGACTACACGGGCAACGTGCGGCTCGTCCATCAGTTCGCGATAGAGATTGTCTTCGCTTGGAATCGACAGTTTCAGCATCACGGTCACGTCAGGCGCAAGAGCGGACAGTTCCCCGAGGATCTCCTCCTTCAAGATGCGTTCCGATTCACTTTTATCCGCGCTGTGAATATCGACTTCGGGCTCGATGATCGGCACAAGTCCTGCCGCCCAAATTTGCTTGCCGATTTCAAACTGCTGCTTCACGACTTTCCGAATGCTATCCGAATTCGCCTCATAAATGACGGAACGCATTTTCGTTCCGAAGACGCCGCGTGCTACCGCCCGCCGGAGCAGATCGTCCAGATCGGGCATCGGTTTTAGCAGCTGTACGCCGCCCTCTTTGTCCGCCAGCCCCTTGTCGACTTTCAGGAAAGGCACGATGCCTTTTTTCTCCCACAAATACTCGGCCGTAAACAGTCCGTCAATCTTCCGATCCATCGTGTTCTCAAACAGAATGGCTCCTAGGATGTATTCGGCATTAAACGCCGGGCTCTTGATAATGCGCGTCCTCATTGCGTGCACCATGGCAAACATCTCTTCATCGCCAGAATACCGGCTCGGCTCGATGCCGTATTGCTGCAAAGCCTTTGGCGTACTCCCGCCACTTTGATCTAGTGCTGCGATAAAGCCTTGCCCATTGCGAATGCGTTCCAACTGCTTTTCGTTCATGTCGGAGCTCCTCTCTGAACTGCTTTTTCTTCATTGTACCTCTGCCGGGCAAGCATCGCAAATGTGCAGGAAAGCCCGGTGGATTCACCCGCTTCCCAACTCTATAGCCCCCTGCCGCAGCCATCTTGCGGGAAACCGGAGATCGTGGTAAAGTGTTTGGAACTTGAGGATGGAGCGGGGGAAAACCGGTGGAATTGACGTATTTAAAAACCTTTCGCGAGGTTGCCAAATGGGGAAGCCTTACGAAAGCCGCAGAGACGCTGGGCTATGCGCAGTCCAGTGTGACAACGCAGATTCAGAAGCTGGAGGAGTCTTACGGCGCCGTCTTGATCGAACGATTCGGGAGAACCATGAAGCTGACGATGGCCGGCGAGGCGCTGCTGCAGTATGCGAACGATATCTATCGCCTGCACGAAGAATCCAAAGAAGTCGTAGCCCGGCAGTCCAAGGGAACCCTTTCGATCGGCACGATTGAAACGCTGGCTTCGTTTTTTCTGCCGCCGTTTCTTCAGTCTTACCGCGGCACTTACCCTGACGTTCATGTGATGATTCAGCCGGGGAACGAACCCTACATCATCGATTCGGTGAAAGAGGGGACGTTGGATGTCGGCTTTATTCTGGATCCACCGTTTCGCGATCCGGAGCTTGAATGCGTCATGCTGAGGGAGGAACCGCTGGTTATCGTTGCGAGTCCCGATCATCGATTCGCCGGACAGCGCGAAATTCGTGCCGAAGATTTGGCGCATGAATCCTTGATTTTGACCGAAGACGGCTGTACGTACCGCGCTATGCTGCTTAAGGTTTTGAAGGAGCAGCAGATCAGTTGCAAGCTTTCCTACGAATTCGGCAACTTGGAAACGATCAAGCAGTGCGTCAATTATGGGCTTGGCGTTGCGCTGCTGCCCCGGATTACGGTGGCCGAGGAAATCCGCAAAGGCCAGGTCGCGGCGATTCCTTTTCAGCATCCCGCCTGCCAATTCTACACCCAGCTCATTTACGCTAAGAAAAAATGGAAACCGAAAGCTTTTCTAGGATTCATCGAGCTGGTTAGCGGTACTTAGGGCCGCCGTCGCGTAGTATCAAAATTATTGAAGTTTGCTATTGAAAACTACCGATAACGCCAGTTTCGAGGACTGTGCTACAGTGAAATCAAGTTATTCACGACAATCCAACTAACTGGAGGTAATTCCAATGACCCTGACAACTCGCCAATCGCTCGTCCTCGAGACACCGTTCGCCTCGCCTGAACACACGCATCGCCATTATATGAACAAGCTTTCCGTCGAAACCGACGTTGCTGATGTCCGCTTTGACATGCTGCACGGTCTGGATGACTTCCTCCTGATCGATGTGCGCAGCGCCAAAGCGTATGAGGAATGCCATATTCCGGGCGCGATCAATCTGCCGTCCAACCTGATAAGCGCGGAGACAACCGCGGCTTTCTCGAGTAGCAAGGCCATCGTCGTCTACTGCTGGGGACCCGCTTGCAACGGCGGCACCAAAGGCGCAGCCCGCCTCTCCGGCCTTGGCTTTATGGTCAAGGAGATGCTCGGCGGCATCGAGTACTGGCGGAGGGAAGGGCACCCCGTAGAGGGAACGCTGGGGCAGTCGGCTCCTTTGGTGGGGTAAACTATTGTGACAAACAACAGCTAATTTAGATACATCGTAAAATAAAGGAAGAACAGCCAGTCAAGCTGCTCTTCTTTTCATTTTGCATCGACAAGTTGATTCATGTTACTGTGAGGTCAGCGACAGAACGTGCAGTACTGGAAAATTCAGAAGATTAGAAGTGGAGATGCGCAAAAAAAACTTGCAAGGGTTAGTCGCAAGGCGACTCGTCTTTTAAAAGGTTGCAAGTCTAGCTATTTGTGAGAGTTTAACACTCAGTCCATAGCTCTCATTTGCCGGGTTCCCCCAGAACTTTGAAACTGTACTAAGAGGATTAACGAACAAATTAGTCTTACCTCTAATCTGGTTCACCACAGGGATATTTCTTAATTCGTCCCACATCCATGCACCAGAATAATTCATTCTAACTACTTCCCAAAATAAGCCGCTGCTTCTAAAATCAACTCCCAATCCACGTCCCTAGTCTCCGATCTTTTTTTCAGGAGCATATCTTCTAATTCAGTTAAAGAATGTAGGGAACTTGAAAAATGATTACTACTAGCAAATTTCTCGGCAATTCTTATCGGGTCTGCGTCTGCAATCAGTTGACGTCCATGTTCAACATTTGTCTCTAAATCGGGGATACTAAGCATCTCTAGCTTCCAATCATATTGAACAGGTACATAAACCCCTTGCCCATTCGCAGATAGGTGATGTCGATTCCCCAGACCTGGTTCGGTCTATCGATCGTCAAGCCGCGGAGCAAATAGGGACGTCTATACTTGGCAGGAGCTCCAAGGATATATGAAAAGGCCTCCTCCTTATTTGTTCGGAAGATGGCCTTTCATGCCGATTTATTGCTGTTCCCCATGTTTCTAAGTTCACCTCGTAAAATACAGAATACCGGGTTGTTTCCGACATAACGTATACAAATTCAAACTCAACGGATTATCACTCTGCCCTTCATACGTATCCTCATTAATAAACCGCCCCATACTACGGATTCTCCACTGTCTCCTAGGTTGTCGGTGGATTGCCCAAATATCTTTACGAATTTATTTTACGTAAGAATATGCGGTGCAGTGTTTTAGTAGCTGCTTTGGTTACTTTGGGATACAGTAGCAGAAAAAAGAACCTTGCGAGGGTTAATCGCAAGGCGGATGTTAAGGAAAGAATTGGACAACCCTACTAGTCTGAAAGCGGCATTAATTTTTCACTCTTCATTCTCTTTCTTTATTGTTTCAATCATTTGGTCTAGTCCTCTAATGTCGAAAATTGCTTCTCTTGTACCAGAGAGATAATATACCTTTAACCAATAAGCATTTCCTGCTGCAAAAGACGCCACAGCATTTTGAATATTTTCTTCCGTAATGCTTTTTACAATAATATCCGGTGGCCGCGGTGGAATGTAGTTAATTCCTTCCTTTTCCATGTACCATAGTTGGTTTTTAGGTGTACTAACTACTAAAGTATAGGTCATTCCATCTTCGAGCTCAACAAAGATGTCGATATTATCGTTTTCTATATCAACTATTTTTGACAATGGTGTTGGATAAAAAATATTTTGTACCTTCATAATAACTTCTATCTCCCATAAATATCAGTTAGTATTTTTATGACTTTGTCTTCATTTGCCTTACTGGATTTTGCCAGTATTTGCATTTCTCCATTTGCCATTCTATAAAAAACCCTGGCCCCTTCATCACCCCTTAAGTAATAAATATCTTTAAACAAGTTTTTTGTTCCAAGTCCTGGGTTTGTATTTCCAGAAAGAAACTTTGCAACCAATTCATCGGCCTCTTTCTGTACCATTTGATTTTTCCCCATTTTTTCGGCAGCCTTTACTAAACCTATCTCATTTTTAATCAAACTGGCTGCTTTACCTACAAATTTTATTGTACCACTGAACCCCATAGCGCTGTCTGCCGCTTCTTCATTTTGGGTTATACTATCATACATTTTAATAAGTTCTTCTTGTGCCCAATTTGCGTTCTCAAGGGTATTCTCATTTGGATCATAATGGTTGAGAGTAGCCATATTAAATAAATATTTAAACTGGTTATTATCAGTTAAACTATTTAATATATTCTTTCTGGCTTCTATCCCCATTGTAGAACGAACATCCCACCAGGCTTGTGACGAAGCACCCTCCAGCCTAGCAATATTTATAAACGTTTGGACTTCAATTCTTTCGTAGGAATTTCCTGTTGGATCAACCCTTGTCAATGGGTTATTATCTACATAAGTGTAAAGATTTAGCGATAGGGGGTTGCTCAGTTGCCCCTCATACGTGTCCTCATTGATAAACCGCCCCATACTCGGATCATACCATCTTGCCCGCAAGTATTGAAGTCCCGTCGTGTCGTCCCAAAACTCGCCTGAATAACGGAACGGCTGCGGAACCGTCTCTTGGATCGTCAGCGGATTGCCCCAAATATCATAGCTGTACGCATTTAAGGTCTGTCCAAGTTCATCGGTCAGCTCGGTGATGTCGCCATGCCCGTTGCGCACGTAATACTGCATCGTTTGGGTTGCAGCATCAAATCTGGCGGCAAGTGTGCCTCCGTCGTAAATATAACTTGCTCTGAGTTGGAATTGTCCACTTGCATTCACAGTGCCTTCGCGGAACAGGTTCCCTTGTTCATCGTAGTAGTAGCGGCTGGTCACTCCGTTCTCTGTTCGCTCGAAAAGTAAGCCATCCCCGTTGTAACGATACGTCACGGTTTCTCCGCTTGCTGTCGTTGCACTAGTCAGACGATTGCGGTCGTCATAGGTATAGGTCGCACCGCGAAGCTCGGGCATGCTGCTGCTTGTCAGCACTTGACGATTGCCACGATTGTCATATGCATACGTTTCATTGAACTGGCTCGATGTTTGAATGCGTTGAAGCGGGTCATACGTAAACGACGAACTCTCGCCGTTCTCATTTTTACCAATGATGTTGCGATTGTGATCATAGGTATAGCTATAGGAAAGCGATTGACCGGCTTTGGCATAGGAGATGGACGATAAATTAAATCCATCGTACGTATTCGTTTGGGTCCATAGTCCGCCATGATAGGACACCTGAGAAATCTGGCTGTTTTTCCTGTACTGCCGCTGAGCAAGCCCTGCATTGTACACAAACCATTGATCACCTTCGACGTGATCGGTACCCTGAATAAGGGTGGAAGTCAGGCGATTGCGATTGTCGTACTCAAATTCCAATCGATAATCGAAAGCCACATACTTGATGGATACATCTTGAACATCGTATTCCAGATCCAGCATAGTTCCGTCCGGATAGAGAATATCCCGCAATCTGGCTGAATTATAGTAGCTGTATTGTGTCGTGCCTGTTCCGTCTGTCATCGAAAGACGCTTGCCCATCACATCGTACGTATAAGAGATGCTCTCCATCGGAGTCGAACTGTTCATCAGGAAGTTGCGATTGTTGTAGGTGTACGTCGTTGTCTGGTTCTTCGCATCTACGCTGCGTATCAAATTGCTGTTGGCATCGTAGAACATTTTCTCTTGCTGCCCGAGCGGATTGGTTGAAGATATGAGACGTCCTAGCTCGTCATAATGTTTTTGCGTCTTTTGCCCGTCGGGGTATTGAATTTCAATTAAATTGTTCGCTGTACTGTACGTATAGCGGGTGACCTTTCCTTCAGCATCGGTCGCGCTGACAAGTCGATTCAGAATATCGTACTCGTAAACTGTAGAATGATTGGCCGCATCGGTTGTTTTCGTTAGATTGCCTTGCCAATCATATTCATAGCTGGACAAAACAATGGTTTCGTTCGGCTTGATCTCTTCTTTGCGAATCACTCTGCCAAGCAGATCGTGAACTTCCCGTATGGTGTTGTTCTCTTCATCGGTCGTTGTCATCGTTTGCGCTACATCGTCATATTGCACGGACGAAGCAGATTGATCCGCATGCGTAGTCGAAGTGAGACGTCCCCATGCATCGTAGGCATACTGCGTTTGATGACCTTTGGCATCCTGGTCCCAAGTCTTCCGGCCATACGAATCGTAGCCATAGGTGGCATAGCCCAGTCCCAAGGTCTCGGCCGTTTTCCAGCCAAAAGGATTAAATATCGCTTCGGTTATTTTGCCCAGTGCATCTGTCGTAGTAATTTTATTTAATACATCATCGTAGACGATGTTGGTCTCGCTATTGTCCTGCATCCTCTGTTTCGTGACACGACCGAGCTTGTCATACGTATTGGAAAGGGCGTTGCCTCGGCCATCAATCAGCGTGGTCAGTTGACCTGTAACTTTGTTGTATTCCATATTTGAAGCTATGGTTGAAATCTGTCCTTCCGCATCGGTTACCTGAGCAATTTGCTTTGTTGGAAAACCGAAGTTGTAAGCAGCGCCATATTCATTCGTAATGTGCACAGTGCGAGCATCGTCTGTAATGTTAATACCAACGATATTGCCGTAGGCATCCAGGTCATAGGCCACATTCTGCTTAATCGCGCCGCTCGCGTTGTTCTCTCTAACTGTCATGCCCGTTATACTACCTTGCGCATTACGCGTATAGGCAGTGTACTTGGTCAATGAGCTGGATACAGGAGCAGCGCTGCTGGCGAGCAAGTGCTGCGCATCATACGTGAACGTCGTCGTCACGCCAAGCGGATCGATGGAAGTGAGCACGTTTCCGTAATCATCGTAAGTAACACTTGATGTCAAAGCTTGCCCAGTTGTTCCCTGAACCGTCACGCTTTTGCTTGTTGCAAGTGGGACTGGACGCATTTTTGCGGGGTCATCAAAGGTATTCGTGGTTGTGACAATTTGTGTCCCGGATTGTTGCGTAATTGTGGTGTTGTAATACACATCCGGTGTATTGGCATCAATAAAATCTTTATTGAACGTGTATGATGTCGTGACAAGTCCATCCGAAACCGTATTGGTAAATGTGGTATCGACTCCATAATTGCCAGGATTCCCATAAGTGAAGTCGTTATGGTTGCTCTTCACCTGCGTCCCGTCCGAATAATCGATGAGGTCTTCTCTAGACTGAACGAACCAGGTGTCCTCGGAGGCTGTGCTGCCGATTGACTTACGATAGGAGCCATAAGTATACGTCGTTTGCGCCTGTGTGGGATGCACCACTTGGGTTAATAGCAAGTTGTAGTTGGAGCCATCTTCATAGCCGCTGCCCAGCAAGTTGTATTTCGTTTCCGCACCGGAATATCCATAAGAGGTTGTTCTTCCTTGTGCATCCGTCACTGAACCGAGAAATTCCTTGTCGGCCCATGGACCTTTGTGGTACGTAACCGTCTGGTCATTCAAGGTCAGCGTGACTTCTGTCGTTGAATAGGCAATCTGAATAGCATTGTCCAACGCATCAGTCACTTTTACCAAGACCTCGCCATAGGGAGAAACATTCGCATAGTAAAACTGGATGGCGTTGTCGTAGTTATCGCTAATTTGGATGAGTTTTCCATCACTGGAGAAATACTGAGATACCCCATTTGTTGACCTCAAGACGTAAGAGGAAGTCTTGCCGTTTACGTTCTTGGTGGCAGGGTCCGGTGCAAAACTGAGATCCTTCCACGGATAACCGATAAGTTGGTTCGAACCCGAAATTTCATACGTGCCTGACCCGGCAATGGATATGAACCTTTTGCTGTCTTTAAATCGGATATAAGAAATGTCCCACGACCAGCCTTTCCCAAGAGGGAAACGGGTATCATTAGCTGCAGGACTTGGAATATTTTTGTAACCTGCGGTCAAGTTGTCATGTAAATATGGAAGTTCAATCACTTGGCCGGTAGGATAGTTCATGTACCAGATTGCTTTCCCATACCCGCTTATACCGCCTTGCCACGGCGCATAGTAGGGCAGGTTATTATGATACTGCGCAACTTCGTTCTGAACAGATGCAAGCGCATTCGTCTCATCGGCATACTCATAGGCAAAATATGCGGGTGGAGTAACACCCCAAATGATATTGTCATACTGAAAGTAATAGGGATCCATGTAAATTAAGGCCGGTGGTAAGCCGCTGCTGCTGCGGAACCCTGTTGAAGGGTCTACCTTGTCCACGTAAAGCTGGACGACAGGGTAGAACCATTTGCGTTGATACTGCTTCCATTTGACGTCATTATCGAAATACGTGGCAGCCGAACTGTTGTACGTCCTATTAAGCGAGAAAGAAAGGCCGTTTCTGCCCGGCAGCGTAAGATCGGTATAGTTGAGTGTCAGCGATCCATCTACCGTAGAGATATGTTCGCTGCCGTTCGATACACTGTAAGGTGCATTGTCCGTATGGAACGTCATTTTATTGGCAGCAGCCTCATCATAGGTAGAAGCCAAGTTCGGAAGTTCAGGAGCAGAATTCGCGCTGGATGCCATCGCTTGCTTGAGAGGTGAGCTTTTCGCTTGATAGACCTCGACTGCAACCGTCGACTCTCCTTCGACGACCTTGGAATCCGCATCAATACGCACAGAAGCTGCTCTCTCCGGTAATGCGCTTTTCGCCTGCTTCGAAGTCGACAGTTTCTCAGAAGTGGACACAAGTTGTTTCTCGACATTGCGAATAGATGTATGAATGTCCAGATCCTTTTCCCTCGGCTCAGGAGCAATCGCATTCAAGACCGTATCCAGAGACTGTCCGTTGTCCTTGGACTGCTGCAAAGCTTGGAATAGTTGTTGTAAGGAATATCCTTTGTTTACCTCAGCAATGAGTGTCTCTTCTTTTTGCTGAAAAGCTTGGCTGAGCCAAGGAATCGTTATAATATCCGCTTTGGCGTCTGGGAATTCTTTGACAGCCTCTTCGTTTTTCTGAGTGACGCGTTGAATCTTCTTAGAGAGTATACCATGATTGGAAATGCCCGCCGCTTCAGCACTTGGCAAAAATAGCGACAAGACGAAAGTGATGACTAGCGTTAGCGATATCCATTTCTTCATAGGGGATACGAAACTCCTTTATCTTAGTAAAATTTGCTTTAATTAAGGGATAATGACGTTGAGCAAATTACCGTTATCGTCGTAAACATACGACTGAATCGTTTGGCCAGTCTGTTGAATCGTGATGGATTGCAGCCTCCCTGCGCTATCATAGTTGTAATGGAGACTGCCATTTAAGAGAATAACAACCTTGTTACTCGGGGAAGATTCGTTTCCGAGACCATCTACAGCTTTAACAACAAAGGAATAAACCGTGTTTGGCATTAAGCCGTTCACATTAACGGCTGAGTACTCCGCCCCTATTCCGCCGAGAAGCACATTGCCATTATAAATATGATAGCCGTATACACCTGCCGTAACGGTAGGTTCACTCCATTTCAGTGTGACAGCGTCGCTGGCTCTTGAAATAACTTTCAAATTAGTTGGTGCTGGTACAGAAGCTTGTATTTGCATAACTTTCGGCTGATAGACCGAATATGTGACACTAGTGACGGTTCCAGATTGAACACGATTTTGAACTTGACCGACAATGGTTGCACCTGTTTTGTCAGCACTTGTTGGCTTCCCCCAGGGGATTACGTAGGGAGCAGCCCATACAGCATTACCTCCAATTAACAGCATGCAGTATACAAGTACTGCAAATGAAACAGATACTGCACATAAACGCGACTTCCTTCTTGAGTTCACTTCACCAAACCCTTTCTGCATGTTTTTTCTTGAAGTGCGTAAGAACATAGAACTCACTCCACGCACAACAAAAATCAGTATAATAACCAGTAATTCCCTTGTAAATCCGATAATTTGTATGTATTTGTAAGATATTGTCGAATAATCGAAAATTCAAATTATTGTAAAATTTTGTTCGTAACTAAACCTAATTGGTTCTAAATACCCTTTCCAGATATTTCTTTTAAAGAAATTGAATACTCAAATACATTGCAAAAAACACAGAAATCGTTTAAATACCTAAAATATATCTTTACGCGTTAAACCAGAAATCCTCGTTGAATTGTAAAAATAAGTCTAAAGTCCGAACACCAAAACGTCCCCACCGCCTTGTCGCGGATGGGGACGTTTTGGTGTTGCAGCGCGCCGACAACTACCGACGCATTCGGCAGCGCTTGCTGCATCCCTTACAGAAAATAGTACTCACTCGCATCTTTGCCTGCGAGCGCATACCGCTTGTAGTGCTGATAGTGCGCCTTGTACAGATCCCCGTCCTTCGCCGGCGAGTAGGTCAGGAACAGCTGCTTGCGGCTGCGGTCCGACGTGTTCGCTCCGCTTTGATGCGGCGTAAAGGAGTGGAAAAGAATGATGTCGCCCGGATTCGTTTCGACGATTTCCCCCGTAGACGGGTCGATTTCGGCAATCTCCTCTGCATTCATATTGCGCAGCTCGCCCGGTGTGGAACGGAGACGATCGTGATAGCCAGGGAACAGCTCCAACCCGCCGTTAACCACCGTTGCACCGTCAATCGCCACCATTACGGAGATCAGCCCCTCAATCGGGAAGCCCTGCCACCACGAAGCGTCCTGGTGCATGCTGTAGCCTTTTGCTCCGGGCAGTTTGAAGATCAGTTTGTCTTTGAACAGCTTCGGCTCATCCAGGTAAATGTCCCGCAACGGAGACAAAATGCGCTCATCCTTTACCAAATCCGCAAATACGGCGGAAATGTCATGAACGGGATCGAGGCGCTCAATTGCGATCGAACCGTCGGTATAGCCTTTGTGCCCGGCACGAACATTGCGCGGTGTCGTGTACGCCTCCAAGGTGAGCAGCTTGTCGCACTCCGCTTGCAGCACGCGCGCCTCCTGCTCGCTGAATACATTCCGCAGCACCAGATAGCCCTTCTGTTTGTAGCTCTCCAATTGTTCATAAGACAGGATGTTGATTTTTTGCATGATCATCTTCTCCTTCACTTTTTTGATTATCGCGCCCTTCATGAGTATCATATTACGCGGAGTTCTTTACTTTTCACATGCACCGTCTTATGATAATTCATATACTTTTTTGCGAAATCAAAAAGGAGGAGCCCACATGCCGAATGTCGCGATCTGCCGAAGCTATTTCAGTGGAGTTCGGACGTCCTTTAACCTCGGGGAAGATCTCTATGAGCATTGGGTACTTCTCGCTGCGCAGTCCGGAAGCTTCTGCTTTCAGCTGGGGGCCGGCGAGGCAGAGGACACAAAACTGATCAAAGCCGGAGAACTGGTTCTTTGTCCGCCCGGCACGCCTTTAAAACGGTGGGTGGTCGATCCGCTGACGTTTGTTTTTATCGAATTCGCCTCCGACAGTCCCCATCCCACCGGCAAAATCACGGTCAATGACGTGCAGCGCCTCACCTCGACCTTCACCTATTTGCGCCAGGTGTCGCAGCATAATCAAGCCGAGACCTCGAACGTAGACTACATGAATCATCTTCTGAGAGACCTGCTCCGGATGATCGATTGGGAACGCAAGCTGGCCGGCCAGGCGGTTCCGCGCGATCAACTCGATCCCCTCAGCCAGCGAGCCCTGGCCTATCTCGATCTTCACGCTTTCGATGAGTCGCTCAACTTGCAGCACCTCGCCCAGGAACTCGGACTCAGCGCTTCCCAATTGACCCGGCGTTTCCAGGACGCCTACAAGCTGTCGCCCATCGCGTACGTCACGACGATTCGCCTGCGCAAAGCGTGTGCGCTGCTGGTGGAAACCGACGACACGCTGGAAGCGATCGCGGAGCAGTGCGGCTATCAGAACGCATTTTATTTTAGCCGCATGTTCAAAAAGAAACAGCAAATAAGCCCCTCGACGTATCGAAGGACTTATCGGATTTAACCGGAAACGATGCGGGGTCCGTCTGTTTCTGTTTCTACGCATGCTATGAACGACGTTTCATTAATCGCAACTTCGAAACCGTCGCTCCCAGCAAGGAAGCCAGCTGCTCGCCCATCCGCATATGCCCGTATTCCGATGGGTGAATGAGATCCGTCGTCAGCGAAGTAAAATCCGTCATAATTTCCCGCCCATCCAGCAAAAACAGGTTCTCATGCCGCTTCGTCTCCCGGTATCTCTTCAACACATCGTTGAAAGCCAGCTCAGCCACCGCGTATGGATGTGAAGTGTCGAAGAAATGCGTTGCCCGATTCGGATAAATCGTCGTCAGAAAAATCGGCTTTGTCGGATGCCGCTCTATCAGGCCATCCAGCATGAGGTTCACACGCCGCTCGAATTCCTCCACCGGCACAACGGCCCGCATATTGACACCCAGCTCCAAATAGGCAAAATCCCAATCTTCTCGAACAGCAAAATGGCGGGCAACCTCCGGTTCGCAGAAGCAGGAGCCGCTGAGCCCCATGTTCAGCACGTCAACACCTAATCGGCGTCCCGTTTGCTGCGCATAGCAGTTATAATGGCTGATGGCGCCCACCCCATGCGTAATGGATGAGCCGTATGCAAGCATCGTCAGCGAAGGCATCTCCTCTTGGCGTGGCGGCCTTAGCCCATAGCCAAACGTATCGATGTCCGCCACAACCGCGCTGTACCGTTCAAAATACACCCGCCACACCTGCGGAGAAAATGCCCCACTCGTCAGCAGTGCTTCCGGCACCTCCGCAAACCGGTCGGGCTGCTCGAGCTCCAGCGTCGTAAAAACGCCGGCTTTCAGCGTGTAGGCCGCGTGGAACAAATCGCCTTTGAAGACGAGCACCTGGCCGTCTTTCTCCTGCGCTGCCAGCGTCAGACGAAACACTTTTGCTTCCGTTACGAACCGCAGCTCGCAACCGCTGGACTCAACGGCTGCGGTCCGTCCTTTTGCCGTCAGCGCCTCGCGCACTTCCTTCGGAAACCGCTGGAGCCTAAGCCCCGGCAGAAAGGCCCGCTCCTCGAGCTCCGCCACATTATGAAAATAAACCTGATCCAGCCTCGTGCTTTCCATCCTTACTCCCTGCCTCCTTTTATTTATATAATGGGAATTACTCTCATTATAAGGAGGCAGGTGAGAGAAAACCATGCATCTTTAAACAAGTTTGCTTTTTTAAAGAGAAAGCGGATTAACGGAATCCAATTTATGGTATATTGTGTAATAAGGTTATTTTAAATTTCCTCTTGCACCTTACGTTACGTCATCTTTTATAGTTACAATACCGGTATAACGTTAGCGCTAACGAAGGAGTTGCGATGGAACGATATTGGAAAGTAGGAGATCTGTCCAGAATGACAGGACTCACTGTCCGGACGCTGCGGTTCTACGATCAGATCGGCTTGTTCTCACCATCCGCACAGACGGATACGGGCCACAGGTTGTACAATGAACGGGATCTCTCGCGTCTGACGCAGATTATGTCACTCAAGGAGTTGGGAATTTCCCTGGAGGAGATCAAGTCCATCGTTGGCGGCAAGCAGATCTCCCCGCTGGAAATCGTCAATCTGCAAATGACCCGAATCAAAGAGCAGATTCAAGTGCAGCAAAAGCTTCTAGAGCAGTTGCAGCATGTCTCCAAGTTAATGCAAGGGAAGGCGCCGCTTGAGGTTGAAGATTTCACGCAGCTGCTGCTGGCGATGAAAACAGTCCATGAAAAGCCGGTCATCCAACAAAGGACAAGCTGGGAGTATCGTCTGGATGTACTTGGCGAGGTTCTCGGTGAAGAAAAAGAAGCAACACAATCAGAGGAGGATTAACACATGACTGAACGATTTGTCAAACACGCGACCTTCGTCGTTGAGCGGACTTATGCAGCGCCGCCAGCGAAGGTGTACATGGCCTGGGCCGATCCAGCCCTCAAGGCAAAATGGTTCTCAAAAGCCGATATTTTCGAATTTCAAGTGGGTGGCAAAGAATACAGCAAGGGAGGTCCACCAGGGGGGCCCATCTTCACCTTCGACGCCTGCTACCAGGAAATTGTTCCCGAGCAGCGCATCGTCTACAGTTATACGCTGGATTCCAATGACACGCGCATCTCCGCTTCGCTCACAACAATTGAGCTGATTCCAACCGACGAGGGGACGAAGTTAATTTTTACCGAGCAAGGAGCCTTTTTCGACGGACATGATACGCCGGAAATCCGTGAGCACGGAACGGGTGAAATGCTCGACGCTTTGGGCAAGTCGCTCTAAATTAGAGGCGGGCCCTCGCTGTTATACTTGCGCCGAACCCGCTATCGCTGCATTCATTCCCTAGCTTGCAAAGCGCTTGCAACCAGTTCTTTTAAAGAGGTATGACGACCGATGAGACACGCTAAATCATCGGTCGTTTTCTCCATATGTCCTTCCGCAATTGTATGATAAATATAAGCGGCTGTCTCGGCAGCCCTTTCCGGCATGCCGGCTTGAACAAGCTGACGCTTGAGGTCTTCCATAGAAACCGATTTGTGGATCACGTTCGTACCGGACACCTCCGACAGCGTGGCAGCCAACTCATCGAAGCTCCACGGCGTACTGGAAACAAGCGTATATGTCTTGTTTTCATGCCCATCCTCTGTCAGAACCGTTGCCGCTGCCAGAGCCAGATCATTGCGACTAACGGCATTCACTTTGCCCTTATGGGCGTTCGTAATGATGGTCCCGTCTTTAATGTAAGTCTGGAGAGATGGCGTGTTAACAAAAAATTCCACATAACCGCCATTGCGCAAGAAGGTGTAAGGAATTGGGGTCGTCCGAATCGCATGCTCGGTAGCCAGATGAACGCGAGCAAACGGATTGTCCTCAGCAAAGGCGAAGCTGGTGTAAGCGATATGCCGGATATTGCGATCTTGGGCTGCTTTGACCACGTTATCATGCTGAACGATACGAATGGCATCATCCATCTCCGAACTTGAGATAAACAGCAGTTTAGCTCCAGGTGTAAAAGCATCGTGCAGCGATTGCGGATCGTTATAATCCGCCTGACGGACTTTAATCCCAAGCTCAGCAAGGGCAGAAGCTTTTTCAAGATTTCGGACGATTGCGATAAGCTGATGTCCGGGAACTTTTTGGAGCAGATGCCGGACAACCAGATTTCCCAGTTGCCCCGTTGCTCCTGCAATAAGTATTTTCATTAAGCGATCTCCCTCTCGTTTCATTCCTGATCTCCGTTAACGCATGCTGTAGTCTTACCATAGCTCGCGCTTTAGGGAGCCGCAAGTGAGATAATCGCTATAATGAAATTCTACTTTTATAAATGAGAGCCCCCGCTTGCATCGAGCAATTGTCCCGTTACCCAGCGACTGTCGGGAGAAGCCAGAAAAGCAGCGATATCCGCAACATCTTCAGGCTGCCCCCATCTGCCAAAGATCGAAAAATCAGCGCCATATTGATGGGAGGCAGGATCTTGCAGCATGGCGGCATTCATATCCGTGGCGATAAAGCCAGGCTGGATTGCATTGAAAACGGCATCTTGACATTGATAGCCATGACTTCATCGAATGCCTCTTCCGTCGTATCCTCAATGGGGACAACCAGACCCATCCCTGCGTTATTGACCAGGATATCGAAGTGATGCTCACCTGTACGCACTTGCAACTGTTCATCCAGGGATTGATACAATGACTGAACGCTTTCGGAAGTACCAAGTTTCGTTCCAATCGTGAATGCATTCCCGCCATTCTGCTCAATAACCCGTACGACTTCTTCGGCAGCTTCCTTGTTCGTGCCATAATGAACAGCAACCAAGGCCCCCTCTTGGGCTAAACGTAAGGCAATGGCACGTCCAATCCCCCGGCTTGCTCCCGTAACTACAGCAACTTTCCCTGTTAATCTCGTCATGACTTCTTCACCTCTCCTGTTTGATAAGTACACGATAGTTATAACACAGGGGGGTTTTTGCAATGTTGCTCTTCTATTTTCTAGGAGAGCGGCGAGACTGCGTGAAGCCTGTGCAGGTCGGGAGATCGGGTCGGATCGCGTTTCAAAGCCTGCAAAAAAGCAGGAATTCCTCTCGTCCCGAGCCTGATTTGATACAATACCTGCCTATTTGCAGGAATTTTTGGCGTGAACCCTCTTTTTGAGCTGAATCCGTGAAAAAAACTGCTTTTTCGCAGGCATTTTGCTGAAAAAATCTTTCTTGCTAAAAATACCTGCCTATTTGCAGGAATCCATCTGCCCACCTCTTACCGCACCGGCAGGTACCTAAGCATGAATAAAATGCCGCCCATACAGGGCGGCATGTAATAACCAACTTGAATGCGATTATGATTTCAATTGATAGCTGACAAAAGCGAGTTTGCGCCCATCGGGGGACCACGAGTTCACGTTGATCGTACCTTGGCCGCCGAAAAGCTGGACCAGCGTCCGATACGGACCACCGCTGCTCGGCATCAAGCGGATCTCCACGTTTTTGTTCGGCGGATGCGCATTCGGAGCGACGTCGCCTTTGCGGTACGCGAGGTATGCAACCATGCTGCCGTCCGGTGACAGATGCGGGAACCAGCTGTTGCTGTCCTCGTCCCACGTCATCTGCGTGGGCTCGCTGCCGTCGGTTCCCATCCGCCACACTTGCATCAGGCCTGAGCGTGTGGAGTTAAACCAAATATGCCGGCCATCCGGCGCGTATTCCGGCCCGTCATTGAGGCCGGGCACATCCGTGAGCTGGCGCTCTACACCTCCATCCACCGGAATCGTGTAGATGTCGTAATTGCCATTCCGCTCGGCGCAATAAGCAAGCTCCAGGCCATCCGGCGACCAGCCGTGCAGGTAGCTTGGCGCCATCGGCGTGATAAGCGTTGGCTTGCCGCCGGCGAGCGGCAGCACGTAAATGCGCGAAAGGCCGTCCTCCGCCGTCTGATGGCTGACAGCGATAAGCGTGTTGTCCGGGTCCGGCGACAGCACATGATCGTTATTGCACGCGTTGGCAAAGCCGGAATCGATCCGCGTGCTCTGGCGTGCGGCGAGGTCGAAGCTGTAAAGCCGCCCTCTGCTGTTATAGATGAGGCGCCGGCCGTCGGACGTCCAGTTCGGCGCCTCGATCAGATCATCGAATTGTGCGAGCACTTCCCGCTCGCCGGTTTGTACATCAACTTCCTCCAAGTAGGAAATCACTTGGCGTACTTCCGCTTGGCGCGGCTGCTTCAGGGTATTCAAGGCGGATACCGTCCTTTCGGTTACGGAGTGTCCACGACCTGATAATGATTGATAATCGCTGCTGCGAAGGTCACCCGGTTGTTGCGGAAAAAATGATACAGCATACGGGCTTCTGGACTCTCTTCATCATACCCTGAAAAGTTGAAAAAGTCTTCATCCTGCCAGCCCTGGCTGCGCAGGTTCTCAATAGATTCCGCAATTTTGATAGGGATTGTTGGTATTTTCAGAATAGGGATACCGTGACTAAAGGGCGCTTATCTTTTTTTAATATGGGGATGAGAAAAGCATTATCCTGGGCACCAAATTCGGCCTCAAGAATAATTTGATACTAGTTAACGCCGAAACGGAGGAAATCCCCTTGCTATCCCATGACCCTCGAGTAACGAAATGCGAAGAAGTCCCGGTCGAGTTTCCTCCACAGTATCAGCCCGGACAGCCTGGATTGGAATATTTGATGATACCCAGGCCTGTTTCGGAACCGCCGGGAATAGCTAGCTCGGGTAAGCTGCAGAATAAGGTTGCGATCATTACAGGGGGAGATAGCGGAATCGGTCGGGCGGTCGCTTATTTATTTGCCCGAGAAGGCGCGGATATTGCTATCGTATACCTCAATGAACACGAGGATGCCTCTGAGACACAGGAGAGAGTCCGGCAATTGGGCCGCAGTTGCTTGACAATAGCTGGGGATATCAGTGATGAACAATTTTGCAGAGAGGTAGTAGCGTATACCTTATCCCGATTCGGACGGGTTGATATCTTAATCAATAACGCGGCTGAACTGATTTATGAAGAAGATATTGCTACCCTAGCATCAGAGAAGCTGTTGCGGATATTCCAGACGAACGTATTCGCTTGTTTTTATTTTATTAAAGCAGTACTTCCCTATTTAAAGCCGGGCAGTGCAATCATCAATACGAGTTCTATTGCAGCGGACACAGGCTATCCGGCAATGGCTAGCTACTCCGCCTCTAAGGGTGCCGTTAGCGCCCTAACCCGTTCATTGGCGGTTTCTCTTGCCGATCGGGGCATTCGAGTCAATGCCGTAGCTCCTGGTCGAACATGGACCCCGCTTATCCCTGCATCACTTCCGCCTGAATTTTATATGTTTTATGGGTCCTATCATAATCCCGGGCCGATCAAAAAAGCAGCACAGCCATACGAAATCGCGCCTATTTATTTATATTTGGCATCGGAGGAATCGCGTTACGTCATTGGTCAGACGATTCATGTGAATGGTGGAGAGTATTTGGGATAGTAACACAGAAAAGCCCTCGGAATCAGTTCCCAGGGCTTTTATGCTTTCTTTTGCAAGGGGGAATTATGTTCAATGAAATGGTAAACCTTCAATAAAATGAAGGCGGCCAATAGATACATGGGGAAGGAATAATACAACTTCCAGCCCGTATATGTCATAAAACCGTTCAGAACGTTCAACCATTCAAAGAAAACCGAGAATGCGCCCCATCCAATAAAATAAAGCACAAGACGCTTTCGATTCTTTTTATCGCGTAGATGCCATTCATCATAAAGAAACAAAAACATAAAAGAAAACGGCGTATACATGAAAATATGAGCAATTGCTGTAATAGGCTCGTAAGATACATTATCGCCGCAATAATAAAACTCAAATGGCGTTGCTGCAAGTCCATAATCAATCGTAGCAACAAAACCAACATTAAACATCCAAATGATGACGATCGTGATCCAGTTAAAGTGCTTTCGTATCAGAAAAAATATTAACATCGCAATCACTGAGCATATTACGACGAACCATTCGTTCCAATCAATGTGAAAATTCATGGTTGATGATATCCTTTATAAAATGTTCTACGAAACATCCTCATAACCATCATCATCAAAATCAAATAACCTAGCCAATATACGCCTGACCATAATAAATACGGTTTCATGTGTTTAAATACGCCTAGCCAATCGGAAATCCACTCTAAACCAAGCAAATATGCTGAATATTTGATGATCGCCCATATTTTCATTTTGGATTCAGCGGCGGCGATTTCATTGAGACAT
This sequence comes from Paenibacillus whitsoniae, assembly GCF_003955665.1. Lineage (GTDB taxonomy): Bacteria > Bacillota > Bacilli > Paenibacillales > NBRC-103111 > Paenibacillus_E > Paenibacillus_E whitsoniae. The sequence continues at coordinate 68,758 of NZ_RXHU01000015.1, forward strand.
AATAGCGTAACTAACGGATACAGCACTAGGCGTATAAGCAGATGTGAAAACTCATACGTAGCTAATTGCGGAATCACGACAGTTTTAATATTCATCGTATAAATGGCTGACCTGTTTTGAATCAGTACAGAAGCTAAGCACCAGTAGAAAAAAATCTCTAACGAATGAAGATGTTTTTTTCGAAATTTCATGAAGTATACATAGGCAAACAAACTAACCAAGCTATACAACAAAAAAACCATATAGCGCTCCCTCCCTGGGGATCTAATGGTTTTATTATGTACTGTTTTCCAAATTCTATGACATTTTGTCACCAAAAGAGATGACTTGGCGTTCCTCCACTTGACGCGGCTGTTGCAAGGGGTTCAGGGCGGATACCGTCCTTTCGGTTACGGAGTGTCCACGACCTGATAATGATTGATAATCGCTGCTGCGAAGATCACCCGGTTGTTGCGGAAAAAATGATACAGCATACGGGCTTCTGGACTCTCTTCATCATACCCTGAAAAGTTTAAAAAGTCTTCATCCTGCCAGCCCTGGCTGCGCAGATTCTCAATAGATTCCGCAATTTTGATAGGGATTGTTGGTATTTTCAGAATCGCCATCGCTCTCATCCTCCGCTGATTTAGGTAACTGCTTCACTAGTAAAAGCATTGCCAAATCTAGCAGGCTGTAAACGCGCCGCTCCTATTGCTGCGGCAATAAAAAACGACGAAACACATTTTTTTCGTGTGCTTCGTCGTTTTTTTATTACCGCAACGCCGCCTCTTGCTGCAACCACTTCGACATCTTGCCTGTTTCGATGCCCGCCAGCAACACAATGCCTATACCGTGTGTGTCATTTGTCACCGCATTCAGCTCAATTTTATAATACTCCGGTGTAAAGGAATATCTGGAACCCCGGCACACCCCGTGTACATTGCCGAATCGGTCAATTCCATACTTGATTAACGCCTCCCAGCCTCTGTTCACTGCCTTAACCGCTTGGGACTTCATGTCATCCCTGATCCAGCCATGGCGGACTCCTCTGGACAAACCGTAAACAAACATGCTGGTACAAGACGTTTCCTCGTAGGAATCCGGATGCGTCAACACCTGATGCCACAGCCCGCTGGTTCCCTGCAAAGCCATATATCCTTCGGCAAGCTCATTATAGAAGGTCAACAAGACCTCCCGCTCCGCGTGCGTTTCCGGCATTACCTCCAGCAACTCCGACAGTGAGAAGAACACCCAGCCGTTGCCCCGGCCCCACGGGACATTCGTAGGCTTGTTGTGCTTAAAGTCATACACATGGGACATAATCTTGTGTTCAGGAATAAACAGATACTTTTTAAACCGATTAAATTGCTTTGCAGCGTCATCCAGATATTTGACTTCCCCCGTAAGCTGATAGTAGCGGATCAAGAACGGGGTGCTCATATACAGGTCATCAGCCCATAACGTATTCTCCTGGAAGCTGTTTAGACAAATGCGGTAGAAGGCACCGTCCTCAAGCCGTTCCTGTTTATAGGCCATATGATTCGCGATCTGTTCAACTAGATATGGCGTATGAGGATCTTGGGAATCGCTGTATGCTTCGAGCACAGCAGAGCCGAAAGATCCGCAGTCGTCCAGCATATCCATTTCCACTAATTGATTGTTTACCGAGGGATAGCCGTACTGCTCCGCATCCCATCTCGCATATTTATAGATCCGGGTGCATTCGGTGATATGGTTCACCGCATAATCGAGAATTCCCTGCTTCTGCAAGAACCTGCCTGTTTGCAGCAGCCCGTAAAGCGTAACCCCCAAAGGATAATTCCACTTAGCGAACAGCGCATTGTCCAAGTAAGGTCTTACCCATGTATTCGGCCGGTCCAGCCGCCAGAAAAATTGATCATCCCCCTGTTCAAACAAACGGTACAGGGAACAAATGCTATCCGCCGGCTCCTCCAACTGCTTGTCAAAAGGCCCCAGATACAGCCAAGGTTCACCACTCCCTTTGACACCTCTGGGAATAGAGAAGGCAACCTTTTCCCCATCAAGGATAAAGTCAAATTCGTACTCCCATCCATTGTCCGAAGCACATAGTTCCACCAGCAGCTCATGCTTCCCCGGATCCAGTCTGAATTCCACCGTATCCGATGTCTTCAGTATCCCTGAAAACACCTCATTGCCATCAAGCCACATCCTCAGCTGCCCTGCAGAACTCCCCTTCAGACTGCACATCTTGGGATTGGCACTGGAATGACGAATCTCCGACCAGAGGTAAGCTACCTTGTGGGGGATATTGCCAAAAATCCGCGTGCACGGATTTAACCTTATTTTTTCTTCATTCCAGGAAAGTGCAGGATACCAATCCATCCCGGATTGCTCCTCCAGGTCTGTGGATGCCGGAATATGCGCTTCGTTGAAGCCGTCCGCATTCATTGCATCTGAATAGATCCAGCCCGCCTGTCCCCTTCTTTCCTGAAAAGGTGACATAAACTCCATAGGATTCCATTTGGTATGCAGCGTACCAAATACCCCGCCAAAGCCTGATGCTGTCTTGACAAACTTAATGCATACAGAATTCCAACCTTTTTGCAGCTTCGCACGAATGCCTTTTTTCGTATTGGGATTTACTTCTTCATTGATATCGGCTCTATACAGAAATTCCTGGTTTATATAAATAGTAGCAGGACCGTAGCAGTTCAATCCAAAGTCCGTCCACCCATCATGGTTGCTCCAGAGCAGACCAAGGACATAAGCATATTGCCCAGGTTTGGCTTCCGGCAGTTTCTCCCCCAAATTCATGATATATCTGCCATTCCTATTCTTAAGAAAGCCCTCTCGAGAGAAACCGCGGAAATCAAATGGAAGCGCGGGATTCCTCCCCATGTAGGCATTGGCTACGGTTTCAAGAATCTCATCCGTACGGTCATACAACTTGGCATAAATGCTCTCGTGTTCATCAAAATATGGCTTCATTCGTGCCACTCCTTTATGAAATATTCTACGATTTAACCTTTTAATGCGCCAACCATGACACCCTTCACAAAATACTTCTGCAAGAAGGGATAGGCTGCCAGAATTGGGAGTGTTGCAACCATAATGGTTGCATATTTGATCGTTTCTCCGATTGACTGTCTATCTTGCGCTACGGTTCCGGACATCATTTCATCCGTACTGTTGGAAATCAGAATTTCCCTCAGTGCCAGCTGCAACGGCCATAAATCCCGATTTCTCAAGTAAATCATGGCGCCAAACCAAGCATTCCAGTGGCCTACCCCATAATAAAGCACCATAACGGCAATGGTTGGCAAAGCTAACGGCAATATGATTCTGAATAGGATCGTAAAATCATGTGCCCCGTCGATGTGGGCGGATTCGATTAAACTTTCGGGAATTCCCTGAAATGCCGTTCGCATGATAATCAGGTTCCAGGTTCCGATGGCTCCGGGAATGATCAATGCCCATAATGTATCCATTAAGCCTAGATTCTTGACTAACAGGAAATTGGGAATCAATCCTCCACCGAAAAACATGGTAAAAACAATCATAATGGTCATTGGCTTTCTCCAGAAAAAATCTTTCCTGGAGAGAACAAAGGCTCCCATAGATGTCATCATAATATTGTAAACGGTGCCCACCACGACAATAAAAAGGGTATTCATATACCCGGTATAAATGATGGGGTTGTTTAGCACAGCTTTATACGCATTCAAACTAAAGCCCAATGGCTTCAGCAGTAATCCGCTATGAGCTGTAAGCTCATCTGCATTGCTTAAAGATGCAAAAATGACATAAACAAACGGATAGGCCGTTATCACAGCTAGTGCCGCTAATAAAATAACATTCACCGAATCGAAGATGTAATCCCCAGCTGTCTTTTTGACAACCATAAACTTCCACTCCTTACCACAGACTGGTTTCATTAACCTTTCGGCTAGTATAATTAGCTGCTACGATTAGAATCAAATTCACGATAGAGTTAAATAGCCCCACCGCTGCGCTAAAGCTGTAATTGGCCTCCACCAATCCGCGCCGGTATACATAGGATGAAATGATATCCGCAGTCTCATAGGTGCTGGGATTATATAGCAAAATAACCTTTTCATAACCTTCACTCATCATATGTCCAATATTCATGATCAACAGGATCACAATGGTGGGAGCAATTCCCGGCAGAGTAATATGACTAAACTGTCTCCACCTTCCAGCACCGTCGATGGTTGCCGCTTCATATAGCTCCGTGTCAATGGCAGTGAGGGCGGCGAGATAGATAATGGACCCCCAGCCTATGCCCTGCCAAATACCTGTACCTACATATATGGTCCTAAACCATCCCGCTTCGACAAGAAAGATCGTTCGGGAGCCTCCGAAATAAGCAATAATATCGTTAATCAGCCCGCTCTTGGCGAAAAAGTCGATGATCATGCCGCAGATGACGACCATTGAAACAAAGTGCGGTAAATAGGTAACCGTTTGAATCGTCTTTTTAAAATATTTACTTTTGATTTCATTCAGCAACAACGCCAGTATAATGGGCGCCGGAAAAGCAAAGATAAGCTGATAGATATTAATCAGTAAGGTGTTTCGAATGACCCTCCAGGCGGAGATACTGTTAAAGAAATCATAAAAATGTTTTAATCCTACCCAGTTGCTGGCCCAGATGCCCTTTACAGGACTAAACTGTTTAAAAGCGATGATGACGCCATACATGGGGACGTAGTGAAACAAGATATACCAGGCTACTACGGGCAGTGCCATCAAGATCAACCATTTATTTTTTCTATAATCTTTTTTTATTGCCTGAATGAGGCTTGGCTTCGTGTGTATCACTTGTTGTGGCTGCATCGTTACCTCTGGCACTATCAGAACCTCCCTGTATTGTGAAATAGGGGAATTTCTTCCCCCGGTTCAATGATCTATTTGTTATAGATGTCGCTGATATTAAACGATTGCGGATTTAATGCCTGTGGAAATTTTTTAATGAACCGATCGTAAGCACCCTGCCTAATTTTGTTGATATCCTCAATACCCAGTTTTTTGATTTGCTCCACATATTTATCCCACGTAGCATCCACATCTTCTTTGCCCATCAGCCACTTCAGGAACATTTCATCCTTATACGTGTTAATTTCATTTTGTTTGGTAGCTGTTTGAGAAACCTCGTCCGGTGTCAATGTTCCTCTATAGTTTTTATTCGCTTTAGTCACCTGCTTGGCATATTTCGTCCATGTTTTTAACGATTCTTGCTGCTGGGGCAATGCCATATATTGCTCAAAATATCGTTTATCCTGTACGAAAGGTCCGTCTTTAAAAGCACGGGCGTAAAACTGTCCCATCGTTGCAATGGGCTGACCGTTGGGATTATTCGTAACCAGCTCCGTATATTTGGGATATCCGTTCTCCATCTTATAGCTCACACCCTCTATACCGAAGTTATAGAGCATGGAGCCTTCCTTCGTATAGCCATAGTTCAGAAATGCAAGCGCTTCCTTTAGATGTTTCTTAGCTGAGCTTGTAACGTTCCAAGCGCCGCCGCCGGTCGTAGGTCCATCCTTCGGCATAAAGGGATTGAAGTCACCTTTGTTAAGGACGGGATATGGCATGGCGACCAAGTCAAATTTGGGATCCTTGTTCTTCATCAGCGGCAAGTATTTGCCAAGACCCGAGCCGGTGTTTCCGACGGTGGCGCCGGCTTGATTGCCGGTAATTTTGGCATCAATCGTTTTGGAATTATTCGTTGCCAATTCAGGATCCAAGAGACCTTCCTTGTACCATTGCACCATGGTCTTGGCATACTCTTTAAACCTAGGGTCGATCGCTCCATAGACAACCTTGCCATTCTCAATGAAATGATCCTGGTTAATCCCCCAGGCTCCTGTAAAGTAGATGCCTTTAATATTTCCGACATTTCCAGTTAAAGGCGCCGCCGCCCCCTTCTTTTCTTTGAACGCTTTCAGTACCGTATGCATTTCATCAATCGTTTCCGGCACTTGCAGTCCCAGTTCGTTCAACCAGTCCTTGCGCAAGTAACCGCCAAAGTACGTGTAGATACTCTCGTCACCTTTGAGGAAAGGGGCATAAAATTGCTGTCCACTCTCTGTTTCGACATCCATTAGCAGATCAGGATAGGCTTTATAGATTTTGGCAAGATCCGGTGCATACTTGGGTATTTCATTCTTGATGTCGATCAGGATGCCATCTTCGAAGGCTTTCACCCTTCCTCCCGGGTAGTCTCCAAAGGTGCCGACAATAAAATCGGGGATATCACCGGACGCCAGCATAAGATTAAATTGTTCCTTCGCCGAGCCCTCTGTAGGATGAATATACTCGAGGGTAACATTCAATCTCTTCTCCAGTTCTTTATTCAGGGCGGATTCGCTATAATTCTTCATAACCGCAAGCGCCGTGCTTGGCAGAGGCTCCCAGACGCGGAATTTTACCGGTTTCTCAAAAGGTAATTGGATTGCACTATCCGTCGGCGTCGAGTTCTTGGGTTCAACGCCCTTTTCCTCTACGCTGCATCCTGCCATCACCACAGATGAGAAAAGCGCAATCAGGATCGAACCGGTCGTGAACTTGGTCAAAGTCTTTTTACGTTTCAACATTGTTGCCTCCCCGTTTAAAATAAGTTTCATGATTTCCAATTGCTAGCGCCAGTATAGTTTTTCTATCCACATAGATCAATCACAATGCAACAGAATGCGTATTCAAATTCCCTAAAACGCAATATCAAATATGCGAAAACCATCATCAAAAACCAGAAAATGATGCAATACCGTATAGGATTCAAGGGAAATTGTGGTATTTTATACTATGTAGAAACGTTGGCTCTCCACTATTCCTGATACTGAGGGGGATCTCATGAATGTAAAGCGCGTTTTGAATACGAGAAGCAGTATCATTTACTCCCAAATATTGTCCTATATTTTGATTCTGCTCATTCCTATCATTTTCACGGGAATTGTGTATTGGGTGACTGTGAAGACCATTGATCAAGAAACAAACCGAGCAAATCTGGGTATGTTGAAACAAGTTCAACTGAATATGGACAACATCTTAAAGGATGCCGAGCGTTTAAGTTTTGATATCGCATTTAACCCGGATATTCAATTGCTGGCCACTTCGCAGGAAACGAACTGGTATAACAAGCAGTATGAAGTTTCCCAGATCGTCAAAGAATTCAAAAGGATGAATATCACGAATGGCTATATAGATAACTTTTATGTGTACCTGAAAAACTTGGATGCTGTGATTTCTTCAACAGCCGCTTCCAGAAGTAATTATATGTACCCTCTTCTTGTCAGTAACGGCATCCCGTATGAACAATGGATACATACACTACAAAATACGTATAGCGGCAGATACATCTCATTAGACAATAAGGCACATTCATCTGAGGATTCCGGATCGCTTGCTTACATGCGTTCAATCCCCATATCCAATTCAGAGAAGTCACTTGCCACAATCGTCATCCTGCTGAATAAAGAGCGTTTTACGGAAATGATTCAAAATATACAATTGGCGCAGTTTGGAAGTATTTTTATTTTGGATGGGGATAACAACATTCTGGCGTCGACCGCTTCTTTTCATTTATCGGACATTTTACAGGTGAATGAGCTGGGCGATAGCGATACGATGCTCGTGAAAGGGCAAGGGAAGGATTCGTTTATCATCTCCTATACGAAATCCGAAGTATCCAAATTAAAGTATGTTTCCATTGTTCGGCGAGAGATTGTGATGGAAAAAAGTGAGTTTACAGAAAAATTAATGATAGCCAGCATTATCTTATGTTTAATTTTTGGAGGAGCCGTATCGGTTTTACTTACATGGCGCAATTATAATCCAGTTCGCAATCTGATTCGTGTCGTCCAAAATGGAAAAGTAAAGAACGCTTTTGACAGATCCAGTAATGAATATCAGTTTATTTATGAGGCGATCCAGGATGCACTTCAAGAAAAGGAACAAATCAACCTGAAACTTAAACAGCAAAGCAGTGTCGTTAGAGCGGATTTTCTACACAAGCTAGTAAAGGGAAAATTTGGCAACATATCGGTACATCACAATGCCTTTTACGCGCTTGACATGCAGTTTATCTCCAACGAGTTTATCGTAGTGCTCTTATCCATAGAAGAGAAAGGCAAGCTGATTTCCTTAGGGGCTGAAGATGATTTTGAAGCGAAGTCAAAGCTCCCCAGCTTTGTGATCACCAATGTTTTTGAGGAGCTCTTGGGACACAGGTATAAAAACTTCGTTACAGAAATTGATGAGAAAATCGTATTCCTCGTGAACCTGCAGGACTCTGAGGCGGAAGATCATGTGCAGGAAATGGTGAGCATAACAGAAGAGCTGCAAAATTTTTTCGGCACCTATTACAACATGACTCTGACCGTTTCGATCAGCGATCCCCACACGGGTGTCCATGGGATGCAAGATGCCTATCAGGAAGCAGTAGAAGCCCTGGAATACAAATTGATTGCCGGCAACGGAACGATCATCAGCTTCCAAAGTCTGAAACATACTGTCAGAGATTATTTCTATCCTCTTGAAAAAGAGCAAAAATTAGTGAATTGTATTAAATCCGGGGAGTTTGAGAAGGGTAAGCAATTACTTGATGACATCATTCACTCCAACTTTATTGACGGCACTCCCACTGCAGAGATGACAAGGTATTTCATGTTCGACCTCGCAAGTACAGTCGTAAAAACAGTAAAAGAACTATTTGCTGACGAGCCGGTGGAAAAACTATTTACCTGTGAAACCATAGCTGATTTGCAGGAGGAAATTACTAACACGTTATCCTCCGTATGTAACCGCATACAAGCCAAAACCGGTAATCGTTCCTATGAATTGAGCAAGAGTATTATGGAGTTTGTGAACAGCCACTATGGAGAAGTTACCTTGAATGTTGCGATCATTGCAGAACATCTGGGGATTACCCCCAGCTATATGTCCAAGCTCTTCAAAGAGCAAACCGGAGAAACCTTGCCGGATTACATCAATAAGGTAAGGCTGGAAAAAGCGAAAGTATTATTAAAAGAAGAAAAGCTCAATATCTCCGACGCGGCTGTCAAAGTCGGGTATTTAAACAGCAATGCGTTAATACGCAGTTTTAAGAAATACGAGGGCATTACCCCAGGTAAATATAAAGTGTAAGGATCTGAAAATCGCATCGCTTCCTGCCAAGCAGCAAGTCAACTAACTTGCAGATGCCATAAAATAGCAACTGGCGTACGATCCCAGCAATGAGATCGTACGCCAATTTGTTCTTGACGATGCACCCTACGTGACGGTCACTCGCACCGTCTTTTTAAACAGCCCGATGCCGTACGACACATCGAGATAGCTCACCCCGCTCGGCACGGTCAACGTGGCCGTGAAATAATAATCGTTCACGCTAGCCTCGCTAAGCGTGACCTTGCTCCGCGCGCCGGCGCTCGTCGTGACGACGACCTGGCCGGTCTCCACCGCCGCCTCATTGAAATTCAGCGGCGCTTTCAATTTAATGCCAACGACCGAGCCGGCGGCGGCGGCGCTTATTTCGCTGCTGAAGGAAGCGTTCATCACCTTCAGCTCCAGATCGTCTGCGGCGGCGTAAGCGAGGGAGTCGTTCCATGCGGTGTTGAACGCGACCCAGCCTTCGGTGTAGCCGTAGTCCGCGGTCGGCGAGAACGGATACGCCGACTCCTTCGGCGCGCCGTCCAGCACACCGGGGACACTCATCAAATCCCCGTAGCCGCCATTTAGAAACGTAAACCACCCCTTATCCACCCCGGCAATCTCGGTAGGCGCGTCATAGCTGAAATGCCGCCCGAACGGGTTGCGGCCGAATACATCATCGATCTGCGCGATGCCGATTTGCTGCAGCCTGCTCTTCACAGCCGGGTCCGTCAGCACCCGACGCGCCGCGTATGCGGACGCTTGGAAGCCAGCCGGGCTGCCCGGCTCATTGTACGCGCTGAGTCCGCCGGTCCACTGGTCCAGCGTGCCGGTGCCGTCCTGCGGATCGGCGTATTTGCGCAGATCCCACAGATTGGCGGATCGCTTGATCATCAGATCGCTCCAACCGGCAATTTTGGCCGAGAGTCCAGGTGGCGCCTGCGCCCCGTACATCTCTTGAAAATACGCCAAAGCCTCCATCGTCACATGCTCGCTCATGCGCTGCCCCTTGGTGTTGGCCGGATCATTCAAATTCACACTGTTCACAAGCCACGCGCAGTTGTTATACGCCGCATCCCAGAACGCCTGCGCATTCGGGAGTCCGTCTCTTTTGGCCACTTCGTACATCATCAAGTTCGAAACGATCGCGTAGCCAGGCGGCTGCTGGCCTTTAATCGTGCCGATGACCGACTGCGTCGCAAACAGATTGTTGTCGCTCGAACCACCGACATCGTACCACTGCAGACTGCTGTTCGGATTCGACCACTGCGCGACAGTAAAGTCCCGAATTTGCGCATAAAAGCTGGCGCTCACATACTGGCTAATCTCCGGATAAATGTACAGGAAATACGCCAGCTGCCCTTTAATCAAGGCATGCAAGTCCTTGCCTTCATTGACCTTCAGATCGTAATACCGCTCGGCGGCAAATTTCATAAGCCAGATGATGTCGGGTTCATTTTGCACGCGAAGGTCGGGGTACTCGGTCGTGCTCAGATTGGAAATTCCGTACGGCATCCGTTCGTAAGCGCTGGGGTTCGCCATGTACTGCAGGACGAGGGAATTCAGCTCAAAAGAAAACTGATGGCTGTCCCGCCAGCCATACCCCGTGTTGCCGCCGACATCGAACGTGTCCTGCCGGGATTGGTCCATGAACCGCAGTGCCGGCCCAATCGACACCCGCTGCATCCAGTACTTGCCAATCGCGAACGGGTAGGAGTTTTGGCCGCCGCTCTGCACGTAGTATTCTGCAACACTACTTGGATTCCATGCTGAAAAATCCGCAATCTGCCCGCTCACACTGCCTGTAAACACCGTGCTGTTGTCCGAAACCTTTTTCACGTAAAAAGGGGTCCCGTCCGCCACGTTCGTCACCGTCGCCCGCTTCGGCTTATCGAGGTCGTAGCCGCTCTGATTCACAAAAACCGCCACCGTTGTCGTATCTCCGTTCCCGCCTGGCGGCGTCTGCGGCTCCGCGCTGTTCGCGGTGTATTCAACTTTGACCGCATTGGCCCGCGTATTGCCGGAGATGACGTTCAGCGTCACAGTTAACGCTGTCCCTGAAGCGGCGCTGACAGTTGCGATGAGATTCCAGCCGTTCGGGTTCAGCGTTTGATTCACACTTTTCGTCCACGTACCATCTAACGAGTTGATCATGTATTGGGCGTTTGTCGTGTTGTTGCTCGTCGGATACCAGACGTACACGTTGTAATTGCCGGTTGCCGGGGCATACTGACTCCATTTGGCCGTGCTGCCGCCCGTCGTCGAATATCTGGTAGCGCTTCCATTATAACCGGACAGCGAGCTGTTGAGCCAAGTGCCGGACTCCATGTAACTGGCGTCGCCGTTCAGCATCACGATGGGCGCAACTGCCGCTCCATCATCCACCGTCAATGAATCAAAGCTGGCGCTCTGCCCGTACGTGCGCAGCCCGACCGCCCCTTGCGTGATCGTCGCATCGGTCACCGTAATCTTGGCTGTTGCGAGATCATCCACATACCCCTTCAGCGTAGAGCCGTTCATCTCCAGCTTTAGCGTATGCCACGTATTCAAGTCCATCGTATAAGGGGAAGAACCGAGCAGCGTAAACGTCCCTCCGCTTTTGCGGTACAGCTGAAGACCGCTCGTGGCGTGCAGCCGCAGCAAATAATAGTTATTGCCGTCCGCATAACGGCCAATAACGCCGGAAGCCGCCGTCGCGTTCATCGTGTTCAGCTTCATTTCAGCCGACACGGTGTAATTCGCCCAGCTTGAATTCCCCGCGTACGTGAGCGATTCAGCCGTTGAGCCTGTGCCGGACTGTTTGTACACATAAGTACCGTCGATCACTACCGACCAGCTTCCGCTCGAAGCCGTCCAACCCGTCGCATTGCCGTCCTCCCAGTTATCGCTGAATATCGCAGCGGCATACGCCGATCGCTCCAGGGGCAATCCCCCGAAAGCCAACGTCAGCAAACAAATGAACAAGACGCCCATTCTCACCTTTTGACCCCAGCCCCTCCTGCTCATTACCACGCACCTCCCCATGGTTCGGTTTCGCACTTCACTTTACTCATATGATGCGAAAACAGGGAAAAGCACGTGGAGAAGCGGCTATGATGAAAACGTTTTACACGTGTATGCATGAAAAGGCTGAATCGGTGGAAAATAGAGGTAAACGCCGGTAGATAGGAGCGCGGACTTATGCAAATGACTACTTTACTGCGGGAACCCGCAAAGCGAAAATTACTGCTCAGCGCAGGGCTCAGCTGGCTGTTCGATGCGATGGATGTCGGCATCGTCTCATTTGTCGCGGCGGCGCTGGCCGCGGAATGGAAGCTGGGCCCGCAGCAGATCGGCTTCCTGGCCGCGATCAATTCGACGGGCATGGCGGTGGGCGCAGCCTTGGCGGGAGCGTATGCCGATCGGTTCGGGCGGCGCGCTGTGCTGGTGGCGACCTTGCTCATTTTCTCCGTCGCCAGCGGACTTTCCGCCTTCGCGACCGGCTTCGCCATGCTGTGCGCGCTGCGCTTCGTAACCGGCTTCGGACTCGGCGGCGAACTGCCGGTAGCGTCCACGCTGGTGTCGGAATCTTTCCCGGCCAGGGATCGCGGGTCAGCCGTCGTGCTGCTCGAGAGCTTCTGGGCGGCGGGCTGGATCGCAGCAGCGCTGATTTCCTTCTTCGTCATCCCCGTCTACGGGTGGCGGGCGGCTTTTCTCATCGGAGCGATCCCGGCCATTTATGCGATCTATATCCGGCGCGCCATACAGGACTCCCCTCGATTTCAGGGTGAGCGCAAGCTGCCGTTCCGCTCGCGTATCGCAGCCGTCTGGTCAGCGCCGTACCGATCCTCCACAGTGGCCTTGTGGGTGCTGTGGTTTTTCGTCGTTTTCTCGTATTACGGCATGTTTCTGTGGCTGCCGACCGTCATGGTGCTCAAGGGCTTCAGCCTCGTCAAGAGCTTCTCCTACGTGCTGATCATGACCTTGGCGCAGCTGCCCGGTTATTTTACAGCGGCCTACTTCATTGAAAAATATGGCCGCAAGTTCGTGCTCGTCACCTACTTGCTGCTCACCGCCGCGAGCGCAGTGTGGTTCGCTTCCGCGGTCAGCGAAGGCGCGCTGATCGCCGCCGGGCTCTGCCTCTCCTTCTTCAACCTTGGCGCTTGGGGCGCCATGTATGCGTACACGCCCGAGCTGTACCCGACGGCCATCCGTTCCACGGGCGCCGGGTTCGCCGCGGCGTTCGGCCGGATCGGCGGCATTCTGGGGCCGTATCTGGTCGGCTTTCTCGTCGCGCGGGCGTATAAGGTTACCGCCGTGTTCGGGATTTTTTTCGCGGCGATTGTGGTCGCCGCGCTGGCAGTGCTCCTCTTCGGCCGCGAGACGAAGGGGACGGATCCGGACGGGTTGCCGGCGGGCCGGCCGTTGGAATAGCAAAGAGCTCATCTCTGGCTGGAGATGAGCTCTTTGCTATTCGTAACAGGTACCCGCGAGCTTATGGCAGCGCCGCCAGGAAAAGCTTCAGCGTTACAATGCCAAACGGCTGCATGGCCACCGTGAGCGTATCGCCGCCGCTGAAGCCGGCAACCGCCTGCACGTCTCGCTCCACGAGGTCGCACACGACAGCTGATGCGATCGTTTTCGTGAATGACAGCGTCACGGTGGAGCGGACGTCGTGCAGATTTTGCAATCGCAGCACGTACGCATCGTCTCTCTCGGCCTTTTTGAAGGCCAGGATCTGAACCCCCTCTACGCTTTCCTTAAGGAAGCTATAGCTGGAAGGGCTGTCAGGGTCCCAAGCGGCTGTCGCTTGAAGCGGTGTGAACGCCTCCAACGCTGCCTGCTGCACGCGCCCCTGCTTCCAATCCCCGGCATGCGGAGCAAGCCGGAACGCGTAGTGAAAGCTTCCGCCGAGCCACTGCGGGAAGTTGGTTCCCCATTGATTGTTGAACAAGTTAAAATGCAAATCAGGCTGCTGCGGTGTATACGTCTTCGAGTATTGGTAGATCCCTTTTTCGCCGATGGAGAACAACGGCGTATCCATGGGCATAATCGCCAGTCCGACAGGGCCATCCTGGACATCGACCCAGTGACTTGCGCAATGGAGACGTGTATTTGCACCTTTCTCGATGTCTGCCAAGGGGTTCACAACGCTGCCCAGCTTCTGGAAGCGATAGCTCGGATGGGCTGCGTTCAACGCAAAAGTGAAATGCCCGCTCTCGGCATATGCGGTAGAAGCTTTGCGAAGGACATGAACCCCCAGATCCGCAAAGGGCTGCCCCTCATCCAAACGGATCGATAAACGAACTTCTTCCCCGTTTCCGAACCTCTCCCAGCTTTCCTCGGGGGTCGTGAAATGAATCTCAATCGCGCCCCAACCCTCGCCATTCGAAATGCTCACTTTCTTGAGCTGAACGGCATAACTTTGATGATCGATTCGCGGGTAGCCGGGCTTGCCAAAATCATTGACATACCAATCGGTTAAATCGTAGCTGTACGCTTTGACAAAATCCAGGATCTCTACTTTCCCATAGACCTCGTACTCGTACCGGCCGAAGCTTCCGCCCGCGGCCCATTCTTTCTGATTCCGCTTATCATAAAAGCTGACAATCGCGCCGGTTGCCTGACTAACCTCAATGCGTATCGTCTGATTCTCCAGAACTGCATGTCCCGAAGCGATCCCGGCCATTTCGCCTGCCTTTTCCGCTTCCGAATTCGCTTCAAAAACAAACGTCCGGTAACGCATGGGACCGATCCTGTCGAGGCAGACCTCGCCGTCTCTATTCACGCGATACGTTTCCTGCGTCTCTCGGTCTATCAGCGTTCCGCTTCCATAAACATCCAGCGATACCTTCGCCGTCCTGCGTTCCCAAGCAGACGGGTTGTACACGCCGACAATTGCCGAGCCCTCCGCGGTCAAAGGGCGAAGCCGGCTTAATGCTTCCTCGGCACGATCGACGTAGGCTTTCTGCTCAAGCCAGGATGCTTCCGTCTTCGCATAGGAGTCCGGGAATCGCTCACGGTCCTTCGCCATGGCTTCTTTCCCGAAAGCGCGCATGCTATTGCGACCGGGCAGCAAGTTCGACTTGATGTCGATCCCCCAGGTATGCTCGCCAAACAATAAGGTATGCTCATAGGCATCCGCGATAACCGCAGCGTCGCACTTATCGCCTAAACCTTGCACAGCTGCGAGCGTCGATAAGCTCTCCAGCTTGGCAATCGCCGGGCGCAATCGGCGAACACGGGCTACTTCCTCCGGATAGGTGCCGATGCCATGAATCCAGGTATCCGCCAAATCCTTGCGGACCACGGGGATATCCTGGAAATCCCTGCGTATAAAATCCTGTGCAAAATCATCCATGGTTCCGATTTTCACCACGGTATCAGGATACTTCTTGGCGATTTCGGCTAACAAGCCTCGCACGGCATGGCCGTCATGAGGCCCATCGTTATCCGACGTTTGCAGCAGTGCAAGCCAGATCGGATAGGGCCAGTCGTCGGGAGGCGTCAGGTCCGTGCCGTACGCTCCTTTGGAATAGTAGGTCAGCACCCTGCTGCCATCGGGTCCTTCCCATTGAAACAATCGAGGGACATCAACAGGCGCCGAGCATGCGTTAACACCAAGATGCAAAAATTCAATCCCTGCCTGTTTCAGCAGGGTGGGCAGCATCCAAGTGTGGCCGGGGACGTCTGTCATTTTCGCGGAGATTGCCGTATGTCCGTATTGTTGGCGCAGGTTCTCCGAGTAATAGAGCCCCCGGATATATTCCTCTGTCCCGCAAAACTCCGTATGTGTCGTAAAAGGAAGCCCATGCCACCGCAGCTGGCCGTTACGAATGAGCGCCTCGATCCTCGCTTTCCTTTTCGCATCCTTGGTGTCCAAGCACACACTCAGCATCCAGGCGGGAAGCGTCCAGACATAATGATGGTCAGGCCCGTCCGCTTTCGTTTCTTCACACACCGACGCCACTTCATCCATCATCTGCTCTTTGTACTGCGTGACAACATGGCTGGCCAAATCCGTAAAGCCCAGATCTACATGAGTTTTAAAAACAATATAAATTTTCTCCAACTGTTTCACGTCATACGCCTCCGCTGTCGTTCAAATGATCGCCCATTTTCAGCTGCTTAAGTGCTATCAACGCCTGGACATTCCGAGACGTAATCGACTGCACGCCCATTTCAACAAACGGCTTCATCGCTTCTTGCTCATCCACGGTCCATACATAGACGTCCAGCTGATGTTGTGCCGCAATTTCGAGAAGATCGGGTTGAACCAGACGATAATTCACATTAATCCCAAAACAATTGGCGCTCCTCGCATCCTCACAGCTCCAATGCGCGGCATCCCCATAAGCGTTTGCTTGAAATAATGCCGGATCGACGTTCAACAGCTTGCGGAGGCGCGGATTCGAGCGCTGAACGAGACGAGCGCGGCTGGCCTCGCATCCGCTGAGCAGAACTTTATCGTATAAGTCATGCTCATCAACCATACGGGAGACGGGTTCGATGCAGGCATCCGATTTCAGGTCCAGATTCATCCTTGCGCCTGAAGCCTGCAAAAGCGGCAGAACGGACGCTAACGGTAAGAGACGCATCGCTTCGTTAGATTTCCCGTCAGGCGCCTTGAACACACTCGTCTCGATGTCCGCATACCTCGTCTGCGCAATGCTGTATGCCGTTCCCTCCACTGCAGCTACGCGATCATCATGTGCGAGAACTAAGACACCGTCAGCCGTAACGCGGATGTCGTCTTCCACAATGTCCGCTCCGCTGCGGAAGGCAGTTTCGATGGACAGCCGGCTGTTCGCAGGCGTCCCCATACAGCCGGTATGTGCCGTAATTAACGGGAACGGCTTCATGCTTTTCCCCTCGCTTCCTGCACAGGATGAATGGCGCGGTCCCCGATGTCCAAGGATCGCACTTGGGATTCGATTCCCAGCACAAACTCTAGCGCACGAATTCTTTCCAAGGCCATCATGAGCTTGGTTGGATGAGGAACCGCAAGAACAAAATGCATATGGAGAAACGACGCGTCTTCGGCATCCCGTTTTGTGTTTGCGCTGTCGTGGACCGTCTTCACTTTGACAATTTGAAGCCCTTCTTCAACAAGCGTCGTCACGATTTGCCCCAACGCGCTCGGGGTATTCCGCGCCTGAATCGTAAGCTCCTGATTGCGGCGGTTGCGCATCACATATTTCTCCCATTTATTAAGCACGAGCAGGCTGACTAATAGCAGCGCTGTACAGCAATAAGCCGCATATTCAAAGCCAGCGCCTATGCACAGTCCTATGGCCGCCACGACCCAGATGGATGCGGCCGTCGTTAATCCGCTGATCACCGAGCCGTTTCTTAGAATAGCGCCCGCTCCAATGAAACCGATCCCGCTCACCACCTGCGCCGCGATGCGCGCCGGATCGATCCGAACATTCGTTTCATTCACGAATTGGGAGAACCCGTAAATCGAGAGCAGCATGATGGTCGTAGACCCCAGACAGACGAGAATATGCGTCCGGAAACCCGCGGCATGGTTATGCCATTCCCGTTCAATGCCAACCGCACCCCCCATAAGAACGGCTAATACGAGCCGCAGAAACAGCTCGCCGTGACTAATCGTCCACACACTTGCGGATGCCGTCATCGAGCGGGGTCACTTCCCTTCAACAATTAAGTAGGCTGAGCTTACTTTCTAATTTCCTCCAGCGGCGTATGATGACCATAAAAGGTTTTCGCTCTTTGGGTCGGAGCCGTCCACTTCACGGCATTCGCGATGACGCGTTGAACGTCCTTATTGTGGTAGGTCGGGTAGGTTTCATGGCCAGGACGGAAATAGAAAATTTTTCCTTGGCCGCGACGGTACGTGCAGCCGCTTCGGAACACCTCGCCTCCCTGGAACCAGCTGACGAGAATTAATTCCTCTGGTGTCGGGATGTCAAAATGCTCACCGTACATCTCTTCCTCGGCCAGATCAATGTAGGGTCCAACTCCCTCGACGATGGGATGGGACGGGTCCACCACCCACAGCCGCTCTTTCTCATCCGCTTCCCGCCACAGCAGGTCACAGGAGGTGCCCATCAATTTCCGGAATAGCTTGGAGTGGTGACCGGAGTGCAGCACGATGAGGCCCATGCCTTCATGCACACGTTTGCAAATACGGTCCACGACATGATCCTGGAACCCCTTATGCTCCACATGCCCCCAGTAAATCAGAACATCCGTCTG
Organism: Paenibacillus whitsoniae; assembly: GCF_003955665.1. Classification (GTDB taxonomy): domain Bacteria; phylum Bacillota; class Bacilli; order Paenibacillales; family NBRC-103111; genus Paenibacillus_E; species Paenibacillus_E whitsoniae. The sequence goes on from NZ_RXHU01000015.1 coordinate 87,088, forward strand.
ATCGAGCCTTTCTTGCGTCAAGCCATGCTCAGGCTCTTGAAAGGTCGCGCAAGTAATCTCCAAGCCCTCCTGACGGATTCCATCCGCTATCGCACCGTGCATGCCAGCCGGATAAATGCGGGCCACTTCCTCTTTGCGCAGCTCTTGCAGAAATTCATTCCATATCGTCACTCGAATCACACAAGCCCCTCCTTCTGGGTGAGATCTGTATGCAGTGTTCTCGACTTGCCGTCTTTCGCCGAGTCGATGATCGCTTGCAGCACCTGCTGGTTCCGATAGCCGTCGATCAGCGTGGGGACCGTCGTCGTACCCTTCTGTTCCAAGTAATCTACAAAATCCTGCAGCATCCCCTTAAACTGTTTCCCATCCAAATGAATGCACGTCTCGGTCAATTGGTGATTGACCCCGGCTCGCAGCGTCAGATGCACTTCATTCGGCCGTTCGACGGCAATACGGACGGTGCCCAGATCGCCGAACAAGGTGACGTTGAATTGATTGCCCGTGCCGATCGCATTTTTATGGGTATAGAATGATCCCATCACGCCGCCTTCGAGGATGCATTGAAAGCTGGTAAAGTCGTCTACATCGACTTCCCGCAGCTCACCCGTTCGCGCATCCGGGCGCCGATCGATGAACGTGCTCATAAGCCCCGACACCTGAACAAACTCGCCTACAAAAAAGCGCGCCGCATCCACCATATGCGATCCGATATCCGCCAAAATGCCGGACCCCGCCATCGCTTGACTGAAACGCCACGTGTACGGCTTGTTGAACATCGGCGCATTTTCTTCTTGCAAATAGTGCGCCGCGATATGCCGAATACGGCCCAGCGTCCCTTCGGCGACGAGCTGCTTCACATATTGGAAGCATGGCCGATACCGGTAAGAAAAGCCGATCATGCAAGGAATCGGATTGTGCTCATATAAATTCGCTAATTCATCCGCCTCTTCCATCGTTCGGGTAAAAGGCTTCTCCGAAAAGATCGGCTTGCCGCAGGCAATCGCCGTTTTCAAAATATCCGCATGAAACTGATTGGAGACACCAGAGATGAGAAAATCAATGTCAGGGTCCGCGATAATCGCCGTAAATTCGCTGTACCGCTTTTCAGCCGGCACATGCAGACGATCCCCAACCTGTTCAACCGCCTTCGTATTGACATCACAGATGGCTGCAATCTGTACGTTCTCGACTTTCGCCAAGTGATTCATATGGTAGTCGCCAATTCCGCCTAAGCCGATGATGCCTGCTTTCCATTCTCTGCGATTCATCCCGTCCACGCTCCCAATTATGCGCCGATTCACGAACTGATCGTCGACACGGAGTTACGTTCAATGATCTTGCTTTCAACGATCACATGCTCAGGGAACTCTCCTTGCAGCACGCCCAGTTGGTTCATCAACAATCGGACCGATTGCGCGCCTAATTCCGATGGCTGCAAATCCATGCTCGTCAAGGAAGGATCCGATTGCACCATCATCGAGAGATCGCCGCATATGACAAATAGCGAGACATCTCCCGGCACGTTGAGATTCAAATCCTTGAGCGCCTTGAGCGTGCTGAAAGCCGTACGATCGTCATCGGCGATAATGGCGGTTACCTTCCTCCGCTCGGTGCCGAGAACACGGATGGTCTCTGCATAGCCATAATCGAGGTATTCGCTTGAATTCAGGGCCGGTTTATGATGAAGCATATGCGCTTCCACCGGCAATCCGTGCTTCTCCAGCGTTTGGATAAAGCTGGCTTTCCGGTCGAGCGACACGGTCATCAACGCATTCGCGTTAAGAAACATGATAGCGGTATGCCCTTTGTCGATTAAATATTCGCAGATGCTGCGCATGATCTGGGGATTATCGTTATCCACGCTCGTAAAATGGGCAATCTCCTCATTCATCACCTTTCCGACGGTGACGAAAGGAATCTGCCCCGCATGCATCAGCGCAATTCGCTCGTCATTCGTGGTTGGACTCATGACGACCGCACCGTCAATCGGATAACTCGTTAAAAACGGTGTTTGCACCTGCTGCTCAGGGATGATGTCCAGCAATACCCTGTATCCATAATACGAGGCTTCCAAAATAACCCCATTAATGAACTGAGTATGGAACAGGCTAAAAAAGAAGCTGCCATGCGGAATGGTGAGTCCAATCGCCATCGTTTTCTTCGTGACCAAGCTTCGCGCCGTATGATTCGGGACGTAATTCAACTGTCTGGAAACGCGCAGCACACGCTCTCGAACTTCATCGCTTGTCGGCCTTTTTTGGCTGAATACGTTGGAAACCGTTCCCTTGGAAACCTTCGCCAGTCTTGCAACATCATCAATTTTTGCCATGTTCGGATAAACATCCCTTCATTCCAATATCCCTTATGCTAATTGTTCATTAAGCCTCTCTACCAAATCGATCAATTCAACCGGATTGTGAATGGTATACTTCGGAATTTCGCTTTCATCCCCGTGCACCTTCGGATATCTCGGCGTCCAGCTCAGGAAAATACTCGTGATCCCCATCTGATTCGCCCCTTTCACATCGCGGCTCAAATTGTTGCCTACCATCACAATGCGGGAGCAATCCTGCTCTGTCAGTTCCAATGCCCCGAGCGCGGCCTTAAACATGCGCGGACTCGGTTTGGCGGCTTTAATCGTCTCGGAATATATCATTGTTGTAAAATAATCATACAAGCCATGGTCGGTCAACATGTTTTTGAACGATTGCGCCCGGCCATCGGCCACCAAGGCCAAGGTGTACCCCCGCTCAGCAAGCGTCCTGACCATGGTGTCCGCCCCTGGAATCAGGTCCGCTTTAATCACGACATCCTGGTCATCTCTAATTTCCGTACCTTCATCTATGATGGTATCTCCGCAATCCAGAAATACAATCAGCTTCTTGGCATTCGGATCGATCGCTTTCGAATCATTGGTTAGCTGCCTCGCCATGAACGACACCTCTTAAGTTTAATTGTTCTGCATAATGACACGCTACATAATGTTTGCTGCCGATGTCCTGCAGCTCCGGCGCTTGCTGCACACACCTGTCCGTTTTGTACCGGCATCTGGGATGAAAATGGCATCCGCTCGGCGGATTCGCCGGGTTGGGCACTTCGCCTTCGAGGATGATACGTTCCTTCTTATAATCCGGATCAGGCTCAGGCACCGCAGACAACAGCGCCTCTGTATACGGATGCTTGGGCGCGTCGAACAGCGCGTCGACAGGCGCTAGCTCAACGATTCTCCCCAAGTGCATGACCGCCACGCGATCGGAAATATTTTGCACAATAGATAGATCGTGCGAGATGAAGATATACGTAATCTGGAATTGCTTCTGCAGATCCTTCAGCAAATTAATAATTTGCGCTTTAATCGATACGTCCAGCGCAGACACCGCTTCATCGCAGACGATCAGCCTAGGCTGGGAAATCAGCGCCCGCGCAATCGCAATCCGCTGCCGCTGCCCGCCGGAGAAAGCATGCGGATACCGCTTAAGGTAGCTGACATTCAATCCGGTTTTTTCCGCGATCAAGGTTACTTTTTCGTCCAGCTCCGCCTTCGACAGCTTAAAATTGGCGAGCAGCGGCTCGGAAATAATATCATATACACTCATGCGCGGGCTAAGCGAGGAGTACGGGTCTTGAAAAATCATTTGAATGTTTTTTCTGTATTTTTTAAACGCTTTGCCGCGCAGCCCTAGAAAATCAATCTCTTCCTCGTTTTCCGTATGATACATCACTTGTCCCGAGGTGGCGTCCATGCCCCGCACGATGCATCGGCCGAGCGTCGTTTTGCCGCAGCCCGATTCACCGACAATGCTGAGCGTCTCGCCTTCCATCAGCTCAAAGGAAACGTCACTTAACACGCGCACAGAAGTCGGCTTGCTGAATAGTTTATTTGTGGCTTTCACTTCATAATGCTTCGTTAATTGATGAACTTTTAATATCGGTTTAGACATCTGTTTTCTCCTCACCTTCTTCCTTGTAAAGAAAACATCTGACCATATGGTTATCGGATATCCGGGTTTTCGGGACGGCACTTGCATTGCATACGCCTTCCATTCTGTCTTTGCACCGTTCGTAAAAGCCGCACATCGGAGGCATATCAATCGCCATCGGAACAGTACCCTCGATCGATTCCAGTCGGGTATGGCGATTCCCGGCCAATCGCGGCATCGAGCTCAGCAATCCTTTGGTGTACGGATGTTTGGGATTGTTGAAAATTTCACTCACCGTTGATTGCTCTACGATTTTTCCCAAGTACATCACCGCCACTTCATCACACATCTCCGCGATGATGCCCAGATCGTGCGTGACCAGCAGGATCGCCATGCCAAGCTCCTTTTGCAGCCCCTTCATGAGCTCCATCACCTGGGCTTGTATCGTAACATCCAGCGCAGTCGTCGGCTCATCGGCGATCAGCAGCTCCGGATTGCACGATAAGGCCATGGAAATCATGGCGCGCTGGCGCATGCCTCCGGAAAATTCATGCGGATATTGATGAAATCGCTTCTCCTGATCGGAAATCCCGACTTTTCCGAGCATTTCTAAGGCGATTTTCTTGGCTTCTTTCTTATTCTTCGTCCGATGGATCAGGATGGATTCCATAATCTGATTCCCGATCGTATACATGGGGGAAAAGGCCGTCATCGGCTCCTGAAAAATCATCGCAATTTTCCGACCGCGAATCGTTCGTATTTGCTTGCTGCGCGGATGCAGCGACAGCAGGTCCAACTGATTCAGCGACTTCTCCGAAGCGGAATGATACACAATTTTCCCGGAGGTCTCGCACTCTTTGGGATTAATGCTGATGATGGCTCTGCTCGTTAAGCTTTTTCCACAGCCGGATTCGCCGACGAGCCCCAGTGTCTTGCCTTTTTTGATCTCAAAATCAACCCCGTCAACGGCTTTCATTTCCCCATTATCCATCTGAATGCGAATCTTCAAATCCTGAACAGACAGCAGAGGCTGCTCAGCTTGTAAATCGACAGCAGCTCTTAAGGTCATGGACGTCCCCGCCTTACTGTAGTTTATTTCTTATATGGATCGGCCGCATCCCGCAGACCGTCGCCTAGAAAGTTAAACGTTAACACGGCGATAATGACAAAACCGAGCGGAATCAGCTTCCAGGGATACAAAGCGATATTCTCAATTTGCTGCGCTTCCTGCAGCAGTACGCCCCAGCTTGTCGCCGGCGAGCGAATGCCGAGTCCTAGAAAGCTCATCGCCGTCTCGCCAAGAATCATGCCGGGGATGGCAAGTGTCGTCGCCACAACCAAGTAGGAGATAAAGCCGGGCAGCAGATGCTTGATAATGATTTTGGCGTCGCTGACGCCGGCGATTTTAGCTGCGAGCACGTATTCTTCATTTTTTAACGAAATGAACTTGCCTCTCGCTACCCTGGCTAAATCGGTCCAGCCGATAAAGGCAAAAATAATGACGATATACAGATACATCGTGACAACGGGAACACGCGCCGGAATTGCAGCCGATAGCGCCATCCATAACGGAAGCGTCGGAAAGGAACGAATGATTTCGATAATGCGCTGAATCACCGAGTCAAGCCAGCCGCCAAAGTAGCCGGATACACCGCCGATAAACAACCCCAGCACAAAGCTGATGGACACCCCGATCAGGGGGATGCTCAGAGAGATTTGGCTGCCGAGGACGACGCGCGACAATAAATCTCTGCCCATGCCGTCTGTGCCGAATAGAAATAACCGACCAGGCTCATCGACTCCGAAAAGGTGAATGCTCGTTGAGAACAGACCGAGAAATTTATAAGTCTCACCTTTTACCAGGAATCGCACCGGATGGCGCAGCTTCTCGTCCTGCACGAACACTTTACGAAGCGTAACCGGATCTCTGCCCGATTTCAGTTCATTCACATACGGTCTAAGATGAAAGTTCCCTTCGGCATCCTTGAAGCTTAACTTTGTGGGCGGCGCATTAACGTATTTGCTGTCATAGCTTTGCAAGCCGTAGGGAGCGATAAACTGGGCGAAGATAGCGACGAGATAGAAGCAAGCCAAAATGATTAAACTGATACGAGCTAATTTATGTTTTTTCAACCTTTGATAGATGAGGCGCCACTGCGAGCTGTAATACACTTCGTTGTTTTTGGGGCGCTTGACGGCGGTCGAAAGTTGTTTTCCAATTTGTGCAATAGGTTTCATAGGTCACGCACCTCTGAACGCCGTGCGAATTTTGGGATCAAGCCATGCGAGCAGGATATCGGAAATCAGTGTTCCTACAACTGTTAACACGGCCATGAATAATAACCACGTTCCCGCAAGGTACATATCCTGAGCCAACAGGGCGTTGTACATGACTGGTCCTTGAATCGGCAAATTCAACACAATCGCCGTAATGGTCGAGCCTGTAAAAATCGAAGTCAACGACCACCCGATCGTACTCACGATGGGATTCAGCGCCGCGCGTGTCGGGTATTTCAGCAGTATTTTGCCCTCCGATAACCCTTTCGATCTTGCTGTGACCACATTCGGCTTGTTTAATTCGTCCAGCATCTGGCCTCTCATCACACGAATCAACTCAGCCGTATTCGCTAGCCCGATGACGATCACAGGGATGATCATATGCTTCAGCAAATCAAGCATTTTGCCTGCGGACCAGGCGGCATTGGCATACTCGCTTGAAAATAGGCCCAACAGCGGATCTCCAAAGTACACATAGGAGAGATACATGAGAATTATCGCCATTAAGAAATGCGGCGTAGCCATCCCCAGAAACCCGAAAGCGGAGAAAATATAATCGCCAATGGAGTATTGCTTAACGGCACAGTAAATGCCGATCGGAATCGCAACGCCGTAGGTAAAAATCATCGTCGCCAGCGAGACAATCAGCGTTAACGCCATATATTGCGAAATGACAGAGAGCACAGGCTTTTGGTAGCTGAACGAGTACCCGAAATTAAAGTGGAGCACGATGTTCTTCATCCATTCCAAATATTGAATGAACCAGGGCTGGTCCAGCTTCAAGCTGGCCCGCATGAGATCGATATCTTGCTGCGTCATGACCTCGCCCGCCGCAGACATTTTGGCAGCATAAGAGGATACGTAGTCGCCGGGCGGAAGCTGAATAATATAGAACACAATGATGGATATAAAAATAACGACCGGGATCACCAAAATAATTCGCCTTAAAATGTATTGAAGCATCTCTATCCGATCCTCTCCGGTTATTTCAGTGACGCCTTGGAATCGCATAATGGGGAACCCTCGCTCCCCATTATGCGGTGACAGAACGAACTACTGCTTAATGAAGAATTGAGCCGGATGCCCATGACCGATGCTGCGGAATTCGTCGGCAAAGACTAACGTTTTAGGCACATTGCCCATCTTGTTCGACGCAACAATCAATTTAGGCGTAGGACCCGCATAGCCGATCAGCCATTGATTTTTCTGATGCAGCTTAATAATTTCATTGCTCCACTTCAAAATGTCTTCCTTCGTCGTCGAAGATTTGACTTTGTTCCAGTCATCCAGAATTTGCGCCACGTCACCTTCCGGTTTAACCCCCTCTTTACCGTTCGAGGATGTATACAAACCGTAATTCCCCAGCCAAGGCGTCAATACACGCAAAGGCACCAGCGTATCGGGTCTGAAGGCTACATTGACAAGTGAAATATTTTCAGTCGTAACCGGAATTTTATTGGCATATTTGAGATCGTTATGCGTACCTGTGTCCACAACCTTAATATCTACTTTAAGGCCAACTTGCTCGTAATACTTTTTGACTAATTCCAAGAAAGAGGCGCTGTTTGTATTCGGTTCAATAATCGTAATCGTGAGATCGGAGCCGTCCGCGTTCATACGGAAATTGTTCTTATCCCGCTTGGTAAGCCCGATCTCATCAAGAAGCTTATTGGCGCGTGCTTGGTCGAATTGGCTCCACTGTTCGGCCCAACCTTTTTGATACCCTACCAAGCCTTCCGGAACCGAAGCCTGCTGCGGCGCCCCCAAGCCGTTCGTTACAATCTCCGAGACTTCCTTGCGGTCAACTGCAACGGAAACAGCTTCCCTGAAGCGAATGTCCTGGAAAAGCTTACGCAAATTCGGATCTTCAATGGTCTGGTTAAATTGAAGACCTGCGCTTGACCAGGTTGGCGTCGACCAGGACAACACGCTGAAGCCTGCTTTTTTCTCATTTTCCTTCAGGACCGTGAAATCTTTAAAATCAAAATCAAGCAGATTATAATTGCCCGCTAATGCGCCAAGCACCCGCTGTGCCGGATCCTGAACCTTCGTAGCGACAATGCGGTCCATATAAGGCAGTTGATTGCCTTCGCTGTCCACTTTCCAGTAATAGGGATTGCGCTCCATGATGAATTGGTCGCTGTTCGGATCGTTCTTCGCTACCCACGCTCGCAAGGTCGGGATTTGCGGGTTGATCCAGTAGTAATAACCCGTTGCGACGAGGAACGATTTGACATCCGCAAAGCCCCATTGTTTGGCAATTTCCAGCGCCTTGTCTTCCCCTACAAACTCAGGCAAAATCGTCTTCTGGAAGTGGGCGGGCGCAAAGAACCATTTATTATCGATAGCGACACGCTCCAGGAACTGTACGCTTGGGTATTTATGCGTAACTTTAAAGGTGTAATCATCGACCTTCGTCACCTTGGCCAACGCCTTTTCGCCGGTTACCGGATCGACCGAATAATAAGCATCATAGATCTTTTTGCCGAACGTTTCTTTCGTAAGCATATGCTCCCAATAGAAAATGACATCGTCCGCTGTAAAAGGCACACCATCCGACCACTTCATGCCTTTGCGCAAGTGAATCGTGAACTCCGTTGAGTCCTTGTTCACTTCGTAGCTTTTGGCCACGTTAGGCTCGACCCCGCTTCCATCTTTGTTGAAACGGAAAAGCGCCTCTTCCGTCGGCTGGCCAACCGCCCAACGATCGTTAGGACCGCCCCACGGCATTTTCCAATCGCCGCCGTATTGGCCGATTTGATCCGTTACTCTTTCCACCATAATGTCGTCCTTGTCGGGCATCCGATCCGTTACAGGCTTCAACGAGCCTGCGCTGACAAGCTTAGCGAGCATAGGGGCTTCCTTATAACCTGCAATCTGGCTAGGCGCTGCTGCGGTTGGACTTGCGCTCTCTTTCCCTGGTGCACTTGCGCTCGGTGATGGGCTACTTGCACTGTCCTCACATGCCGTAAAAACAACTGCAGAAATCAACAACATCATGGCCGTTAACACCCTGTTTCTTTTCAAGCCAGTCCCCTCCAACGTGTTAGAATTGGTATTCATCTGAATGGCCTTGCTTCACCCCAAGGCAGCATGGCATTAAACCGGTTTAATAAAGAGGCAGAGGCGTCCATCGCCTTGGTGGTAAAGGATGAACCGAACCGTTTAAACCGGTTTAATATAAGCTGAGCTACATCCTAACGATGTCTGGGATCCCCCCCTGCTCCAATACTTCAAACCGGATGTATTAAACCGGTTTAATTCTTGTAAGCGTTTACCCGTTGTTAGTAGTATCTTACCTCGGTATTCATTCGCTTGCAACCGCTTTCTTTGTCATAAATTGGATGAACTTGTCGAAGTGGTCAAGTGTCATCGATCCAGCCATTAGGGCAGAGCTATGATTCAGCCCCATGATTTCTCCCTTGTAGAATTTCATAGAAACGTATACACTTTCATTAGAACATCACAGATTCGTGCTAGATACCATTCATCCAACTTTGTAGGGGGACGTCGACCGATGGCAGCTAATGAAATAAAACGCGTACAAGCCCTGCTGAATCATGCTCAGCAGCTGGCTGGCAGCAGCAAAGGCATAGACGAAAGAGTGAAAAGCCTAAGCAGCCGCTTGGAAGCTCTGAAGCAGCTTCAAGACGGACAAGCGACTGAAACGGAAACTGCTGCGGCAAGTGAAGAGGCAGGCGCTGTGGAAGAAGCCAAGGAAGAGGCGGCGGGGGCGGAAGAAGCCGCAGAAACGGCTGAAGCTTCCGCGGAAGAATCGGCTTAAGCGGGGAGTTGAAAAGGCGGTGCTCGGGATCATCATCCCGACACCGCCTTTCTCATGTTTTCACCATGCTCCCCATTACCCATGGACACGCAACAACTCTGCACGGTACTCCCCTGGCGTCCTTCCGGTCTCCATTTTAAACGCCTTCGTAAACGATTGGACTGTCAAATAACCTACTTGATCCGCAATCTCCTGGATTTTCAGACGTTGATCGCCCAGAAGCATCCTCGCAGCCGCGATCCTTCGCTCCGACACTCTGTCTTTAATCGTCATGCCGGTTTCATCTTTATAAATTTTACGCATATGCGAAGTACTGATAGCAAAAATTTCGCTCAATCGTTCGATGGTCAAGTCATCCGCAAGGTGCGTATCAATGTAAGCCGTAATGGCGACCGCCAACTCCTGATTTTTCATAGAGCGCTTCTGCTCCAGCTGATCGAGCACAAGCTCATATAGCACCTGCATGTAGCTGACCATACTCTGCATCGTTTCCATCTCTAGCAGATCGGTATGTCTCAATTGCTGTATGACCGGCTGAAAGCCTAGATTGGCGTCGATTTCGTAAACGCAGCGCAGCGACGAGGAAAATAACTGCAGGAAGTAATGCCTGACCACCTCAATTTGCCTTGCGTGATGTGCAATCAGATGCGCTTCGAATTCTTGCAACCCAGAGATAAGTCCTTCGCGGTTTCCTGTTTTGAAATGCGTCAGTATTTGCTTCTCCAGACCAAGCGGGTACATGACAATGCCAGCTTCCGGTCGGACGGCCTCATAATAAATGACCGTATTGCCTCCGTATACGAGCTTTTGTCTAAGCGCTGAGCCCGCTTCCTGATAGCATTCGCTAAGCTCCTCAATACTCGTGTGCAGCGTGCTGACGCCAATTGTGAACGTCATCGTCGGTACCTGGCCTAGCAGCGTCAGAAGCTGACGGAGCCAAGAGCGCAGACTTTCGGGCAGCATCTCCGAATCAATTGGCTCTTCGGCCAAATAAAGCACCATCACCATTTCGTTCGGTTCTGCTTCCACGAGATAGCCTTGATAGCCCATCTTACTAAAAGCTTCCTCCTGAAGTCTCTCAGACAATTGCAGAAGCCATGTATTCCGTTCGGATTCATGCATGTTCTGGGTAAACTTGCTGTACTCATCCATAGATACAATCAAGACGACGAAAGAGCCTGTTTCGGGCAAGCTCAAGCCATAATAAGTTAGACGTTCCATAGTATGAGGCGATATCTGTTCGTCACCGCATACCAACCGCTGCAAAAACTTGTTCCGGCTCTGGATTTCATAATCCATAAGCAGTGTAGTCAAATCCCTGTTCTGATCCATCAAACGGCTTACACTGCGTTCAATCTGTACAATTTCCTTGGCATGCTCCGATTTACTATCGTAGGATTTCTGGTCAATGCCACGCATCATATTCAACAATCGGTGCATCGGGTTAACAATTCTTCGCGACAGCAGCAGCGAGCCAATCAAGCTGAGAACAACAGCCATCAGGCAGATGGCAACCGTTAGCCGGCTCCACAAGTGCAGGCTGTGCGTTACCACGGACTTTGGAATCATATAGGTGTACACCCAACCGCTCGTTCCGGAAGTCACATAGCAAACCAGCGAGTCTACGCCGTGCACCTTGGTAAACAAACTTCCGGATGTTTCACTGAATTGTGAAATGTCCAGACCGCTAACAAAATCGCCAAAATCGGAGGTCTCCTCCTCCGGAGCTTTCTGCGAAAGAATATGTCCTTCTTGGTCAGTAACAACCAATTGAACATCCGGATTCGTACTTAGGGACTGCATAATTTGCGCCAAATAATTGCCCTTGATATTGATAACCACATAAGCAGACGGCGTACCGGTTTGAATCACCGGCAGCGTCTTGACGATCGAGATCACAGACTCTTCCTTTGCTGAGGATATTTCCGGAAGAAATCTGGTGCGGACTGTCGATTTGTTCGACGTTCGTTCGACCATGGAGCGAATAAAATCCCGATCTTGAAAGCTGCTAAGCGGTAACGCCCCCTGAAGCGAGGACAAGATCATCTGCGAGCTGGTATAGTAGATGGATACCGAGTGTATATAGTCGCTGGATAGCACGACATTCTCAAGCCGCTGCCTTAGCTGAAGCTGCATGTAAATATCAGCCTGTTCGTAATAATCCATAAAATGGAGAAATGAGGAATCCAAGAATACCGCTTCCATGGCCTTATCGACCTCAGCCAGTACGATTTCTTGCCCATTCTTGATCAAATTCAGCGTATTACTGCTGTTCTGGATGGCATCTCGCCAGAGTAAAGTCGAAGATGAATAATACAGCGCCCCCCCTGAGATCGCTGCAACCAGTAAGGAAAGCGCTAGAAAATAGTTAAAGTATTCAAATAAACTGCTCTTCAAAAAGCGCTTTTCTTTTTTTTCTTTCATATTTGCTGTCCCCCTAAATACCGGGACTCACTTTGCCCGATTTCAACGTGTTATATGTTTTAATTTTGGAGTTGAGCAAATCTTCGCCGCCTTTCCTCTTCCACGTAGCGACATATTCGTCCCACTTGGACAGTGGTTCCTTGCCTGTAACGAATTTGATAAACATCTCTTCCTCGTATTTCGCTACATCGGGACCATACGATTTTTGTTCATCTGTCAGTGGCATGCCATAAAAAACGTCCTTGTACAAGTTGTACTTAGCTGCCTTTTCGATAAAGCGGTTATTTTCGAGCTGCACGGGATCTTTGGAGGAGGCACTAACTTTTTCTCCGAGTTCCTGTCTCGAGACGATTTGGCTCAGCGGGTCCAGCCATTTCTCATCGAACGCCTTCTGCCCTACCGGTGTCCGCCCCGAGTTCATATCGCTATAATGCTCGCCCTTGATCCCATAGTGACTAAGCTCCCAGCCCTCGTCCGTGGATAAATAATCGAGGAAACGAAGAATCGCTTCCACATTTTTCGTCTTCGACGAAATCGCAACGACAGCGCCTAGGTTGCCAAAAGACAGCATGCCGCTTTTCCCTTCAGGTCCTTTAATCCCCGGAAAGACGGGCTCCCAGTCCGCATTCGGAACAATTTCCTTCATTTTAAGCTGTTGACCCAGCGTTTGCGGCGCGAAGGACCACCAGGCGTTGAAGTAACCAATTCTCCCTTGCGCCGCCTTCTGCGTCGCTTGATCCGACTTAATTGTGAAAATCTCTGGATCAATCACCTTGGCGTCCCACAGGTTTTTGATATAACTCAGTGCAGCCTTGTACTCCGAAGAAATCGCAACGGGATAAATCTTGTTATCCTTTAGATAACTGTTCATCGGAGCACTGTTCGCAAACATTCCCGGGGAAATACCAAAGGCTCCAAAAATCGGCATGAAGCTCTCCGCATAAGTGTTAACTGTCCCGATACCATACGTATCATCCTTACCGTTTCTATCTGGGTCCCTGTAAGTAAACGCTTTCATTATCTGCTCAAATTCGTCCAGATTCGTCGGCATCTTCATATTCAGCACGTCCAACCAATCCTTGCGAATGACGGGAACTTCCTTTCCTGCCGCATTCTCGTAAGGGATCACATACTGTTTCCCATTGTACTTCGTCAACTCCCATAACTCGGGCTTCAAATTCTTCTTCAGATTAGGAGCGAATTGATCCAGATAGGGGGTCACATCCAGAAACAAACCTTGATCCACGAATTTCTGATAGTCAAACGATCCCAGCCTGCTCATATCCGGAATCTCGCCCGATGCAGCAAGCGCGTTGTACTTGCTATTGAAGTCGTTATTCGGCAGCATATTCACACTTAACTTCACGTTAGTTCTCTTCTCGATCATTTTCGTAACCGGGTTGTCATCTTTCCAAACGCGGCCTCCATCCGGTTGTATGAGCGAGAGCGTCACCGGAGCAGCAGATGCCTGACCATTCGACGGTGGATGACTGGCTTCCGTGCCGCTGCAGGCCGAAGCCATTGCTGCGACCAACGATACCATGCATAGCAAGGCGATAGCTCGCTTAGATGAGTCGGTTTTCATTCATGGACATCTCCCCTTTTTTCTTGTTTATATTATAAGGCATATCATCCAATAATCACTTTTATTTTTTCACGAAAGCGATTTCATTTGTAGATGACAATGTGCTTTTTTGTGCTCGTTCTGCCGAATCGTCAATTTAGATAAAAAAAAGCAAAAAATACTTGCTCAGCTTTCGAAATTCCCGAAAACTGAGCAAGTATTCAGCTATTACTTCTTTACCGTCACAGTTAACATATCACTTGAGATCACACCTGCGGCGTTGAACAACTCGGCACGATACTGATGCACACCGATTGTGCGGCCGGTGAGAGCTGTAACTGCCTTTTGAGCATTAGGCGAATTGGCTTGCAGGCTTTGGGTATCGATAAGAACACCATTCTCATAAAGGCGATACCCTGTTGCGTTGGTGCCCCACCACATGTTCATCGTGATTCGGTAGTCTCCATCTCCATCCCAGTTATCCTGCGATAAGACAGGGTTGCCTGGGACCGCATCCGTGACGTTTACAACAAGAGGTTGACTGGTTGTTGTTCCAAATGTATTCGCAAGTTCACTCATGTAGGTGTATGTACCGTTCAGTTTATCAGATATCTTCACTTTGGCTAATTGTGCCGTTGGCGAAGCATCCGAAAGTGTTTGCTGGTTCATGAGAACACCATTCTCATATAGTTTGAACAGAGTGCCATTATTGCCCCACCACATGTTCATCGTGACTGCGAAGTTGCCATCTTTTAGACCAGAATAGCCGTTATCCGAGGACAAAACAGGTTTTCCAGGAGCGCCGCTTGATAATGGCTTTTCAGCACTTGGCACCACAGTCACAGTGGATTTGACGGACATCAGTCGTCCGAGCACATCAAAGGCCTTTAGACTCAAGCTGTGAACACCTGGCAAAAGTACCGTAGAAGCCGTTAGCGTCTGGCCGTTCATCAGATAAGGGACTGCTGCACCGTCCACTAGAAGCTCTGCTGTTCCCGCTGCGATGGGAATCTCACCTTGCACCAACTCCGCTGAGATGGCAACATTCCCTGCCGTAAGTTCCTGATTATTTGCCGGAACCAGATTGATAATTTTACTGTACAGACCTATATCAGGCTGCGTATAGACGCCCACATTCTCCACCTTGAAAGAAACATCGGTTGCCGTCCTGGAATTGATACCGATACTAAACCTCCGGACTTGATCGGGATCGAGATGGAAATTGTCATCCGGCGTTCCGAAAGCGGCGAAATCCGACCAAGGCAATTTAACTTGCTGCCATCCACCGACTGGCGTAATGCCCGTTCCTGTGAAATAGCCGGAACCATTGCTTTCATAAATAAAGCTCCGAACAACTACACCGTCTATAGGAGCTGGGAAATAGACATTGAAGGTAACCCCTTCCGTTCCCGCGAATGACAACTCGCTTGGTAAATCATAATTCGGATACGTCCACTTGTCCCCACTACCGAAATGATAATCGAACTGAATGACCCCAGGGCTCGGCTGGGTCACCGTAGCGGTAGAACCCGGCGAAATATTCTCCCCCCACTTGGCAGGATTATCATAGTCAGGAAGCAACAGACTCGGCGTTACTGACTTGTTCTCATTGGAGGCAATCAACGTCACCGACTTGGAAGTAGCCTCTCCACCGAACGAGCCTTGGAACACGACCGGAAACTTCACATCTGCCGCAATATCCTGGCTTCCTGTCAGGGTAAACGTCAATGTCTCTTTCGAATACGGAGCAACCGTTACGTTCTGGGAAGGTGTCGCTAAGGTCCAGCCGCCATAAACGGTGCCGCTGACAGTTCCACTCATCGGTACCCCGTTGAAATTGTAAACTTCCACCTCAATGTTTGTTGCCGCTGTCTTATCCAGCAAGTACCCTTTGGCTTTCGCCTTAGCCGCTGTGGCTTCTGGATACTTTTGTGTAATTACGATTCTATCCGCATTCGAAAGTTCATCTGCCTTAGGTACAGGAGCCGCGTATACCGAAGTGCTCAAGCCTTGGAGGCTGCCAGTAATCCTCAAATAATGTATATCAGGGACTGATGTCAATGCATAGCTGCCCGAGGAGGACGTCAACTGCTGCTCTTTCCCCATAATATCCGTTAATAATGCCGTGTTCGTGCCTGTCGACAAGGTTAGTGGGGTCTCAAGCTCGCTCCAGTACGCGACCACGCTGTCTGCTCCGTCCTTGAACACATAACCGGCCACTCCATCAGGCAATCCCGGCAGCTTACCCAGATAAACGGCTTCACCTAGCGCATGCGTCATCGCTGCTTCTGCATTCACTGCGGCATATGGCGTCCCTCGGGAGGTGAAGCTGCCATAATTCCCAATGGTTTCCTGGTAATTCGGGAACACGAACCAGAAATGCTTATCCACGCCACTAGCGATAGATTGAATCGTGGAGGTTGCCAAATATCGTGCCTGTGTCCGCAACTGCTCGCCGTACAGCGTCTGTGTGCTGTCGGTGAACATTTGGGCTACTCCTGCTTCCGTCACATAAATGGGTTTCGTATCCAAATCGTAGCCCTGAATAAACTCCGTATGGGCGGCGAAGGAAGGCGGCATATCCAGTATTTTCTGACTCCCACTATCGCTGCGGTGACCGTGATAGTTGTAGACGTCGATAAAGGGCGCGATATCGTTCTCCATGAGAAGCTCTGTATATCCCCCTGGCGGATAGGCGATGCCCCCCAATGCTACCCGAGTGCCTGACCCCGAATCCCTCGCTGCGATCGTCGTCGCCTTCACGAATGCGGCATATTGATCGGCGGGCTCACTATCCGCTGTATAGGCAATATCCGGCTCATTCCAAAACTCCCAATCCGACTGGCTTCCATAATGGCTAGCGCTTGCTTTTGCCAGTTGATAAGCATCCAACAGGTTGCGAGGCAGCTTTTTGTCGTCACTCTTCGTCCACGTAGGAGCAATGTGGTTCAATTCCAAAACGCGAATGCCATTCGCCGCATAGGCGTTGTTGTATGGATCATATTTGCTGAAATCATAGGTTCCGCTGGCACTGCTAATGGAGTTCCAATGCATCCGCTCTCGCACATAATCGACCCCCGTCAGCCTGACCGCACGAGCGTATTCCGCCGCTTGCGCGACAGGTATCAGAGAGCCTCCCGCCACATCCAAAGCGAAGGGATTGTTTGCGGTAGCACGGCGATCTGACGTATTCATCACGATGGAGAAGTACTCGCTGATCGGCTTGCCGTTCTGGTCAGCTTCAGCAGTTATCGTATAATGGCCGCGTGGCAGCTGCGGCAACGTAACCGTGTAAGAAGGGGCGTACACATTCATCGTCACGCTATTTTGAAGAACAACATTGCCATCATAATCTTCCACTTTATAGTCAATGACATGTCCATGGCTGGCGGAATCTGTGAATGCGATGGACAATTCCTTGACATCCTGTTCTTCAAATAGGTTGTTAGGCGCATTCGTTACGATTTTGTTCAATCCCCAGGGGAGCTTCTTCAATTCTACATAATCAAGGAAAAAGTAGATGCGCCCATCTGAAGGTCTTCCGTTGGGAATACGAAAGGAGATGGTGTTGCTGCCGGCTTTAAGCGTCACCGGATTCAGCTTGAATTTATGGAAGATGTTCGCCGGCGTATCAATTTGACCGATCTTTGTGGCAACGGTGGAATTGACAGGAAAATAATTGCCATCATTGATTTTCATTTCATACGGCGGGATTGATGCCAAACCGATCGGGCTTCCCATCATCTCCAATCCATAAATGCCGGGAACGGCAATGTTCACTTCATAGTCTACGCTGTAGTTGGACGCGGGAACGCCGCTTAAGCTCTTGAGGTAAAAAAAGTCACCATTGCTCAGCGAGCTGTTCTTATAACCATCCTTCGTACCACCGATCTCGTTGCCAACTTTAGAGGTGTAGTTCTCCCCTTCGATTCTAATCACAGTAGGTTCTGAGCTTGTTTCTGTCTCACCGGCAGCGAGAGATGGATTGACTTGTAAAATAAGCGTGAATGCCAGAATGAAAGCGAGTATAAATGATAAATGTTTTTTCAAAGGTTACTTCCCTCCTAATCGATAGGATGCATGTTAACGCTTACAAATCACTTGCTTGCCTTGCCCGGCCAATCCCACACCTTTAAATCCCGGCTCCAAGCTATACCAATTGAAGCATGTGTATCGAACAACACACGCTCATCCTCGGGGCCGCTGCCGTGAAAAAACATCACAAATGCCTCCACACCTTCCTTATGCCTGAGGTCCAAGACGAATCCAGCCGTTATTCGGCCTTTCGCCCATTCCCACTCCTGCTGGCCGAGCGTAATTAGGCTGTCCTCCTCTCGCCAATGAACCAAATCATACGACCTCATGACGCCAATTCCGTTCTCGGGAGAATGAAACATCACATATTCCCCTTCATCCCGAATTATGCAGACATTCTCTCCTGCGCTTTCGTTGCCGCAGTACGTCCACTGCCGGAAATTATCCGTTTTCGAGAGGCTGACGCCATTTTGCTTATAGAAACAAAACCATTCCCCTGGCTTAGCTGCATTCTCGATGAAGTAAGGATCGATCATCCGGCCCATATCCTTGTCGGCCACATGGTCTCCTTTGACACGAAGCAGCTCCGGAGCCGTCCAATTCACCAAATCTTCACTTTCCATCATCCAAATACGGCAATCACCGTTGCCATATTTCTCGCCATTTGGCCGTGGATACGATTGTAGACACATTCGCCAGCGGTTGTTGACACGAATCACATTGCCAGGACTGGAGAAATTGAGGTGCTGATCCCTCGGTGTCAGAAGAAGCGGCTTGCTCCATTCACGAAGATTCGCGCTTTGGCTCATCGCCGTATACAAATAGACGCGGCCGTCTTCTTCTGTCTCCACAAGGGTGTAGTACAGCCACCAAATACCGTCCTGATAAAGTGCGCACGGATCCCGAAAAGCTTTCTTGTGATCTCCCCTCAAGAGAACGGGCGACGTCATTTGGTAGCCTTCCATCCTTATAGACCTGCGCTTACATTGCTTGATTTCAATTCATTGTACTTTTTAATTTTAGAATCCAACAACGATTTGCCGCCCTTCTTCTTCCATGTCTCTACATAGGAATCCCAGTTAGACAACGGCTCAGCGCCTGTAACGAACTTCAGGAACATCTCAACCTCATATTTGGCAACATCCGGACCTAATGTATTTTGCTCATCCGTTGCTGGGATGCCATAGAAGATGTCTGAAATCAAGTTATAACTGGCTGCTGCATCCGTATATTTGTTGTTTTCAATTTGAATTGGATCTTTCGTAGCCGCATTGATTTTGTTTTGGATATCTACTCTGGACACGATCTGGCTTAGCGGATCCAGCCATTTCTCGTCGAACGCTTTTTGACCCTCAGGTGTACGTGCCTCCGTAATGCTCGTATAGTGCGTACCCTTAATGCCGTAATGATTGAGCTCCCAACCCTCATCGGTTGACATATAATCCAAGAAGCGCAGAACGGCCTCGGGATTTTTTGTTTTTGCCGAAATCGCGATGGTTGCGCCTACATTACCGAAAGACAGCATGCCGCTTTTACCTGCCGGCCCCTTGATTCCCGGAGAGATTGGTTCCCATTTCACATTAGGCACAATCTCCTTCATTTTAAGCTGTTGAGTCAGCGTTTGCGGAGCGACGGACCACCAGGCATTAAAGTAGCCGATTTTCCCTTGCGCGATTTTCTGCTGCGCTTGATCCGCTTTAATCGTAAAAATTTCCGGATCGATTACCTTCGCATCCCACAGCTTCTTGATATAGGCAAGTGCGTCCTTGTATTCCGGCGATACCGCAACGGGTACAATCTTATTGTCTTTCAGATAACTGTTCATAGGCACACTGCTGGCAAACATGCCGGGTGCAATGCCATACGCCCCAAATATCGGCATGAAAGCTTCCGCGAAGCTGTTAGCATTGCCCATACCGTACGTATCATTTTTGCCGTTTTTGTCCGGGTCGTTGAACGTAAAAGCTTTTAGCATCTGCTCAAACTCATCAAGATTGGTCGGCATTTTCATATTCAAGGCATCCAGCCAATCTTTCCGAACGGCAGGTACTTCTTTACCTGCTCCATTCTCATACGGAATGACGAACTGCTTGCCTTTGTGCTTCGTCAACTCCCACAGTTCCGGCTTCAGGTTCTTCTTCAAGTTGGGGGCATATTGGTCAATGAGCTTGGTAAGATCCAGGAACAAGCCTTGATCTACATATTTCTGGTAGTCAAACGAGCCCAGTCTGCTCATGTCCGGAATGTCGCCAGAAGCAGCAAGTACGTTGAACTTACTGTTAAAGTCGTTATTGGGAAGCATCGTTACGTTCAATTTGACGTTAGCTTTCTTTTCAATTTCTTTGGTGGCTGGATTATCATCTTTCCAGACACGGCCGCCATCGGGCTGAATAAGCGAGATGGTTGCTGGGGCAGCGGATGCAGATGCGGATGGCTGACTGCCTCCCCCTGTTGCTGCTGGCTTGCTCGGTTCCGAGCTGCTGCAGGCTGCGGTCAATGCCGTAGCTACCGAAACTGTACATAAGGATGCGATAACGCGCTTCGTAGATTGTTTTTTCATGATTTTGTGTCTCCCCTTGGACATTTTTTTATGATAAGTCAATGCTTTAGCCCTTCACAGACCCGACCATCACACCCTGCACAAAGTACTTCTGCAGGAAAGGATAGACGATGATGATTGGCAAAGCTGACAGAATCACCGTAGCGGCACGAATCGTCTCTACCGGTGGCGGCAGGCTGTCTCCGTCAATCTGTTCGATCGAAACCGTGTACATTTTTCGCAGGATCAGTTGCAGTGTCGAAAGCTTCGGGTCGTTGATATAAATAACCACGTTGATATATTCGTTCCAATGCCCAACGCCATAGAACAGAGCTAGCGTGGCTACGATTGGAAGGGACAGCGGCAGCATAATGCGAACGAGTATGCCTAACTCCGAGCAGCCGTCCAATCTGGCCGATTCGCTCAGGCTAACGGGAATGCCCTGAAAGAAATTGCGCATCAAGATTAATAACCAGGCATTAATGGCGAAAGGCACCATAAGCGCCCACACGGTATCGACCAAGTGAAGCGATCGGACGACCAGATACGTGGGAATCAATCCGCCATTGAATAGCATCGCAATGACGATAATGGTCATGAGTACATTGCGCCCCGGCAGCTCCCTGGTAGAGAGCACATAGGCACCTAAAGAGGTCATGATCAAATTGATCAGCGTGCCTACAATCGTAATAAAGATGGTGACTCCATAGGCGTCCAGCAGTCCTGAATGACGGAGTACATAACGATAACTGTCCCAATGGATCGAGCGTGGATAGAGTAGAACGCCTCCTTGCTGCACGTAATCCTTCATATCTGCGAACGATACGATAAGCACATTCACAAATGGATACAAGGTGCTCAAGCAGAGCAGTGTCAGGAGGAACCAGATGATATAATCTACGATGCCAGCCTTGGACATGGACTTGGATTTTCCGCTCACCATATCGCCCCCTCCTCATCAAGTTTCTTGGATACAAAGTTAGCAATGAGCACGAGGGCAAGCGCGATCACGGAACGGAACAAGCCTACGGCCGTAGCGTAACTGTAATTATTCGTATTCAGTAATCCGATGCGATACACATAGTAGTCGATGACCTCGGCTACTGGGGCTACTTGGGGATTGATCATGACCAACGTTTGCTCAAAGCTAACACTGAGAATGCCGCCCAGGCTTAGCACAAACATAATGCTAATGACGCTTCGAATGCTGGGCAGGGTGATATGCCACAATCGCTGCCATCTGTTCGCACCGTCAATCGCTGAAGCTTCAATCATATCGGGGTCAACCCTTGTTAAAGCAGCCAAAAAGATAATGGCCCCCCAACCAATTTCCTTCCAAATGGCACTGCCTACAAACATCATTCGGTAATATTCGGTAGATGACAAAAACTCAAGTGTATGCCCAATGGACGATTTGAGCAGCAGATTGATCAATCCGCTTTCGGAGAATAAGTTGTACAGGAGCGCGTACACGACTACCCAGGAAACAAAATGCGGCAGATAGGAAAC
The DNA here is from genome assembly GCF_003955665.1 of Paenibacillus whitsoniae. Classification (GTDB taxonomy): domain Bacteria; phylum Bacillota; class Bacilli; order Paenibacillales; family NBRC-103111; genus Paenibacillus_E; species Paenibacillus_E whitsoniae. The sequence goes on from NZ_RXHU01000015.1 coordinate 109,140, forward strand.
GGTTTGAAAAAAACGCTTCCATTTTGTGAATCGCATTTCATGGATAAGCAGCGCAAACAGAATAGGTGCCGGAAACCCGAATAAAATGCGGTAAAACGCCAACACCAACGTATTTCGAAAAATGACCCAGAAGTCGCCGCTCTCGATAAAGCGTCTAAAATGAGTAAGCCCTGCCCAGCGGCTTCCGAAGATGCCATCCATAAAGGTGTATTGCTTGAACGCGATCACCACGCCGGTCATGGGTGCGTAATGGAAGACCGCGTAATAGACTAGCACCGGCAAGAATAAAAGATAAAGCGGTAAAAAGCGCTTCATCGTTCGCCAAGTTTTGCTCCGTTTCTCTGCAGCCGAGGGCTCCCGGATCAACGACTGGGGCATGGCGTGATCAGTAGCAGGTTTCATCTCTTATATCCCCTCTCCGATTTCTAACAAGGCAATTCATAAAGCTGCATTCGTTTCATGATGTAAGCGATTGCGTTTTACAATTCCCTGCTGTGCCCCCATTGTTACACGAGGAGCGCTGGCAAATATAGAAACGAAATCGCTTTTTTGTGCCCGTAGCGCCGATTCAGCAGTTTGGATAAAAAAAAACAGGGCGCATTCGCCCTGTCCATAAGTCTGATTTTCCTATTTAGCTCGTCATCGCATACACTAAGAAGCCAGCAATCGGCACGATCCACACCAGCGGAATGCCGTTCCAGATCATCGCTGCCCGGTATTTCCTTCTTGCGAACATGATCCAGCTTCCGATCAATCCGGCGAGCAGCCCTGCGGGATAAAGAATAATCGAGATAAAAATCGTCCATGTCATGGCACTGCCGGACGCATCCAGCGAATCGAACATCATCACAGACATGCCTGATACAAACAGCCATACGAATACAAAAAGCAAATAAAAAAGTTGAGACCCCACCAACGTCCATAATGCCGTTTTTCTACTCATACCATAAGCCTCTATTCTCTCTAGGATGACTTCATTAAATAGAAAGGGAGGCAGTTCTGTCAATTTATTTTTGGTGACAATCCACCATGACATGGATCGTATCACCCTTATGCTCGTTACGCAGTTGAAACGCACGATCCACCTCAGCGAGCGGGATAATATGGGTGATCATCTCTTCGGTATTAACCAGTCCATCCAGGACAAGACGCAGTCCTTCATCAAAATATCGCCGGTTATCGATATCCCGCTTCGGCTCTGTTGACAGAATATCCAGTCGCTTCTTATGGATTTTGAAGAAATCAACCGGCTTGCGGCAGGTGCCGATGCAGCCGTACATGACGATTTTTCCGTTTTGGGCGGCGGCATTGATCGCATCCACCATGCCCTCGCCTTCCAGCAGGCACGGAATTACAACGTCGAAGCCGTCTGGAAAATCATGCTGGAGCATTTCCATCGTATCCGCATGTTCATGTGGAATTTTATACGTATGCGTAGCGCCATATTTGCGGGCAAGCGCCAACTTTTCGTCGAATAGATCGGTCACGACCAGGTTGCGCGGGCTGTACAGACGCACCACTTGGGTCATGATGAGTCCACTCACCCCTTGCCCCGTGATCAACACGTTCTTGTTCGGCGAGATGTCGGCCAGTTCGGCAGCATGAATGATGCCTGGCAGTACCTCAATCAAGGAACCTTCAATGAGTGGCAAATCCTTGGGCAGCACCTTGACCGAGAACGGCTCGCAGATGACGTATTCCGCAAACGCGCCCCACACGTAACGCAAAGCGACATGATCTCCTTGTTTTAGTCCTATTACATTAGGACCCACCTTATCAATGACGCCCGCTACCTCGTGTCCAAGACGAGTCGGATACGAAATGAACTCGGGTTCGCGCGCGCCTCGAAACACCTCGACATCACTGCCGCAAATCCCTACCCATTTGACTTTGACACGCACCTCCCCATCGCCCGGCTCAGGAATCAGCGCCCTGCGCATGCTGACTTTCCCAATGCCGTCCATCACCGCACACATTTGCGTGTGGGGTCCTTTATCATCAACCAGTTCCATTGGAGGAACGGACATTTTCCTAACCATGTGTGGCTCACCTCTCTTATTTATGGGTCCAGTTCTATCACTGACAGCGAAACCGTCAGGTCATCAACGCTAATCGCGCTTTGCTCACCCCGTGCTGAATCCCCTCACCGTTAAAATAGCGATGCATATCCCCCACTAAGGTTCGCCCGATTCTTAGGCGGGAAGAGGGATTCACGCCTGCAATATGCGGCCTGACGAGCACATTGGGCAGGCGGCGAAGCTCGCTGTCCAGCGGCAGCGGCTCCTGTTCAAATACGTCCAGCGCTGCGGTAAAACGGTTCGTGCGCAATTCCTCAATCAACGCTTGCTCGTGAATGACGCTGCCTCGTGACGTATTAATCAGCAGGCAGCCGTCGGGCAGCAAGCGAAGTTCCTCGCGTCCGATCATCCCATCGGTCTCCGGGATCTGGGGAAGATGAAGCGATACGATTTGCGCACGCTTCAGGACGTCCGGCAAAGGCATTAACGTCACGCCGAGCTCGGCCGCCTTATCCGGCTTCATATAGGGATCGTACGCGATACAATTCACGTGGAATGGCTTCAGCAAGCGAATCACTTCTTGAGCCACCATGCCAAGGGCGACAAATCCTACGGTTTTCCCCCGCAGCTCATCCGCCTCCATCTCGGGCGACTTCCAGCGGACAGCTCCTCGCATCGCCGCATCGACCAGTTGGATACGATGGCCCACAGCGAGGATTAGCGCCACGATGGACTCCGCAACCGCTTCAGCGATGGCGTGGCCTCCGGATAAAACCGTGATGCCTTTATCAAAAGCCTCAGGCGCGATGACATTTTTTACAGAACCCGCCATATGTACAACTAATTCGAGCTTAGGGGCCGTTTCCAACATCGCTGGCGTGATGGGCGAACTCTCCCACGTCGAGATACAGGCGGAAGCAGTCTCGAGCCGGGTTGCCAATTCATCGGGTGTGAACGGCCGGTCAAACGGATTCAAGACAAGCTCGCCCAACTGCCCCAGCTTCTCCTCGACATCCGGCTCCAAAAAAGCCGCACGCGCATTGGCGGGAATTTGTACGACGATTTTCCTAGTCATGGGTTCTCTCCCTTTCCAGTCCCACTTCATCCAAGCGAATCACGCGATTCGCCAGCATGGACGCAAAGATCGCATCCATCACACGCATAACCCCCAGCACTTCATGGCCCGCCGCTAGAGGCACACGCTGCTCCAGCAGCGAATCAATAAACTCCTCCAGCTGCCAGGTAAAATTGGAACCATGCTTGCTTGGGCAAATCACTTGCTCGCCATTGTCCCAAAGCTCATGTTCATCCTTAAGGTGCAGGATGCCCTTCGTCCCCGTCATGTAGCGCACATACACACTGTCTTGCGTGCTCCAGATGCGTGTGCCGCCGAGCCCTTCCTCGTCGCCTGGCACTCTTCCCGCGTTAAAGGACATCATCACATTCGCCATGCGATTGCCAGCAAACTTCAGCGAGATCGCGACCTCATCCTCCCCATCCCAATTGGCATTGTGGGAGTAGCCTTGCGCATAAACCGTCTCCGGCAATTCGCCGTAAGCCCATACGATATAGTCCAAAATATGGCTGCCCCAAAGCGGGATGATAAAACCGCCGATGTGCTTAACATCCTTCCACCAATCCACGGCCGGCTTATCGATATAGGCTAAAAGCATCGCATGAATGGTAAATAATTCGCCGATTTCGCCATTACGGATTTTCTCAATTGACTTCATGACAGGGGCAAAATATCTTCGGCTCTGCCCTACCATCAGCGTCACGCCGTTCTGCTCGGCGGCCTCAACCATCTGCTGGCCTTCCCAGTAGTTCAGCGCCATCGGCTTTTCGATCAACACGTGCTTGCCTGCCTGCATCGCTTGAATCGCGTAGGGCGCGTGCAGATCGTGCGGCAGCAGCAGCAGAAAAGCATCAATGTCGGGGTCCTGCACTGCTTCCTCGAAAGTCGTATATAGCTTCGCGTTGTCCCACCCTTCAGCCGCTCGCGCTGCCTTCTCCGGGTCACGGGATACAATCGCCTGCAACGTTACCTTATCTCGCAGCTCTTCAATCGCCGGCAGGTGCGAGCTGGCTACCCGCCCCAAACCAACGACACCCAAGCGTATTTTCCGCGTCATTCCGATCCCGCCTTTCTAGGTAAGCTATTCTGCTTGAAAAAGCGATCTCGCATAACGAATATCCTCACGGATCAGCCGATCGACATCCGCCTCCGCCGTATACTCCGCTGTCAGACAAATGACGCCCTCGTACTTCCTTTTCTTGAGATAGGCCGCCACACGCGCCCAAGAAGCCATGCCTTGGCGTCCGGACGTAAAATGGCGCGTCCATTCCGCTTGTTCCGCTTCCGGCCCGTTGGTGCGGGTATAGAAAACGTTTTTGAGATTGACCATATGCAGCTGCGACCAGACAATATCCAAGCCAAATTCAGGCTGCTGCCCAGCCAGCGCATCGTGTGAGCAGTCCCAAACGGCCCCGATATAATCGGGATTCAGCCCTTGCAGCAGATGCATCAGCCCCGAAGAATCCGGTATGAAATCCCCGTAATGCTGCTGAATGCCAACCTTAACGCCGTATTTTTCGCAAAGCAGCGACACCTCCTCCAGATGCTTGCGAAGCGCAGCGACCGATTGGAGATAACCCGCTTCATGTGAAATCGCAGGCATAATTCGAATGCTAGGAATCCCCGCTTCCGCACAAGCCGAGAAAATGCGCTCATCCGTTTGACTTGCCACACTGAAAATACGCAAACCATGATCGGCAAAATAAGCAGCTAACTTCGGCAAGCCTTTCTCCGCGTCAGCGGGCTCCAGTTGGAAGCCTTCCCTCAAGGGAAATTCGACACCATCAAATCCGCTCTCTTTCACAAACTTAACTAAATCTTGCACGGGCGTCGTTCTCCACGGTTTGGTGAAAACAGAAAATTGTACAGGCAGCTGTGCCATACTCTCCACTCCTTCTATGAATTTATCTCTTGTCTTTCTGCGCTTGCTCAGCCCTCATATGATAGTCCCTATTCGTTTCAAGCTGGAACTCCTCCTGAATTCTCGCCATTGGCCACGCCTGGTCGTTGGACTCGAGGGTGAATACATTTTCCTGCGAAAAGCTTTCAATGCTCACCTTGCTTCCCAGTCTGCTTTGAATATCAAGCAGCTTCCCATATTGATGATCGATATGGAAAATCTGTTTCTCCAAGTCGATGGTTCTGGCCGCCCATCCCCCCCACTTGGAAGTCGAAGCCAGCACTTTTCCAGTCTTGTCAATCACCTTGGCATGATCCGTCCTAACGGAAGATATGACATAATAGGCATTCATCCAAGCATGAGCCTCGAGCGGGAAACCGCCGTCATACGCAGACAGCCAGGCGACAAGTTCGGCTCCTTTCGCTTTCAACGTTCGCCAGATCTCGGGATAGCCGATATCAAAGCAAATCGCGATGCCGATCCTGCCAAAATCGGTATCGAACACAGGCACTTCGCTGCCCGGTGTGACACCATCCTCCTTCATTTCATAGTCGGTCGGATGATGTTTGAGATACTTTCCGGCCAACTGCCCGCCTCTATCGAAGACCCAAGCGGCAACATATTTCTTGCCATCGATCCACTCATGAACGCTAGCGATGATGTAGCTGTTGAGCCTCTTCGCTTGCGCAGAGAGCGCACGATACGTTTGCTGCGTTATTTCATCGGAAACTTCCTTACGATCTGTGCTGCCTGACTTGAGAAATACTTCCGGAAAACAAATCAGATCCGGCTGCAGATCGGTGAAGGCATCCAGCATGTTTACCGCCTTCTGGAGATTGTCCTCCGGTAAAGAACCCATGATGGATTCTTCCTGAAAACAGGTGGTAATGACGTTCACTTTTCTTGGCATGGGTTAAGCTCCTTTATGATGGGCCGCCCCCAGGGCGGCCCTTTCGTTCCTTCTATTGCAGTGTGCCAGTTAAGGGGTCTCTACTTTGACGAAATCCATGGATTCGATGACAAAGGAACCACTGCCGCTGCCAGCCGGTATCCCGATGCCGACGGTCGCGCTGACGGGTCCAGTAACCGTGATATTTTTGGAAATGGTGACGTAATCGGTTCCTAGGTTCGTCTTGGGCTCAGAGACATAGTTCGCGCCTTGATACCATAAGTAGACGTTGGGATTTCCTTCTACCTTTTTGATTACCGCTGACAATCGATATGTTCCGGCTTCCTTGATTGAGACACCCGATTGTTTGATCGTAACGCGCTCCTCGCCGGAGGTCGTTTTCACCTGAACCGCATAGTTCCCAGCCTGCTGTCCTTGCACGGTGCAGATGCTGCCGCCCTTGCCAGATAAATAATCCCAGTTTTGCGGAGTCGCTGTACACAGGTTCATCCCGGGATCTCCGGTTAGATTGACAAAGTCCGCGTTCTTTAGCAATGATCTCGACTCCAGCGCAACTGCGCTTTTGACTTCAATCGGCCCTGAGCTTTCAATATAGGCTGTATTCGGAACGCGGATCACTTTATAGCCGTTCGCATCTGTTGTCACAGGGAGCGGCTTGTCGTAGAGATCTACAGCGGATACGATGTTTCCGCTAAACTTCATTTCGTAAGGCCCATCGACCGCATAGTCGGTGCCAATGATCGAAAGCGTGTTGCCATTGGTTAAACCGAAGGAATGTCTGACTTTAAATACTTGGGCAGAGACGCCTGGCCACGTCAGCAACTCCTTGACAGTGCTCGCCTTGCGGATTTTATTATTAAACACGCCCAATACGTAGTAATCCGGTGAAGGAGAAAGGGTATTGCGATTGAAAAACACATCGAACGTCCCCATATTGATAAATTTACTGTAACCCCACTTCAAATAATGAACGAACCATTCGACCGTTTTGTATAATCGTGTATCGGTATCCGGTGTTTGAAAGAGCATGTGCTCGGTCATCCAATATGAAGTGCCGGGACGGGCCGCCTTCAATTTATTCACCCAAGGTGTTGATTTCGAGGCTCCATCGATGATCTCGCTGTACCCATGGACATTATAAATGTCAAAGTAATCCGTGCCATTATGATACAGATTCGCTTGATCGAAAAAGGCTGTCGGCAGACTGACATTATTGGCTTCGTCCGAAAAGCCGCTCGTTAAAACCTGGGCATTCGGGTCTGCGCGCTTCACCTCCCGATACGCAATGGCAAGCAACTCCAGGTACTGGGCATTCGTCCCTGCAAACGTAGCCGCATTGCCTGAGCCTGGTTCTCCATTGAAATTCACTTCATTGTAGATTTCCCAGTACTTGACTTCACCTTTATAACGGCTGACCGTCTGATAGATGTAATTCGCCCATTCGCCTTCAAAATCTCTCGGCACCCACCGTTCAGGTCGTTTCGCCAGGTTGCTTGTATTCATAATGGCTTCCGTCGATGGGATCGTTGCCCAGCGGGATGGGTAGCCCAGCACACCTAGAACGTCAAGCCCTGCTGCCCGGCTTTTGGCAACATATTGGTCTGTCTTCTCCCAGTTGAAAGCCCCTTTCACAGGTTCAACCACATTCCAGAGAAAGACTTTGGCATCCGCCCACGTACGTGAGATTCGCGCATTCACATCTGTCCAGATCTTGGGGTCCCAATCATAGCGGGAATGAAATCCATAGAAGTCCGCATAGACCCCGTCCGTGACAGAGGCATTATTCGCCGGGAGCACGGCAATTGCGCTATCATAGCTGCTAAGCAGGCTGCTCCCTGAGAATACCTTCGTTTTCAGCTTGTAGTACCCTTGCCCATTCAGTTCAGGCAAAGCCAATTCATGAATGGCATATTTGCCATCGTTCGCTGATTGGACGGTGAAGCTTTTACTCATGACATCTTGATCGTAAGGATCCTTCGCGGCGATTTCCACCGTGTAATTCTGATTTTGTCCGCTGTAGTTCAGCGATAGCATAGGGAAGATAACGTTCTCCCCCGCAACGTATTGCTGCGTCTCTGCGCGCCAAGCCGGAGCCAACGTATGGTAATTCGTGGCTCTATGCCAATTGGTTCGATACCGCTCCACCGTCTTCATGTCATTCTTGACGAGCAGGCTTGTATCGCCGTCTGCCTGAAACTTACTATCGGGCACGCTTAGCAATTCTGAAGCAGCTAGCTCTCTTGTTGAGATTTTGAGCTGCTCCACGTTAAAGGGTTCCGATTTCTCCACCTGAAACACATGCGAATACATATCTTCCGTTAACGGCCCTGTAATCGCCACTTCACTGACAATGTTGTTTAAGCTGGCGAGCTGCTGTTGAATCCCATTTAGATATAAGCGGATGCGGCTAATGTTATTCGACGGCGTATAATTCCAGGATAAGGCCACATTAATACGCTCTCCCGGCGTGTAGGCAAAAGAAGTAAGCGCACCGCTAAACGATTCACTGCCATTTTTGCGATACACAAATTTCAATTGCGCGTTCTCTTCAGCAGGCGGGATATAAATGCCTAATAATGTATTACTGCCACTGCCTAGATCTTTCGAGGGCGTTACGGCAAATGCGAACTCATAGTCATTCCCCGATTCTTCGGCTGGCTTGGTTGGATGCATGGTCATTTCAATTGTGCCTTGATCAGGGCGAAGAATGCCTCGCGTGTAATGCTTAAACAATGTGTCGTTCTGGTAGTAATACGTATTCTGTGCATTGGCAGTGGCCGCATTCCCAATTGAGGGCGCAAGCGGCAACGCTGTAAGTGCTAGAACTGAAATCATCAACCATATCAGGATGGCTCTACTCGGGATTCTGTTCCTTGATTTAGATCTCATGCTTTCAACCTCCTTTGATTGTATTAAAAACCAGATTCCCCCAACAACTGGACAAAAAGAAGATATTCCTGACAATCCTACGAACTAAATGCTTAGCTATTCACCGCTTATTCTGGCTGCCATAAACGCCATGTCGCTCATGCCAACGACTCCGTCATGATCCACGTCCGCAACCTGCGCCTCTGACCAATTCGAACTGGCTGTTGTACTGCCATAGTAGTAAGCGACGATCGCCAGATCGCCAACGGTAATACCGGGTTGACCGTTAATATTGCCGGTTTCAGTCAATATGCGGGCCGATTCGAAATAGCTGATCGCTGCTTCCAATGCTTGAAGCGCAGCATCCACTTCAGCTTGCGCAGCGTTGTCCGACTGAACGATCGCTTGTGCGGCAAGAAGCGCTGCGGTAAGCCCCGGCCCTCTAAGCGCAAGAGTCCCAGGGAAATAGCTGCCGATCGCATAGCCTTCTACGGCACCCTGCATAAGCGCTTCGCCTGCTGCAATCCTCGCAATCAGCTCTTCTTTGTTCACATGCCCGAGAATTTGAATCGTATAGCTGGCCGCGCCCACATTCGTTTCCACACCCTGCCCGGTGGCAATTTTCACTTGTTGAGCGGCAAACCCGGACGTACTGGAAACCGACGTTTCCTTGGCTGTAAACTTCAATTCCACTACGCTTGCTGCCCCGGATATCGCATTGCTGCTTCCTAGGCCGGCAAGGACCAAATGAATTTTGCCCTGTGCGGCTTGCTGCTGCTCCTGAACAATCTGGATGCCGCTGCGAGCGCTTTGGGCGCTAACATATTCCAAGCGTTCCGGGTCATATACAACGGAAAATTCCAAAGCAGATACGTTCAGCACATCCTTGAGACCTGCAGTTAGGACCATATCCTCGCCTGAACGGACATTCATCGGCCCTGTGAGGACGAGCGCTGCCGTTGGGTCTGTCCCTGGGTCTGGCTGAGCCTGAATTTGAAAAGAAACCTGCGTTACGTTATAAACATCATCCGTAACCGTTAAACGATAGAAGCCTGGATCGTGAATTACCGTTCCTGACAAGAAGTTGGGATTCACCAGAATCTCCGTCTCCAGCGTGACCGGGGACAAGAGGTACTCGGTTGCCCATTCGCTTACTTCCTTGTCGACTTTGCCATCTGGAGCATCCACGGTTGAGACAATCTCGTAAGTCCCTGTCTCCGTCTGCCTTTCCCCGGTCAACGTTGATAAGCGGTAGAGCATGCCTCTTCCTTTGTTAAATACCGGCGTAACGTCGCCTGTATATAATTGACCGTCGACGACACCCGTCACAACCGGCGCTGCCGTGTCAATGGTGAAACCGACGATGGTCGTCTGCGAGCGATACGTCACACGCAGCTCATAGACGCCGGACTGTGCAATCGGCGTGCCAGACAGATAGGCAATCGGCGTATCGCCATTGCGCGTGAGCCAGGCTTCCCCACGATCGTAGGTCGCTGCAACAACGCTGCCGTAGACCTGCCCGTTCATCACGCCGGTCACAACCGGTGCTGGGATGAACGGATGCTGTTCCTCATAAGCGCCGATGTCTGGCGCATCCCCCGCTGGAATCGGATTGCCTAGAAAATCAACGGCAAGGCCGACATTAGCCCCGGCGTCAATGGCAGGCGATATCGGCTGCAAGGCATAATTGGGCTGACTCGTATCCATGAACAGCGGATCGCCCATTATGGCGTGCAGATCCTGATTCTTTTCTACTGAATAGCTGGTCGAAGCCCCAAACATCTGATTGGCTTTGTAGATCTTCTCGGTTCCGCCTTGATTCCAGTACACGCCGCCAGCGTTCGCATCTGAACGCGCATATAAATTATGGTCGATCGTAAGTCCGCTAATCGCTGCTTCGTTATCGGCGTGGAAGGACATCATGTAGTTGCCTTCATTGCCGGCGATCACATTGTTGACGACAGCAACATTGTGCAGCGCGCCGTACGCCCCTGGAACGGTCTTTCCTTGAACCCGGATGAACACCGCCGCTTCCCTGTTGACCACATCCGCTTTAAAGCGTGAACTGGCAATCGTGTTGTTGTAGACCGTTGTACCGTCAATGAGGCCAAGCTTGGTATTTAAATAAATCCCTGAATTAAAATAGTCTGTCGAAGTGACCTTGCCGGCATGATGAATGAGATTGTGGTGGATCGAGGTGTTGGTAGCATCTGCGGAAGAGGTAAAGATAAGAATGCCTGAGCGGTACACATCATGAATGTGGTTTTGCTGAATGATGGTTTCGGTGGAAGAATCCACTAGAATACCTGCGTGGTATAAGTTCCCCCTTGCGGATGTTCCGCCTTTGCCTTTGTAAATATCACGGCCGATCTGATCGATTTCATTTTTTTCAATCGTATTCTGCTTGGAATTCGCGCCAGCGGCCCCGCCCACGATTTGGATTCCGACGGTGTCTCCATCGTCCGTATCAAGCAGACCAATGCCGTGCACATGATTGCCGCTTATGACATTATTCGAAGCCCCTCCCTCCAAGGCAATGCCGAAATAATTCATATCGTAAATCTCGTTATTGAGGAGCTGAATATCACTAGCCCCGCTAATGCGCACCCCCGCTCTGTCCACGCCATGAATACTGGAATTTTTAATCGTGACATGATGACTCCCCGTACCGATGAACATGACAAAGTCGTATCCGCCACGGAAGTCTATACCATCAAGAATAAGGTAATTTTTTCCATTTGAAGAAAAAGCAAAGGTGCCATTTTTTTTCGCTACTTCGATGACATGATCGTTGAGCGTTCCTGTTGATGGTTTGTAATACACACTCCCCGTGACAGAGTCTGCGACGAAGGAGCCTGGCGTCAACGAACCGATCGTCGGGCCTTGCAATCGGGCATCGATATGATTGCCGGTCAGCCGTTTCCCATCTTCCAGCATAACGATCCTCAAGGCATCCCCCGTCAGTCCCGTTTGCTTATACTCGCCGTTGGCATCCGGGCCCACCCAGGAATCCGCTCGCGCTGCGCCGCTGATCACCGGCTGTGCCAACGAGGGGTCGCCATAGGCGCCGAATCGGATCGGATCGCTGCTCGTTCCGGAGGCTATAGGGCGTAGCGTAACCCCCTGCCAAGTCTGCCCGCTTTTAAACAACACCTGATCTCCGGGCTGCAGGGACACACTGTTCACCTTCGTAATCGTTCTCCAGGCTCCCTCGGATGAAAGCCCATCATTGTTGTCGTTTCCATCCGAGGCATCCACATAGTACGCAACTCCAGCCGCATGAGCGGTATGCGACAGGGCCAACATCCCGATTACACCCAAGCAAACCATGAACAAGAGTACAATTTCTTTGCGAATTCGATTGGCTAACAAACCATTTGCCTCCTTTCGATTTACATGTGAGAGGCCGCTCAGTTCTTCCTGAACATGAACGACCTCCTGCTCTTTCAGTGCCCAAAGCTATTTCTTCTTCGTGTACCACTCGTTCATTGCGTCGATGGCCGCTTTGCCGCCTTTGGCGTTAAACTCCTCTACGAATTTGTCGAACTCGCCAAGATCGCGTTTGCCCATAATAAATTTGAGGGCATTCTCCTCCGTAAAATTGCGCAGCTCTGTAAATTTCGTGTCATACGCATCGATAGCTGGCGCATAGGCCGTTTCTTCGCGGTTTTGTTTGAATTTCAGCAGCGGCTCGTAGTAGGGTAGGAAGCCTTTGGCCTTCAAACGGGCGTTGAAGCTTGGGTCGGTATCGCCGAAGAAGTAGAGCGTGCGCCACGCGATATTGTTGCTCTGATCCAGCGTCTGCACAGGTTCGCCGTTCTCCACCTTGTAATCCTGGCCCTCAATGCCGTAGGTCAGGAACTTATCCGTTTCGCTGCTCAGAATGTAGTTGATATATGCTGCGGCGCCTTCCTTATTTTTAGCTTGCTTCGGAATGACGACATAGGAGGCCGGGATGCCTTCCTCCTGGAAGCCGGACTGTCCGTTCTTGCCGGCAATCGGAGCAATATATTGGAGCGTACCGCCGTTTTTCTTCTCAGCGATGGACTTGTCGATCGCGTAAGCATCCGCCCAGTATACGGAACTAAAGGCGGCTGTGCCGTTGATCATTTTATCTTTAATATCTTTATTAATGGCAAATTCCTGATCAATCAGCCCTTCCGAGTACCATTTTTTCATTTCGGTAAGAAATTCCTTATACTCCGGCTGCAGCCACGAGAAGACCAGCTTGCCGTCCTTCACCATCGTTGCGTTGCCGACGCCGTACGTTGCCGCATATGGAGCGAACGACCCCATGAATGCCCCGGGATTGCCGCCGGTCGCAGTGAGCGGAGCGATGTTTTTCTTCTCCTTGATCGTTTTCAACGTCGTATACATGTCATTCATCGTCGCAGGATCTTTCAGACCGAGCTCCTTCAGAATGTCAGTGCGTTCCAGCATCCCGTTGCCAACTTTTTGCGCGACTCGGACCGGCATGCCGTAAATTTTGCCGTCAAGGCGAGCTGCGTCTGTAATTTCCTTGGGGAGATAGGTGGACATGTTCGGGATATACGTCTTGATCAAATCGTCCAGCGGTTCGAAAGCCCCCTGCTGCGCCAGCTTGAAGTAATTTGATTTGCCGTTGACCCATAGAATATCAGGCACATCGCCGGAAGCGAGAATAATCGAAACCTTTTGATCGGAATTATCTTTGGGCAGCGATTCGTATTTGACGTTAAAGCCGGACTTCTCTTTCAAAACGTTGACGAGCTTATTGTTGTTCATCGTATCGGAGCCCTTGAACTGCTCCATCGACGGATGGTAAACCCGCATGACCGTTACATCCTTGTTCTTCACACCGCCGGCATTCGTTGCCGTACTCGAGGATCCAGGCGTAGACGTGGACGTGCTTGTACCGCCCCCCTCGTTGCCTCCACACGCAGCCGCAACGCCGGCCAGCAGGATCGTCGATAATCCGAGAAATGCCATTTTTTTCATATTCATGCATATACCCTCCCTTTGTCATCTCATGCTTATGTTAAGCTTCGCACAGATCCAGGGCAGCGCTACCCTTTCACCGCACCAATCATAACCCCTTTGACGAAATACCGTTGAATAAATGGATATACGAACAATATCGGCAGCACCGCACATAAAATCGCCGCAGCCCGAACGGTCTCGGGCGTCACTTCGCGAAAGACGTCGCTGACGACCAGATCCGCCGACTTCTCGTCCGTGACGAGTTGGAGCAAAAACATTTGCAGCGGCATCCACGCTCGATCCGTGATATACATCATGGCCTGGAAAAATTGGTTCCAGTACCCCACTGCGTAGAACATCCCGACAGTCGCCAACGACGGCACCGAGAGCGGCAAGTAAATCGCGAACAGAATGCGGAAGTTTGAAGCGCCGTCCATCCGGGCCGACTCCTCCAATGCGTCAGGGACGCCCATAAAGAAATTGCGGATCAGGATCAAATTAAATGGCGCCAGCGCCCCCGGCAGAATCAGCGCCCACAGCGAGTTGAGCAGCCCGACGCCTTTTACCACCAGGTATGTCGGAATGAGCCCGCCGCTGAAGAACATCGTAATGACGAACAGCAGCATCATGAAGCGTGTATACGGCAGCCCTTTGCGTGATAAGGGATAAGCCGCCAGCACGGTAAGCGCCATCGAGATCAGCGTACCGATCACGGTGATGAAGATCGAGTTGCCGAAAGACGTATAGAACTGTTTGTTGGACAGGACATACTCGTATGAAATCGTTGTGAACCCTCGAGGCCACAGCACAATATCTTTCGCCAGCACATGCGCCTCGGAGCTGAATGATTTGGCCGCAATATGGATAAACGGCAGAATCATTGTCAAGGACAGCAGCGTGAGCAGCACTACATTGATATAGCTGAATACATTTTCCCCTTTTGAACGGAGCATCTTGCCGCCTCCTTTCCCTTTAGTATATCCCTTCCTCGCCCATGCGTCTGGCGATCGTATTCGCCATCACGAGCAGGATGCAGCCGATCACCGATTTGAATAAGCCGGCGGCCGTTGTCAAACCGAACTGCATGGTCCCTAATCCCACGCGGAATACGTAGGTATCGATAATATCGCCGACATCATAAACCGTCGGATTATACATGACGAGCACCTGCTCAAAGCCCGCATCCAGCACATGTCCGATCCGCAGCAGAAGCAGGATCACGATGGTCGAGCGAATCCCCGGCAGCGAAATGTGCCAGATTTGCCGCAGCCGGCCTGCACCGTCCACCGTCGCCGCCTGAAACAATTCTTCATTGATGCCGAGAAGCGCCGCCAAATAAATGATCGCGCCCCAGCCGATTTCCTTCCACGTGTCGGAGAAAACGAGAATCCAGCGGAACAGCCCCTCGTCGGATAAAAAGAAAATCGGCTGGAAGCCCAGCGCCTGGATCACTTTGTTCACAATGCCGCTGTTCGGTGACAGCAGATCGACGGCGATGCCGCCGATGACGACCCATGAGATAAAGTGGGGCAAATAAGTGACCGTCTGTACGGCGCGTTTGAACTTCTCCAGTCGGAGCTCGTTCAGCAGCAGCGCCAAGGCGATCGGTGCGGGAAATCCAACAATCAGCTTCATGAGAGAAATCAGCAGTGTGTTGCGGATGACGCGTGGAAATTCATCGAACGTGAACAGCTCGCGAAAATATTGCAACCCCACCCATTTGCTATGAAACACGCCCTGGATCAGGTTGTAATCCTTGAAGGCGATGATGACGCCGTACATCGGCACATATTTGAATATGATCAGGAAGACGAGCGCCGGAAGCACCATTAGATACAAATCCCAGTACCTCAACAGCGGATGCCTTTGGGCACGTTTCTCCCGCTGCCGATCTCGAATCGATGTCAGTGTTGCAGCTTTCATGTTGTCTCTCCTCTCTTGGAAGCGTTTTTTATGAGGTATGAGACCATCATAGACCTTTTTCCGTTCTTTTCGTATTCACCTTCTTTTACTATCGTTGCAACTTTTTTTACTTGTTGGCACAACGCAGGGACAAAAAGAAAGAAGCCGCTGATCGGCTCCTCCCCGCTATTTATTCATCTCGCTGGGCTTGACGCCCCAATATTTCTGGAAGCTCTTGGAGAAATAGTTAACGTGCTTGTACCCGACCTGCTCGGCCACATCGTACACTTTGAGCCCCTTCGCCAAGAGCTCCTTCGCCTGCTCCATCCGCATTCGCAGCACATAGTCGGAGAATGACTCGCCGGTTACCTCCTTGAACGTCCGGCTCAAATACGAATAATTGACATAGAGCTGACCGGCGACCGCGTACAAACTCAGCTCTTCCTCGTGCAGCCGTTCCCGGGTATACCGGATCACCTCTTCAACCGTCAGCTGAGCGCCGGACTTGCGCTGTCCGGTAATAGCGTCGCCAATACGCGCCGACATGCGGAGCAGCCACTCTTCAATCTGCTCCCGTGCGAGCAGGCGGCCAAAGCTTTCAAAATACGCATAATCGTTCCCTAGCGTTTCGCTCAGCGTCCAGCCCTGACCATGCACGATGCCGGCAAGAAGGCACATCAGACGCAGCAGTTGCTCTTTCGCTTCGGTGAGCGGCTTGTCCGGCCCGAAGCCTTGCTCCATCAGCCGGGCCACAATCTCCTGCCTGCGCTCCGCATGGCCGGACAGAATGGCCAGCTCCAGCTCCTTTTCCAGCTGGCCGAGCTCCGCCTGCCGCTTGGCGCCGATGCTCGCGCCTCGGTACGGAATGGCGACATCGTGCCCCAGCACAATCCGTTCCTGAAGCGCAGCGCGACTGTGCTTATACGCCAGAGGCAGCAGCGCCGGCGTCGCGGCGATGGAACCGATGCCCGCGCTGGCCGTTAACTTCAGGCAGTCCTTGACCGTGCCAAGGAGCCGGGCGATGAGCGGATTGACCAGGCTATACAGCTCGTCTTCGCCGTAAGCCGGCGGTTTGATGAATAGCGCGACCACCATGCCGTCGTCCTCCTGAATGACCGCACAGTCCTCGCCCTCTAGCAAATCTCTCGCAATCGTATACAGCGAGAATTGTACCAGAGCCCGGTCGTCCGCTTGGAACCGTTCATTTCTCTTCAAAATCGGATCCATATCCAGCGTCACGGGCAGCATGAGACCCGCCTGCCCTTCCAGCTTCAGATCGCGGCGGTGCCTGTCCAACTCCCATTCGGCATAACGGCCATGGAGCCAGCCTTTATAGAACATTGCCTTCAAATGGGGCACATGCTCCTGCCACCGGCTTTCCAACTGCGCAAGATGATGCGCCTCGCGCAGATCTTTTTCGCGCTGCGCTTTCGCTTCCAGCACCGCACCCGCAATCTCCTCATTGTCTGCCGGCTTGATCAAATATTTCAACACACCGTGCTCGATGCCTTGCCGCGCGTATTCAAAATCATCATAGCCGGTCAGAATAATCAGCTTGATATAGGATGCCTGCCGCCGCACTTCCCCGGCGAGTTCGAGGCCGCTCATTTCCGGCATTTGAATGTCCGTCAGAATGATGTCGACATGATCGCTGCGCACAACAGCCAGCGCTTCGCTACCCGTCGACACGGCATCGACCAGCTCAACCCCTAGCTCCCGCCAATCAATCCCCTCCGCCAGACGCTCACGCACATGCGGTTCATCTTCCACAATTAACAGCCTCATAGCTCCTCATCCTCCTGTTTCACCGGAATTGTCAGGACGACAGTCGTCCCTTGACCGAATACACTTTCAACCGTGACATCCGCCTTCTCACCGTAGTACAGCTTCAGACGGGATTTCACATTTTTCAGCCCAAAATACATCTTCGACGGACTTCCCTCCGCCTGCCGATACGACCGGCTTGTAATCAGATTCAACGCCTGCTGCAGATCAGCCAGCTTCTCCGGCGGGATACCCTGCCCGGTATCCTTAACCTCGATGCTCAGCTTGTCCGCCTCAAGCGAAGAACGAATGGACAGCTCGCCGCCCTGCCGATTGCGTTCCAAACCATGCACGATCGCATTTTCCACCACCGGCTGCAAAATCAGTTTCAGCAGAACAAGCGGCTTCGTTCGCTCCTCGAGCTGAATGTTCACCGTAAGATGATCCGAACGCAGCTGCTGAACCCGAATGTAATACATAAGATGCTGAATCGTTTCCTCCAGCGTAAACGTCTCTCTCCCCTTACCCAGACTAACACGGAAAAACCGCGCCAAATTAATGACCATATCGCTGATCACATGCACCTTATGCTTCAGCGCGACCGAGTAGATGGAATCCAGCGTGTTATAGAGAAAATGCGGATTAATCTGCGACTGCAGCAAGCTGAATTCCGTCTTGGCGAGCCGCAGCTCTTTGGCGTAATCTTCCTCGATCATTTGCCGCTGCGCTTCCGCCATCCGATTGAAGCCGTTCATCACATAGCCGAACTCGTCCTTGCGGCGATGCTTCACGCGGGCGGACAAGTTCCCTCCGCTGAACTGCTTGAACGCGCCGGACAACTCGCTAAGGGGCTTTGCAATTGCGGCATAGACGAGCCAGGCCGTCCAGACGGCCAGTACGATACTGACCGCGATAATCCAGTAGGTGATTTGTTGGAGCTGGTGCGACAGCTTGAACAATTCCACGCGCGGCTGCTGCAGTTGAATCGACCAGAAGCCGTTGCCTGCCTGGATGGACAAGTCTTTCTTTTCCGAATCCAAGGCGACCGCCGGCTGCTGCCTATTCGTATCCAGCACAAACTCCTCGTTGTAATACAGCGTGATATTCATGTTCGCTGACGTCTGTAAGTGCTGAATAATTTGGCGAAAAGAGGACTTGTCCACCGCCAGCACGAGCACGTTCGGCTCCTTGTTGCGGCTGAGCACATCCAGCAGCCTGGCAAAATAGATCGTATCCCGCGTCAAATACTTGGAGGCGCCGGAATTGGAGGCGGTCGGTACATACACGACAAGGCCGCCGTTCGCGTCCAGCGTCCGCCTGAACCACGTCTCCTGATTCACCCCCGGCCATTTAATGCCGCCGGTCGCTGTGGAGAGCCCATTCTCACTGCTCCCATGCAAAATAAAAGCATCTTTGATCGCGCCATTGACATTGGTCAAGGCGGTCAGCTGCTGTTGCACCGTATGAAGCTCATACAGGTGCTCCGGACTTAACGGATCGTCGATATTGTTCCAGACGTCGACAATCGTCGGGTTCGAGCCGATCAGCAGCGTTTGCTGATCCATATTTTTGGTCAGCTGCTCGATGTACTCGAGCGTCGTCAGCAGCGCGCCCCGCGTGCGGTCGTTGATCTGTCCGTTCAGGATGCGCTGCGAATAATCGTTAGAGAAAATGCTGACAAACACCAGCGGCAGCAAAATAAGCAAAAACGTGCCGGTCAGTTTGAATTGAATCGAATGTAAGCGCTCTACAATTCTCATGTCAGCCGCTGCACCTCCCGCACGATGGACGAGGGCGGGTAGCCCATCGTTTTTTTGAATACCCGATTGAAATGCGCCTGGTCGCTGTAGCCCAGATAGTCGGACACCTCGCGAATCGTCATGCGGGTATTCAGGATCAGATCCCGCGCCGCATGAACGCGAACTTGATGCATGTAACTGATCGGCGTCAAGCCCGTCACTTCCTTGAACGACTGCGTGACATAATTCGGCGCTCGGTCGACAAGCCGGGCCAGCTCCTCAATCCGAATCGGCTCGCGGTAGTGCGCCGCAATGTATTTCTGAACCTCGCTCATCAGGCGCAGCTTGACGGAGGTGAACCGGCTGTCCATCGTTTCCTGAACGAAGCAGCCGAGCAGTTCAATCGCGATACCGCTGCAAATCACATCGGCGAAGGGCAATTGCCCGAACCAATGCTGCGATAAAATGGTGAACCGCTGCTTCATATAGTCATAGCTGCGGGCTCGCAGCATGCGATAGCCGCCTGTGTCCGCCAGCAGCTCCCGACCCCGCTCATCCAGATGGAAGTGCGCGGAATATTTCTGATGCGGCCCATCCGCCGCGTTCTCGCCGGCGCGCATGACCCCTTTGCGAATCAGCAGCAGGTCCCCTTTTTCAAGCAGCAGCGTCTCGTCCTCCAAGGTATACAGAACACTGCCATGCGTGACCAAAATCAAAATATCCGTCAACGTCGCCTCGGCTTCCTTGCGCCACTCCGCATGCATATCGTCCAGATACACCGATACCAGCTCCAGCACAGCTTCGCCTCCTCTCTTTTAACAAAACCTTAGAATCGTTCAAATAGAAATGGTTTTCTCAATGGTTTTCGATGCTGATTATCTCTACAATGAAATCATAAACCACTAAGGGAGCTGAGGCAAATGGATTTATATCCAGTCTCCGCAGTAGACGATCTGCCAGAGGGTAAATTTAAAATCGTTCAAGTAGGGAAGCGCTCCATCGGCGTGTACAACGTGAAAGGCGACTATTATGCCGTGCTCAATTACTGCCCTCATCAAGGCGCCGAATTGTGCAAGGGGCCGGTCTGCGGGACGACGCTGGAGTCGAACGTGTTCGAATTCATCTATGGCCGCGACCAGGAAATTGTCCGCTGTCCCTGGCACGGATGGGAGTTCGATCTCAAAACGGGGAAATCGCTGTTCAGCGAGAAAGTCCGCACGCGCAGCTATCCGGTCGTCGTGGAGAACGGCACCGTACACCTGGTCATCGGCGCGGAAGCGAATAAGGAGGGAACTCACGTATGAAAACCGTAACCAAACTGCCTGTCATCGATTGCGACGTCCATAACCAGCTCCGCAGCGGCAAGGATCTGCTTCCTTATCTGGATGAACCGTGGCGCAGCCATGCCGCCCAGTTCGGCATTCCCGGCGCAGGCCTGCCTTATTCTTCGCCGATCGGCAATAAACGCAAAGACGCTAATCCGCCCGGCGGCGGCCCTGTCGGTTCCGATCCCGCGTATATGCTGGAGCATTACGTCCATCCGTTTAACGTCGAGTACGCGCTGTTGTGCTCGGATTCCTTCATTAGCGCATCGGGTTTGGCCGATGCCGACTATGCCGCTGCCCTGTGCCGCGCCTACAACGATTATGTACTCGCGGAATGGATTCCGCAGAGTCCAAAGTACAAAACCTACATGTGCATCGCCACGCAGGATCCCGAGCAAGCGGTACGGGAAATCGACCGCATCGGCCCGCACCCGGACATCGTCGCCGTCAGCGTGACCGGCGGATCTCGCATGCCGTACGGCCAGCGCTTCTTCCACCCGATCTATGAAGCGTGCGAACGGCATGGCCTGCCTCTGGTGATGCACCCCGGCGCAGAAGGCGCGGGCATCTTCAACCCTCCTACCGCCGTCGGCCACGTCACCAACTATTTGCAGTGGCACACGTGCCTCTCCCAGACGTTCATGGCGCATCTTGTCAGCTTCGTTTGCGATGGCGTGTTCGAGAAATACCCGAACTTTAAAGTCGTGCTGTGCGAGGGCGGCGTGACCTGGCTGCCTCCTCTGCTGTGGCGGCTCGACAAGAACTACAAGGCGCTGCGCTCCTCGGTCCCTTGGCTGAAGCGGCTGCCAAGCGAGTATGTCCGCGATCATATCTTCATCACGACGCAGCCGATCGAAGAGCCGGACAATCCGAAGCATCTGGCGGCGATGTTCGAGATGTTCGACGCCGAGAACATGCTGCTCTTCTCGAGTGACTATCCGCATTGGGATTTCGACGATCCCACGAAAATCCTGCGCTGGCTACCCGAGGACAAGCAGCGTAAAATTTTCAGCGAGAATGCACGGAAACTATTTCGGTTGTAGGGGGAGGGGGCCCTCCCTCCGCACCTTCCTTGCGCCTGCCTGTGATTCAGCATCCGTCCAAACGGGTACTGATAAATAGGAAGATTGACCATTCCAAGCGAGGGAGCTGATCGAAATGGAACCGATGAAAAGCGTAGACATTGAAGAGAAGCATATCGAGCAAAAATACGACAAAGGCCTTGTCGCCTCCACCTTCATCAAATATGCGGCGTATATCGTGATCGTCTTCGGACTGTTGTATTTCCTGGTTCGTTACGTGTTTCCGTTATTCTAAGAGTAGTTCCAGTCCTCAGCCCCTGTGTTCGTTCAGAGCGCAGGGGCTTATTATGCGTTGCGGGAGGTTGCCCCTCCATAATGCGCCTGCCGCCACTCCTCCAATGTACTGGAATTTCTCCAGTTCATTATTGCGTTTCTGAACAAATCGGGGGTTCGAACTGGAATTCTTCCAGTATATTTGCCCCGTTTAGCGTTCATTCTCCGTAAATGGCTGAAACGAACTGGAGGTTTTCCAGTTCACCTAGCACATGTGCAGCTTCCACGCGAAATGAACTGGAGGTTTTCCAGTTCATGGACACGCAAAACGCTTAACTTGCTTGACGCCGTCTGGCTCCCCTTGATATCTGTTTAAGCGAACAACCAGTTGCCTTAACCTCGTCACAATGGCTTTGCACCCGCTAAGCGTACACCAAAACGCCCCTTCCAGCTCATCATTGAGCCAAAAGGGGCGTCTACATTCATGTGCGTAGTTCCCGGCCGCGGCCAAGCGTCGACTTCGCGGCTTGCTTCCTGCGTCTGCGCACTACATGTTCTCCTTAACCACCAGCACCGGAATCGAGGCGTTCTGCACGACATCGTGGCTGACGCTGCCCAGCAGGAACTTCTTTATGCCGCTTAATCCCCGATTGCCGATCACGATCAGATCGCAATCGTTGGTTTCGGCAAAGCTTACGATAGCAGCGGCCGGATTGTTATCGATGAGCGATTCATACGAGCACATTGCATGCAGGGCAAGCCTCGACTCCGCTTGTTCCAGCGTCTGCCTTGCCTCCGCTTCCAATTGCGACTGCACCTCCACCGATGCGATAGCCGGCATCATGTAGGCATCCCCAGCAGCAACCAGCTTTGGCTGATTTACATTCAGCACATACACGTGCACATCTTTATTCCATTTGCTGAGCTCGATCGTTTTCTCGAGCGCTTTATTGGCTCCTTCAGAACCGTCATACGCCAGGACAATTTTTCGACAAAACATAAGATACACCTTCCTTCCAGGATTTGAATGGAAATGATGGCTGCTCTTCTGCCAGCCGGGATTCGTCTACACGCTGCTGCGTTTTCCGAAAATAAAGGAGAGGATCGACATGATCAAGAAGACGAAGAACAATATTTTAGCAATGCCTACCGCCGTGGATACGATGCCGAAAAATCCGAAAACAGCTGCAATCAACGCAATAATCAGAAACATGACAGCCCAACCTAGCATAGACAACACCTTCTTTTCATTATTGTAATTCGGCTACAAGATCTATTACCCGCCTTGCTTATCGTTGAAACACCCCAATGTTCAAGAACGTTTATCGCCGAGGCGCTGCTTTTCGATATATTTTCTCGCGAGGAGCAAACTCCTCATAGAGCTGCCGATCCGCACTATTAAAGATCGATTCTTTATTGCCAAGCCCCAAAAATCCGCGATTGGACAAGCTGCTATACAAGAGACGATGCACGTGCTGCTGAAGCTCGTAATCGAAGTAGATCAATACATTCCTGCATAGAATCACATGGAATTCATTAAAAGAGCCGTCCGTCACGAGATTGTGCTGGGCGAATATCAGCGACTTTTTAACTTCCTCGTCCAAATAAGCATATTGGGAATCGGTCGTGTAATACTCCGAAAACGATTTCGCTCCGCCGGATTCCTGGTAATTCCTGGTATAAGCCTGCATCTGTTTCAGCGGAAAAGCGCCCCTCCGGGCGACTTCAAGCGCCTTCTCGTTCATATCGGTCGCATAAATTCTCGTCTTCTCCGCCAGTCCTTCCTCCAGCATCATAATCGCCATGGAGTACGCCTCCTCGCCGGTTGCGCATCCCGCATGCCAAATGCGGATTTCGGGAAACGCTCTCAACTCAGGGACAACCTTGGAGCGGAAAACCGAGAAAAAGTCCGGATCCCGGAACATTTCCGTGACACGAATGGACATGTCATTCAGCAGTCGCGTCAGACATGCTGAATCGTGCAGCACTTTATTGAGCAGTGCAGTAATTGTCTTCAGGCCCTCGGCCTTCATGCGGTTCAGGACCCGCCTGCGAAGCGAAGACCGCACATAATGGCGAAAATCGTATTCGCACAGCTGGTAAAGCCCTTCCAGCAATAAACTCAGCTCAATATGCTCTACGCTGTTCATTTCCTGCTCCTCAGACTCCACCAGGGGACTCATCGGTTGAATGGTCATGAAGCGCCCCCCTTACTTGGCCAGCCATACTCGCATCAGCGAGAAGAGCTGCTGGATTTGAATCGGCTTCATAATGTAGTCCGAAGCGCCAGCTTCAATGCATCGCTGACGTTCACCTTTCATGGCCTTGGCCGTCAACGCAATGACCGGCAGATCCTGCAGATCCGGCTGGCTCCGAATCGCTTTCATCGCATCGTAGCCGTCCATGACCGGCATCATAATATCCATCAGCACCAGATCGTAGCGCTCCTGCTCGAGCTGCTCCAGTGCCTGCTTGCCGTTGCTCGCAGTATCGACTTTGATGTTTTTCATCTCCATGGCGGTGATCAGTGCGTAAATGTTGCGCACGTCGTCATCGACAAGCAGCATTCTTTTTCCTTTAAAAATACGGTCATCGGGAGAAATCGAGCTATCCGCCTCTATCTGAGACGCCTCCAGCGCATTTCCGGAAGCGACATGCTGCTCGGCAAGCGTCAGTTCCCGCTTCACGATCGTCTCTTCCATCATATCCGACTGCTCATCCGGCATATTCGGCAGGTAAAGCGTGAATGTACTGCCCTTATGCACCTCGCTTCGCACCACGATGGCGCCGCCAAGCAGCCGCGTAAATTCACGGCAAATGGACAGACCAAGTCCCGTTCCGCTATACTGGCGGTTCATCGTGCCGTCCACCTGTTGGAACGCTTCGAAAATAATCTGCTGCTTGTCCATTGGAATTCCGATACCGGTATCCGTAATGGAGATTGCAAGCACGTCTGTCTCTTCCCCTCGTCGCAGCACTTCCTTCACACGCGCAGCGGTTGCGCGCTCAATACGCATGTGCACCGAGCCTCGCTCGGTAAATTTAAAGGCATTGGACAGCAGGTTTTTCAAAATTTGCTGCAGTCGTTTCCCATCCGTCAAGAGAACAGGAGGCACATCCGGCCCGATCGTTGCATGGAAGTGCAGCTGCTTCTTGTCCGCAATCGGGCTGAACATCGCTTGCATCAGCTGCGGAAGCTCCGTCACGTTCACTTCTTCAGGAAAGATCTCGACTTTGCCCGCTTCTACCTTGGAAAGATCCAGAATATCGTCGATCAGCGACAGCAAGTCTTTGCCCGCATCATGGACTACCTTGGAATACTCATAAATATCCGTTCGCTGCAGCTCCTCGCTGTTCTCCGACAGCATTTGCGACAGGATCAGAATGCTGTTGAGCGGCGTTCTCAGTTCATGCGACATGTTCGCAAGAAACTCGGACTTATACCTGGAACTCTTTTCCAGTTTAATCGAGTACTCCTCCAGCTCTTGCTTGGCCTGCTTCAGTTTGATCGATTCCTGCTCAGCCAAATAGTTCTGTTCCTCCAGAAACTTGTTCGTCAATTGAAGCTGCTCTTGCTGCGTTTGAAGCTCCTCGGATTGCATCTGAAGCTCTTCCGCTTGCGCCTGCAGTTCTTCGGTCATGACTTGGGACTCCCCAAGCAGCCGCTCAATCTCCATATGATCCAGAACACTGTCCATAACGGAGCTGAATTTGTCCTGCAGCCGATCCAGCAATTCCAGATGCTGTGACAGGAACGGCTTCATCCCCGCCAGCTCCACCACCGCCTCAACCCGGCCGTCGGCCATAATCGGGGCAACCAATAAATGGGTTGGGGCCGACTCTCCTAATCCAGAGACGACCCGTACATGCCCATCCGATAAATTGTCCAGCAAAAACATTCGCTGATCCGCAGCGCACTGACCCACAAGCCCTTCGCCCATTCGGAAGCTGACGGCCGATTCGGCTTTCCCGGAAGCGGCGTAGGCCGCGGTTTTGCTGAACAGCGTCTCGCCGTTCTCCATTGTACGGAAATAAATGACGCCATACGTCGCATCCAGCAGGCGCCCTAACTTACCGATGAACGCTTGCGCCAAAGAAGTAAGATCCGTGAGCCCCTGGTACATAAAAGAAACGTCGGTAACGCTTTTCTCAATCCAGCTCTTTTTGCTGAACGTATCCAGCAGCCGATTGGTCGCTTCGGCGAGTTCCCAGATTTCATCCTTCGTGTTGACATGGATGCGGGTGGTAAGCTGGCCATCGGATTTGCGAATGTCCTCGATCGCGCGCGTCACCTGACGAATCGTCTTGACGATCGTGCTCGACAGCACCAGGCCGATGGCGACTGAAATAACGGCCGCCAGGCCAACGAGAACGAAAATAGCGATACGAAGATTATAGTTGCTCTGTTCCAGCTGCCGCGTCCGAGCGGTCGTCAACTGCTTCTCCAATTGCAGCATCGTATCCATCTGCGTGCGCAGTTGATCCATCAGTTTTTTGCCTGTGTTCTGTTTGAAGTACTCATTCAGAGCAGCGGTCTGGTTATCTTTTTTGAACCGGATCGCGTTGTCGCTGCTTGCAATCCAGTTTCGAAAGACAGGCCTAGTCTGCTCCAGACCGCGCAATTGCTCCGGATTATCTTCCAAGAGCTGATACAGCTTGTTATAGTTGTCCAGCCAGGTTCGGCTCCCAAGGTCGTAGGGTTCCAAATATTGTTCGTCTCCTGTGATGATGTAGCCGCGAACCGACGTTTCCATCTCCAGCATATTCTTCTGCACGAGATTGAGCAGATCGTGAACGTCAATGTCGTGACCTGACACAAAGTCAACCTCCTTTTGCAGCGTTGAAATGCGCCCGCTAATCGTGATCAGCGACAGGCCCAGACACAGAAGAATGAACAAATACCCTGCAAGAATCTTGGTGCGAACAGTAAATCTGATGGGTTGAAACAACGATGACGCCCCCTGCTTTCATTTTATCCGTTGCCGTCTCATTACGGCGTTTCGGCTTGCCATACGCCCGCTTGCAGCGCCGCCTTCATCTTGGCCATCGCCCGCTTCTGAATTCGGCTGACACTCATTTGGGACACTTGTAGCCGGCTGGCAACCTGCCTTTGCGTCTGGCTCTCATAATAAATCAATTGGAGCACTTGGCGCTCTTCTTCCTTAAGTCCTTCCATCGCCTCGCGGAGATCCAGATGGTGTTCGAGCTGCTGATAGTCGTTGGAGGGAACCGCCACCACATCTGCAATCGTAGCGCTGTCCGTTTCGCTCGATAGCGGTGTGTCCAAAGACGTGTAGTGATAATAATCGCGCCCTGCGAGAATTTCAATTGTCTCCTCCAGAGACAGGTCCAGCCGTTCAGAAATCTCCTCCAGATTCGGCGAACGTTCCAACTGCACGGTCAGCTCATCGATGGTTCGCTGAATCGCAGTGCCCTTTTCTTTAATCCGTCTGGGCACTTGAATGTACCAGGATTTATCCCGCAAGTAGTTTTTCAAACTCCCGACGATACTCTTCATCGCATAAGCTTCAAACGGAACGCCCGCCTCGCTGTCATATTGCTTGAACAGCCGCAGCATCGCCATTTGCCCCACTTGGAACAAATCCTCGTACAGATCGGGACGACTGCGCGCAATTTTCCCGGCTGCCATGCGGACGACAGGCTCGTAATGCTGCAGCAGCGTAGTCGCTGTTTCCTCGCAGTCCGTCTCCCGGTACAACTTCATTTTACCGTAAATTTCATATAACGGGTTAGTCGAAGAATGAGCACTCATAGAATGACCTCTTTTCCGTGCAACCGCTTGGTCAGCACAACCGTCGTCCCTTTACCGCTCTCCACTTCAACCTGAACGTCATCCATCAGCGCTTGCATCAAATAGAGCCCCATCCCGCTCGTACGAATCCGGGTAATTTCCGTTGGTGGAACTGGCGCTTCAAAGGACAAGGGGCTCACTGCAAAGCTGCGGCCGTAGTCCTGGACAGTGATGGCCATCTCCTCACCGATAAGCTCCATCCGAATGTCTACCGAGCCTCCAGGCTCCTCGCCATACGCATGCAGAATCGCGTTATTACAAGCCTCCGCGACTGCCACTTTCATGTCCTCGACATCTTCGTACGAGAATCCGGCCTTAGAAGCAAAGCCGAATAAATTCAATCTGACAATATCCAGATACTCGGCTTCGGCCGGTATGGTTAATTGAATGTATGGATGCATAAGATCTCTTCCTTTTTTCACATGTTTGGACGTACACCGCCACGTTCTCGACCTGCGTTACGACATCGGCTTCTTACATTTGGACTCAGCAAATGATTTGCGTCTTGCGCGTATGGTTCGCCAGACATCCCAAGCGATGCCAAGCCCGCTTAGCACAGCGTTCGGCTTGGCCGCCGAGGCCGGCGGCTCGCTGGCGACAGCCATTTGCTTCATGGAGGACGTTAGACTGTGTACGACACGACCGATGTCATTTGCGGAACCGAACCAATGATTGAGCGTGGACAGCTTGGACTTCACATCGATGGCGAGCTCATTCGTATGCTGGATGACGCTTCGCACGTCCCCGCCGATTTCTTTCACTTCCATATTGACTTGTCTCATCGCTGCAGTCGTCTCCTCCAGTGACGCCCGAAGCGACTTTAACGTTTGAACTAAATAAACAACAAGAACAGCAAAAGCAATAGCAACAATTAGCACACTAATCTGCAGCAGCATCACGACCTACCTCCTCTTGCAGCTATACGCTTTAGTTACCCCGAAAGTCGAATGCCGAAACACGCTGGATGTCAACATTTCGAGTTTCAACTCAAGCGGTGTGGGGTAATGATAGGTGTCAGCAACTTTACTCATATTCGGAGGTGCTTCTATCATGAAGACAACAACGCAAACCAAGCCTGACTTGAACGTCATTATGGACAAGCAGGTTGCCAACTTTTCCATCCTGTATATGAAGCTTCATCACTTTCACTGGTATGTGAAAGGGCCTGACTTCTTCACCCTGCATATCAAATTCGAGGAATTATACAATGAAGCCGCCCTGCATCTGGACGCGATTGCCGAGCGCATGCTCGCCCTGGGCAAGCGGCCGACGGCCACACTGAAGGAACAGCTCGCCCTCTCCTCTGTGAAGGAAGCAAGCGGTCGAGAGAACGCACAGGAGATGGTACAGTCCCTGAGCGACGATCTGGAGGTCGTGCGGGCCGAGCTTAGCGAAGGCATCAACCTGGCTGAGCAAGGCAGCGATCAACCTACTGCCGATCTGTTTATTGCCATCCGCGCCTCGCTGGAGAAAACCGGCTGGATGCTGCAAGCCTACCTGGGCAAATAAAGCGCAAGCGGTGATTAAGCAAAGAAGCCTAGCGGGAATGTGCTAGGCTTACTTTGTGCGTTTGGCGCCGGATCCCGCCCACAAACACCACAAAACGGACAACCGTCATTTCGTGGTGTTTGTGTTCGTATACTTAATGAGCGTTACTTCCATGCCATGCTGCGCATCCACTTCAACTTCGTCCATCAAAGCCTTCATCAAATAGAAGCCCAAGCTGGCCGTGCTCGCCTCGGCCGGAAGCCCCGCCTCCGTCAGTCCCGCCGGTACTGGCAAAAAAGCTCCTGCCCCAGGTGCTTTAACCGTCACAGCCAAAGCTTCCGTGCGCGCATCGAAGCGAATTCCGAGCTCGCCGGAGACCGCATTACCCGAGAGCCCGGCATGCAAGATCGCTTGATTGCAAGCTTCCGAGACGGCTACCTTCAAGTCTTCGATATCTTCATAGGCCAAATTTAATCTCGACGCAATCCCGTAGACGGTTAGTCTGACGAGTTCCAAAAAATCCGCTTGGGCTGGTATTTGCAGATGTACTTCGCTCATTTGCCGCCTTTGGCTCCTTCGTTCAAATATGGAGAAATGCCTGTCATATCAAAAAGTCGTTTAATTTTAGGCGGAATGTTCGTCACATACAGGGACGCTTTCAGCTTGTCTCGGGTTTTCACCGCAGACACCAGAATGCCGATGCCCGTACTGTCGATATACGCAAGCTTCTCCAAATCAAGTGTAAGCTCGCGGTCTGCGCTATACACGACGGACTCCAGCGCCTCGCGAAATGCTGCGGCAGCAGCCAAATCCAGTTCACCGCGAAGGTGAAGCTTAATGGCCGAACCGTTCTCTTGCCTGTCAATTTGGAACTTGTCCACTGTCATAAACCTCACTCCTCATGTTTGCTCTCATCTCATGGATGCATGCGCTTTTCATTAGGGGTCGTTCAGATAGAGCAATCAAAGTTCTTGTATTAAAGATATATCATGCTTCTATACTCTTCGTAAATAGAAGCGTAGATAGGACCGCCGCCCGGCAGGAACAACCTCCCTGAAAGGCGGAATTGCGGGACGCAAGCTCCTCTCCTTGCAACTGGTCCATAAAGGTTATATACACACGAATCGTCCCTTTGAAACAAAAACGCCCAAACTCGTTCCGAGAGGAATAAGTTTGGGCGCTTCAAGGTTGGCTAGGAAACCGAAACCATAATCAAACACATATCGTCCGGCACCGGTTCATCACC
The DNA here is from genome assembly GCF_003955665.1 of Paenibacillus whitsoniae. Lineage (GTDB taxonomy): Bacteria > Bacillota > Bacilli > Paenibacillales > NBRC-103111 > Paenibacillus_E > Paenibacillus_E whitsoniae. The sequence continues at coordinate 139,441 of NZ_RXHU01000015.1, forward strand.
GAAATCCGGCTGCAACTGCTGGAATAACGCATCCGCATCCTGCGCCTCAGTCTTCTGTATGCCCTGCATGATCCGATCTGCCGCTTCGTCCGGATCCCCTGACATCCACTCGGCCAAGCCGTCGGTATAAAGCACAAGGCGAGCCTCCCGTTCATAGGTCATACTGCCGGTCGTGACCTGAATGTGATCGAACAGTCCCAAGGCGCAGCATCCGATATCCAGCTTTTGGACCTTGCCGTCGACAAGCGCAAGTCCTGCAGGATGACCTGCATTGACGTACTCGATTGTGCGGGCATCCGTGTCCACGACCAGATAGATCGCCGTAAAATAGTAATTCATTAAGTTGTCCGCCCAGTGCAGCTGCATCATGCGCCGGTTTAATTCCTGCATGACGCCATCCAATTCGGATATACCCGTTAGGGTATCTTTTAAAAACGAATAAATATACATGCACACCAGCGAGGAAGCAATACCATGCCCCATCATATCCAATAAAATAATACCGAAGCGATTGGCGCCGATCGGATACCAGGCGTAGAAATCCCCGGCAAGCTCGGAAGAAGGCACGTATTTGACCGTAACTTGCACCTGATCGTTCGCAAACGGCTTGCTGAGCACATTCTGCTGCACCTGCTTCGCCAAGCTCAGCTCATACTGAATCCGTTTGTCCCGCTCGCGATGCCAGTCCTTCTCATATTTCAAACGCAGGGCCGAGCGAATACGCGCCAGAAGCTCCGTCTTGTTAATCGGCTTCATCACATAGTCGGTCGCTCCCGCATCTAACGCCTCCGCCATCTTGTTCGAGTCCCCTAGGGCCGTTACGAAAATGATCGGAATGTCCCGAAACCTTTCCTGCGCCCGGATTGCGCGACAAGCTTCGATACCGTCAATTTCCGGCATCATCATGTCCATGAGAATCAAATCGGCAATGCTCTCCGAAGCAAGCACCGAATCCATGCCCATAAACCGGTACAGCTCCTTGGCCGATGAGAACATCGACAGATTGCTGTAGCCGGCCATATGTAAAATTTTTTCAATAATAAGCAGATTCGTTTTATTATCGTCCACGATGGCAATGTTCATCTCGTTCATAGCGCGATTCCTCCGATTCCCGATCGCCGAAGCTTGCTATCGGTCGGGATATTAGAAAAGAATATAGCATACTTGCCCTTTGTTTCAAATCACTTTCGATGGGGTATAGGCTAGTAGGATCGGTTGCCTACTTATACCCCAATCAAAGGAGAGATGAAACATGAATACAGAGACGGCAGGACAAAGAAGCGGACTTCTATCCGGGATGATCATCGGTGCGGCGTTAGGTGCGGTCGCCTCCTTGTTGTTCGCTCCCAAGAAAGGCGCGGAGCTGCGCAAGGAGTTGGCCGATACGTGCCTGACCTTCCGCGATCACGCGGTGCAGCTCGCCAGCACGGTGAAGGACAAGGCGGAGAATATGGCGCAAAGCGCCTACGAGCACTCCCGCGAGCTAGTCGACGAGGCTCGTGAGGCGGGACAGCAGATTGCCGAAACGGCAGAGAAAATAAAAGACGAAACATTAGAACGACCGAACCGGGAATTCACGACGGAATCGTTATAAGGCCTGATCACGAGAATAAGCCATTCCTATCGAGGAGGGATTTCATATGGAACAAGCCGCACTCCAGCAATTGCTTACCGAACATGGTTTTGAACGTACCCGGCACGCGGAAATATCGACCTATCGACTGAATATCTCCCATGGCGCTTCCGGGAATGACTATCCGTTTATCGTCACAGCGGTTTCAAGCGAAGAAGACGGCGTCACCATTCACTGGGACGAAGCCCGCTTCGAGGGCACGGAATCTGTCCCGCTTCAAGTCCGCAAGGCGGCGTTGGAGAAGCTCATCGAGCTGGAAAAGATGCTGAAGCGACCGACCGGCAAATCGATTGAGGAGGCGGATAACGGCTCCATGTCCCAGGACATGCAAGAGGTCAAAAAACTCGGTGCTGAGATGAAACATATGAAGACGAACAGCGAGCTGATGGCGCAAGGATTGGTACCGGATCCCCTTCAATAAAGGAAACGAGCCGCCTCTATTAACGAGGCGGCCTTAATCATTTTTAACGTTCAGGAAATTTACGGCGTCCATTGTTCATAAGCCGGATAGGACTCGTCAGATTATCCATCTGATGGTTGTTGTCGGCCCCTAATACGCTTCGCTTGCGCATATCCGCTATAACGGTTTGGTTTCTTCCAGACGCTTTAGCTTTATACAAAGCCTGATCGGCTATATGAATAAGCTCTTCTGCTGAATTGGCGTGCGAAGAATAGTAAGCGATGCCCTGGGAAACAGTGACAGGATGCCCTAAGGGATTTGCACTATGTTCCAGCCCAAGGCGTATTCGTTCTGCAACGAGATAAGCCTCTTCAGCAGCAGCATGAGGAATAAGCGCAATGAATTCTTCGCCTCCGAAGCGGCAGAACACATCACTGGGTCGGACAACCGAAGTAACAATTTGTGCGAAATGCTTCAGCATTTCATCTCCAGCCTGATGACCATACGTATCATTAATTGATTTAAATCTATCAATATCCATGATAATCACTGAAAACGGGGTTTTCTCCTCTATCCACTTATGCATGATTGCTTCAAGCGTCCTTCGATTTATTAACCCGGTTAAAGGATCAGTCGTTGCGTCATGCTTCAATTGATCCGTCTGCTTTTTCATATCAATTAGTGCAGTACTGATCGCTTTGGTTAATAAATCAGCCTCTCTATTCCAATGCTGCTTTTCTTCAGGAAGCTTAATCCTATCCTTTGTATTTTGGCTCACCAAGTCGGCCAAAGCTACAAAAGGCTTCGCCAATCTGCGAGCAAGCACGATGACAATGAGCATGAGCAACGAAAATGGGAGAATCATATACAACAGAATCGTTATTATGTAATGACGTAATTGTTCATTCACCACACTGATGGGTGATACGACAACTACACCCCAGCCGTTTTCCGGAACTTTGACGTATCCCGCTAACAAAGACACGCCCCTTAAATTGACCATCTGTTCATAACCGCTCTGACCTTGAATAAGCTTTCGAACGACTTCATTTGCACGGATATCTTCGCCTAATCGAGTACGGTCCTGATGATACAGTAAACGGCCTTCGGATTCCACAATATAAAAATACGATCCCATTTTATCCGTCGGGTTGCTCCCGAAAATCATATTTAAGATGTTGTTTTCTTCAAGATAAAGCGTTCCACCGATAAACCCTCGATAAATCCCTGCCTTATCGAATATCGGTTCACTCATAAATACGATGAGGCGCTTGGAGCTTGCAGTGACATAAGGTTTGGAGAGGTAGGGCTTTTGCGATGCTAATGCTTCCTTGGCAGCTTCTGTTGTAATGGATCTTCCGATGGTGTCGACGGATTTAGGAGACACATTTCGCACAACTCCCGTTTCATCAACCACAGTGACGGAATTAAAATAGTTGCTGCTGTGGCGCATTAATTCGAGTTTATTGCTGACTTCGTCAACATTCATATCATTTATATCTGAGAAGAGGCTTGCAGAATATTGCAGACTGCTCCTCATTGATTTAAACAAGGAGTCAATGGTCAGGCTCATTTTTCCAGCACTTGAAAAATTTAAAGTAAGGGTCGTGTCGATCAACGAAGTTTTCTTGGATTGATAGGAAGCCACGAGCAGAATGGTAAAAGTGAGAAGAACCGATAAGGAAACCAGCGCCGTTAAAAGTGTGGTTAAGCTAATTTTTCTTGAGTTGGCTTTAAGTTCCTCTAGCATAGGTGTCGATTGTCTCCTTTTACTCTATAAGCAAAAAATTCATGGTCGTTCATACGCGCGTCTCAATTATAATTCAAAAATAACGATAAATGGAGTAAAAAAATCCCTTATTTCTTTTCAAGTGCTCTATTAATGGAATCCACATTTGAGGAGGCAGTGAAGTAATAAAAATTTACGTCTTAACGTTCATCGCAACCATCTCATAATGGCAAAAACGGTAATCTTTTCGCTGCCAATCACGTGCAAAAAAGCCTGGTAGCCGCAGAATCTCCACAGCAATCAGGCTTCACTTAAAAACAGTAGATCAAGTTCATTTTCTCCCACGGCACCGGCCCTTGGTCGCCTCCGGGCCATAGCTGAAAATGCGACTCCATGAGCGCATGCCAATTCGTGCTCGGCAGAACCGACTCGGGCCACGCATGGCGGGCAGCCCCAGGCTCGAATACCGGCGCAGGCAGCTCGTGATAAGAAAAGATCAGTTCCTCATGGGCGCCAATTGCATACGTAGGGTTGAAGCCGTACGGCTTCTCTTCCTGCAAGGCAAAGTGATAGAAAATGTAGGAACTGTACATCTCCGGCCGGAGCCTCGCCAGACTGCCCAGCCGCTCGTGGGCGTCCGTTCGCCGGGCATTCGGGGGCTCCCCATCACGGTAAATCGGCATCATCGGCACCGTGTGTCGATGTCCCCCGTCTGCGCCAGGCCACTCCTCCAGCAATACCAGGCAAGGGGCTGGCCATTGCCAAGCTACAGCCTGTTCGCCTACCGCCTCCAAGTAAAGAAAGAGGCTGCCTTCCTTCGCGAAAACCGCAACTGTGTTCACGCCTTGCTCCCGCAGCTCACGTTCCCATTGGCCCGCGGACGCCGTGAGCGCAGATACAAAGTTCACCGCGCCGCCCTTTTTCACCTGCGCTCGGTACATCCATCGCTTCATCGCTGTATCGGGTAGAATCGCCGGGCGTTGCCCGCGCGAATCTTCCCCTTCTCCTCCTCTGCGAGTTCGTCTCCCAGCACCGCTTCAAACAAGCGGATGACGTCACCGTAGCCGCCGGCTTGCAAGGCAATCGGCCAGTCGCTGCCGAACAGCAGACGGTCGGGGCCATAGAGCTGGAGCAGCCGGTCAACATACGGCTGGAGCAGGGCCGGGCGGTACCCGCCGGCCATCGTGATCATACCGGACAGCTTCACCGCTGTCCGCGGAAGCTCGGCTAACCGTGCCATGCCGGTCAGCCATGATTCTGAAGGCTGCTCCCGCACAGGCGGGCAGCCCAGGTGGTTCACAACAGCCGTGAGCTGCGGCTGTTCCTCGAGATAGCCGGCGACCGCTGCGAGGTCGCCGGGCTGCACGAGCAGGTCGAGCGTCAGCCCGACCTGCTGCAAGGACGCGAGCGCCGCGCGCAGCCGGCGCTGCTCCGCTGGGGGGCGGCCGGCGCGAAACGCGCTGCCGCCGAAGCGGACGCCGGCGAAGCGCGTGTTCGCCTGCAGCTGCGCGAGCTCCGCGTCGAAGCGCTCCGCGAGCGGGTCGAGCCCGCCGCTGACACCGGCAATGGCCGGTGCAGTCTGCGCCAGCTCGAGCAGGAACGCCGCTTCGGCCGCTGTCGGTGCGGCCTGCACGGCGATCACCGCCTCGACGCCGTGCACCGTCATCTCCGGCAGCAGCTGCACGGGCAGATAATCCTGATAGAGCAGCGGATGATCGGGCTTGAGCCAGCCGTAGTCACCGCGCGCCGGCTGCCAAAAATGAACGTGACTGTCTACATACATGTCGCGTCGACATCCTTTCGCCCAGCCAGCACGCCGTCCCGATACGGGCTCGGCCATGGCATGTCGTAGCTCGGCGAGTTCGCATACCGCTGCATGCCAAGCTTCAGGCGAATGCCCGTGCCGCGCAGCAAATGGACAGCGAGCCATTTGCCGGCGATGGCTTCAGCGTCGCCGACCGGTTCGCCTTCGCGGTCCAGCCGCTGCACGCTCGTGAACGCATGCTCGCCGAACGTCCCCGCCTGAATGACGACCTCGCGCTCGTCGAACAGGCTTGTGTTGCACAGCTGCAGGGTCACGCTGTCCGCCGTGAGCGCTTCGACGAGCGCCGATACGCCTTGCGGCAGTCCTGGCCGCCGTTCTTGCGCGTCGAAGTAGCGTACCCGCGCATGCTGCAGGCCGCCGTGCGAGATGTGCATCGGGCCGCCAAGCGTCAGCTGCACCAGCGACTCGAAGTACACCGGACACATCTCCTGCCAAATATGAATGGAAGAATAGTTGCCGTCCGCGTACCCGATGCTCCATTGGTACGGATCGCCCTTATCGGAACGCATCCGTTCCAGCTGCCGGCCGATCAGCTCCATATTGGCCGACAGTATCCGGCTCGGATAGTCCGGGTTCAAGCCGCGAATGTATTGGAACCACGGCTCCGTGTTGCCGATGTAGTGCTTGGTCTCCCGTCCGGTACGGCTGTCTCTGCCGGAGACGACGGGCACCGTGATTTCATTCCAATCATGGTCCTTTGGAATCCGGTCGATGCGTTCAAGGTCTTCGTCCGCCATCGACATCGTCCAGAGATAGACCGGGTACTTCGGCAGCGCCTTGCGCCAATCGTGCCAGCCATGATCGCCATGCTTATTCGGCACGAGCGTCAGACCGTTCTCCTCCTTGCGCAGCGCCCAGTTGGCGTCAAGCTGATTCCGCGCCAACGCCAGCTTGCTCATGTCGCCAGTCAGCAGCACGGCGTTCATACACGCATTTGTCAGCGGCTCGATGATCGTCATAAAGCCATGCGGCCAACGCCAGCCGTAATAGCCGCCCCACCATTTGCCGTCGTTGTATTCGCCGATCTGGCCGGAAAGCCCGACATTGTCGGGAATGATGCCGCCATTCTCACGTGTCCGCTCTTCCCAAGCGGCGAGATACTGCGTCACCCATTCGCGCAGCGCCGTGTCGCCTGTATACATGTAAGCGTGTGCAATCAAACCGCTGGCATTGAGATTCAGCGGTACGTCCCCGCGATTCATCCGCTCATTCATCATGTTGAGGAGGTGCTCATACACCTCATCGTTCGACCAAGGACATTTGCGGCTGGCATAATCGACGCCGGGAATATCCTCATACGGTGCAGGATAGTGATCCAAAATCGCGCGATGCGTGCTCCAGTCCTCCGCCGTAACGACAAAACGCGGGCCATCGCTGCCCGTAAGCGGCGACCGGATCAGCTTCAGTTCTTTATCGTAATTCGGCGCTGCCGGGTCGTCTCCCGTATACATGCGGGCAAAGTTTAGGGCTCTTTGCCGGTCCTTCAGCGTGGCCGGCCCCGCCAGGCCAAGGAAATACAGAAACAAGTAGCCCTCTCCGTGGTGCATCCAATCGTAGTACCGATCAAACTCACGGTTCACCTGTCCGTATTCCGTCCATTGCCAGGTAATCGCTTCCCATAGTTGGCGGGATACACCGTGCAGTTCCTTGCTGCCGCCCAGCACATAAAGCAGTGCCAAGTTCATAAAGCCCTCGTACGGGTCGTCCGAGCCGTCCATGCCTGGCCATTCCTTTTGCCAGATGAGGGTTCCATCCGGTTCCGTATACCGCGCCACAAATTCCTTCGCCGCCTCATTCAGCGTTTGAAAAAGCCACTGCTCCTGCAGCGCCCACGCCGGGGGAGCCATCCGCTCCTCTGCCGTAATTCTCGGCAAATTGCTTTGCTGCTGACTCATTTCCCCACCTCCTTCTCCGACGGGAACAAGTTTTGCCCTTGAAAAAGAGTGTACACCCGGCTCAGCTCATCCGGCTCCAGCCCGCGCCCGTCGCAATAGGTCATATTCGCGCGAAGCTTCTCACACGTCGTAGCGCCTGTTAACGTCACATGAATCGCCGGCTGGGTTAAGCTAAAACGCATCCCCGGCTCCACAAGGCCGTGCGGTTCCGTCTTCCGCAGGAACTGAAGCTGCGCCATTCTGCGAGCGGCTTCCTCCACAATCGGCGGCCTTAGAAACGCGGCCGGCGTATCCGCCAACAGGCCGAGTCCCAGCACGCTTCCGTTAATGACGCCGATGCCCTTCTCTTGCGTTAGCGGCAATAATTCATCTTTCGCCGTGTGATCGATCAGCATATACCGCGTGTAGAACTGGATGCTGTCAAACCGGTCGAGCTCCACAAACCGCTTCAGCAGCGGAAGAATGCGCGTCGAGATGCCGATATAACGGATTTTCCCGTCTTTGCGCAGCTTTTCGAGCGCCGGAAGCGTCTCGTTCACGACTGTTTCATAAGGAACTTGCTCGGCATCGTGAATTTGCAGCAGGTCGATCCAGTCGGTCTGTAATCTCGCCAAACTACTTTCAACCGAACGAATCGTGTTGTCGTAATCAAACGATTCCCCCGGGCCCACCGCTTTGGACGCTAAAATAATGTCGTTCCGCCTGCCGCCTGCCAGCGCCTGCCCGAGCCTGCGCTCGGATTCGCCCCGGCCATAGCTCGGCGCGGTATCTATGAAATTAATCCCACCGTCAATTGCCTCATGGATCATCTTCTCGATCTCGTGTTCATCTGCCGGTCCGAAAACGCCGCCTAACGGCGCCCCGCCAAGCCCCAGCTTTGACACGCGAAGCCCGGTACGACCAAAAGTTGTATATTCCATCTCGATCCCTCCTACTGTAAATTGTAGCGGGCCTCCGCTATAATCAGAATAGCCAGAGTTCCCCATCTTATAGCATATCTTCTCTATGCCTTGAAAGGAGCGGATGCAAGCATGGAGTTTATTTATACCGACTCGATCGGGCTGACCGATCTGAGTGTGCTGGAAGTCGGCACGCAGCAATGCCTGCCTGCCATGACATTCGGGCCCAGTGTGCGGGATATGTACATTCTGCATTATGTGCACAGCGGGTACGGCACTTACACGGCTGGCAGACACACGGAGCAGATCGGCCCCGGAGGGCTATTCCTCGTGGTACCGGACACGGTGCATACGTATGAGGCGGATGCGGACGAGCCCTGGCGCTACTCGTGGTTCGGCTTCGTCGGCACGATGGCTCCCCGGCTGGCCCTGCTGGCCGGCTTTACATCCCCGACGCCCGTTCGCGAGGCGCCGCCCTCCGGGGCGGCCGCCGCTCTTTTCGCGGATCTAATGAGCCTGCGCGACGAATCGGCCAAGGAGCTGCTGCTGGTCGGTCAGCTGTATCGGATTTTTGGCATGCTGGCAGTCCCGGACGACACGCCTGCGCTGCAAGCCGATGTCGGCCAACATGTTCGCAAGGCCGTCTCCTATATGAATGCCCGCTATGCCGAACGCATCGGGCTGGATGACATCGCCGCCTACGTCGGGCTCGATACCAAGTATTTGTGCCGGCTGTTTCAGCAGCGGCTTTCGATGTCGCCGTACCGGTATTTGACGGACATCCGGATGCGCAAAGCGTGCCGGCTTCTCCGCCGGCAAATGCTCAGCATCGCCGAAGTGGCGCGTGCCGTCGGCTATCCGGATCCGCTGCTCTTCTCGCGGATGTTTAAGCGAACGATCGGCGTCTCCCCCACCGCTTACCGGGAAAAAGCGAAGCTGGAGAGTACTGCAGGCTCGCCGTGAGCGGAGTCGCCGGGGGAGCCGATGCGAACAAGCATACGGGATAGACGGCTCTTGACGGCCTAGGGGGGGTTGGAGGCACTCAGCCCCTCAAACGGCCGCAAGCGCGCCTAACTTAGCGAATATTCGCCTTTCAACACGTAACGGTTGTGGTGAGACTGTCGATTAATTGTGGCCAGTTTTATCCGTGAACGGACACTCGAAGAGAATGTGTATGATTATTCGAATACATATTCAAAATCAGGCCTCAAATCACGAAATGTGTATGATATTTCGAATAGAATTGATTGATTTTATGGGAATGCAGCACATTATATATGATTTTTCGTATACATTTTGTGTTCTCTCGCAGATTCCCAAAGCATAAACAATTAATCGACAGTCTCGTGGTAGCGGCTACTTGCCAGAAAACGGACGGATTTCACCTTTTTTAGGCGAATAAGCGCTGTGGCAACCGCTATAATTTCAAACACAGCATTTTTAGGGAAATAGACGCTGTGACAACCGTTAATCGACATCGCTGCCCGCTGCCACCAATGGGCTCCTCCGTCCTTCATGGACGGGAGCGTTTAGGGATGGCACAGAGCCGCTTCGAAGCTCTATATGCTTAGCAAAAAGGTGCCCCTTCAAATGAAGAGACACCTTTTTTTATGGCCAAAGCTTCATCGCGCTATAAATCACCTGCGCACTCTCCGCGCGCGTCAACTCAGAGGCCGGGGCGAACAAGCCGCCCTCCCGTCCTGTAATGAGACCGAGCTGCGCTGCTTGACGGACGGCGGACTGTGCCCAATCGTGCACGTTCGCCATGTCAGCGAAGTCCGTAACCGCTGCCGATTCAGCCGGTTTGCCTTGCACTAGCGAAGTGGCTCTCACCAGCATAACCGCCATCTGCTCCCGGCTGACAGGGCTGTTCGGATCGAAGCGATCCCCAGTAACGCCGGTTACGATGCCAAGCTTATAGGCTGCTGCCACTTCTCCGGCAAACCAGTCGGATGCCTTCACATCCTGGAACGGAACAGCCGCAGCTCCCTTACTCAAGCCGAACGCCCTCACCAGCAGCGCAGCAAATTCGGCACGAGTCACGCTTCTCTCAGGCGAATACGAGTGATCATCCACGCCATGGACAATCAGCTTCCGGCTCAGGTCATCGACGGCCGGATAGGCCCAATGGCTGGCCGACACATCGGCGTACGGCTTACTGAGTTCCAATACGCCATATGCGCTAAAGTGGGAGACATCCGCAGTCATCGAACGCTTGTCTTCGGACAATTGCCCTTTGATATACTGCATCGTGCCGTCCTCCGCAATAAAATACACTCCCGCCTTGGAAGCGTCGACCCCCTCCGGTAGTACAAATGTAAGCGAAATCGGCGTGCGGAACGTATTAATGCCCTCTTTGGTACCATCCCCCGAAAGGGTACTCAAATTAAAATTGTACATCGCAGCTGCTTTCAGCTGCGCCCCCTGCGCATGCTCCCCCTTGTCCACTAGAGCTTCCAGCTGCTCACCTTTAACCGGAACGGCGGAGAACACAAGCTTAGCATCGGAACTTTTGCCAACCGCACTTTGCTCAATCGCAGACAAGACAGCTGCCGGAATAACGGCTGAAATCTCATTAAATCTAAGCACAAGATCGTTGCCGCTTCCGATAGTGCTGCTTGCATTTGCCGGCAATTGAACAGTGTCGACATCCGCTTTTAGCTTCATAGTCGCTTGACCGCCATCAACTGTGAGTGCGCGCAGTTCAGACGCATCAACGCTTTGGACGGTGGAAACTTGTGGAACGCTAGGTGTCGTTGGACCTGACGTCGGATCCGTTCCTGGACCAGTCCCTGAATCCGTTCCTGGATCCGTTCCTGGATCCGTTCCTGGATCCGTCGACTGCACATACTGCAACGTCATGCTGTCGCTGGCTTCACTTTCGTTATGGAGCCGGTCTGCAGCCGTCACGATGTACGTGTACGTTTCGCCGGATACAGCGCTCGCATCGACGAAGCTCTGCGCGACTCCTGGCCGTTTGCTAACGATTTGAATAATCGTTGCGGGATCCTCGATATTCGGTGCATGTTCCCCCGCTGCCCGATAGATGATATAGGACTTGGTGTCCTCCCCTGCATCCGTCCAGTTCAGCTGGACGCCCGAGCTGGCGGAGCTAACGGCCAGTCCTTGCACGGCATTCGGCGCTATGCTGTCCAGCCAGCTCATTTGCGGCGGCAGCGCTGGGTATTTAAATAGGCCGTTTTTCAAATTATTCGTGACATTCAGCGGGTTGCTAAGGAAAACGCTCGCCGAAAAGAACATCGTCCCCTTCACGTTCGCGAAGTTTCGATTGTAGCGAATCTGATTCGGAATCTGCTCCGGGTCGAGCCAGTTCGCATCGCTGCCATCACCGACTTTATACACGCCATTGCCTGTATACAGGTTGATTGGCTTACCGTTAACTTGATCTTTCCACCAGTTCACGAGCTTATCGTAAGCCGCTGGACCGTAATTAATATACCAGTATAATTGCGGTGTAATGTAATCCAGCCAGCCCATCTGCACCCATTTCAGCGTATCCGCATAGATCGCGTCGTAGCTTTGCAGCCCGCTCGTATCGGAGCCTCCCGAGAACGACGATTTGTTTCGCCAGATGCCGAACGGACTGATGCCGAATTGGACATAGGGCTTTTCCTGTTTGATTTGCGCGGATAAACTTTGGATTAATGTGTCGACATTGTTTCTGCGCCAATCGGCCAAGGACATGGTGCCGCCGTATTGGGCATATTCATTGCTGTCCGGGTAATTGACGCCTTCGACCGGATATGGATAGAAATAGTCGTCGAAATGAACGCCGTCAATATCATATTTTTTCACAACTTCCATCACGCTGTCGATGACGTACTGTTTCACAGCCGGAATTCCCGGATTGTAGCCCAGTTTGCCGCCATACGCGATCACCCACTCCGGATGCAATTTCGCCGGACTGTTCGAAGCGAGCGCGTCTGTCTTCAAATCGTTTCTCACCCTGTATGGGTTAAACCACGCATGGAACTCGATATTGCGCTTGTGCGCTTCCTCGATCATAAATGCAAGCGGATCATAGCCCGGATCTTTGCCCGCTACGCCAGTCAGCCACTCCGACCAAGGATTAAGCTGAGACGGATAAAGCGCATCGGAAGTCGGTCTGATTTGCACAATAACCGTATTAATACCATTCATAGCCAATTGATCCAACGTATCTTTAAAATCTTGCCGCTGCTGTGCCGCATTCGTGACGCCTTTCTTCGGCCAGTCAATATTCTCGACAGAGGAGATCCAAGCGGCTCTCATCTCCCTTTTCGGACTGACGGATGCCTGCGCCGTGTTGACCACGAGCGAGTAGTTGGCCGTTTTGCCTCCATAAGTCGCTGTTATGACTGTCACCCCCAAGCTGTTCGCTGTAATTAGCCCTGAAGAAGAAATGCCTGCAATCGCTGGCGTACTGCTCTGGTAGCTCACTCCCTGGGTCAAGGGAACCGGTGATTGCGGCTGATCCAGCACATTATAAATCGCGTTCACATTGGCCTGGAACGTATCCCCTGCTGTAAGAGATTTCATATTGACCAACTGGATGCCGGCGAGCACTGGGATTGGAGGCGTCACCGTCAGTTGGAAGGAGGCGTTCTGTCCCCCATATGCTACAGAAATCGTAGCCGTTCCAGGGATAATCGCCTTCAATTTGACGTTACTGTCGATAGCAGCAACAGAAGGGTTCGAGCTTGAATATACCGCGCCGCTGTCTTTCGTAACATCCAGGAGACCTGTATCCGAAGCAAATTGGGCCATCAACTGCACATCAGCGGACCGGGTTATTTCCATCGTGGAAGGCCCAAAAAGCTGTATCGATTGCACCGGAGGTTTCGCATCGCTCACTGTCAGGTCAAACACGGCAGGCTGCGCGTCTGCATACAGCGCCACAATGGACGTTTTCCCTGCTTGTAAAGCCGTAACTTTCCCGTTCGCATCCACAGCAGCAATATCCGGACGACTGCTTAGGTAGGTGACCCCGTTCGTTGCTTGTTCAGGGGCCGTGCTGTCTTTTTTTGTGATGTAAGCCGAAGCCGTTCTCGTATCTCCCACCTGCATCGGGGCAAGCCCGCGAAGATCGAGACCGAATGTCGTCGTTTGCCCATAAAACACGCTCAGTTGATCGAAGTAGATCGCGCCTTTGGTATACTTCAGACTGTTCGTTTCAACCAAATATAGGTCCATGAACTTAAAAGGGCCCGTTTGTCCGGTAATGTCAGCGGTCACATACTTCCACCCGTTCCAGTTGAAACCCGAGCTAGAGGTAAAATCAACCGTGAAGGACGTGTTTGCACTATTTCTCAAACGCGCACGAAGCCAGTGATTGCCTTGATCCCCGTACACCCAAACCCCGATCTTCGTCGGTGTTCCGGGAATTACACGATCCAGACTGCCTGTCGTCATATCGCGAGTGCTTACATATACAGCCTTCGTTCCCGTCTCCGGGCCGGTCGTCAAATCATAAGCCAGCTTGCCGGCATGGCTGCCGTACAGTACGGAAACTGCCGAGCGGTCTACGCTCGAGACGGTCGCACCGACAGCGGAACCTGACGGAAGCCGGTCAGCCGACAGCACGGTTTTACCATTTTTAACTAGACTCTCGAAATCTTCAAAAATCGCAGCCACATTATTGCCAACGAGTACGAGATAGTCTGCCGTAAGCCCGTCATAGGTCGCATGGACGTAGCCATAAGCAAACCTGCCCGCCACTGCCACCGCCGTCAGCACACCGCTCGCCGAAACCGTGCCAATGCTGGCATCCGCTGTCCATACTGCTTGACTATTGGCAAGCGTTGTCGGATTGCCGCCAAAATCATAGCCGGTCAACGTCAAGGTCTGCGTCGATCCGGGAGCGATGATCAGTGCATTGGAAGCGATTTCAATTCTGCTGTAGGTCGCACTTGTCACACTGGAGGTACCGGCATCGCCAGATTCACCGGGAACCATTTCGTTAGCGCTTACAATGGATCTAGAGAAAGAGCAGAACAGCATAATGATGGCTAGAAGCAAAGCACATGGGGATCGGAATCTTTTCCTGTTAATCAATTTTTCGCCTCCTAAAGATGGAATGAATTGTCATGCTTTGGGGCCATTATAAACGAAGTCGCTTACATTCTGCAATAAAATTTTAAAAAATACATTTACATTGAAATAAAATTTTGAATTAAAAGTCGAAATGTGACGAAAGTCTTGGGAATGAAAAAAAGACGACCCTCCCTTCGTGTGGGATAAAAGTCGCCTTTCCTCAAGCGGAAGTCCCTCTCGTATACGCCAAAAAAGAAAGGATCGTCGCTATGCTGCTCTCTATCGGCAGAACCGTATCGACAGACAGTTCTCCAGCCATATGCGCGTCCGGCGCGTTATAATGACTATGCAGCGTTTCCAAATCCGTGATGCGTTGATTCGGCAGCGGGTTCACGCTTCGCGCAGCAAGCCGCTGCGCCCACACCCGCTCGTCGCTGCAGTGGCAATGGATCGTTGCGAGCACGCCGCCGCGTTCAGCAATCCACGACTTTAGACGCAGCACATCGTCCGGCTGATTGAAGCCAAAGTCCAAGATGACATGCGCTTTTGCAGAGATGACGTCCGCCAGAAACCGGTACAAAAAATCAAAACAAATCCGATTCCTGACGCTGTGCTCCTGCACACTGCCTGCAACCGTGTCGTAGATGTCATCTTTATGCAGCACCGGATACGCAAGCCTCTTCGCAAGCTCGTTCGACAACGTCGACTTCCCCGTCCCTGCCCGGCCTCGGAGCAAAATGATCATCGACATGCCCCTCCTCCTAGTCGTTGTATCCATCTGAAACAACCTCACTAAGAAGACTTCCGGCCGTTATAAAAAGTTCATCGCGCTCCGCTCTTCCCGTCAGCAGCCTTATAACGAACAAAAAGCTTCCCATTCGCATAACGAATGGAAAGCTTTTTTGTGGCTACTCCAGCTCATCCAATTCGGAGCTATCCTCGTTCGCCGCCGCTTCGATGGCCTGATCGACCTCGCTGGCTCCCTGAATTTGCTGTGCAGCTTCTGCTTGCTTGTTCAGCTGCTCCACAATCTGACCTGCGCCATGCGCGCCTTGGTGTCCTCTGCTTGATGTCATGGGCTCGACTCCTTTTTGCCAAAATCATGTAGTACCCGTATAGTATGGCGCGAATTAGAGCCGCTATGCATCCCTTACACTTGAATAATGATCGGAAGAATCATGGGCCGCCGCTGCGTCTTCATAAATAAAAACTTACCTACCGCTTCCTTGAGCGCCTGCTTGTACAACCCCCATTGCGTAGCTTCCTCGTCCTGCAGCTGCGTAACCGCCGCAAGCGCAATACGTTGAACTTCGTCCATTAATGCTTCGGACTCTTTCACGTATACGAAGCCGCGCGAGATGACATCGGGTCCCGATACCAATTTGCCGTCCGATTTGGCCAAGGACAGAACAAAGATGAGAATTCCATCCTCGGACAGCACCTTCCGGTCCCGCAGTACAATGTTGCCGACATCTCCGATCCCAAGCCCGTCGACCAGCGTATTGCCGTTCGGCACCCGGCGTCCTTGCTGCGCCTCGCCATTCCTGAAATCGACTGCCTCTCCATTGTTAACGATAAAAATGCGCTCCGGCGCCACCCCAACCGCTTCCGCCAGCAATCGATGCTGATACAGCATCCGGTATTCTCCGTGAATCGGGATAAAATAAGTCGGCTTCATCAGCGTCAGCATCAGCTTCAGCTCCTCCTGACTCGCATGCCCGGAGACGTGCATGCCGGTGACCGAGCCTGAGCCGTAAATGACCTTGACGCCTCTAATAAACAAATTGTCCACGATCCGCGCGACATTTCGCTCATTCCCCGGAATCGGGGTCGCCGCTAAAATGACCGTATCCCCGCTCGACACTTCCACCTGCCGGTGCGTGCCGCTCGCGAGGCGGGACAGCGCCGCCATCGGCTCGCCCTGGCTTCCCGTACACAGCACGGCAATCTCATGCGGCTTGAAGCGGCCCACCTCATTCGCCTCGACCAGCATGCCCGGCGGCATCGCGAGATAACCCAGCGCCAAAGAGATGTCGACCACATTCACCATGCTTCTGCCGAGCAGAGCGATTTTGCGGTTCGTTTTCTCCGCGGCATCAATGACTTGCTGAAGCCGATTCACATTCGATGCGAAGGTGGAGATAAAGATTTTGCCCGTCGCTTTGGTGAACGCCTCCAGAATATGATCCCCCACTGTTCGCTCCGACGGGGTAAAACCCGGCCGCTCCGCGTTCGTGCTCTCCGAGAGCAGCGCAAGCACACCCTTTTGCCCGATCGCCGCCATCTTGTGAATATCCGCATGCTGGTGATTGGCCGGGGTCAAATCAAATTTAAAATCCCCCGTATGCACCACGGTTCCCTGCGGGGTTTCAAAAACGATCCCCAAGCAGTCCGGGATGCTGTGGTTCGTGCGAAAGAAACTGAGCGGAATGCGGCCCAGCGTCAACGTTGCCTCCGCATCGATTTCGTGCAAGCTGGTCGCGCTGAGCAGGCCGTGCTCTTTCAGCTTGATCTCAATTAAGCCAAGCGTCAGCCGGGTCGCATAGATCGGCATGCTCAGCTGCTTGATAATATACGGGATGCCGCCGATATGGTCCTCGTGCCCGTGAGTGATGACGAGCCCTCTGACTTTTGAAGCATTTTCGAGCAAATACGTAATATCCGGGACGATCAAATCGATGCCGAGCAAGCTCTCGTCCGGAAATTTGGAGCCGCAGTCAATGACGATCATATCGTCGCCGTACTGAAGGACATACATGTTTTTCCCGATTTCATGGACGCCCCCGAGGGCAAAAATGGATAGCAAATCTTGGTTGGATGCCACGACGAAAACCTCCGTTATTGCTGAAAATGTGCAGCTATAGTGTGCCAAAAGCACCCAGTTTACATGCATGCGCTGGCGGTTTCCGGCTGAAATGGCTGTGGCATGCGGAATTTCAAATATTCCTTGATGAGAAAACAAATTCGCTTACCGCCTGCCGCCTTAACCTGACAGCATCGCCTTTGCCCCTACTTTTTGCGCGTTCCTCGATCATTTTGCTTGTGCGGGGTGTCCTCACACCTTCCTGCC
Source organism: Paenibacillus whitsoniae (assembly GCF_003955665.1). Taxonomy (GTDB): domain Bacteria; phylum Bacillota; class Bacilli; order Paenibacillales; family NBRC-103111; genus Paenibacillus_E; species Paenibacillus_E whitsoniae. Next base: position 156,925 of record NZ_RXHU01000015.1, read on the forward strand.
CGACCCTCCGATTGCCAACTGTAAAAAGTACAGCAAATCGGGCCGAAAATAGGCAAATCGCGAGAAATCCTGCATTTTATACAGTAGAAAATCGGATAAATACGTTTGCAAACGCTTTCACAGGTGCGACTAACAAAATCACCTGTACTTTTTACAGGTTGTTCCACGAAAATAAGCCTGATTGGCAAAATTTGATGTACAAAATACAGGTTTATGCAAGTTGGGGACGCTAGGGGACGCCTAGGGTACGTTGGAAAGGTGCCGCCCGTCCATGTTCCCCGCCAATTTCATCTACTTACCGCCCAACCCCCACACCCCACTCCATCACCAATTCCATCTACTTTGCCGCTTCCCCTACTTCGACGCCAATTCCATCTACTTTACCGCTCGGCCCGCTCGGCCCGCTCCATCAAGCTCCATCTACTTTGCCGCTCCCCCAACTCCATCACTAATGCCGTCTGCCCTCGCTCTACGTCAGCCCTCAGCCCCTCGCCAACTTCTATTCCCCAGGCTTTCCTCCAAAAACCTCCTGCGTAAACGAAATCCACGCCCGCGTCGCCAGCGATAAGTACCCGTCCCGCTTCCAAACCAGCACCAGCTCCCACGGAATGACAGGCTGTACCAAGGGAACGACGACGATTCTCTCCGCCGGCAGCGTCTGGCAAATCGTCTGCGGCAGCATCGCAATGCCCAGTTCCGCGCCGACCATGGCGGCGATAAAGTCCCACTGGGAGCTTTCATGCACGATCTGCGGCTCAAAGCCCACTGAGCGGCATCGTCCGATGATCTGGTCGTGAAGCGCGAAATTGCGATTAAACAGGATGAAACGCTCCTCCGCAAGTTCCGCCAACTTCACCTCGTCTCGACCCGCAAGGCGATGCGACGGCGACACGACCAAACTAAGCCTGTCCTGGATCAGCGCAAAAGAATCGAAAATATCCGCCTTGATCGGTGAAATGACGACTCCGACATCCAGCGTCCCATCGATCAGGCCTTCTTCGATTTTGACCGCGCCTTCCTCAATCATCGTAATGGCGATGCCGCGGTAGCGGTCTTGGAACCTTTTGATCACCGTCGGAAAAAAACTCGCCCCGGCCATAGGTGGTAGCCCGATGCGGATGCTGCCTTGATTGAGATAGTTCAAGTCGTTCAGCTCCGACTGCAAGCTCTCGAATAGTTGCAAAATCGGCCCCGCATATTTGAGGATCGCACTTCCGGCATCGGTCAGCCTGAAATGCTTGCCTTCCCGGATGAACAAGTCCGTTCCCAGCTCCTGCTCCAATTGCTTAACCGCCTTGCTGATGCTGGGCTGCGTAATGTGCAGCGTTTCCGCGGCTTTCGTAAAGCTGTTCAGCCGTACAATTTCCTGTATGTATTGCAGATGACGAATGTCCATTGCGAATGCTCGCCCCTTCATCATAGCCAAAAGGAATGAAAATCATGGTATCAATTCATTTTACCCATGCAAGTCGTTTTTGTATACTGGTTTCAACGAAACAAAAGAGGCGGCGTACACGATGAAAAACCTGACATTAACCATCCTGCAAGTGTTGTTCTTCCTTGGCATCGCCAAACTGTCCGACGCATGCGTCGCTTGGCTGCATTTACCTGTGCCGGGGAGCGTCTTCGGCATCTTCCTGCTGTATATTCTGCTCAAAAGCCGAATCATCCGACTCAACTGGATCGCCGCGGGATCGAAGTGGCTGCTGGCGGAGATGCTGTTATTTTTCGTTCCGGCGGCGGTTGGCATCGTCAATTACAAGACGCTCATCGTCCATAGCGGGCTCGGGATCGTGCTGACCATTGCGGTCAGTTCGCTGATCGTCATGGCATGTACAGGACTGGTTGGGGAATGGGTATCGCGAAGAAACGGGAGGCAGGCAGGATGATCAAGGCGTTCATGTGGTTAGGTTTTACAATCGTTATGTATGGGATGAGCAAGAGGGTTTACAAGCTGTATCCGAAAATATGGCTATCCCCCTTGCTCGTCACGCCGGCCGTCGTCATCGCAGCCGTCGAATTCAGCGGCGCTTCTATCACGACCTACAACAAAGGAACGAGCGTGCTCGGCCAAATGATCGAACCCGCAACGATCGCCCTTGCCGTAACGCTCTATAGGCACGGGGAGGTAATGAAAAAGCATGCCTGGCCTATCATCGCCAGCGCCTTGTGCGGGGGGGCCGCCGCTATCGTCACCTCGGCAGGCCTCGCCCGACTGTTCGGGCTGTCTCCCGAGGTGATGGACAGCTTGGCGCCGCGCTCCGCAACCACGCCCGTCGCGCTCGTCATCTCCCGCTCGATCGGGGGCGTGCCGACGATTACGGCTGCAGCTACGCTTGTGACCGGTTTGCTCGGCCTTATCGCCGGCCCGCTCATCGTCAAATGGCTCCGCATCCGCGGACCCATTGGCCGGGGTGTGCTCTACGGCACGGGCGCCCATTCCGCCGGCATCAGCAAAGCGATGGAGGATGGCGCCGTTACCGGCTCCGTGGCCGGCATCGCCATGCTGGTCACCGCCCTTGTTACGCTGTGCCTGGCACCGTGGCTGGTGGCGCTTTTTTAACCCGCCATATTGTTGACGGAATGTATCGTATCAAAAACCGAAATATGATCAACCTTGCCGGTAGATTGCGGAATGACAAATTTAAGCTGGAACTCGTCGGAAGCTTTGTAAATATAAATCGTATCGCCGCCGTTTACCTTCGTATCCGCCGGCTTGCCTAGCGCCTGCTCGATCTGGCTAAGTGTAATCGTCTTGAGCTTAGGATCGTAAGAACGGATGTCGATGATCTGGCTGCCTTTGTTGTAACCGATCGCCGCATGCTTCTTGCTATACGTCGCATAAATGCCGCTGCCCGCCGACTCTGTGGTGTCGGCTTTGCCCCACGCCTTCTCGACATCTTCGGTCAGATTCTTCTGCGCAGTAAAGGCAATGCCTTCCACTTTGCCGCTCTTCGCGAGCTCCAGCATCGCCTTCATGGATGCCGCTGACACCGACGCAGCGGGCGTCGACGCAGCCGGCGTGCCGCTTGGCGCCGATGTCGCTGCAGGCGCGGACGGCGATGGCGTCGTGCTTGGCGCGACACTTGCCGGAGCGCTCGGCGTCGCAGAAGGCGCTGTGCTGACGGCCGGCGCCGTCGCACTTGCTTCCGGCTTCGCTGTGGACGAGCAGCCGGCGGATATCAGCAGCCCCGCGAGCAGCGCCGGGTATATAAACGCTTTTGTATAATGGATTGCCATAACATTATCTCCATTCTAAGTTGAAAGGGCAGGCCCCCGCTCCCCAGGGAACGAGACCTGCCTGTTTTTTATTGTGCCGCTTGTTCCAGGACAACTTCATAGGAGGACGGCACATACGTAACAGCCGTTGGGGTCGTCACCGCTTGCGTCGTCATATCGCCGGCGGCGGGATCTTGCAGACGATATTGAATAACCGCTTGCCCGTCCACTTTAAACTGGATATTCGTGACTGCGATACGGTAACCGCCTGTCGGTTTTTGCTCACGGCTGAGCGTCACCTTGTTCACTTCGCTGTTTACTTTCTCTACGTTGAACGTCACTTTTTCTGTTTGCACCGGGGGCTTGACGGTAGCCATCACGTTCAGCGCATTGTACACCCACACCGCCGATTCGCCTCGAGTCAGTTCACGTTGCGGATTGAACAGGCCGTCCTTGTCGAGGTCAGCGACTTTATAATGAACCAGACGCAGCACGCTGCCTTGGTACCCCGGCGTAACTGCGCTGTCGTCTTTGAGCTCCGATTTAATATTGATCATCGGAAGCTGCGCCTTGCGTTCAAACGCCGTGTCGAGCAGCTGTGCAAACTGTTCCCGCGTAACCACCGCATTCGGGTTCACATCTTTCGGAATGTCAACGCCATTATAATGCGCGGCGATAAAGGCATCGGCATACCAAGCGGAGTCACCGACGTTGGTGAACAACTGCGAAGCCACCGGCTGCTGCTTGAAACGCATCGCATCCAAATTATAGCCGAATGCCCGTACCAACAATTGCACGCTCTCGGCGTAAGTAATTTTCCCCAGCGGAACAAAATGATCCGCATCCACGCCGCTGACGATCCCGCTCGCTTGCAGCTTCGCAATCGCCGCTGCCTGGCTGCCGTCCACATCGCTAAACGCGAACGCGCTCCCCAAAGACAGACTGCTCATTATCATGGTCGCGGAAAGCGCGACAGCTAGTTTCTTTTTCATACTCGATTGCCTCCTAGCGTTATTGCCCCTCCCGATTGGGGGAGACAATCCCTAAACGGCAATGTTACGAAAAAAGTTACAGTTTCGGTATGTAAAGGTTTTGTAAACGCATTTTTACTCCACAGCTGAAATAAAAAACCTAGTCACAACAAGTGACTAGGCTTTTGCGGTAAGCTAATCTTGACTGTGCCGAAGTCGAAGCCAATCTAACGGTTGCCCCAGCGCTTATTTGGCTCAAAACACTTCGTTTCGCAATCTAGCGGATGCCACGGCGCTTATTTCACCTAAATGCCGGGTAAAAACGGCTCCCACTCCACCAATAGCCGCTGTCGCGACCGTTATACGCTGAAAAGCGGTCTTTTTAGCGAAATAAGCTCGCTGGCAACCGTTAAACAAATGCCCGAATATCATGGGGTGTGACCGCAGGCAAGCATTGCGAACCCAGGATTCGCCGGCGTTGGGACATTAATCGCTCGCCCCCGCCCGCTTCCCGATCATCACGTTCGCGTCCTCCTCCTCGGAGCTTACCCACTCCGGCTGCAGCCCCTGCGAGGCAAAAAGCTTCGCAGCCAGCGGCGCCTGCTTCTCGCTCATCTCGATGAGCAGGCAGCCGCCCGGCGCCAGCCAGGCATGCGCTTCCGCGACGATGCGGCGCTGGATGTCCAACCCGTCCGCGCCGCCGTCGAGCGACAGCCTGGCTTCATGGATGCGCGCCTCCGCCGGCATCCTGGCAATAGCATCGGTCGGCACGTAGGGCGCGTTGGCGACCAGTACTTGGACATGCCCGCGGAGGCGGGGCGGAAGGGGATCGAACAGATCCCCTTCATAGACCGCGCCCTGTCCGGGCAGGATGTTGCGCCGCGCGCAGCGGACCGCCGCGGGGTCCAGATCGGCCGCGTGCAGGTCGAGCGGTCCCTTCGCCGCCAGCAAGGCGGCGCTGAGCGCGCCGGAGCCGCAGCACAGGTCGACGACAATATCCCCCGGCCGCACAAGCGCCGCCGCCTGGCGCAGCAGAAATTCCGTTCGCCGCCGCGGAACGAAAACGCCTGGCTCCACGGCGATGCGCAGGCCGCCGAACGCCGCCCAGCCGACGACGTGCTCGAGCGGATAGCCGGCTGCTCGCCGGGCGACCCCATCGGCCAATGCATCGCTGTCTCCCGCCCACTCCATCAGAATGGCCGCCTCTTCCTCGGCGAACACGCAGCCGGCCATACGCAGCTTGTGGGCAATTTCATTCTCATTCATCATGTGTTCCGCACCACGATCGGATACGGCCCGTCAATGTCATCATCCTCATCGACATAGAAACGGCCAGCCACGTCGTACCACCGCCCAGCAATCAAGTTCTCGTCGATCATATGATTGCCGTTGCCCGCCAACTCCGTCTCAAACTCATCCTGATCCTCATACGTATCGTCGATCAAAGCGCGCATCGCTACAGCCTGCTGGGCGTTCAAGCCGAATTGCCGCAGACGTGCGTTCGTAATTTGCGCTGCCGGCAAGTAATGGTTGTTGTCGTTATCGTCGGGATTCACCTGGCCGAGATTAGCTGTGCCCGCCCTGCGCCATTGGTTCGCTTGATCCAAATACCCCCACTCGGCGGAAATGCTTTCGGGAATGCCTGCCGGATAGTCATCGTTATAGTTCAGATCGACCTCCACATAAGTCCAGTCATTATCATCGATGGCGCTCGATTTGGCTCCCTCTTCAAGCTGACGCCAGCCTGCGTTATGGTTGAGCGCCGTCGTTGTCGGCACGAGATTGGTTGTATCTCCCCCCGGCCCTCCGAGCTCAGCATTAATAATGTGAAAACGCACCCAGCTGCCTTTCAACCGGCCATACTTTGTCTTCAGCCAGTCCCAACCTGGCGGGTCAACGCTAGGCGTGCCGCCGTAGTCGGGATTTTTCATGACGGCCAGCACCTGGCTGGGCACAGTTGCACCGTTGTGATCCTCCGTCTCGTCCGTTTCCCAATACGTGCCGTCCGCCTCATTCGTATAGTCTTCACTCGGCGCACGTTGAATGCGCGGGCTTTGCCCCTGCATCATGCTGGAAACAGCGCGATTGCCGATCGTGCGCTGCATGTGCATAATTTGCGAATAAGGGGATGCCGACAGCTTGGCTGCTCCCCGAACCTCTTTGCCCGGTTCCGTCGATTCGTTCTCTTTTCTATTCAATCTTGCGTGATCCCGCATCATGTCGAGGTCTACCTCCGCTAATCCGCTTGGTTTATTGGCACTCTGCAACCTATAACCTGTTTCAGTAAAATAATACCATAATTCAGAACCGAGCTGCTGCAAAAAAACAGAATATTCCTTGACAGGAATATTCCTTATGGGGTATATTGTGAATATCAGAAAACACAGTCACAAGAAAGTTGAGATTCATCGAGGTGAGCGGCATGGCAGGCAATGATACGGGCATGGACATGAACACGCTGAGTGTGCTGACTGAACCGAATCGCATTCGAATCGTCGAGCTCTTGCGTGACGGTCCCCTCACGGTAGGGGAAATTGCCGATCGGCTTGAGATGCGCCAGCCCCAAGCTTCCAAGCATCTGAAGGTGCTGAGCGAGCATGGCGTTTTGACGGTTCAGGCAGATGCCAATCGCCGGATTTACAAGCTTCGGCCCGAGCCCTTTCAAGCGCTGGAGTCCTGGGCCCAATCGTTCACTCGCCTTATGAGTGAACGATACGATAAGCTGGACGCCTATTTGCGCGAAGTGCAGAACAAAGCTAAAAAGGAAGATAACCCAACCACTTAAAGGAGGATTTACAAATGTCTAACAACACTATCGTTTCACGCGTAGAAAATGATCGGGTACTGGTGCTGGAGCGCACGTTCGACGCGCCTCGCGAACTGGTCTACAGCATGTTTAAGGAAGCGGAGCATCTCAAACACTGGTGGGGGCCACGCGGCTGGGAAGTACCTGTGTGTACCGTTGATTTTCGTCCAGGCGGCGTGTGGCACTACTGCATGAAGTGCGCTGACCCGAATCAAGGCGACTTCTACGGCATGGAATCTTGGGGCAAAGCTATCTACAAAGAGATGATCGAACCAGACAAAATCGTCTACGTCGACTTCTTCTCGGACGCGGAAGGCAATGTGAACGATGCAATGCCGTCGACGGAAGTGACGTTGGAGTTTATCGACCTGGGCAACGGTACGACAAAGCTCGTTAACCGCGGCTTGTACGCTTCCGCCGAGTCGCTGAAAACAGTCATCGATATGGGCATGATGCAAGGTATCACAGAAACATGGGATCGTTTGGAAGAGCGTTTGAACGCGGTCAAAGGTTAAGTATTTCACCAAAAAGGAGTGCCCTGCAGCAAATTCGCTGCAGGAGCACTCCTTTTAACATATATGGAAGTCGGTTACGGACTGACAATCTGCCACTGCTGGTTCGTGCTGCCGCTGTTTGCATATTGCCCGAGATCGCTGCCGTTCGTTGTTCGGCCCATGCCGTCCAGGTAGAGGCCGGTTGCGACATTTTTGAAACTGACGTTGGCGCCGGAGGCAACGAGCTGCCACACTTGATTGTTCGATGAGCTGCCGCTGTATTGGCCGGCTGCGCTGCCGTTCGTGGTACGGCCCATGCCGTCCAGATAGAGGCCGGTAGCCCGGTTTTTGAGCTTATAATTGTACCCCGAAGGCTCAAGCACCCACTGTTGGTTCGTGCTGCTGCCGCCTGCGTACTGGCCTTCGGCCGATCCGTCCGACGTACGGCCCATGCCGTCGATGTACAAACCCGTAGCAGCATTTTTAATTTTAACATAAATAACGGAAGGATCGTCGCTGCCCATCCCCCACGCGTACTGGAGGCGATTCAGCCCCGTTGCGTTATTTACCGTCAGATTGATGCTCGAGCCGCTGCCGGATTTGGTTGTCATACTGTAGCCGTCACCATCGCGCAGTCCCGGCCAGTAGACGCTGCCCATTCCCCATGCGCGAAGCTGATTGCTGATACCTCTCACATAGCTGACCCAGAGAGATCCGCCCGGCGTCGTGTAGTCCTGCAGCGGATACGTCACATTGTATCTGGAGCTGTAGCCCGCCTGCATCATCGCGCCCCATTCCGTCATGATCGTACGGGACGCATAGCTGCCAACATAGCTTTTGAGGTGATCGGCCCATTGGGCTTCACTCATATACGGCGTTCCTGCGAAGAACACATAGTCATGTACGGCAAGCAGCGTGCCGTTCAAACGCGAATCTCCGCCAGGCACGGAAGCGTTCTGCGCATAGCCGGCGCCATCCAGAATCACTCTTCCCTTCGGCACACTGGCGTACGTCGTCAGCCAGCTGTTGTACAGATTGTTCAAATCTGTGTTGCTGTAGCCATAAGGCTCGTTTATCACCTCGAAATACACGTTGGCATTGCTGCCGTACTTGTTCACGACCGTCGTCCACATGTTCCAGAAATCGGTCATACTGGCCGGCTTGCCGTTGCTGTACGCCCAGTAAGCGAGAATCACGTTTCCTTTGGTGATCGCCTTGTCGATCGCTCCGGTGTAGGTGCTCCAATAGCTGGACACCGTCGCTTCATTGATCGGCATACGCACTGTATTGGCGCCGAGCGCAGACACGAATTGGCCAACCACGCGATCCGCGACTGTCGAAGCGGAGGCATACGTATCCGTCGAGCTTAGACCCGACACGTACAGTACGCCGTTAACGAAGTTGTCTCGCGAGTCCGCCCAGTTCACACCTTTGAAATTGGTCGCCGCAGCGGCCGGCTGCGGTTGGCTCAGCCCCAGCCAGCTAAGCAGTGCGAGCGAAAAAGCAAGGAGCAAGGCAAGTGTGAGCGGCAGCCGTCTTTTTCCAGCAATCATCATCCTCATCCTCCTTAAATTTAATAGCGCTTACATTTCCAATCATAGCCAATGAATGAGGAAAGCGGATGCGCCTCTTTTTACTGGTTGTGCAAAAATATTTACTTGCCTGCGCCAGTATTGCCACGCTTGCTATGCTGTCTCAATGGCATAAAGGAAAGCCCGCTCTCTTCCCGAGCGGGCTTTTCACACTTTCATGCAGGCGGCAAGCATCGTCACAAATAGCGCATCCCCCGCCTAACCTCCTCGACGATGACCTGAACCGCTTCGCCAATCTGCTCCGGCCTTGCCCGCGAGATGCTGACTCGCACGAACTTCTCCCTCTCGCGCCATCCCGACATATAAAATCCGCCTCCGGGCACAACGTGAATCCTCCTGGCTGCGAGCCGCTTCATGAGCTGATCCAGGTTGACTTGGCGCGGCAGCTTAAACTGCATGTATATCCCCGAGCGGACGTCAGCCGCTTCGATCAATCCTTCCGCGCCCTGCTGCTGCAGCACCTCGTTCAGCAGACCGATTCGAGCGGTGTACTGGCGGGAGATCGTGATCTTGTGCCGCTCGTACATGCCGTTCCGAATGTACACCTCGAGCGACGCCTGAGATAAGAGCGAAGTATCGGCGTAGCTTTTCTGAGCTAGAAAGCCTGCAAGCAGGCGCTCCGGCAGCACGGCGGCCCCCAGGCCTAGGCCGGGAAAAATGATTTTAGAAAAGCTTTTCACATAGACGACATGCGAAGTTCGGTTGTAAGCGTAGACCGGATCGTAGCTCTTCTCCTCCCCCAGATCGGCCATGTAATCGTCCTCCACGACGTACACGTCATACTTGCTGGCCAAATCGGCAATCGCCTTCCTCGTCTCCGCCGAATACGTGGTGCCCAGTGGATTATGATACCTCGGCATCGTATAAAAAAATTTAATATCTCCGTCCTTGAACGTCTTCTCCAACTCCTGCAGATCGATCCCCGCGGCTGTTCGTTTCATTCCCCGTGTCGGCAGCCCCGACATCTCCAGAAAGCGCAGGTAAATGTCATACCCTGGCTGCTCGACCAGAATCGTCGACTTGCCGTTCGGGAACGGCATTCGCGCGACAATCTCCAACGCTTGCTGGGCGCCCGATGTGACAACAATTCGCTTCGGCTGCGTAAACACCTGACTGTCCGCCAAATGGGACACCAGCGTCTGCCGCAGCTTGTCCAGCCCCTGCGGATCACCGTAAGTAAACAAATTGTACTTAAACGTATCAATCGCTGTATTCAAGCAATGCTGAAAATCCAAATAAGGAAACACACTGACGTCCGGCGATGCCGAGGCCAGATCAATCCTGCTTGTTTCCGCACCCACACGACTGTCTCCCTGCTTCTCCACGACGTAAAAGCCACTCTGCGGCATCGCATATATCAGGTGAAGCTTCTCCAGCTCCGCATAAGCGCGGATAATCGTGCTGATACTGCACCCGTACGTATTCGCCGCACTGCGGACCGAAGGCAACTTATGGCCGGAACCGTACCGCCCTTCGCGGATTTGGTGTTCCAGATCTGCAAGTACTTGCGCATATTTTTTGATCACACCGCTTACCCTCCTGTCAGAACAGAGCCAACTCTCTCTCCGATTATACACGCGAGGTCAACTGTACCGATACAGTTATGAGGAATGCACATTGTACCCGCCCGCAAATTCCCTTATCTTGGAGTTGACCGACGCCGAAGAACACATTTCAATTGCAAGGAGTGTAAGCCAAGATGACCAAATTTCATGGGCGCAAGCTAGCCTATTCATTCGCCGTGCTTAACGCGACGATCATTGGATTTTCATTTTTATTTGCTAAAATCGCACTCGACTACGCCTCCCCGCTGGATACACTGACATTACGCTTCGCGGCTTCTTTTGCCGTCATGTCGATCCCGGTGGTGTTCGGCTGGACGAAACTGAACTATCGCGGCAAACCGCTGCACAAAGTGCTGCTCCTGGCGGCTATGTACCCGCTAGGCTTCTTCACGCTCCAAGCGTACGGGCTCAAGCATGCCTCTTCAGCCGAAGCCGGCATTCTCTATGCTTTTACCCCCATCGCCACCATGATGCTGGCCTCGCTGTTTCTGAAGGAAACGACGACCGTCTTCCAGAAGCTTTCCGTCCTCCTGTCCGTTGCAGGCGTCGTCTTCATCTTCGCGATGAAGGGGGGTGGGATCGACTTGTCCAACCTGATGGGCATTGGCTTCTTGCTCTTGACCTGTCTGGCATTTGCCGGATACAGCGTCATGGCGCGGTCACTTGCCTCGCAGTTCAGCCCGGCAGAGATTACCTATTTGATGCTCGGTACCGGATTTGTCACGTTTTCCATTGTTTCGCTCACAACGCATGGAGCAGCCGGAACGCTCGACCTTTTGTTCCAGCCGCTTGCGAGCAGCGTTTTTGTGGCCTCCATTCTTTTCCTGGGCGTCATTTCTTCCCTGGTCACGGCGCTGACGTCCAATTATGTCTTGTCCATCCTTTCCGCTTCCAGAATGAGCGTGTTCTCCAATCTATCCACCATCGTATCGATTGGCGCCGGGGCGATCTTCCTCGGAGAGCGTATTACGGCGGCAGCCATCATCGGATCGATCTTTATCATATGCGGGGTCGTCGGCGCCAATCGTCAGAAGCAGCATCAGGCGAACCACACCCGCGCCTCGGTCAAAACAAGGGACAGCTCTGCCTCGTGAACAGGCGGAATCGTTGAGTTTTCGACTCATCCATTAAAAAAAACAGCGGCTGACCAAGACGCTATTACTCGCTTACGACTTGCTTGCGTAGACGACTTTACCAATGGAGGAATTGAGCTGTCTCCATTCATTAGGAAAATTTTTTTGAGATTGCGAATCTATCTCTTTGGCAATTTTGCAGAATGAATACGCATCATCCCATTTGAATGCACTCGGTTTGTAAGATTTCTCTCCAAGAGCTTCCAATATGTCTCTTCTGGACTTTAGAAATGCAAGTTCCTGAACGTGACTCGGGTGCTTCAAAACGGAAAATGCAAAATCAATTAGTACTAACTCCATTTGTTTACCGTCTTTTCCTCTACGGACCAATAAATTGGCTGGTCGAATATCGCGATGGATGATCTTGTTTTTATGCAAAATTTGCAAAATATCGTTCATTTGCCGCAACAGTTGTCGCTTGTTATGTTGACTTTGTATTTTTCTTTCACTTAAGCATGTTTCCAATGAAGTTGCCTCCTGAACATATTCGAGAACAACAAAGGGATATTTGCCCTTCACATTATACGCCAACAATTTTGGGAAATATTTCGATCTGGTTCTACGCTCGAGCAGTTGAAGTAATAAGGCTTCTCTTCTGGCAACCTCCGGTAGGTTTCCATACATTTTAATGAAAACAGTTTTTCCTCTTTGAACATCTGTCCCCACATAATATTGAAAATTAAGTTCATTGGAAGGCATATACTGCCTTACGTTTATATAACCATATCTTTTCTTTAGGTATTTAAGAAATAAGTTGTTAATTCTTGTAGACTTCATTATTAATCCCCCCTCAATTAATAGTTTAGATATCAATATATGTTAATTGTTAGAGGTTCATAATATATATCTGTCCGTTGTCCGAAAAAATAGGCTCTAGAAAGGGCTTTGGTTATGTATACCAATCTCTGTTTAATAGAAATTTTGCTATGCATGTGGATCTTCAAAGGACAGAATCTTTCCGTTAGAATAGTTTGCCAACAAGTAACAGAGTCTTTTGAATTGTAGAGAACCGACCTCTGGCAAAGCATCGACACGACATCCAGTGATGCCTTTCAGAAGTAACGTAGCGGTCACCTACCTTTTGATTCGTCCTCCTACACGTTACAGCATTAACAATAATTTCAACACATATTGGAAGTAATCTCCCTCTATGAATAAACGCTGCCCGATAGCTTAATGATGCTGCAAGTGGTGCGGGTGTGTCTTGTTTCGGCAGACTTTGCTTCTAGTTTTTAGGTGAAGATCCTTTCTTTTTTAACAGAAAAGGTGCTCTTTTGAGCGCCTTTTCTGTTAAAGCATTACTTTACTTTTGGAGGTTCGCGAACGATGCCGCCATTAGAAACGTTTGGCAATTTCTGCAGTATGAGCAATGGCTTTTTCTTTAATAGCTGAAGCTTGATCTAATGATGCCGTGCCTTCAACAAATAGTGCCTCAAGAGATTGAATCCCGTAGAAACGTAAAACCTTATTCAAATAGCTGTATCCCATTTCAAGCGAGGCAAGAGGACCTTCCGAATAAACGGAACCGCTAGCTTGAATGTGCAAGGCTTTCTTGCCCGACAACAGACCAACTGGACCATTTTGGGTATATTTGAACGTCTTCCCCGGAATTGAAGTCGCATCCGTGTATGCTTTCAAAACCGGTGGGATCGAGAAATTCCACATGGGGGAAACGTACACGTACTTATCGGCAGCCACGTATTGATCAACAATCGCCTCAAGACGGGCTACTTTTGATTGCTCGGCATCGGACAATTGATCGAAAGACAAACCCGAACGAAGCTTTCCCCAACCGCGTAAAACATCAGCATCAAATTGTGGAATATACTCCTTGTACATATCCAAATGAATAACTTCATCTGTTGGATTTGCCTCACAGTACGATTCAATAAATTCTTTGCCTACCGCGAGGCTAAAAGATTCCTGAGGATCAAGGGGATGTGCGGTGATATACAGTACTGTTGCCATGAATGAAAACTTCCCTTCTGTAACTAAAATAAATACACTTTCTAGGTTTATCATATAATATAAACTTACTTATGGTAAGTAGGCACAATAATGTGGTATAGTATGAAAAAAGGTACTGTAACGGAGGCCGATGTATGCAAAAGAACCCTGTCCAATGTCAATTCGTTGCGGCGCTGGATTCGATCGTCGGCAAATGGAAGCCGATTATCCTTTATCATTTGCTTCAAGGTAAACCTTTGAGGTTCAATGAGATAAGAAGATTGCTACCCGATATCACTCAAAGGATGCTTACGCTCCATCTGCGCGAATTGGAGGAGGAAGAGCTCGTTAAACGAGTCATTTATCCACAAATCCCGCCGAAAGTGGAATACTCCATCACGGAATACGGCATGAGCCTATCTCCGGTGTTGGAAACCTTACATCAATGGGGATTGGCCCATGTCGAGCGAAAGCAGCTGAAAAAAGCGAAAAGCGAAAAATGAACAAACGGAAACGGACTAGCGTTCGACATTACGCTAGTCCGTTTCATTCTGTGCCTGGTCATTAAAATATAACGATAGTGATTACGTGGCATGTCTGGGCGGCGCGGCCAAAAAACTTTGCCCTACTTATGATAAGGTTTTCCCCACGTCACTGACTGGTAAAGCAGATTCCCTAAAGGAATCGTCTTCCGAGAACCAGAAGACGATATTTTTAATGCTCTTGCGGTCAGCTTCCACGTGGATTTCCTTAATCAGTGCCCGTAGGAGCGACCGTTTTTCATCATTTGTTGCTTCCTTAAACAACTACCTCGAGCCAGATCAAGAAATTGCGGTTTGAAGACGTATCTGTATTCATAAGTAAATTCCTCCCAACAATATTTGTGTGGTAACTTAACTCTGTTGGGAGAAGTCTGCAAGTCCATTTCTGTACAAAAAGGAAGACACAAGCAGTATCGAAACTTGGGTTTTGTCCAGATAAGTATAGGTAAATACGGCCCCGATAAGCTATCCTGATTAGCAACACACTGCATTCAACAGGCCTTGTATCCCTATACTGTCATTTCATTGAGTTCATTAACTCGTAGAAGTATTTAGGTTCATGAGTTTTGTTAAGACGATACCAAGCGTCTAATGTTTTTGGAGAAAATACATCTAGCGCTTTTAAAACATGAACAGAAAATTCTAATGGAGCTACTCCGGATGCAGTGATCAATCTCTCATCGGTGACAGCCGATTCCATGTTGTAGTATTCTTCTCCGGTGTAAGAAGGGCAAACCATTTTAAGTATTAACTCTGAAGCAATCGCCACAAGTTTATTCTTTAGATTCTTTGGTTCTATAACTCGAATGGATTTCCCATAAGGAAGAATGATTAACGGAACATGTGTATACAGTGCTTCTTCCTCAAGTAAAAAAATGACTTGCGTCGATGTCCGCTCCTGCAAAAGGTAGCTGTCATGTATACTTGAAATTTTTCTTGGTCGTGTACATCAATAAACAAAAAAATATTGTGAAAATCATTAATCAAAACTGCCCGTTACTCCGAAAAAAGCCCTTTATAATCGCTCCCCCATAGCCCCCAGGATACATAGGGATAGTGGCCGTAGCGTTGAGATAGCTCTCTTGAAAATAGAGTCATACGTTCAATGGTTCGGTTGTTTTTAAGCGTTCCTGCGTCCAAAAATCGAAATGGAAGAGGCTGCAAAAGCTTCATGACCATCTCTTTAGCCCCTTCATCATCTGAAGTAACAAATACATCGCTTTTGATGCCTTGATGGACGGGTTGATTAAAAACCTTCCAGAAAGTATTTTTAAAAGCTCCCACGACCTTGGTATCCGGTAAAGCTTGTTGAATTTCCTCTGCGGCAGAAGTTCCCCATTCTATAGCGAGATCGGAAAAATCCGAAGTGAACGGAACGCAAATATCCACCAGTATTTTACCTTTCAATGCTTCTTCGTTATGTTTTGCCCATGGCAGTAGATCACGAAACCAAAGCGTGTGAAAAATTACATCAGCGGCAAGTGCCTGGTCATAAGATCCAGGAAGAGCCTCAGATCCGAGCTCCTTAATCAAGCCATCGACCTTCTCAATAGAACGCGATCCCCATATTACATTTTGGATTTGAGGTGCTGCGGCCTCAATCAAAGCCTTACCCATACGTCCGGTTCCTATAATGCTCACTTTCATAATATCCCTCTCCTTACTAAAAGTTATAGAATCACATCAACAATTTACCACTATTTGAATAAGTACGGAATTTCCATTATGCTAGATGGGTATAACGAAAAGTTTGAACTAGGGTGTGATGCATTGGATACTCAATGGCTTAAAAGCTTTGTAATGACCGCACAACACAAGAGCCTTTCAAAAACGAGTGAATTGTTGAATCTTTCCCAACCGGCGATCAGCAAACAAATCCGAAAACTTGAAGAGACGTATGGGGTTGCTTTGTTTTATCGCTCAACCCAGGGGGTTGAGCTGACTAAGGCTGGGGCTATGCTATTGGAACGCATTCACCCCTTACTTATGGATTTGGAACTGATTTATAAAGAGTTGCAGGATTTCAAATCAACTCAAAAAATTTGGCTTGGAGCCTTGCCAAGTATAGCCACTTACTTTCTTCGGAGAATAATACCGACCCTGGAGATCAATACGGATGTAATGGTTTGTAATACTTCAGCGGAGCTATTGTCTTGGCTGAAGGCTGGAAAGCTTGACGCAGCCTTGATTGATAAAAGGTCTGCAGATACTCACCTCTGGAGTAAGGATTTGTTTTCCGAACCATACTTGGCTGTCTTCTCCAGATCCCATCCTCTCGACGAACGGCAATGTGTCAGCATAGCCGATATAAAAGATGAGCCCTTTGTTTTCTACCCAGAGTCGTGTGACGTTCGTCAATGCATTACGCAAAGGCTTCTTATGTTAGGTATAGAACCCAAGGTTTCTACTGAGGTATCCTTTGGAGATTTTATTTTGGGGTATGTCGCGGCAGGGGCAGGCATTACAATACTTCCTAAGATAGTCACTGACCATCTGTCGGATGTGTCCTTGACAGCCGTACCTATCATTGATTTTGACACTACCCGAACCATTTCCATTATTGCCCGCTCAGAAAAGCTGGGCAAACTGCTTTATCGCTATTTGGATCCCAGTGTTTATAAAGAGAGCTAACGCTTTAAGAGCATACATTAAAAACCTAATCCCCGATAAAGTACAAAAGATTAGGCTATTTGCGGTCGTCCGATAGTCTAGCAGCCACCATTCCGGATGGTGAATGCTTGCGTTTTTTTTCGATGGCTCTGTTATTGTAATTGTTGATTTTCGAGCAAAAGAAAACCGCCTCTCATAAGAAGCGGTGATTAAACTCCCTCGGTACGGTAATCCTCTATTCCCAAGGATATTTAGTTACCATGACTAGATTTCATAAAATGCAGACATACTCACAGAAATTTTAGCCGTCATTTATGGTAAGGTTCACCGCGAATGATCTTAAACTATCCGCCTGTCGCACATAATTGTCCCGCTCCATCAAAGGCTCGTGCGCCATCGTTAGATATCCTCTTCGTATCAAAACCCCGCCGGCAGCGACACCAGCGGGGTTGGTATTCCTTTTCGCTATTTCCGGCGCCCTATGACACCTTCACGCGAATCACATTCCACGATGCCTTGGCAAGTTGGGCACTGATCTTCAACCCGTCAACGGTCGCATTCCCGTTCGCATGCGGCTTCACATTGTCCGGATTGTTCTCCGTATTCACCGCCTTCAAATCTTCGTGCTGCAGCACAAGATGCTCGATAAGGCGGCATTTTCCAAAGCTGCGCAGATCCACCTCCAGCGCCAGCGATTCCTCCAGGCTGCGGTTCACGGCAAAAACCGTCACTTCGCCCGCTTCCTCGTTGTAGACTGCGATGGATTCCAGATACGGCACATCCGTGATCGTCTTCGTATCGTATTTGGGCGATTGAATGAGCGGTACGAGCGCTTTTCCGCGCCCATAAACGGAAGCGTGCAGGAATGGATAAAAAATCGTCTGCCGCCAAGCGCCGCCCCCATTCGACGTCATAATCGGGGCGATGACGTTGACCAGCTGCGCGAGGCATGCCATTTTGATACGATCAGCATGTTTGAGTAGCGTAATCAGCATACAGCCAACCAGCAGCGCATCTTCATGGGTGTACACGTCCTCAAGCTGCGGCGGCGCGATGCTCCACGGCTCTCTTTTCGCATCAGCTGCATGCGAGTGATACCACACGTTCCATTCGTCAAACGAGAGATACATGGTTTTCTTGCTGCGCTTCTTCGCTTTGACAAAGTCGCAGGTCGCCACCAGCGTACGGATAAAATCATCCATTTCGACCGAGCGGGCCAGAAACGTCCGGGTATCGTCGTCCGAATTGCCGTAATATTGATGCATCGACAAATATTCAACGTGGTTGTAGGTGTGATCGAGCACGGTAGCTTCCCAATCCGGGAAAGTTGCCATGTTCAGATTGGAGCTGCCGCAGGCCACAAGCTCCAAAGTTGGGTCAACCCATTTCATCACCTTCGCAGCTTCGACTGCAGCTCGGCCATATTCCTCCGCTGTCTTGGCGCCGATCTGCCACGGCCCGTCCATTTCGTTGCCGAGGCACCATACCTTGATATTGTGCGGCTGTTCGTAGCCGTGCTGGCGGCGAAGGTCGCTCCAGTATGTACCGCTTGGATGATTGCTGTACTCGACGATATTGCGCGCCGCATCCGCGCCCCGCGTACCGAGGTTGACCGCCATCATCACGTCGGTGTTGGCTTTGCGTGCCCAATCTACGAACTCATTAAAGCCGAACTCATTCGTTTCAATCGTCCGCCAGGCCAGCTCCAACCGCCGTTTCCGCTGTGCAACAGGGCCCACGCTGTCTTCCCAATTGTAACCGGATACGAAATTGCCCCCGGGATAACGGACAATCGGCACTTGCAGCTCTTTCACCAATCCCATCACATCGCCGCGCAGACCTTGTTCATCCGCCGTCCCATGGCCGGGTTCATAAATTCCGTTGTAGACCGCCCGACCCAAATGCTCAATAAACGACCCATAAATTCGTTTGTCAACCTCGCCGACGACAAAATCCTTATCTACGATCACAGATGCCTTCAATGCCATATCATTCATCTCCTAAATTAAGCGTTTCCTGCTGACTCTATGGTAAAATGTCCGACCGCTGTGTACAATAAATTATTATGTTCAAAAACTGACCAATCGTGCTTTTTGGAGGTGAAGCTGATGATTGAATTATTAAGCTGCGGGTATAATTACATCCACCCAAATGGAATTACAATTGACCGCCCGGCGGGGGCCGGAAACTATGCGTTTGTGTTTTTTAAAAGTTCAGCAGAAATCATGGTGAACGGGATGTGGTGCCCGGCCCCGAAACATACGTACATCCTGTTCAGCCCCGATATCCCCCATCTCTATCGAGAATTGGAGAAACCGTTCGTCAACGACTGGTTTCATTTTCTAGGAGAAGGCGTGGAGGCCTTTCTATCTCACATTCATTTCCCGCTGAATCAACTCGTTCAAGCAGTCGACCCGCACCTGATCGGCCGATCTATCATGGAACTGCAGCGCATCAAGCTCTCCGGCGGCCCTCTCTGTGAAGCGATTGTGGAAGCTGACGTCAGGACGCTGTTTATGAAACTCAGCAACTTGCAAGAGAAACCTGCGGCTGCCGAAAAAGCAAGGCGATATTACCGCCAGTTCGAAGAGCTGCGCAACGAATTGTACAGTTCGCCGCAGAGGCATCGCACCGTGGACTCGCTTGCTGCTTCCTTGAATCTGAGCAAATCTTATTTTCAGCATATTTATAAAGCGTTGTTCGGCTGTTCCGTCATCCAAGACATGATAACCGGCAGACTGGAATACGCCAAGTTTCTGCTCGACAACGGCTCGCTGCCCATTGCCGCCATTGCCGACATGTGCGGTTATGAGAACGACACCCATTTCATGCGCCAGTTTAAAAAATACGAAGGCATGACACCCCGCCAATATAAGTCTCGTCCGTAAAATCGGGGGCCAGCGCATAATTCTCGGCATTCTCGCTCACAATAGCCATGCTGTCAATTTTTTCCCCCCCAATAGGCGGTGAAGGCCTTGTCCGATACAACGGGACGTATTAATTTTTTTCAAGCATGCCTGATTCTTTTCCTTATGAACGGACTCACGAACCATGTGATCGTCAATCCTATGCTGCTAGACGCTTCCGGCAGAGACGCTTGGCTGACTGTTCTGCTGTCAGGCGCCTTGTTCTTCGTGTGGTCAATCCCTTTGACCTGGATGATCCGCAAGACCAAACAGCAAAAATTGCTGCTTTGGCTGTCCGCCAGTTCCCACCCTGTCATCGGTTGGCTGCTGGTGATCCCGCTGTGCCTGCAGCTGTATATGATCGGCGGCATGACGACGATTCATACGGCGACGTGGACAGTCGCCAATTATTTGCCGACAAGTCCTAAGCTGCTCGTTGTGCTTACGTTAACGCTGCTTTGTCTGCTTACCGCATACTGGGGCCTTCGGACGATCGCCATTGCCGCGGCTTTGCTGCTGCCGATTGTGGTCTGCCTGGGCTACTTCGTTTCTTTCTCGAATATGAAACAGAAGGATTTTACATTGCTGACACCGGTCATGGAGCATGGGCTGCCGCCAATCATCCATGGCATGACGTATGCCTGCGGGGGATTTATTGAAGCTGTAGTGCTTCTAGCCATGCAGCACAAGATCACGACCACCATCAAGCTGTGGAAAATCCTCCTGTATGCCGGACTCTCCATGTATGTGATGCTGGGCCCGGTCATTGGCGCCATAACCGAGTTTGGCCCCATCGAAGCGGCACTGCAAATGGAGTCGCCGTACGAACAGTGGCGGCTTGTCAAACTAGGCGAATATATTGAGCATGTGGACTTTTTTTCCATTTTCCAATGGTTGTCGGGGGCTTGCGTGCGTATTAGCTTGGCCGTGTTCCTCTGCGTCGAGCTTCTTCCGATTCGTCGAAAAGGAGCGCGACTAGCAGCCGTCTCGTTCATCTGTGCGACCTACATTGCCGCTGGCCTCGTTCCAATTAACGAATATGCATTTTACTTGTGGATGTACAACTACTATTTTCCAATCTCTTTGGGGCTGATGCTATCCGTGTTTGCCGCTTGGCTGCTCGTCGCCATATTCGGCAAGAACAATGTGGAGGTGGAAGCATGAACGCCGTCTGCCGGAACGATGAGCTAGGCTGGACAGAAGAACGGCTGTGCGCCTTATTCAGCCATTCGGCCGATGTTACTGTCCGTGTCTGCCAATTCGGAACGGAAGAAGCGACGAAGGTCGTCATCGCCTATTCTGACGGGCTCAGCGATACGAGCGCGCTGGCTTTGACCGTGCTGCCTGCACTTGGAAAGCAATTTGAAGCGAAAGGCAGCTTTCAGGCCCAATCGCTGCAAAGCCTGGGGTCTCTTCAACTCATCCCTTACGCCCCCGCGGTCACGTCTGATGAAGTTGCGGAATCCCTCTTTCAAGGCGAGCTCGTCCTCCTGTTCCCTTCCTTCGGGGGCCTTTATCACGTTAGCATCGAGCATCGTCCCCAACGAACACCGTACGAGTCCAGTACAGAAATTTCAATAAAAGGACCGAAGGACTGCTTTATAGAAGATATTGTGGTCAATGCCGCGCTGATCCGCAAACGAATCCGCAGCACCACGCTGCGGTATGAAACGTTCACCTTGGGCCAACGGACGAAAACCAAAGCAGGCCTGTTTTATTTCGAGGATCTTGTCCCCCCCAAAGCATTGCAGAAAGCCCGAAGCCGCCTGGCAAACATAGATGTCGAAGGAATTTTCACGACAAATCAGATTGACGAGCTGCTGGCAGATGCCAAATATGCGATTTTACCTCAGCTTGCGACTACCGGCAGGCCGGATTTTGCCGTAAATGCGCTGCTTACCGGCCGGTTTGTTATCCTGATTGACGGCAATCCGATGGTGCTGATCGGACCTGCCGATCTGCCGCTGCTGCTGAAATCGCCCGAGGATGCGCATTTCAGTTTCTATTATGTGTCTTTTGCACGGATAATTCGCATACTGTGCTTGCTGGTGTCCATCTTTCTTCCCGGCCTATGGGCAGCTCTCATGGCTTTTCACCCCGATCAGCTGCCTTTCAGGCTCATGGCTACCATCAGCGTCTCGCGGATCGGGCTGCCCTTATCTGCGCAAATTGAAATGTTCCTGCTGCTCATGCTGCTCGAAATATTCCGCGAAGCCGGCGTACGTCTGCCAAGTTCGATCGGACAAACGATGACCTCGATCGGCGGTCTCATCATCGGCGACGCTGCCATAAGAGCAGGGCTCGTCTCACCCTCCATCGTCGTCATCGGCGCGATTACAGCCGTCGCAGGGGTCACGCTGATCAACCAAACGCTGAGCACCATGACCAGTATTATGCGGCTGCTGTTCTTTTTCTTTGGCGCGCTGATGGGCATGTACGGCATGATTCTTGGGATCATTCTATTCTTCATCTACGTCTCTCAGTTGACGTCATTCGGCATTCCGTACCTGCCGGCACTCTCGCCGCCTCGTCTGCTGGAAGCGATGAAAGCCTTCATCCGGCTTCCCTGGCGATTGATGAACAAGCGGCTGTCCTTCCTGGGCCGAAATGCTTCCGGCGATCGCGAGGCGGATGAGGAATGAACGACGCTGTGTATACACGTTGGCGCCGCTTGCTGACGATCGGCCTCATACCGCTACTGCTCGTCAGTCTGACAGGCTGCTGGGGTTCGCAAGATATCCAAAGCCAAGCTTACGCGACGGCCATCGGGCTCGATTATGAGAATGGCGAATACATCACCTACGTGCAGGTGCTCAACTTCGGTAATGTGGCGCGATCCGAAAAAATTGAGATTGGCAATGGGCTCCCCATCTGGCTAGGCAAAGCGAGAAACTTGCTGTTGTCGGAAGCCCTTACCACCATTCATTTTACTTCCCAGCTGCCGATGTTCTGGGGGCACGTCCGAATCGTGGTCTGCACAGAACGCTTTCTGCGGATGAAAGGCCTCCAGACGGCCTATAATGCCATGAACCGCTATCGCGAAATCCGCTACAATATTTACTTGTACGGCACGAAAGAGAAGCTCGAGGACTTGTTCACGCAGAAGTCCATGCTTAACGAATCCC
Source organism: Paenibacillus whitsoniae (assembly GCF_003955665.1). Lineage (GTDB taxonomy): Bacteria > Bacillota > Bacilli > Paenibacillales > NBRC-103111 > Paenibacillus_E > Paenibacillus_E whitsoniae. The sequence continues at coordinate 179,835 of NZ_RXHU01000015.1, forward strand.
CGATTGATTCCTTGATCGCCAACCCGAAACAAGTGTATGAGCCGCTCTCAAGCAATCAAATTACAGCGAGGATTAATGAGCCTGGGAACCCGGCCGTCCTGCCGTCTATCTCCCTCGATGGCTCCGTCTGGAAGGAAGATAAGAAGGGTAAACCGATGTTTCGTATTGACGGGGGTTACTTTTTCACCGATCGGCAATTTGGCGGATGGATGTCTACTGACGAACTGGAAGGCGCGAGATGGAGACAGAGCAAGTTGCGCGACATCGGCATCATGGTCCCAGCCAAGAATCCGTATGCTTCGCTCATGATCAAGAAATCGAGGCTCAAGATTACTCCCATATGGGAGGCGGGCGAGATGAAGTTCGATATCCAAGTCAAGCTCCAAGGCTTTGTTATGGAGCTGCTCGATGACGTTGCTATGGATCAGCTTGTGAACGATGCGAATGAAGTGATCCGCGCAAGCATTCAGCATTCTTTTCAAGTCGGTGTAGAAAAGAAATGTGATCCCTTCGCGCTTCAGCAAGCCTTCTATCGTAAATTTCCGAAGATATGGGACAGGATAGGCGGCAAATCGGAATTTATGTTAAAGTCTGATTCCTTGCGGAACATTCATGTGAAATTGGATATCCTTCACACCGGCAAGTACAAGGGACGCACGGCGAAATGACAGATAGCAGCCGGCTAAGCAGGTGTTCCGTGTCATTGTGTTGGACGTTAATAATAGACCTTTCCTACAGTTAACCTATTTCTATGATGATCAAATGGGGCGAGTTGGGGATAAATGCGAATGGCTACATGCAGTAAAAATAGGAGGTCACTGTAAAACGCAGTGACCTCCTATTTTCGGCTGTAGGATTGAGCTATCGGTCTTCGTTAATGAAGCTGCCGATCAACTTTCTCGACAGCCTGACAAGGAACCCCATTGGGTTCCTTGTTTTATTTATATTCCATAACCCAGTACTTCTCTTCTCCCGGACGGCCTTCCTCAACAACCTTCTCCCAACCGTTGCGTTCATAAAATGTCAATGCTTTATGATTTTTAGATACACATTTTAATCGCATCGGTTTATTCATTTTATCGTCTGCTGCTTGCAGCAAACGACTGCCGACTCCTTTACCGGAGCAATTCGGGTGAACAAAAAGATTATGAATGAAGTTATCCGGCAAATATAAGGAGATAAATCCCATAAGGATACCGGCCTCTTCTGCTACGATGATGAATTCGTCCTCCGTATGCTTATCGAAATCCTCCAAAGTCATTTCAATAATATTGTCCCATACGAAGGCATTGCACCGTGATTCGAGATACAGCTTTCTTAGTTCAGGGTAATCCCCTTCATGAGCCTCTCTAATATTCAATTGCTGACTCCCTCTGCATTGAAGATTTGATGTGATGTATGCCTCTCTTATAGCCTGTCCGTCATGATGCTATCACATTCTTTAGCTGGGTGATATGGTATCCATACAATAGGTTTGATAAAGACGTTTTTTTATGCCCAAACCTGTTGCGATTAGATAGAGACATCCAAACAGTCCCTTTTGTATATATCTAGGGAGTCCCGGCAGATAGCTTTCGCCGAGTTGAAAGATTATCGCTAATTCAAAAATGTTTCGCGGTATTCCTTTCGAATTTGTTTTACCGTCTTGTATGAGGCCGTAAGCGATCCTAAGCATCGGCTCAAAGCTGCGGGCAGGGGAAATTTTCACGCGAAATTTTATGGGAGTCGGGCCCGGGTTATAAAACCGGTGAACGGACCCGATCTGAATGGTTTTCTTCTCTCCAGGTTGCACGATATACGTACCCCCACTACAATCGACGTACACAGACCCTTCCAGTGCCTCGAACTCTTCGCAGTAGGAGATATGATAGTGAAGATCATTTTTACCGCCCGGGTTCAATTCAACTTCCACCAGTTCATGATCCCCGTCTGTTTCCATTGATGTAGATAGAAACGTAACACGGTCGCCAATAATTGGATTTTCTATCGTTCGGTTATTCCGATTATGGTGTTCCATCGAGCGGCTCAACCTATCGTGGCCTTTGATCTGAAGCCGTTTGAACCACGGAGGCCGCAGCCGGTCGTGCCTGCTCAAGCTTTCCGTAAGTTAACCGCCTCCATACCCATTCCATCGGTCCGAGCGAAAACCGGTTCATCCACCATCTGCTAAACCCGATTTCAACCGCGATCACGATCAGACAATACCCCGTCACGGTAAGAAAATCCAGTTTGGCATAGAAGTTAAGCCCTGCAAAAAAAACTACTGAGACTACCGACTGCATAATATAGTTGGTTAAACTCATCTGTCCCACGAACTTCAGCGGTTGAAGGAGTTTATGGCCGATCGGCTTCTGGAACAACAATACAATAAACGAGATGTATAGAAAACTAAGGAATATCCCGCAGCCATATATCAGAAATTGATCGAGCAGCGCTTGATAGGCTCCTAATGCGAAAAACTTCAACCGGGTACACGCAAATGAAACAACGACAATGACACTTACGATACTGCTAATGTTCCTGATCTTGCGAAATAAACCCGTATATTTTCCCATATTCTCGAACACACCGATTCTGCCAAAATAAAATCCAAGCAGCATCATGGCAAACATGCTGGGATAGCCGATCTGCTCCGACGCCAAATTCGGCAATACTTCGTGTTGGATACGGAAGTTCAACCACTCTCCATAATTACCGTGGTGATAGACCTCAATCGCGGCGGCAGCGGAATCCTCCGCAATTTTATAGTTCGCTGCGCTGCCGGCATTTAACGACTCTGCCGGTTGGAGGAAGGACAATGAAAACATGACGAGGAAGAGGATAAGAATCGAAATAGCCCATCTTAGTATGGTCTTGTCTTTACGGCGATAAAACAACATCAACAGGCTGCCGAGTAATGCATATTGGTGCAGAACGTCACCGTTATAAAAAAACACACCATGCGCGATGCCGATAAGGAACAGGATAAGCATCCGTCGGGAGAAGAGCTTGAACACACGTTTTCCCTTTTGCTCGGCACGGCGCATAAATAAGTAGAAGCCCACTCCGAATAACAAAGAAAGAATCGGATAGCATCTCCCCGTGAGGAACATGTCAATCACAAGCCGTACCCCTTGATTGACCGCCGACTCATCCGGCAGCACGCTATTTCGCTGGTAAAACAAATCAGGTGAACTTAAGAAAATAACATTGACGAAAAAAATCCCAAACACAGCCAATCCCCGTAAAATGTCAATTAATGAAATCCGGTCGGTTGTTGTTGTTGGTTGCATATTCATGATAACATCCTTCCCTATACTCTTATCCGGCGCCATAATTGAACTATAATGTATTTCTTGGAATAAAAATATTATCCTCAGGGATAACCCAGCCATATCCTTAAGGTGAATGGCAACAAAAAAACCGGCGAACGCTATCGTCCGCCGGTCCTGATCCAATCCACTACTTCAAACTCGCCACAGCGGCCCGCTCGATCGCGAGGCCGTCCTTATAGCGCTGCATAAACGTCTCGAAGCCTGCCGCGTCCTGCGGCCGCGGCGCAAGCGTGGTGCCCGCTTTGTCTGCGAACACGCGGCTGCTCAAGTACGCCTCCAGCGTCTCGCCGCTGGATTTGCGCAGCATATACGCGGCCAGCAGGGCGATGCCCCACGCGCCGCCTTCCCCTGCCGTCTCCATCACGGAGACGGGAACGTTCAAGGCGCCAGCCATCACGCTCTGCCCGACGCCCTCGGTCTTGAAGAAACCGCCATGGCCGACGATTTCCTGCAGCTTCACCTGCTCCTGCTTGAGCAGGATGTCCATGCCCATTTTCAAAGCGCCCAGCGCCGTGAATAAATGAACGCGAATGAAGTTCGCGAGCGTAAAATTACTGCCGGAGGAGCGCACAAAGAGCGGTCGCCCTTCCTCAAAATGCGTGATATGCTCGCCGGACAAATACCCGTAAGCAAGCAAGCCGCCGCAATCCGGATCCCCTTGCAAAGCCAGATTATACAGCGTACTGTATAACTGGTTGCGATCGGCTTGCAGGCCCATCGCCTTCCCGAACTCATCGAACAAGCCGACCCACGCGTTGAGATCCGAGGAGCAGTTGTTCGAATGTGCCATCGCCACAAGATGGCCGGAAGGCGTCGTCACCAAGTCGATCTCGTCGTAGACGCGAGATAACTCTCGCTCCAGGACGACCATGGCAAAAACCGACGTCCCCGCCGACACGTTGCCGGTACGCTGCGCCACGCTGTTCGTCGCTACCATGCCGGTACCGGCATCGCCCTCCGGCGGACAGAGCAGAATCCCCGCCTGCAATTCGCCGGTCACATCCAACAGACGCGCGCCCTCTTCCGTAAGCACGCTCCCCGTGTTCCCTGCGGAGAGCACCTCAGGCAGAATTTCTTCAAGACGCCAAGGAAGCTCGCGATCCGCGATTGCTTCATTAAACTGCCGAACCATGTCGGCGTTGTAGGTCTTCGTCTGCAAATCAATCGGAAACATGCCCGACGCTTCCCCGACCCCCAACACCTTTTGTCCCGTAAGCTTCCAATGAATGTAACCCGCTAGCGTTGTCTGAAAAGCAATGTCTGGCACATGCGCCTCTTGATTGAGAATCGCTTGATACAGATGCGCGATGCTCCAACGCTGCGGAACCGGGTAGTTAAACAAAGCGGTCAACGCCTTGGCAGCTTGCTCTGTCATATTGTTGCGCCATGTGCGGAACGGTACCAACAGCTCCCCGTCCTTATCGAAGGCCATATAGCCATGCATCATTCCGCTGATGCCGATGGCGCCGATTTTGTGCAAGGATACGCCATATTGCCGTTTAACCTCGTCAGCCATGTTGCGGTAACAATCTTGTAAGCCCTTCCAAATGTCCTCCAGGCTGTAAGTCCACACCTGATTCACATAGCTGTTCTCCCAATCGTGGCTGCCCGAAGCAATCGGCGTGTGATCTTCCCCAATGAGCACTGCCTTAATCCGTGTCGAGCCAAACTCGATTCCGAGTGTTGTGCGTCCTAGCTCAATCGCATTTTGGATATCTCTCTTCATTCCTTGCTCCTCCATCCCGTCATTTAACAAGTAATCGCAACTGTCACCCCTGAACCATGCAACAGGTGCTGCTACCACCATTATAACTTGTACGTACAAGTTAATCTACCATTTTCAAGTAAATATTCTCCTTCCAAATCAATCAGAAAAACCGCCAAGGAAATTCCCCTAGCGGTTCTTGACGCGCACTAGCTTTGTATCAGTTTACTTTAAATCTAACGACGAGATGCTGCAGTTGTTCAGCCATTCTGGACAGGGAAGACGAAGGCCAAGTGCTGCCGAGTTGTGCTAGGTAGATCTAGCGCAAGGCTGATCCCCCTCTGGCACCCAAAGCTGCAAAAAAGCAGGAATTTCCCTCGATCCTCACCTGATTCAAGCAAATTCCTGCCAATCTGCAGGAATTTTTGGCGGGAACGCTCTTTTTGAGCGGACTCGAGGGAAAAAACTGCTTTTTCGCAGGAATTTTGCCGTAAGAGCCGTTAGTGTCAAAAATTCCCGCTTTTTTGCAGGAATTTCGTCTGTCCACCGTGTCCACCGCCCTCCTCTCCCCCCGACAGGTGCCGGAGTCGTAACGATCCAGCATCGGCGCCCTACAAAATGGACAATTGCGAGGCAATTATCGCATTACGGACGCTGACTCGGATTTTTAGATACAAATTATTCCATAGCTAGTGTTACAATAGAAGGAATCACCGAATGGAGGACGTCTGGCGTGAAAAAAGCGTTATGGTTCATTTTTGTTTTTATGACTCTTTGTGTTTCCGTGGCCCACGCGGCTGGTCTGCCCACGAAAAGCGCTTCCCACATATACGATACCGCAGGGATGATCTCGCCGGACCAGCTGCCTGCCCTGGAAAAAGCCGCTGGCGCGGGAGCATACGCCTTGTATGTGCTGACGGTGGATTCCCTGGGAAATGAAGGGGCTGACGCCTACGCCAAACGTGTCTACGAGACGTGGTCGCTTCAGGGGAATGACGTTGTCGCCCTGCTCTCGAAGGCCGAGCGCCGCATTCAGCTCTACTTTGTGAACGAGGCGCTCCAAGCCAAGCTGGATGCCCTGCCCGCGGATTACGCCGGCAGCGACTATGCCTCCCGACCGTCCATCGATCGATTCGTCGGCAAACATTTTACGCCGGCGGCGAAGAACGGCGACTTTGGGAAGGGGCTTGTGCAGCTCATCACGGAGCTGAACGGTTTCGCTGCGCCGCAAGCGCAGGAAGCGCCAGCCGCCGCAGGCGCTGCAACCGCACCGCAACCCACCGCACCAGCGGCGCCAACCGCGCAAAATGAGCGCTCTGGCGAGACGACCCTCACCTTCCCCAGCGCACCGCAACGGGAAAGCGCCGATGCTGCTGCTTTGGCGCTGAAGACGGTCATCCTGATCGTCGTGAGTTGCGTCCTCTTGTTCGCTCTCTTCCTGGCCGGGCGCTATTATTATTGTGTCTTTCTGAAGCGCAAGGGACGCGCAGCGAGTGAGAAAATCTGGCTCGAGCTCACGAAATCGCAGGAGAAGCTGAAGCCGCTCCTCGACATTTACAACGGTCCGGCAACAAAACAAAATCTGTTCCCGTTAGCCAGCCTCATCGAGGAAACGATTCAAGCTGTGCAAATGCTGTTCCAGTCCATTCAAAACCAGCCCATTCTGATTTTCTCCGGCGCAAGTAAAAGAGAACTGGATACACTGCTTGAGCGCGTGGATACGAGCCGTCAGGAATCTTGCGGGATTGCCGAACAGGCGGATGAGCTGGTGCGATTAGATCAGACGAACAGCCAGGAAGTCAAGGACGTGCAGAACCTGCTTGCCGCACTGACGGAACGCGTGAAGGAGACAGCCAGCCAATATCCGACGTCTTTCCGAAGAATAAAAGAAGAAATACTGGCGAATAGCCAAAAGGCGGAAGCCGTGTATACCCAGCAGCTTACCGACTTAGTCGATGCAGCGGCCTTGCTTCGCCCGCAGCGCGAGCAAACGGCCGAGCACCACAAGCTGCTCGACGAGCTGCCGAATCTGCTTGCCATGCTCAGCGAAGGACCGAGCAAAATCCAGACCACAGAAGCTACAATCACAGCGGAACTCGAAAAGCATGGGCTGCGGTTAGTGGAATGGAATCCCTATGAGAAAACAGCGTATGCACTGGATTCGCATAAGAGACTAAGCCGCGCACTGGAGCAAGGAGACTTGCGCGAAGCCAACAATTGCGCGAATGCCATTCGAGCGGCACTCGCCGAAGCCGTTCAGATGATTGCGCAGCGACTGGAGCTTCGTGCTGCCGTCCAGAAGCAAATGGCGTGGGCGGGGGAATTTATCGTGACGTTCGACGTGAACGTGAAAGCTTGCCAAACGGCTCTCCACACGATGCAGAACCAATTCGCCCCTTCTGACTGGTCCGTCATGCGGGAGCGGTACACAGCGGTCGCCGAAGCGTTCATTCAAATTACGGGCTCCGCCGAAATGATAAAAAAAGCATGGGCTGAGCAAAGCTACGCCTTTGCGCATCAGTTGCTAAACAAAATGGAACAGCTGTCCGCATCAGCAGAGTCCACTTTGCAAGAAGCCTTACAGATTTATACCCGATCTATGGAAAGACTGAAAGAAATTCGTTCCGAGGCCTCGAGTAAATGGAGCCACTATCAGAAAGCGGTCACGCTCCAAAATCGTAATGCCATCGCGATCCCTCGCCAGCTTGCCCAGCTGGATGATACCATTCGCCGTCAGAAAGCGAAACTGGATGATCTGCTGTCACATCCGCTGATCCCGCTTCATGAGCTGGATGCCTTGCACGTTTCCTTCTCCGGGAACGTCGCCAGCTTCGTCGATGAAGTCGAGCGCATCGTCAAGGAGAAACAGCAGGCCGAGCGGCGCATTCGCGAAATCCGCGATCGCTACAACTCCGTCTATGCCCGAACGAGAAGCCGGCGCATCTCAGGAAGCCATGGCCGAAACTACCAGGCCCAAATGGGAGAGATTGACCGGCTCTTTATGCTGGGAATGTATGCGGAAGCCGTCAATCATCTCCGCGATGCCGATCATGCGATTGATGGAATGCAGCGTGAATACGATGAGATTATTCGGGAGGAGCATCGCCGGCAAGAGGAAGAAAGACGCCGACAGGAAGATGAGCGCAGACGGCAAGAGGAGGAACGCCAGCGGCAATCGTCCAGCAGCTCAAGCAGTTCGTGGAGTTCCTCTTCGGATAGCTCCTCTTCGAACGGTTCTACCGGCGGGGATAATTGGTAGCATCACCGCCAAATACCAAAAGGCACTCCTTCGAAAAGGAGTGCCTTTTGGTTTTACACGTCCAATCCATCCCAAGCCACGGTAATCGGGCATGGGAAGTTCTGCTCCTGGAACCACCCTACGAGATCCGCATGCGTAGAGGTAAAGTGGTTAATATGCGTCAGATAAATGCGCGTGCCCTCATGCAGCGTCCCTTGCTCCAGCAGCTTGCGGAACAGTTCCATGCAGGAGTAGGCGTCCAAATGACCGTTCGGATGAAGTCCACGCCCGCCGGTAAGCCCGAAGGTGCATTCGCTAATCAGCACATCCAGCACAACGTTTTCCAACTGTTTGAGTGTCTCCGGAAAATACCAGCCTGTATCTACGCCATAATAAAGCTTCTGACCATCTTGCTTTCGAATCAGATAATTGGCGCAGTGCTCTCCCATATTGCCCAGGTGGTTGCCCCGAAGGGGCGTCACGTCCATCCCGGCAATGCTCACCGTTTCGTTAAACGCCAGCTTGTGGAAGGCCACAATGCCGCGCGCCTCCAAATCGGACGTCATCCCTTTCATAATCGGCCGGCTTTGTCGGTAGAAATTGACGATCTCATAGGCTTGATCGGTAAAATAAAAGTTCAGCGGCTCCTTCAATCGCTCGATCGACATATTTCTAACATTCATCATCATGTAATTAAAGTGGTCTTCATGGGTATGCGTGACCAGCACATGCTGAAGCTTGGTAAAGTCGCCAAAGTCAATCGCCTGTTGAAAAGCGTCAGCCCCCAGATCAATACAGACTCGTTCATTCATTCGAAACATCGAACGGCGGCGAATCTCCGCTCCTCCCTTCAGGCGCGCATGGCTGCAAACTGAACAGGAGCAGAACGGATTCGGTATGCCCTCGGCTGCACTTGTGCCGTAAAATTTCATCGTGTAGACCTCTCTCCCACAGCGGATTATTTCTTCTGATTCCAGCGGTCATACGCCGTTTGATAAATTGCCAAATATTTATCCAGCTGCATTTTGTTCAACGTGCTCACATACTTATCCCACTCGCTGAGTGGCTTCGCACCCGTAATGAATTTAATGACTTGCTCATCCGTAAACGCTTTAATATCCGTCGCGTAAGAGCTCAGTTCGATATTCTCTTTCTCGGTGAAGTTCGGAATCATCAATTTCTCATCCGGCACCAGATTAGGACGAATCACATCTTTATTGGCGATCATTTCCGGCAGAACCGCTGCGCTTTGGTCAACTTTTTGCGTAACCCGCTGCGGAATGCCGCCGCCTTGGAAAATGGTATATTCGGAAAGCGCCTCATCCACCGTAAGCCCTTTCGGATTGTGGGCAAATTCATCCTTCAATTTATAGAAACCGTCGCTGCCGATGGTGTACGTCACGCCTTCAATCCCAAGCCGAGCCAAGGCCGTTCCCTCTTCGCTCAGGAAGTAATCTCCCCAGCGCAGCGTAGCGGCAGGGTTCGGATTTTTGCTTGTGATGACAAAGGAGCCTGTATCCCGCACTTTAGGGCTGATGCCTGTCCAGTAGACAGGGCCGTCAATCGCTTTTATAACCGGGTTCTGGACGTAATTGCTGCGATTTTTGCCCATCCATAGATTGTTGTTGCCTTTGGCGACGTAGCCGACTCTTTCACTATCAATTTTCGCGACTTCCTGATTCATATTCTGCGAGAAGATTTCCTTATCAATCAGATCTTCCTGCCATAGCTTATTGAAGAAGGTGAGCATGTCTTTGAAGGTATTGTCGGCTGCGATATAACGAACTTTGCCGTTCTTATCGACATCCATGTAAGGCGCGATGATGCCGGAATTGCCGCCGAAGCCCCAGCTGCCATAGAACGATCGGAAAAATTCGTCGCCGCTGCTGCCGCTGCCTTCTTTATATCCGGACATCGGCACTTCATCCGCTTTGCCGTTCCCGTTCGGATCCTTCTCCTTAAATGCTTTCAACACTTGGTAAAATTCGTCCATGGTCGTCGGCATTTTGAGCCCCAGCGTGTCCAGCCATTTTTTGTTCAGCCAGGAGGAGCTGATCCGTCCATCGGCTTCACTAATATTCGGAAGCGAGTAGATATGGCCATCCGCCGAAGTAATCGCTTTGCGAATGCCGTCATTGTCTTTCATCAGCGCAGAGAGATTCGGCGCATAGCCGGCTTCAATCAAAGGGTCCAACGGGATAATCTGCCCCGCCGCGGCATAGGACGTAATTAACTGCGGCGATAAATTCGCCCGCATCACAAAATCCGGAAGATCATTGGAAGCAAACAAGAGATTGCGCCGCTCCTCAAACGAATTCTGCGGGACGGTATCCCACGTGATCTTGACGTTTGATTTCGCTTCATAGCTTTTCAAGCCTTTGTGCTCGTTCCAATCCTTGACCAGTTCATACTTCGAGACCAGCCCCTTCAGTTGGACAGGCTCCTTGGCGATCGGCATTCCGGTTTTAGTAATATTGGCTGCGGCGTCTTTGGCGCCCGGGGCTGCCGATTCTGCAGGCGTATCCTTGCTGCAAGCGCTCAGTGCAGGAATGGCGGCAATCAGCATCGTGGTTGCCACTATCGTCAATGTTTTTTTCATAATAATTCGTCATCTCCCTTAATTTAGATTAACCTTTCAGCGCACCGATCATCATCCCTTTGACAAAATACTTCTGCAGGAATGGGTAGAGCAGCAGGATCGGCCCGCTGGATACGATAATGACGGCGTATTTGACGCCTTCTGCCACGAGGAATTTGCTCGTATCCATCTCAATCGAATCCATCATCACGTTATCCGACTGATTCATGACTAGAATTTCCCGCAAGAAGAGCTGCAATGGATACAAGGAACGATCTTTCAAATAGATCATTGCTTCGAAATACGAATTCCAATGATAGACTGCATAGAAGAGCACCAGCACAGCCATAATGGGCGCGCTAAGCGGCAGGACAATATAGAAAAACGATTTGATATTGCTGCATCCGTCCATATATGCCGACTCGTAGATCTGCTCATTGATGTTCGTTTCCAGAAACGTTCTGGCTACGATCATATTATAGACGCTGATCGCCGAGGGCAGAATTAACGCCCACATCGAGTTGTACATCCCAAGACTCTTCACCAGCAAATACATCGGCACGATGCCGCTGCTGAAAAACATCGTGATCGTGATAAAAATCATCATCCCTCGACGCCATGGAAAATTTCGGCGCGACAGCGGATACGCCCCCATCATGGTCAGCGTAATATTGACGAAGGTGCCGATGACCGTATACAGCACCGTATTGCGATAGCCGGTCCAGATCTCGGCATTCATAAATACCCGACGATAGGCTTCAAGATTGAAGCCCTTGGGAAACAGCCCGATCTGGCCGTTGATGACCAGCTTGGGATCGCTGAACGAGGCATTCACCACATAGAGCAACGGGTACAGGACAATTAATACAAGAAGTCCGATCAGGACATAAGTCATCAGCAGGAAAATGCGATCCCCGTAAGATTCTTTCATTCCGCGAGAAGCTGCCTCCACGCTCATTCCTCCTTAGAACAGGCTGCTGCTGCTGTATCGTTTGGCAATCTTGTTGGCCGCGAGCAGCAGCATGATGTTGATCACATTGTTAAACAGCCCGACAGCGGTCGAGAAGCCATAGTCCATATTTATCAGCCCTACTTTATAGGCATACGTGGAAATGACCTCCGATCTTTCCAGGTTCAGACTGTTCTGCATGAGCAGGATTCGCTCGTAGCTGAGGGTCATCATTTTCCCCATTTGCAAAATAAATTGAATAATAATCACAGGCATGATACAGGGCAGATTCACATGGATAATACGCTTCCACCGGCTGGCCCCATCGATCTGGGCCGATTCATTCAGCTGCGGATCGACGGCAGCCAAGGCCGCGATAAAGATAATGGAATTCCAACCGCTGTTCCGCCAAATATCAGAGCCTATATAGACCCCGGGAAAGTACCCCGGACTGTTCAAGAAAGGAAGCGGAGAAAGTCCGATCATCTCCAGCAGGTGATTCAGATACCCGTTCTCGCCGCCGAGAAACAAATTAATGATGCCGACGAAGACGACGGTCGAGATAAAATAAGGGGCGTACGTAATCGTCTGAAACGTCTTCTTCCATCTTTCGCTTCGCATCTCATTGAACATGAGCGCAAGGATAATCGGGATGGGAAAGCTGATCAGCGTTTTAAACAGATTGATCAGAAGCGTATTATTGAGAATGCGTATGAATTGAAAAGAATGAAACAGCTTGTCAAAGTTGTCAAAGCCGATCCACGGACTGCCCATAATCCCCAGTGCGGGGTTGAATCGTTTGAATGCCAGCTGCACGCCATACATCGGTGCGTAGCAGAAGATGAGAAAGTACAAGATGACCGGGATGACAAAAATCAAATAGTCCCAGTGGCCTCGCATCCGGGGCCTCTTTACTTTCGCTCCCGCGACAGGTATGCTTGCAGCTTTCGTTTTCGCAGCCATATGACAGGCCTCCTTCGTGTTGCCGTCAGAATCGCGATTCGGCGCCTGAATCGTTGTCCTCTGGCTCCGATTATAAGGAATGCGGCGAAGGTTCAACAACAAGCGATCTTTGCCTTTTCGCTGCAAAAGTTGAGATTCGTGCTAAGGGGATACCCTGCAATTTTTTCAGTCACCCGGCTTTTTTTGCTACTTGCCCCAAAAGAATTGATCTCATGGCGAAATCTGCGTATACTCTTGAAGACATAAAGATCTATTTCCGCATGGGATGTGTTGACAGTGAGGAAAGCGCTTCAGTCCAAGCTCTATCGAAAATTTCTTCTAAGGCACCTTCTGATTCTGGCCGTAACCGGTCTTTTATTGTTATGCACCAATATCATTTCGCTCTCGAATACGTACCATCGGCTGACGGAAAGTACGCATCGCTCGATGGCGCATATGACGGATCTCCTGGATACGCGTATCGTCGACCTGCAAAAATTGACCTTAACCTTGTCGCGGGACACCAAACTGCTTCCCTATCAATTGCAGGAACAATTGCAATATCCGTATGAAATTGCCAATGAGCTTGTAAAGCTTAAAGCGCTGTCTGCTGATCTCGATTCGATTGGCTTGTTTTATCGGAACACGGCCTACCCTTCTCTTAAAAATATGATTTTTACCGATACCGGCATTTACACACCGGAAAGCTACAGCCGGCTCGTCAGCGAAGGCCGGATCGCGTCGGAAGTTCTGTCGCAGCAGTTAGAGCAGTTACGTGCGCCAATGCTGATTTCCTCGCTGACCAACGAAGATCAGCATAACGCCAAAGAACAAGTTCTGCTGCTCCTGGTTCCGCTTGACAACACCCCGTATTCCAGCGGGATTATGATTTATAAGCTGAACTATGCCGCGCTGTTAAGCAACTTCCAGACGACGATCGACAGCGGCAGCAGTCTTATGGTTTTTGACCAACATCAGACCCCGATCTTCTATATAAAAGGAAACGCCGATCTTGGCTGGGACCAGCTTGCCCTTGCCGCCCAGCATGCGAACTTGCGCATCCCCGGCTACCTGCTCCTGCAGGAAACGTCGGAGAAGCAGAAATTTCTTGTCGTGAATGCTATGCGGCGCCACGTCTATTTCCATGAATACTACTCGGCACTCACCGTCTCCGTCAGCATCTTCCTGGTCTCGCTTACATTGGGACTCATGCTTTGCTTTCGGGCGGCCCGCAAGAGCTATCAACCGATTCAGGAGCTGTCCAGCCGCTTTCCTGCCTTGTCGTCCGACAAAGCGTTGGCGGGTGAAAGCAATGAATTGGAGCAGCTCACGCAATATATTGAGCAGATGCGGGATGAAAGCATCCATTTATCGAACAAGATGCATAATCAGGAGGTACTCACGAGGAACCAGCTGCTTCTGGCTTTATTGATGGGGAAGCTGAATGTCGACAATACGACGCAAAATAATCGGAGCACGCTCCAGAAGTTATTCGGCTCCAGGCCGACAAGCAGCGTGCTGGTCATTATTTTTGACGATTACAACGCCAAATTAAGCAAAGAGCCACTGAGCGAGCAGTGGCTGATGAAATATGCGATATGCAATGTATTGGAAAATTTATCGGGGGAGCATGGGGTCAATTATGCCCTTGATCTGGCCATTGATAATGGCATCGTGGGCATCGTGTCGTGGAATAAAGAGTTTGCGGATCAATGGGAAGCCCGCAGCCGCGCCTTTGCCGAGCAGATCGTCGCCTTCATGCAGCGGCATTTCTCTCTATCGATATCCTGTACGGTCGGCGAGCCTCAGCCTTCGAATGATTTGCATCAATCGTTCAGTTCCGCCACAGCGCTGGCGGAGTACCGGATTTTCGCCGGCAAGCAGTCGATCATTACGCCCGCAGACTTGTCCCAGCAAAAAATGGCGAATACCGACACGGACAAGCGTCACATTTCGGATTTGGCCGAAGCGCTCCACGTGGCGGTCCGCTCCAAAAACGCCGAGAAGCTGGAAGCGCTCATCGAGGAACTGGAAGTGCAGTTTACCAAACTGGAAGATGCGCAGACGTTCCGTCTTACGCTGCAGAAAATCATTTTCACCTTAAATGAACTCGTGAACAATATCCCGCTCTCCCATCGCGAAGCGATTAAATACAAGCTGGATGCGCTGACCGAGTATCAGTCCAACACCGTGGCGGAAGCGTGCGCGACCCTGCTCGACGCCGCGAGCAGCATCCAGGAAAGCTTAGGCGAAGATGCCACTAATAATCGTCTCTATCATGCGATGCTCGAGTACGTTGGCGAGAATTACATGGACTACAATCTCAGCCTTTCTACCGTCGCTGAGGCGTTGTCCTTGACGCCTTCCTACGTCACGCGCTATTTTAAAACAAAAAACGGACTGCCCTTCATGCAATACGTCTCGAAAATTCGAATTGAGAAAGCCAAGGAACTGCTGGAAAGCAGCCAGCTTGCCATTAAGGACATCACCGCGCAGGTCGGGTTTGTCGACGAAAATAACTTTTCGCGCGCTTTCCGCAAGCGAGAAGGGGTGTCTCCGAGCCAGTATCGGTCGGTTCACTCACGTTAAGGGGATACGATTTGCGATACACGAAACCAATCAACATCTGCGAAACCGCCACCGCTGCCCAGGCAGAAGATCCCTGCCTTCGCGCCAACCCACTTCCCTTCGCTGGCGATCCAAGGCTCAGATGTGATCACGGAATGAAACTCCGTTTCATCGAAGCTATAGCTGTACACGCAGCTGGCATCCTCTCTAATCTCCACGCGGAGACAGAGAGGAGCTTCTGCCTTCAGCTGAGTTGACCACAATTCCTCTTCTCCTTGCTCGTTGCCTGAACCGAGAAATAAAACAAGCAGCCCCTCCTCCGTGCAGCGCAAACCGAGATAACAATAACGGTATCCGAACACCAGCAATCCCGCTGTATCCCCTTTCGTAAGCCCAGATGGGTCGATGGCTATCGTGATCCTCGAAGAAGGAGCAACCATTTTCTGAAGCAGCAAATTTGGCGCATCGTATAGGCCGCTCCTCCCTTCGCCTTGCGGAACGGCAAACAAACGCAGCCAGCTCGCTCTCGCTTCCAGACTGTACCACGCGCGTTCCGGATTGGCCTGCCACTGCCACTGTAGACCGAGCACAGCGCCGTCAAATTCATCCGATGACGCCGGAACCTCAACCGGATAGGCTCGCCCAACATTGGGCTTCCGGTAATGGACTACGGGCTCTCCAATCTCATGCCCTTCTCGCCTAACCCCCATCAGCGGCCAATCGTCGACCCAATGTACGGGTTGCAGATGCACAACACGTCCGAACGCGCCTTTGTCCTGAAAATGAACAAACCACGACTCGCCGGACTCCAATTCCACTAGGCCGCCCTGATGCGGGCCGTTAATCTCTGTCTCTCCTTGGTGCAGGACAATCTTATCCTCATACGGCCCCCAAATATCGCGGGAACGAAACACCGTCTGCCACCCCGTTGCAACCCCGCCAGCCGGAGCAAAAATATAATAATAGCCATTGCGCTTGTACAGCTTAGGCCCTTCCAACGTCGGATGGTTTTCCGTTCCATCGTAGACAAGTTGGCTCTCGTCCAGCAGATGCCGTCCGTCCGGGGACATTCTGCACAGCCGAAGCTTATGCTTGATGCCGGCGCGACTATTCGCATAAGCATGGATCAAGTAGGCCTGGCCGTCCTCATCCCAGAACGGGCACGTGTCGATAAGCCCCCGCCCTTCCTTGACCAGATGTAAGGGCGCCCACGGTCCGGCAGGATGATCTGCCGTCGTCATCATAATGCCGACATCGGGATCGCCGTAAAATATCCAATATTTTCCCCCGTGATAGCGAAGGCTTGGCGCCCAGACACCGTTCCCGTGCTGCGGTTTATCATAGCCATCCAAGTCCATTCTTGGAATAGCATGGTTAATAAGCCTCCAATTCACCAAATCACGTGAATGCAGAATCGGCAGCCCGGGAATATGACCAAAGCTGGAGGCTGTCATGTAAAAATCTTCCCCAACCCGAATGACATCGGGATCGGAATAGTCTGCATGCAGGATCGGATTCAGATATGTGCCGTCGCCTTGATCCGAAATCCATGGCGCGTCTTCCAAGAAACGATCTGAGGTATTCATATAACTGATCTCCTTCGCAAGTTGAAATAAACGGCTCCGCGCGCTACTTCCTCCACGCCGAGCCGCTTTACCTGTCTTATTTTTTAGCAGCGTAGGCCGCTTTTTCCTTTTCCAGCTGCTTCGCCCACTCGTCCAGCAGTTCCTTCGCTGTCATTTTCTTCGCCATCACCTTTTGAATCAGCGGTTCCATCGTTTTCTGCACATTGTTGTAGCCCGGCAAATAGTATGGATTTTTGCTGAATTTGGTGTCCTTGGATGTCAGCAAATCGGCAGCGGATTTCATATACGGAATTTCCTGAACCCACGAATCTTTGGCTGCATCGTTATTGGCCGGAATTTCACCGTATAGTTTGCCATACTGGCTGTTAATGTCCTTGGACAGATAGAAGGTCATAAATTTCCATACCGCATCTTTGTCTTTGGATGTTTTCGACATCGTCAGACCGAGCGCCGCCAACCCCGGATGAATGCGTTCCCCTTTATCGTTTTTCGGGAACGGCAGCGCCATAAATTTGCTGCGATCTCCATTAAAGGCTTTCTCATGCGAGCTTGCAGAGCCCAGATTGTGCACCACGATGCCTGCTTTGCCCGATTGGAACGTAGCTGCCAGTTCTGTCCAGCCTTTATTCAAGTCATCCTCAGGCGTGTAGACATTGTATGCACCCAGATATTTCTCAACAAACTCCACGTTTTTAGGATCGTTGATCGTCGCTTTGCCATCTGCCGTAAAGTAATCCGAAATACCCGAGTACGTATACATCAGAGCCTCAAGCGTATTTGCGCTGCCGGCACCGCCGCGAATGCTTAGGGCGTATCTATCCTTCGACTTGTCTGTCAGCTTAGGCAGCGCATCGAAAAATTGGCTCCAGGTATCCGGAAGCTGGAGATTGGCTTCTTTAAACCAATCCGGCCGTACCCACAGATTCCAGGTTTGCGAGCTATAAGGGAGCGCATACAGCTTCCCTTCTTTCTGATCGAGCAACCGGTTGCTTTGCAGCGCCCCCGCAGAGATCGAGGCTTTTCCATCCCACTTATTAAAATAATCATCCAGCGGCTCGTACGCTCCCCGAGCAATATAATCCGCTTTAAAATCATTGGTAATGTCCGGCGCTTGTCCCGCCGCAATCGCAACGTCCAGTTTTTGTTCATAGGCGCTCAAATCGCCTGGCACACCCAAATAATCCACGTGGATGTTCGGATTCTGCTCCTCAAATTTTTTCACAATTCCCTCGAAGAATGCGTTTCTTTCCGGCGTTACCGCAGCAGCCCAGAACGTAATCGTCGTTTTCTTGCCGCTAGGCGCAGCGCTGGAAGCGTTGGCAGCACTTGATGCCCCTGGCGTGCTGGAACTTCCGCTTCCGCTACCGTTGGAACATCCGGTAACGGTAAGCGCAGCAGCCAATGTCAGCAAAGTCGTCAATCGAGAAATTTTCATTGCAAAGACCTCCCATGATTTTTATCATCTTGCCTATATGGTTTGAAAATGCCCTCTCGGGCACTAAAACACCTCGTTAGCCTTTTACCGAGCCGCCAGCCAAGCCCTGAATGAGAAAACGCTGGATATACATGAAGAGCAGGATCGGTGGAATCAATCCAATAATACTCCCAGCAGCAAGCGAGCCATACTCCACGCTGTATTCTCCGATAAGAAACTTTAAACCGATCGGAATGGTAAAGTTTTTGGCCGATGTGATGAAGGAAAAGGCGACAAGGAACTCATTCCAGCAGCCAATGAAGGCAAAAGCGGCCGTCGCCACAATACCGGGAAGCACAACCGGCGTAATGATCGTAAAGATGATGCGCAAGCGGCCTGCACCATCCACCATCGCCGCCTCGTCGATTTCTTTGGGAACGCCGGAGACGAAACCTTTCATAAGCAGCGTATTGAACGCGACCTGCGAGACAATGTAGAACAAAATAATCGCGTAAGGCGTATTGATAAGCCCCATATTTTTAAAGATTAAAAACAGGGGAATGACGAACAAGATCACCGGCAGCATCTGCGTACTCAGCAGAATCAGCATAAACCCGCTTTTGCCATAAAATTTGAACCGGCTTAGCGCGTAGCCATTGGCCATCGACAGCAGCGAAATGAAAACGATCGCGACGAAGCTAATGTACAAGCTATTCAGAAAATAGGTTGAAAAGTGGTTGACGCTCCATACTTTTACGAAATTATCAAAAGTAAGCGGATTCGGCCAATAATGCACGGTTGAGCTAATAATATCATTTTCCCGTTTTAACGATGTCGACACCGCCCATAAGAAAGGCAGCAGGACAAACAATAGTGTCACGGTCATGGGAAGATGGAACAATGTTAGGGAAGATAGCGTCTTTTTAAGCTTAGTCATCCTGTTCACTCCTGCTCAGCCTCAGATACACAAGAACAAAGATCATCAAGAAAATGAAGGTGATTACGCCAATGGCGGAACCGTATCCATAATTTCCTTTTAGAATCGCTGTCTGCATCATATAAATCGGAAGCGTTGTGGTCATATTCATCGGGCCGCCATTCGTCATGGTGAAAATCATGTCAATGGAATTGAACTCCCAGATGGCCCTCAGCAGCGTTGCAAAAATGATGCTTTCCTTCAGGTAAGGAAGCGTGATATAGAAAAGCTTTTTGACTTTTCCGCAGCCGTCAACTTCGCAAGATTCATACACGTCGTTAGGAATCGACTGAAGTGAAGCAAGCAAGGTTACGGCAAAAAACGGAATGCCTCGC
This sequence comes from Paenibacillus whitsoniae, assembly GCF_003955665.1. GTDB lineage: Bacteria > Bacillota > Bacilli > Paenibacillales > NBRC-103111 > Paenibacillus_E > Paenibacillus_E whitsoniae. Next base: position 199,440 of record NZ_RXHU01000015.1, read on the forward strand.
CATAGCTCTGCGACAATAACGGAACCGAATACCGTCTTCGTATTCGCCAGCCAGGCGATGTCTTCATGGATCAAGCCGATCTTCTTGAGCAGATCGTTGATGACACCGATGTGCTGGTTGTACATCAGCGACCACAGCATCGTCGTCAGCACGCCCGAGACGGCCCAAGGCACGAGAACGAGAGAGCGCACCAGGCCTCTGAGACGGAAGCTTTGGTTCAGCAGCAAGGCGACAATCAGACCGAGCACAAGCTGCAGCACCACTTCAATGAGGACCCATTTGGCGGTCACCCACACCGTGCCAAAAAACAGATCATCCTCAAATAGAATACGTTTGAAGTTGAGGAGTCCCGCGAATCCGAATTCTTGCGGCCTCGTGAGGTCATAGTTTTGCACACTCAATTCAAAAACTCTGAGAATCGGATAAAACATAATGACGGCAATCAGAATCAGCGTTGGAGCGATCAATATGTAGGGCAATGTACGATCACTATTAAACCTTCTTCTCTTTGTCTGCATGGTACGTATGGATTCACTTGTTGTGAGATGCTGGCGCATCTTCATATGATCACCTCCTTTATTATCATAAGAGAGATCGCTTTGTATCTAAATAAGATATCTTGCAAAGATTGTTTGTTTTTTTAAAAAGAAAAAACCGGCTCCGTCGTCTCCACGAACGTAAGCCGGTCTTGTTCTTCACCTCTACTTGCGATGCTGCTGCCTGTACTCCATAGGCGTTAATCCCGTATATTTCTTGAATAATGCGCTGAAATATTGGGTGTTGGGGTAGCCGATGCTCTCCGCGATCTCGTACGCTTTTAGGTCTGTATGCACGAGAAGCTCCATCGCCTTGTCCATGCGCACGCGAATGACGTACTCGCTGAAATTGATGTCGTTATATTTTTTGAACAGCGTGCTGACATAGGACGGCGTAATATGAACCGTTTCCGCCACTTCCTTGAGATCCAGATTTTCGTTGTGGAAGTGCGCTGCAATATAATCCGTTACTTTTTTTAAAATCGCTTGATGGGAGTTGTTCGAATGCTTGACTTGCTCGTAGAAAATGATCCCCTGCTCATTCGCCATGCCCTTCATCTGCGAAGCAATCAAGGCTTCCTCGTAAGAGAAAGGAATGTGCTTGATCCCTTCGCCGGGGCTGCCGATCCCGATTTGCACCTTGATTTTCAAAAACTGTTCAATCGCGCTCAGCACCGCCAGGGAAATGCGCTTCGCTTCCACTCTAAACCTTTCAGCGTCAGTCAGCCCCAAATTAAATAACAGATTAATCCGATGATTATAGTGAACGACCTGCGCTTGACACTCGCCGTTCACTTGAAGCGCAAGCACTTCGGTGCACACATTTTTGATGGAAAAAAGCAGCAGCTCCAAGTCCTCCGATTTATTCGGCTTGAGAAAACGCTCAACGCCGTCCATGCGAATCGCCGCAGCCCCGAACAAGCTGCCGCAGAACGAGATATCGAGCAGCTTGCTGTCGCGTTCCACCGTCGCTTCATTGCCGGCCCCTGAGATCAGATCGCTGTAAAACTTGTTTACCATCAGCCCGTGGCCTTTGCGATCCTTCTCCACCACCGCTCTTTCTTCCTCCAGCTTATCGCAAGCCTGCCGAACGGCCTTCAACACTTTCGCGTTATCTTCATATTTTAAAATATAGTCAAACGCCTGCAGACCAATCGCCTGCTTGGCGTAGGAAAAATCGTCGTAGCCCGTCAAGAAGACTACTTTGGTATCCAGACCGTGCGCTTTCACCAAGCCCGCGAGCTGAAGCCCATCCATAAAGGGCATGCGGATGTCGGAAAGCAAAATATCCGGCTTCGCCTGCTGTATCAAATCCCACGCCTCTTGACCATCTTTGGCGGCTCCAACAACTCGAATACCGCCTTCCTCCCACGGAATGCTGCGTCTCATTCCCTCTCGGATCCATTCATCGTCATCCGCGATAAGCAGCTTATACATGCAGCTAGACCTCCTCCATTGTGATCGGGATTGACACGCTGACCATCGTATACTCCCCTTCTCGGCTTTCCAGTCTCAATCCGAAGCCATCGCCGAATTGAAGCACGAGCCGTTTGTGCACGTTGCGAAGCCCGAACGTCACAGGAACTTCCTCAACCGTCGGGGATTGGATGGAGGCTTGGATCTGGACCAATCTTTCCTTCGACATGCCCGCCCCATCATCGAATACCTCCAGTACGGCGAGTCGCCCTTGTCGGCTTCCCGTAATGCGAATGAGGACGCGACCGTGCTTGTTTTTGGCGCCGTGATAGATCGCATTCTCGACAATGGGCTGCAAGGTGAGCTTCATAATCGGCAAGTCGAGCAGCCCTTCTTCGATGTCTATTTCGAACTCGAAATCGGTGCTGTAGCGGATATGCTGAATGAGCAAGTAATTTCGAACATGCTCGATTTCCTCGCGCACTGAGATCACTTCTCTTCCTTTGCTGATGCCGATGCGGAAGAATTGCGTGAGCGCGCTCACCATGGTAGAAGCCTTCTCTTTCTCCCCCAAGTCCACCAAATGCTTAATTGAGCCCAGCGTATTGTACAGAAAATGCGGCTGGATTTGCGCTTGCAAAGCCAGTAACTCGATCTGTCTTTTTTGCTCCTGCTCGTCTTTCACTTTATCCAGCAGATCGCGAACCGACTCCACCAGACTCTCCAAACCTTGCGCCAGCACCCCGATTTCATTTTGCTCGTTGAGCCTAAAACTCACGTTCAAATCGCCTTTGCCGACCCGTTTCACCTGCTTGGACAGAAAACGGATGGGATTGGACAAGCTGCTGGCCACAAGCGTCGCCACCACGCCGAACACCAGCAGAATGATGACTACGATGTACAAGGTGATCGTTTTAATCTGGGAGGCATTGCTCAATATATCGCTTTCCGGCACAATGGCGGCCAGCTTCCAATGATTAAGCGATAAGGTTGTGTAACGGATCATCATGGGACGATCAGATTGGCTGACTTCCCTCAGGCTCCCCTGCGCATCGGCGCTATGCCGAATCTCATTCATGACCTTGTCACTGATAACATAAGGGGACTGCAGATCCTTCGAGTACATAACACCGTCCGGGCTGATTAAGGCAAGCACGCCATTCGGACTTACTTTCACATTCAGCAAAATGTTGCGAATATACGACTCCCGCATATTAATCAGCGCCACACCGCTCACAGCGGATTCCTGACTGCCGATCATTTTAAACAGACTGACGACATTGCGGGTTTCGACGGTATCAAACACTTCGTCCACGTGCCGGTTCAACCAATAATAGCCCGCTTGACTATCGCGGTTCGAGTACCGGGCCATCCAGTCGCTCAGATTGATCCCGACATGCTTGGGAACAAAGTCCTTCTGCAAATTAAACGAGCGTCCATTGTTAAAAGCGACATAAATCGAATCGATGATTTGAAAATGATTCTGATACGCTTCTTCAAATTGCCGGCGAAGATCGATCAGATCGTCGTACCGACGCTGATCCACCGCTTGGCCCTTGTTCTCCATAATATTGCGAAACGCACTGTTGTTCTCAATCAACACCAACTGCTCGAATACCGTATAAAATTTATCATTGATAAATCCCCCTGTCTGCTCCACGGTATCATTCAGCAAATAATAAGCATTCTTCTCCAACTGTTTGACGGCGGATAAATACGATAACAGACCGGTCAGCACAACGGAGAGAATCAGGATAGGCACAAAATAGATCAGCAGTTTGATGCGAATCGGGCTTCTCGATAGAAATGCGTACATGCGCCGTCCCCCGAATACATGATTTTCTTCATCTTAACAAATGCAGATACCGCATGACTATAGCAAAGCGAGCCCGATGACCTGCATCGGACTCACCTGCCTATTATTCAGTTAACATTTTTCTCGCGATGGCGGCAAGATCCACAATATCCAGAACATGATCGCCGTTCACGTCGTAGCGCCCGTACAGGCTCCAGCCCGCATTCCCGCTCGTCATGCCGTAATGGGCGGAAATGATCGCCAGGTCGCCAATACTTGCCTTCGGATTGCTCGCTTGCCGGAAAACCTGCAGCGCCGCATCCAGTTGCGCGACGGCCTGATCGACAGCGGATTGATCCGCATTCGGATTGTTAGCGACCGTCTGCGCGCTGGCAATCGCGGAGCTGAGCGCCGTCGCTGCGCTCTGGGCATATTGCCCCCAGCGATCGCCAATCGAAGCGGCAGCCAGCGTTGCTTGCGCATCCGTCACTTTCGCCAGGAGCGCTGCCTTCGTAGACAAGCCGCCCAGCAGCTCCATCGCCGTCTGCAAGTTGCTTGCGGCAGCATCGACTTGCGCTTGGGTAGCCTTGCCATCGCCATAGATCAGGTTGGCGGCGCCCAGATACGTTTGCAGCAGCGCCCAGGAAGAAGGCGTGTAGCTGGCCGTTTGCAAAGCGCCGGCCGCGGCGAGGGTGCTTGCCAGCGCTGTCTTGTTAATAGCGATCGCCACTGCGGACAACGTCGGAGGCAGCTCCGTTTCTGCCCCTAGGCTGTCAGAGCTAATCACCTTGCTTAAATAAATAACGGTGCCGACGTTCCCTGGCTGTTCGAACCCGATCGCTTTCCAGGTCAGCGCGAGCAAATCGCCATTCGTGCTCACGCCTGTGCCCAAACTAGCCGCCAATACTCTCACTTTGCCAGTGGGATCGTTGTCAGCGACCACGGAAAGTCCGGGCAAGAGCGCCTCTGCCGAAACAAATTGCAAGAGCCCCGGATCGTACTGGAAGGTGAGATCCTGCGCATAAACAGCCGAAGACACGCCGGATAAACCGTTTAAGCCGTAGTGAATCGTCAGGTTATGTCCGACCTCACCGGCGGTATGCTCCGTTAGCGTCGCCAGCGGCGTACCTGCCGTGCCGCTTGCGACGATGGCGACGGCTTCGCTGGAATTTCCACTTTCACCGCCGCTGCCGACAGCCGTGACGACATAGTAATACGAATTGGCGAGTAAACCGGTATCCAAATACGTATTGCCTGTGACATTGGAAGCGATGGTCAGATACCCGCTTCCGCTGGCCGTACTCCGTTTCACTTGATAGTACTCGGCGCCAGGCACAGCGTCCCAAGCGACAAATACGCGCGCATTGCCGGCGAGCGCCGATACGTTGGCCGGCGCATTCGGACGCTGCGTCGTTTCCGGCGCCACAATGGTGATCGCGCTTTGGCTAATCCCCGGGTCCAATTGGAATGGCGTCAGCGCTGCATTGTAATTCGTGTCTCGCAGCACAATGCCGCTGGCACTGCCGACCAAATGGATGAAGGTTGCGATGCCAGGCGGACAATACACGTTCTTCATCTCAAAACCGACTGTATGATTGAGCGTATACACGGCTCCGGACGCAGGCGTGATCTTGACGTTCGTTAACTTCACATTAGACACGTAATCGGATTCCCAGCCTTTTTGCGCCCGGATTTCGACGTTTTGCAGATCGAGGTCACGGACAGGCACATTAGGCAGAGCTTCCACATACACCGCTTGTACGGCCCCGTCGACAAACACATTGCGAATATGAATGTTTTTGAACTCCGGCACGCGGTAATCGACGCCAACTTGCGCCTTATCCAGAACAGCGTCGTGCCCTTTGTAGAAATCGCCGATATTAATCGCGGTATCCAGCAGATTTTGCATGTGAATGCCGTCAATGTAGAGGTTTTCCACGGCACCGCCGCCGCCTACATAGCTTTTGAAATTCAAACCGTTATCCGTGCCGATGTACTGATTGTTGCGTACCGCCATATTCTTGATGCCGCCGGACGTATTGCTGCCGATGGACAAGCCGCCGTGTCCGCGGAATACGATATTATCGGCAATCACGACATTCGATAACGCATTCGTCGGGCTGGGATCGTTGCTGGATTTCATGCCGATGGCATCGTCTCCGGCATTGACCGTGTTATGGTACATCACAACATTCTGGGAGGACGTGACGTCCAGGCCATCTCCGTTTTGCATCCACCATTCATTATTGACGGTCGTGTTGCGAATCACCACGAATTGGCTGCTTGTGATGCTGGAAGCAAACTGCGGCGAGTTCATAAATGTAGGTCCGTCAATCAGCACATTCGAGCTGTTGTTAATATCAATCATCAGCGGACGGCCGACATCGACAGCCTGCTGCGACGGATACCATTGGCTTCCGTCCGCGCTCAGCACGCCGCCCAGCGACAACAGATACGCCCATTGGGAGGCGGTCGTCTTGGATTTCTTGATGTAGCGCCAGTACTGGCCGTTGCCGTCAATGGCTCCGCTGCCCGTGATCGCCACATTCGTGAGTCCTGTCCCTGTCAGCATGGACTGATATCTTGTCGAGCCCGGTGTGTAGTCGCTGTAATCGGGACTGAATAAAATCTTGGCACCAGCCTCCAAATGGAGATTGATATTGCTTTTCAATTGAATCGGCCCTGTCAGCCAGACGCCTGCCGGCACGACTACCCGGCCACCGCCAGCGCTGGATGCAGCGGCAATCGCATTCTTAAAGGCGGTTGTATTCTTCGTGACGCCATCGCCTACTGCGCCATAGTTCTGAATATTGTAATCCCGATCCGGGTATGCATAGAGATTGAACGAAGGCATCGCGAACGGCAGATTGGTCAAATACCCCGCAAGATCGTCCCCGCCCGAAACTGCGCTGACATCGCTTAAGGCTTGAACCGTGATGTCCGTAGACACCGGAATGCTCGTTCCCGTCAACACACCTTGCAGCGAGAAGCTGCCTGGCGCTGCGTATTGCTGCGGGCTGACAGCTCCCCAGGTCACGTTGCGCGCTCCTGTCATTTGATCCGTGTAATTCACCGGCACCAGGGTAGGCAGATACGGCGCAATCCCCGCAATCGTGTAGAGATGAAGGGCCGGCACATTCGCAACGACTTGGCCTGGCAGTGGGGTTGTATTGATTACGTGAATCGGATACGCAATGCTGCCGCCATTCGCCAGAAGGAACGTCAGCGTGGTCGTTCCGATCGGCAGCTGCGCCAGATACGTTTTGCTGATCGTGTACGTATTGCCGTCAAGCGTATAGTCCTTGGCAACGATCAACTGATAATTTCCGTTAGCAAGGCCGGTCACGTTGTCCCCCGCCAGCTTCACCGTTACGCTAATATCCGCCTGATTTGCAGCATTCCGATCAAAAGTCGCGGAATTAGCGGCATAGAATTCATTCGAAAGCGCGCTTTCCCCCAGCTCATTGCTAGCTGTGACCGCATAATAATACGCGGTTTCTCCCGTGATGCCGGTATCCGCATACGCCGCTATCGTCAGGCCCGTGGCGACTTGCGTATAAGGCCCTCCGGAGGAAGTGCTTCGGTAAACCGCGTAGCTTTGCGCGCCGGCTGTGACATTCCACGTTAATTGAAATCCTGAGGATCCCATCGCTGCCGTTAGCCCGGTTGGAGCCGCCGGTTTGGCCTGCTGCGGCTTCTGCGGCACAATGCCGAATAACGTCGGGTCCCAGCCGTCTGTCCCTTGCAGGACATTCTGCACGGTGTACACATTGGCCTCGTCGGCGATCAGTTGGCTGGACCATTTGTACCGGCCTTTGGCATTCGCTCCGGGACCGGACGTGTTGTACTCTCCGTAGGAGGCTGTCGCTTCATTGGCTGCGCTCCCCCAGTTATCCCAGCCGACCGCTTTGATATGCGCATCCATCCAGGTATTGATATATTTCACATTGGCATACGGCCGCCAAGGTCTGCCCAAGTCCACGCTGCCACCGGTCGCGGCCAGATTGGCATCTGTATCCCAAGAGGCATCCCACGTACCGACGGTTACGGCATTTTTCATCGCCGATGTGCCTCTCGTCAGTTTCGAGTTTCTGAACACATAGCCATAGCTGCTGGCTTGGTCCGTGGACGCCGCCGTCGTATGTCCGCCGGCATTGCCGACAAATTTCAGTTCCGAGTTATCGAACAGGACTGTCGCATTGCCGAATACGTAGTCGACGTCGCCCTCGATGATAACATGGTCATAGTACTCCCTGCCGGAGTTGGCATACACGGTGTCCTGGAAACCCAGCACTTTGACATTGCGGAAAATGGCTTTGTCGCCGGTCACGTACAAGGCAACCGCAGGTGCTACGACCGATCTTGGAAAAGACGTATTGCGAATGGTCACATTCTCGGTCGACACGTTTGCGGCCGAAACCGCCATCGTATAACTGAGGCTTGTGCCCAATACATTGGTGCCCGCAGGCAATCCTGCACACGACGTGGAAGTAGCTGTCGGGTTATTCACGATCGAAGTCGAGACCGGCTTGCAGGAATAATCGTCATACGTAATGACCGTGCCGTCCCTGCTTTCGCCAACGAGGCTGACATTCGGCTTATTGACATTCAATTTCTCGTAGTATTCGCCATCCTTGATAAAAATGACGGTTCTGACCGTATTCGAAGCCGAAATCGCATTAACGGCCGCTTGAATGGTGCTGAAATCTCCCGTGCCGTCTTTGGCGACAATCAGGCTGTGCGCCGGCGTTGCGATGATCGGCGTGCCGAAGGGACTCTCTCCGTTTGCATTCACAGCCGTCACCGCGTAGTAATATTTGGTGCCGTTCAATGCGGCAGTATCCGCGTATTGCCGCGCTGTTACGTTGGCAAGGGTTGTGTAAGGGCCGGTGAAGGAAGTCGCTCTTTTGACATTATACGACACGGCTCCATTCACGGCGCTCCAGGACAAGCCCACTTCATTCTCCCCTGCGGTGCCCGTGACACCCGACGGAATGGCAGGAGCACCTTGCGGTGCATTCATCGGAAAAGCGACAACCTGCTCCGAGTTCAGGCTTTCCTTCTGTCCGTTCGATGCTGACACGACATAAAAATAAGCAGTTCCGTTCACGGCCGTTGTGTCCGTAAAGGCCAGCGACGCCAGGTTACTTGCAATCGCAGCATAGGACTTGCCCGAAGCCGTACTCCGTTTCACCGAATACGAGACAGCGCCCGGCACGGCATTCCAGGTAAGTGCTACTTGATTATTTCCCGGGACGGCCGCCAGATTGGACGGTCTGTCGAAGGGAGCCGCAGGCGTGATCTGCAGGGGGACGGAATTCGCACTGACGCCGCCCACGTTCTTGGATTGGACGGCATACGCATACGTGGTTCCATTCGTTAGCCCTCCGTCCGTGAAGCTTGTCGCTGTGAGACCGCTGGCAACCGCGGTATAATTCGCCCCGCCGTCCGCGCTTCTCAGCACATTATAACTTTCCGCTCCTTGAACACTGTTCCAAGCCACATTAACTTGACTGTCCCTCGCCGTTCCCTGAAGTCCTACAGGAGCAGTCGGAGGATCCGGCGTATATACAGGCGTCACGCTGGCTTGGAAAGAGTCGGGGCTTTCGCCATCCCCGGTCACTGCGCTTACGACATAATAGTAAGGAGTGTCGTTCACCAGACTGGCGTCAGTGTAGCTGTTAGAGGCCACATTGGCGACAACCTGATAAGGCCCACCGGACACCGCGCTCCGCTTGACGTTATACGAACTGGCTCCGGCCACGGCTGTCCAGCCGATGGTAGCCTTTGTATTCCCTGCAACCGTATAGAGGCCGACAGGCGTTGCCGACGACAGCGAGTTCGGAAACACGGTATTGCCGAATGCATCGACAATTTTGACTTCGCTGAAATCAACCGTTCCATAGTCCACTCCAAGACCAATGAAGACGCTGCCGGTGCCGAAAACTGCATTGTTGCTGTCTGTGTAGGTATACAGTGCGGTCCCTGACGTTGTTCCATTGCCATAGGTGACGCCGTCGTTCGAAATATAAGCGGCATATGTACTATTCTTGGATACTGGATCTGTGCTTTTGACCAGTTTCAAATATACCGCTTTATCCGCTGTCGCCAGATCGCTCTGAGTGATCGGATAACCGGCGAGTTGCTTGGTCTCGCTGACCGCCGTAGCCACATTGTTCGCCGTCGTAGGTGAGATCACATGGTTCTGCCAGGCATACACATAGTTGCTGTTCTTCAGATTCGAACCGCTGAGTTCTGTCGCTTGCTTCGGCTGAAAAACGAGCGAAAGCGACGGGGATATCGAGCTGGCGTCGGCATTGCTGGCGTCAATCGATTTTTTAATGAACAGCAGCGCCTTATTCTGATAGCTCAGCGAGCCTCCCCCTGCCGTATCGCTGGCATTCGCCGGTTGATTCTTAAAACTCTTGACTCTGGCGGTAACCGTAAAATCGCCGGTCATCGAGGTGTAGGCGGCATACATCGTGTCGCCCTCATTCTGTAATTTTCCGTTGCTTGTTCTTACGGAAATCATAGCGTTCGCATAGTTGGCATCCGAATTCGCCAGACTGGGACACGCCGCAGCCGCACATTTAATCGCGAACGAGCTCCAGTATTGCGGCAGCGTGCCGGCGGCGCTGACGCCCACCGCACCAATCGGCAATGCCAGCGATAGCAGAAGAAGTGCGGTCATCATTTTGCCTACGAACTGGCGATAACGCAATATACTCATATTCGTGGATTCCCTCCTTTTAACGTTACTGATTAGATAGCTACCGAATGCTGCTTGACCTCACAACATCGCGGCCAGGTCGGTACAGGAGAAAGCTGTAACGGATGCCACAGCGCTTATTGTCCCGAAAAGCCGGGCAATATGGATGCTAACGGTCGCCACAGCGCTTATTTAGATAAAATCTGGTGACATCGGGCCCATTTCGTACAAATAGGCTCTATGGCAACCGTTACGGTTTAAAACTAACGATTTTCGGCTGAATAGCCGCTGTGGCGCCCGTTAGCGCCAGCAACGTACCGTCGGCGGCCCCACGAAGCACATCTCCGTGCTCACGGTGCTGATCGTGTCGCCTCCGAGCCTTGTTCTCACGTTCGTTAAGCAGGTCGTCTAGACCATTTAAGCAATAATCTTTTAACTAGATTATTGACCGTTGTACAGGTTGTACATCAGCATAGCTGTCTCTGCGCGTGTTGTAGTCGCTTGCGGGTGAATCGCTTGATCGTAGCCCTGCACTAGACCTGCGCGCACCAGTGCAGCTACGCTCTTCACGGCGTATGCCGAGATGTCATCCCTATCGCTGAATGTTTGCAGCGAGACCATGTCGTTCGCATCAGTTGGGGCCGAGGAATGAGCCGCTTGCAGCGCTCTCGCCGTCAACACCATCATATCTTCGCGCGTAATCGGCTCTAGCGGATGAAACGCATTGTCGCCTGCTCCCTCGGTAATGCCAAGACCTCTGGCAAGCCGCAACGGCTCATTGTAATACGCCTGCTCTGGCACGTCTCCGAAAGCAGCGCCCAGATCTCCGCGCAGCTCCAGCGTTCTCGTCAGCAAGACCAGGAAATCGGCTCTCGTAATTACTTGAGCGGGGCCAAATTCCGTTTCGGACATGCCGTTGACAATGCCTTTAGCCGCCAAAACTTCAATCGGATTTCTGGCCCATTGCGTGGAAGCGAGATCCTGGAACATTTTGTTCACATACACGACGGCATACTTGCTGAAATGCGTTGTCTTGAACGTCACGCTGCCGGTGGCCTTGTCATATCTTCCATTCGGAACTGCAACGATGTTCCCCTGATCGTCCAGATACCACACCGTCAAATGCTCAGGATTGCGCAGCTCCTCAGCAGAAGGCGTATAAGGCACACTTACCGTTACCGCTGCCTGACTGTTCTTCCACGCAATCGTCTGACCGTCGGATCGCAGACTTACTTCGATGACCGGGGCATTTCCTACCCGGCTTCTCACATCATCCTGCAGCGATTCGGGATTGACCCTTCCGATATGAAGACCGACCTCTGAATCTGCTGGGATGCCGCTGGACAACAACATATTATTGGGAATAACGATTGTTCCCAGATTCGTCTTGATCTCAAATTCTACTGTTTTTGATGCCTTGCTTAACACTGCAACGGGAAAAGTCTGCACGTAAGCCTTCGATTCAGCTGGTTGTTGAAGGTCAATCTCAATTCTTTTGATGCCAATGGCATTGCTGGCAGCTTGCTCCACAGCTTTGTTCAACTCATCCGAATGAAGCGCAGCGCTTGCTGTTTGCGTAGCGTTATCCAAATTTACAACCGGCTTCAGCTTGCCGCCGGATCCATTTGAGTTTCCGTTACCCGAACCGCCTGAGTTCCCGTTACCGGATCCGCCTGAGTTTCCGTTACCTGAACCTCCGCTGCCGTTGGACTCCTTTACATTAACGTCTACCGCCGCATGGCTGGTATAGACATCGGATACTAACTGCGAGTTAACCAGCTTCAAACTGGCTATGCTAATCTGAGCGCTCCCTTTTTGAAGCGCTTTAAAGGTCACTGTCGCAAGCGTAACATCCCCGCTTCGCCCCGACTTGCTGCCGATTTCAGTATGCGCCAGTTGCACGGCATTGCTTTTGATCTGAGGATCGATATTAAAGCCGCTGCCACCGGTACTGTAACCGATAAATTGCAGCTTGGAGCTGTCATACACAAGATTAAGTTCATAACCGTACAAATCCGCCACCCCAGTGGCATTCACGTTAATTTGAAACTGGTTATCAATGAGAGGATTTGTATTTGCCGTCGTTAGTGTAAACGAAGGATTTGTGTCAGCCTGCGCAAGCGCAGGCGTAACCAATAGAAATGCACATATGAACAGCAGCATTATTCTAATTCTTACCATACTGCACCCCGTCCCTTCCAATTTCAACAATTTCAATGATACGAGAGCAGCAGTGCTGCTCCCGCCAAATACTGCCTTGCTAGTTGCCGATAATTTTTCGCGCCATGGCCGCCAAATCAACAATATCCAATTGATTGTCATGATTGAAGTCATAGCGTTTGACACTCGCCCAAGCGCTTCCAACCGACGTCAGGCCGTAGTGGGAAGCAAGAATGCCCAAATCGCCGATACTTGCAGTCGTATTCACAGAGGCTGTGAACACTTGAATGGCCTGGGTCAGACTGACGACCGCTTGATCCACCACCGTTTGGGAAACATGGGGCTGATTCAGCACGGAACTGGCGCTTGCCGTTGCAGCATTCAACGCACTCAGAACTGACTGCGTATATTGCCCCCATCTCTCGCCAACCGACGCGTCTGTGAGCTTGATCTGCGCTTCCTGAAGCTTGGCCGACAACGCCGTAGTATCTGCTGTGACTTCGGAGGCCTTAATCAGCACGGAATAGGAAGTTCCGTCCACAACTGTTTCATGGCCGTTTCCGTCTGCGATCACAGCCGACGATAAACTTACTGCAGCCGTGCCTAGCGCATCGTCAGCCGCCATAAAATGAAGCTGAACAATGTTAGCCAGATTGCCCGTCAAGGAAACACCCGGCGTCGAGCTGGCCAACACGACTCTGACTAGCCCCGGCGCCGTAGATTGATCGATCACCGATACACCGCTAACGAGTGAATTCGCCGAAACAAACTGCAGCTGAGCAGAAGGATAGTTGACGGTTAGATCAAGCCCGTACACTTGCTCCGTTACGCCCGACCATCCGTAGTTCAGCACCAACGGCTGGCCTGCCGTTACCGACTGCGGTCCAGTCAATACACTGCCCGCCCGAACAGTCACGATAGCCGTCGCTTGAACGGCAGTTCCCTGCACCGCCCCCGCAACCGTAAAGCTGCCGCTTTGCGCATACTGCTCTGGCGCAACAGGTGCCCAGTCGACGGGTACCGACCGTATCATCCCATCGGTGTACACCGCATCAATAACCGAAGGGAGCACAGGCGCTGCACCTACCGACGTTGTAACCTGCACAGCCGGTAGAGAAGCAATAGTCGTTACCGGCGAAGCATCCAGCGGATTCCAGTCGTCGGTACCGCCAATCAGGCTGGACGCGCTGAAAATTTGCTGAAGCGTATACTTTTGAGCCTCGGTGCTCGTCAGTTGACGTGTCCACGCCAGTCGTGAAGCCGGATTCGCTCCTGGCCCCGTACTTTGATATTCCCCGTAGTAGGCCGTAGATTCATTGCTCGTTTTTCCAAAATTGTTCCAGCCCACCTTGGCGATATGCTTGCCCAAATACGAATTGAGATAGACGGTTTTCGCATAAGGGCGCCACGGTCTTCCCAGATCAACAGGCCCGGTATCCGTTTGAGCCGCCTCTAATAACGCTTCGCCGCTAAGCGTGCTGTTCAGGAACACGTAGCCATACTTTTGTCCGGCTGGCGTTGAAGCTGCTGTGACATGTCCGGCTAATCGGGAGTGAATTTCGCTCTGGTCGAATACCGCAATGCCCGGCCCGAAAATAAAGTCAACGGAGCCCGCAATGTAGCAATCTTTGTAGTAAGAGCGGTAGGTTTGCAACGTATTATTATTCGCATAATTGCTTGGGTCCGCATTATCGGTCAGGTTGCGCGTCAGCAGCGTATCCTGGTACCCCAGAATGCTGCACGATTCAAAATAGGCCTTGTCCGCATACACATCGACCGCAACGGATTGACCCGCGCCGGAACCCGAGGAATTCGCGATGGTCATCGTTTTCGCATTGAAATCATGCCCCTTGATCATCAACGTGTAATCCGTGTACGTCCCAAGCCCTAACGACGTCCCATCAGGCAGCGTCTTCTTCGGATTGTCGTCATAGGTCAGAATCGTGCCAGCTTGACTCTCGCCGATCAAGGAAATGTATGGCTTGCTTTCTGGAATCAATACTTTTTCGTAATACACGCCATTCTTGATATAAATAATCGCTCTTTGCTGATTCTGATCAGGAACCGCGTTAACCGCTGCTTGAATGCTTGTATAATCCCCGCTGCCATCGGCGGCGACAAGGATTGGCTTCACGCCGGAAGCCAGATCAGGGAGTACGGAGACATGCGCAATCACAGGGCGTGTTTGGCCTTGAACCGTACCGGAAACCGTAAAGCCTTTCACATTCGTCTGAGCGAAAAGGGCTGGCGATACAGGGCTCCACACCACAGGAAGCGACTGGGTCGTGTTATTGTTCAATTGCACATCCACGCTGCTTGGCAAGCCAGGCGCGATTCCCGCTGTAGTTGTGACAATGACCGGCTTATAGCCGATTGCCGCTGTCGGTACAACCTGGATCTGGGCGGACGGCCTTTGAGCGTAACCCGATACGGTACCTTGAACGGTCACCGTCCCTTCCTGGTTATACCGCGAAGGCGGCACCAGATCCCAGATCACAGCAGCGGACGTAATCGAGCCGTCGTCACGAATAACGGACACGGCCGCAGGCAGAACAGGCGCTACGCCAACTGCGGTGCTGATGGCAACCGGTTTAAAGCCCGAGAAGCTTTCTTGGCCGGTAATGGCTACCGGGAATAATCCTTGGGTTGCTGTACCATCATTCATGGATACTGCCACAACGACATTGCCATTCCCTCGCGCCGTCAACACACCGTTCGCGTCAATCGTCGCTGCGGTGGTCGGCGTAAGGTCGTAATTATACACCGCCCATGTAGGGCTGGCAGTGGAACCAGACGTTTTCGAGGCGCTGAACGGCAGGCTGCCTCCTTTGACCGTAATGCTTTTCGCATTGTTTAACGAAGAAAGGTTAATGCCATAGCCCTGGTCGGCAACCACGGGAGCTGTTACGGATAAATTATCGATGAAAGCCTGAGCCGCTACCGACGTATTGTTATTCGGCGTGATGGATTTAAACGTGCCGATATCTTTCGGTACACTGCTTGTGTCATAGAATGCTTGACTGCTCAATACTTTGGTGCCGTTATAATACACGTCCACCCGCTTATTCGGATAATCAACAACCGCTTTAAGTTGGAACCAGGTATCAAAAGGAACCGTCGGAATAATCGTCCCTCCGGTCGAGCCTTTGAAGGCATAGGCGAGCGAGCCGTTGTTCTGGGTAGCAAGGGAAACGGCAATTTTGCCGTCGGAACCCAATAACTGGAATAAATTGTGGCTTCCGGTTACAACGGTTGCGTAAGTGCCATTCGGCACTCCGTTCGTCAGCTTCGGCGGCGACGGCAATTTAAAATAAGCCGAGGCGGTAACAACGCCGGTTTGCGCTGTAAACGTGCGGTAAGCGGAGGCGTAGCCTGCACCCTCATCATCGAAGTACAAGCTGTTCGGCTCCAGATTACCCGCACTTGCCACTTTGACAGCGCCTTCAATATAGCTGGAGCCTGATTGCACCGTCCAGTAGCCCGAAGGCAGCGCGCCTACGCTATACCCGGTGAAATCCTCATTCACGGGAAACGAACGATCATAGATCACATCGCCGTCGTGAACGACGTTGTTGCTGCTCGTCGCGCTGATCGGCTGGGTGAAGGTGCAATTATTAAAGAAAATATTTTCCGTATACGTCAATTGAGCCTGATAAAAAGAACAATTCGAAAACTGCACATTCTTCAGATTATTATCCGAAGTCGGCGTAGAAGCCGAACCCGTCAACGAAATCACATTCGACGCATTGGTCGGGTCGGAATTTTTCAGATTGCTGAATCTCAGGTTCGTGATATCCGATGGATAATCGCCCGGCGTCGTCAGTTTGTCGTAGTTGGAATTGAGCTCGATCCGATTAATAATGGAATCCCGGATCTGAATGTTCCGGATATAGCCGCCCCGGGTGGTGCTTGTCTTAATTTTGAAGCCTGCATTCACGGCCGAACTTTTCACATCAATCGGTGTCAAAATATTGTCCTCGGCATATACATCGCTGACGCCGCCCGACATTTCACTGCCGAGCACGATGCCGCCGTGTCCACCGCTAAACGTATCTCCTCGGTAGTAGATGAAACGCGATGGCCTGCCAATATCCCGGCCCTCTTGATCCTTACCCGACTTGATTGCGCTGCTGTCGTCCCCGGTCTGGAACGTAGAAGCAAGAATGTACACATTCTCCGAGGAGTTCGGGTCGAACCCGTCGCCATTATGAACCGTCGTGTTCACATCAATGCCGTAAGCGGTGATATCTCGGCTATACACCGGTACGATGGTCCACATCATGCCATTGCGAATTTGCAGCCCGTCCAGATACACATTTCTGGCGTTTTTCAATGAGATCAGGCTGCCGCCTCCATAATGAACGCCTGGATTGGCGAGTTGTTCCGCATCGTATTCCTCACGCAGCGCCAGCCCGTTCTCTTCATCCCCCACTGTGCCAGGGCCGATAATGGCAATATCGCTGATGGAGAAGCCATAGTTGTTGCGATCCATGATTCCGGCATTAAAAAGACTTGCGTACGATTGCGGCTCCTCAATATCATGTCTGGCCGCTACGAAAGGAAGAAAGTCCGCTTTGTGCGTACTCGGCTTGATCCGTGCGCCTGCATCTACATAGACCGTGATGTTGCTGTGATTAAAAAATAACGCGCCGGTCAGATAGTTCCCTGCCGGGAAATACACCGTGCCCCCGGGGGGAGCGGCATCCAGCGCAGCTTGTATAGCGATTGTATCCAAGCTTATGCCATCGCCTGCTGCGCCGAAATCTTTGACATTCAGCCTGACGCCTTCCGGCTTGGTTGCCACTTGAATGCGATTACTGTCCAGCGATTCGATTCCGCTCGCATCCTGTGCCCGAACCGTATAGCTGTATGCCGTATTCGGCGCCAAGCCTTGAACCTTGTAGTACGTTCTGGGCGTAGTTCCAATCAGAACGCCGTCACTGTTATAAATGTTATAGTTCGTTACATTGGCATACGACATGGGCTTTTCCCAGGCAAGCACGACGGAATTGTCCGTGTTGGACGCCGGTGTCATTCTCAGCTCTGTCGGCGCATAGAGTTGGCTTGCCATGGGGCCGGCGGCCGAAGCGCTGTTCAGCGGCATCCCTGGCCAATAAGAGACAACCAGCAACAAGATCCATAGGATGATTCCCCTTGAAGACCTTCTCAAATCATTTCACTCCCTTTTCTTATCATTAGAAAATCTCTTCTCACAACTTGACGTTCATACACAGAATACGCTGAATAAATCGCTTTCAAAATAAGTTTTCTTTTAAAGTTTGTTTGTTATTATTCATTTTTTGAAAGCGCTGTAAGGTAGCGCGAGATTGTTTTAATAAAAACAAACAAAGCTTGAATGGAATCTGATGTCATCTTTCAGCGGTATTCTTTACACTAAACAAGGCAAAGGGATTTATGCCATGGATGAGGTTTTATTTTAAAATAAGGGAGAGGGTTCAATTGAAGAAAAAAACGTGGGGACTCGCCATGACCTCGGTCATCCTGACAAGCCTGGTGCTCAGCGGCTGCGGAGCAGGCAGCACAGGGACCGGTGCGAGTGCCGCACCGAGCAGCGGGAGCGGGACTGCCGTGCCCGGGAAGAAAACGACGATCGAATTCTGGGCAGCGGCGATTACGCCGGAACGAGAAGCGTTCTGGAAATCCGTTACCACTGATTTCATGGCCAAAAACCCGGACATTACCATCAATTACTTAGGTGTTCCCGGGGATTTAAGCGCTTACAATCAAAAGGTAAATGTTGCCCTCTCGGCTGGACAGGCGCCCGATCTGATCAATAACTTTACTTCCGATCTTGTAGGGCGTGGCGTGCTTGAGCCTCTGGATGATTATATCGCCAAATGGAGCGGTAAAGACAAAATTACCCCTGGCGCGATCGCTTCCATCAAAGCGGCCGATCCGAAAGGCGGCAAAATTTACGGGCTCCCTTATGGTGTCCAGCCTTGGATCATGTGGTACCGCCCAGACTGGTTAAAGGAAGCGAACTTGCCTGAACCGAGGACCTGGGATCAATTTCTGGATGATGCCAAAAAATTGACAGACAAGTCGAAAGGCAAATTTGGCTACGGCATTCGAGGCGGCGCCGGAAGTGCGAATACGTTGGAAATGCTGATGTACTCCTATTCAGGGATTACCAATTATTTCACCAAAGACGGCAAAGCGACCATTAACGACCCGCTCCATGTGGAATTTCTGGATAAGTATCTGGGTGGTTACAACGTCTATACGCCGGAAGATGATTTAGGCAAAGGATGGACAGAATTGGCGGCTTCCTTCCAATCGGGGAAAGTCGGGATGATCTTTCATAATCTCGGATCTGCCAGCGCACATGAGAAGGCATTTACTAACGACTTGTCCAAGTTCAGTGCGGCTGCCTTCCCTAAGAGTGTAAAAGGCTACAACGTGCATCCAGGTGTCACGCCAACCTCGATGCTCATGCTGAAAAGTTCCAAAAACAAGGACGCTGTTTGGAAGTTTATGACCTATTTTGTGGAAAATCATAACGGGGCTTATGGCAAACTGTACGGGGAAATTCCTCCGAATACGGCAGCGATGAAAGAAGATTGGATTCAAAAAATACCTTACATGAAAACAGGCGCCGATTTAATGGCCTCCACGGAAACGAAATTTACAGATAACCCCGTCTACCTTCCAAATTATTCCAATATTCAACTGAATATGGAGCCGATGATCCAAAAGGTCATGGCCAAAAAAATAAACGCTATAGAACTGCTTGACGAGTGGGCCAAGCAGTTGGAAACTGCGAAAGCAGACTTTGACGCTGCGAATAAAGGGAAATAGCGAAAGCAGCCAATAGGAGCAAGTAACCCTCTCCAAAACGGATGACGGTTACTTGCTTTCCTTGCTTTCAGTCAATTCAGGAACGGTGACGATCTGGAAGTCATTCTGCTGCAAAAACGCAATAATCTGTGGCAACGCCTCAACGGTGTTGTCCAGCTTGCCATCTTTGCCGCCGAAGCTGTGCAGCAACACGATACTGTCTGCTTTGGCATGGGTCTGCACATTGTACACAATATCTGAAACCGAAGTGCCGGCCCAGTCTTTGGGGTCGACGTTCCAACTGACCAGCGGACGTCCCGTCAGCTCGACCTCTTTTTTGACCGCAGGCGATACTGCGCCATAAGGCGCTCTGACCATACTGGGGACAGCGCCAATCAGCCCTTTCACCGAATCATCGGTCTGTTTGATTTCCTGCGCAATCCGAGTCGGTGTCAGCTTGCTCAAGTCGGCATGATCCCAGCTGTGATTCCCGATCGCATGCCCCTCGGCGTAGATGCGGCGAAGCACATCAGGATACTTTTTAACTTGATTGCCGACTACAAAAAATGTCGCTTTAACGCCGCTGTGTTTCAAAATATCCAAAACTTGAGGCGTATACTTGTGATCCGGTCCATCGTCGAAGGTTAATGCAATTTTCTTGCTGCCGGCCACCTTGCTTGGGGGTGTTGGGCTAGTCTGGTTGGTCTGAGCACTAGGTGCCGGTGGCGGCTCAAGTGAGGCATGTTTCACGGCTGGCTCTTCGTGGGGAGAAGGCAGCGGCTGCTGTTCCTGCGGCATGCTGGGCTTCTGCACGGCGATCACGTCGGGATGCGGCGAAGCCGCACTCTCGCTGATGGCGGTTTTGCTAATGTGCGGGATCGGAAACACACTGCCTGTCACTGAATAATTGACGAGCATCATGCCTAGGGCTCCGCTGCAAGCAATGCCCAGCATCCAGTACTGCTTGCGTTCCATTGTAAATCGTACAATCATGGTAAGACCTTCCTTCGACGAATATGCGCATATTAGATTTTGTATATATTTGACGAAGGATGTCGTAGAAAAGTTGTTCGATATCTAAACTTATTTGACGAACTAGACATGCCTATTTGTTGGGCTAATCCGCATTCACTTTGCGATATTCCCCCGGCGGAACCCCAGTGTATTTCTTAAATGTGCGAATAAAGGCATTCACGCTGTAATAGCCCACCATGGAGGCAATATCTAACACCTTTAAATCCGTCGTGGCTAATAATTCTTGTGCCTTTCGCATACGAACGTTGCTGATATAATCACTGAAGTTAACGCCTTTCTTATTTTTAAAATAGCTCGATAAATACGTCCCTGTAATGCCAAGCTTGTCGGCTACGACCTCCAGCGTAATATCGTCGCCAAGATGGGAATTGATATAGTCCGTAGCAAAATCAATGATCGGGTCCGATTCCTCAGACTTCTTGCGAATAAAGGCCAATTCCATTTGCAGAAACCATTCGAGATAGCGCTCCATTTGCTCCAGTGTAAAACATTCGCGCACACTCTCGTACGGGGACGTCTGCGAGATCTCGGCAAATTCCCTCCCTCCGATATGTTTCCCGGAAGCAAGATGAACCTTCCGAATGACTTCTCTGGCATATTCATGCAGATGCTGCAGCGATGCCCCCTTCCGATCCAACTGGTGGAGACGCCGTTTGACAATCTGAATGATTTCCGAAGCGTTGCCCTTGTCCAAGTTGGCATAAAACACGCGCTCCTCTTCTTGATCAAAATATACCGGATCTTTCGGCACGACCTCCGTCATAATTTGCGTATCGTCGCCGGGACGCCGTCCGCGTAATAGGTGAAGAATCTGATTGTACGCAGCAGAAAATTTAGAAGAGTCCCCATACCTGTCGCTAACTGAAATCGTTACGAGACAATACTCCCGGTCCAGATCAAATACCTGCTTCCATCTCCGCAAGAAAAAATCTACGTGTGCAGGCCCCTCCTCCTCAAGAAAGATGAGCGATAAAATAATATCGTTCTCGATCTGGAACGTGACCGATTCCTCAAAGGCTCCCGTCAAATCCGCATGAATAAACTCTTTGAATAAGTTGGCTGCCTTGTCCTGTGCGATGTCCATTTCGGTTTGCAACCGTGATCTGAACAACAACTGAAAACCGAGCAGAATAAACGGCTTATCAATATCCGGCGGAATACTGGCTTCCTTCGCATAACCGCGAATATTTTTAAATTTATTCGTGTAGGCGTAATGTTTTAGCAATGAACTCTGACGATCCAAATCCTGGTGAATAACAAGATTCGTACGGATTAAATCATTTATTTTTTCGCTAATTAGGTTAAATTCTTTGATTTGACTTTGCTGCGGAATAGCGGTGTTCCGCTGTCCGATCGATTCTATGATTTTACGAATCGGGTTATTCAGACGCATGCTAAAAAAAATGGAAGCAGCAACGCTCAGCAACAGGGATACAACCAGAATGGAAGCCAGAATGAGATTTAATCGTGAGATTTGCGAGTCAATATTCGCGGTTGGAATGACATTCACGTAAGTAAATCCACTTAGCGCGCCTTTTTGATAAAAGATGTACTGCGCCCCTGCTTTCATGTACCCTTTATTCGACTCCAAGGAAGGAAGGGATATCGCAAATGAACGATCGGAAGTATAGATCACGGCCTTCTTTTCATTTAAAATCAAGAGTTTA
The DNA here is from genome assembly GCF_003955665.1 of Paenibacillus whitsoniae. Classification (GTDB taxonomy): domain Bacteria; phylum Bacillota; class Bacilli; order Paenibacillales; family NBRC-103111; genus Paenibacillus_E; species Paenibacillus_E whitsoniae. The sequence continues at coordinate 221,556 of NZ_RXHU01000015.1, forward strand.
TTACCCGGCGAGGCGTTCTTATAAAATTCCTCCACCATTTTGTCGTTGTCCAAAAGGGCAATGATCGCAATGTTCTTATTGTCGCTGCTAAATAGAAGCGGCATTACGTTTGGGCTGTTTTTTTGCACATCCATCGCTTTAAGCGAAAACTCGGAAGACGGATACATGGTGAAACCGTTGTCTCTCCTAATTTCTTGCTGCCAAAATTCGTAGTTGTAGGTCGGATTAGCATAGAACTTATCAAACATATCATGCAGAGAAGCGGACCCGTCTTTATCAATTGCCAAATCGAGACGATTCAGCACGAAAATCATATTGTGCAGGTACAAGGACGGATTCGTTAAATACGCCTGCAGTTCGTTGCGCAGTTGGGTAACCGCCACATAATCGATGCCACGTACTTTATTCCAATTGACAATACTGGCATTTACTTTTAAATATTGGGTAAACGTAAAGTTCTTAATCGTGCGGATCTGATCTTCATAATGCTTGACGGTCGTATCCGTGACAACGGTGTTGTTCTCAATCAATTTCCCTTCCAGATTGGAACGAAAAAACGCATACGAAACAAAGTTAAAGGAAACCGGCAGCAAAATAATAACAATAAAGCTGATCAACAGCTTGAAGAATAAAGAACCTGCCTTCTTTTGAAAAGGTCGTATACTGGCCAATCATCGCGCCCCCTCTAGTTGCCCAGATTATATCATGTTACCTATGAGTTTAGAACAAGCAGAGCCGAAGAGGAAATGTGCTGTTCTATCAAAAGTTAGCTGATGTTCACATCGATGGACGACAAAAAGCCGCGCTCTCGAAAAATATCGAAAAGCGTGACTTTTCACCGTTAATCTTTATGATTAATTACTTGATGGACGATAGGGATTAACCTCTTTGATACTTGTGTAGACCCCTAGATTGGTGCCATGTCCAAGTATCCGCACGTACTTCGCGTTGACCGCCTGGAACGTATAGCTTTCATATTCAGCCGTCGTCCCGCTGCTCGTGCCCGAATATACATTTTGCCATATCGTGCCGTCTGTTGAGACTTGAATATCAAAGGTCGCCTGGCGTTGATGGCCCAAATACCAGGCAATATCCACTTGATTTACACTCTGAACAGCACCGAGATTCAACTGCAGCCACGGATAGCCTTGCGGATTGTCCGTCGTCACAAGTGAGGAATCCGCTTTCGCCGACCAGATCGTGTTCATGTTGTCATCAGCGCCATTGGCCGCGCCAAAATCCGTACTCAGCACATTGCTTTCTGCTCCGGTTACCGTCAACAAGGAAGAATCCTCAATCGTGAGCGTATACGTGTTCGTGACCAGCCCATTTGCCGAAGTCACATGAATGGTGGCGACTCCCGTCGCAGCACCGCTCCAATCCGTCTGCACGGTCGCATACTTGTCATGCTTGATGACGGAAACCGTAGCCTGCGGCTTCTTCGAAGACTTCGCCACCGTATAATCAAAGACGCCCGACGCAAAGCCTGGAATAAACTTCCCGTTTAATACGATCGCATCCAATGTCGCATCGTTGCCTGTCTGACCGCTGCCCGAGCCTGGCACCTCTTGAACGGCAGCCGTCGCCAGATTCAGCGACACCGCGGTTCCTTCGGATTCAAAGGTCCATACATCCCCTTGCTGCGACAGCGTGACGTTCTTCGGAATGCTTTCCGCATCCGACCAGGAAAAGGCTGCCGCATTGACCCAATGGGTTTGCGTGGTATTGATCAACCGAAATGCCTGGCGGTCCATATTGCTTTCATCGGTGACATAAGGAACAGTGGACACACTGGAGACCACGTTGGTTCCGGTCAATTCTTTGTATCTGAGATTGGCCGTAGCACTCGTTGTCAAATAGCTGCCATCGCCCAGCGATTGAATGTTCTGGCTTTCCGGGAAAAACCGCAGCTCCAGACTTTTCGGCTCATTGACTTCGATATCGTCCACGACCACGAGAATATCCGGCTTCATGTAGAGGAGATGGCGTTGATATTTCTGAAGACCAAGCCCACTGTCATATGCTTGCGCCGCATTCCCCAACATATAGTCGTAGACAGCCGTTGACACGGTTTTGACGATACTGGGCTCGGCATGCACACTTTGCAAAGGGATGTTATTCAAAAATTGGCTGCCCTCGCCTAATTGTCCTTTTCCATCGACCAACAGTGTATTATGATTGGACGTCCGCTTATCCGCATACCCATCATCCCGAATTAACCATTCCCCCTCGCCGAAAATCATAAAATGATTGGCATCGGGATGCACATGGTCCACGCCCCAGTTATCGAACGTTTCCGACTGGTTCATATGGAGCGCTTTATGACCGATGGATGGGCCGCTTTTGAACGCGACGACGGATTCATCTCCCGACCAGTCGGATCTTGCAGACACGATGCCCAGATTATCGAAGAGATGCAAGGTCGGCAGGCTGCTTGCCGAAGCTTCCGGCACGGTCGGGTCATACCACCACAGATTGCCGTACTTCACATTGTCCGATTCGATATTGGCACGATCAATCTCGCCTGCGAGCCCTTGCGCGAGTCCATCCCCGTATTTGCCGGCGAGCAATCGCAGCGACATATCCGGCCCATACCAGTTCACATTGGCGTCATCGCCAAAATTCAGATGGTTGACGTCGGGTTTCCAGCTGTTCTTCGGCAGTTGCATGTAGGTGGCGTATGTCGAAGCTTGCTCCAGCCACGTATTGTCCGTATAGATGTCCACACCCATAAATTTCTGGGCAAGCTCGCCATACTTCAACAAGTATTCAAGGCCGTACTGCCAATACGGGTAGCCCTCCTGACTCGCTCCATCATCCGACAAAGCCTGCAGGACGTTATCGAATTTGCCTATCGTGTATTGCAGCCAAGGCAGTGTATCGCCGCCGGTTTCATAAAGCGCAATGCCTGCCGCTGTCAGTCCGCCCAGACTTACCCACATATGGTTCTGCAAGTAGGCTTCCGTCCAGTAGATATTGTATGTCGCGCCTTCGAAAGGCTGTCCGCTTGCCTTGAGATACATTTCATTGCCGCGCGTTTCCAACGTTTGTTTAATGGCGTTTCTTGTCGGCACATCCAGATCGTTATACAGCCAATCATAGACGATGGCAAGACTTAATAATTGATGTCCCGCCGCCAGATCCGTATTCTGGAGAGCGCCCCTTCCCCACGAGGTGTAGCCAACGGAGGCAAGTGCGTACGTCTTGGCGGCGGTATAATATTTGCTATCTCCGTCGATTAGATAGGCCAAGGCCAGATAGATCGTATGATCCGCCGTGTCTCTTTGCCACGAGTCTCCCTCGTAGGTATCCGTGGAACTTAGCACAGGCGGGATACTCACAAAAGCATCCGCTTTCGCTTTAATTTCCTGCCACAGGTCCGCATGGGTTCCGCCTGGCAGAATCGCGGTTTTCAGTTGGTTGACTTTCGCCTGGTCAAGGAATAGACTCGGGTGCACATTGGCATAAGGTGCTAAAGCAGTCGCCAAGGGCTGTATACTGACGTTGACCGTTGCATAAGCGGAGCTGCCGTGATGATCGGTGACCCCGATATAAAACCGGTCGGACGCACCGCTTCCCGGATGGGCTTTATAGGTCCAGGTGCCATCGCTCTGCACCTTCAGCGTTCCATGATCAGGCTCCGCCAGCTTCGAGTACGTGAGCGCATGACTGCTCGAATCCGTAGCCGCAACCTGCCCGTTAACCGATCCGCCATACGTTGCGGTAACGGTGTAGTCAGGCACGGTGATGTCGGTATTTCCCCCGACCCGCACAAGACTTGCAGCTCGGAATCCGCCATCTTGAGCCGTGGCGGTGACACCGGCAATACCTTGGCTGATCGCTGTCACGATGCCGTTGCTTATGCTAGCAACGCTCGCATCCGAAGTCGTCCATGTCACCTGCTGGTTGCTCGCACTGACCGGCGCGATCGACGCGTTCAGCACGCTGCTTCCGCCAACCTGCAGGAATAACCGATCGGGGGTGACGCTGACTCCGCTGACGTAAACCCAGGGAATGACGCTTTCGCCGTCATACCAGGAGATCCCCGTGCCGAGATCCGGCATGTTTTCAATCCGCATTTTCACAGCTCCGGCCGGTGCCTGGACGATCTTCTCAACGTGCCGCCAGTCCTGGGTTCCTTGGAGACCGCCAACATACACCATCGAACCGACGACGGAATTCGAACTGTTATAGAAGCCAATTCGGACTCGGGCTCCTTCCGTTGAAACCACATGATCCGTCTTGATCCACCCTGAGAATTTATAATAACTCCCAGCAACAATGGAGGTAATTTCTCGCGCTACGCTGATTCTGCCGCCAGCGGCCGCATTAATTTTCAGGGATTTCCCGCCATCCTTGGCCGTCGAGCTATCCACGGTGGCTATGGGGCCAGCGGCATAATTCGTCAGCCCCCAGCCTTCGGGCAGTGAGCCGCCGGTCGGCACCATGTCGAAGCTTCCATTTCGCAGCAGATTGCCGCCTTCAACGACGGTTGATGCGGTTTTATTGCCATCTACCGAAGTCACCGTTATCGTTGCGGTTCCTTGGCCTGCCACCACGACGTGGCCGCTGTCGTCCACCGTCGCAACGGCAGGATTTGAAGAAAGCCATGTGACGCGTTGATCATAAGCATTGAACGGCGATACCGTGGACGTCAGCTCAAACTTGTCGGTGATGGCGCCGGTGAGGTGATCGGTATTTAGCGTCACCTGATTCACACTCACGCCTGTCTCCCCTACAGACACATAATATTGTGCACAAAAATCCCCCTCGTTCGTTGTCGCAGTAATCCTGGCTGTTCCATACCCGATTGCTGTTACGATCCCCCCGCTATTTACCGTGGCAACGTTCGCATTCGACGAAGCCCACGTCATTTGTTGATTTGTCGCATTCGTTGGCGTGATCGACGCATGCAAAGCTAAGCTTTGGCCAATAGTCATCACCCCTGACGTCTGATCCAGCGTTATGCCCTGAACCGGATACACAGCAACCACGTTGACATCGTCATACCAAGTCACACCCGTGCCAGTATCCGGCATAAGCTCAACCGCTACTTTCGATGAACCCGCAGGCGCTTGCAGCGTTTTCCCCACAAGGCTCCAACTGTTGCTGCCTTTCAGTCCTGAGGTGTACACTAAGGAACCGATTAAGGCATTGGCATTGTCATAAAATCCGATCCGAATACGCGCTCCTTCCAGGGAGGCCACATTTTCCGTTTGTATCCAAGCCGAAATATTGTAATATTGTCCAGCTGTAATAGAAGGGATCGTCTGGGCAAGACTCTTGCGCCCGCCAGCTGCTGCATCCACCTTAATGGCATGTGTCCCCTCATGATAAACAGCGCTGTCTACCGTGACGACAGGCCCTGCGGCATATTCCTTAATTGTCCAATTGGACGGATTGCCACCGGCCAGTTGCGTTTCAAAACCTGCATTCAACACCAGGTTACTGCCCTCCGCCTGTACGACTCCGCCCATGGGAAGAAGGAGCCACACGACCATGGCTGTGATTAGACAGTGCACAGTGAACCGGTATACATTGGGATGTACACGTTTAGCTCTCACGCAATCATCTCTCCTTATGAAATGAGTAAGACCCGCATCGTGCAAGCGAGCGCGAATCAGTTGCGCGAAGACGCAGATGCGGGTTACGAGCTTAACTGCCTGTTTCCTAAAAGGGGCTTACTTGGCTTTCTCCGCCCGATCAAAAGCTGCCTGATACACATCAAGCGTTTTTTGAAGCCCCAGCTTCTTCAGTTCTTCTACATATTGGTCCCATTCGGCCAGACTTCTTTGGCCTACGATAAACTTGGATATATTTTCCTGAAAAGCATCGTTAACCGCTTTGCCCGTGATGGATAACGTATCCAGCTCCGCCTGCGTGTTCTTCGGCAGCGGGCTATACACATCCATATACTTGTCGGCCTCATCGTAAGCCGATTGCAAGCTAGGCGAAATGATGGATTTGTACGCATCAAAATCAAACCACGTATACGTACCGAGCGTCGTCAAGCCGTACTTGTTTGCTAACTCCGTCGCATTGGCAAATAAGCCAGGCTTGAATTTCTTTTTCCCATTTTCAACCGTAAAGGTTTCGCCTTCTTTGCCCCAGCTTGCCATCGTTTTGCCATCTTCACTGTAAAAGAAGTCCATCATTTTCATGATTTCTTTAATTTTTTTGGACTTGGCCGATACCATCAGCCCGCCATCGACGGCTTGCGTGTTCAGCAGCAGCGGCTTCGCTCCCGCGAAGCCCGCAGCAGGCGGCATGAAGGCAAGCGTAGAATCCGGATTCTCCTTGCGCATCGGCGTGTTGAAGAAGTCGATCCGAACGATATAATCGTTCGTTACAAAGCTTTTATTCGTGGAAATCATGTCCTGCCAACGTTTCGTGTCCACGGTAAGAAAGTCAGCCGGAATCAGACCTTCCGCATAAAACTTGTGCAGATATTCCACCATCTTCTTGTAATTAGGCTCAATCGGACCGAATTGGGCTTTGTTCGTTTTCTTGTCGAGATAGAACCCGCCATTCGTATCAAACGCAGGCGCCATGTTGCTCAGAATGTTTAAGCCGTTGCGGAAGACAAAAGGAGTGGAATCCGGGTACGTTTGCTTGAGCTGCTTTAAAACCTGATAAAACTCATCGTAGGTGGCTGGTGTTTTTAAGTTATTTTTCTGGAAAATATCCTGCCGATACAGCCAGCTCATGCCATTGGCTTTACCGTAGCCTTCATTCGGAAACACATACATTTTCCCATCCGACGCCAAGGACGCCTTCACATACGTCGGGTACTTTTCCATCCACTTTTTAAAATTAGGCATGATATCGGTGTAGTCGAGAATATTGGCGAATACTCCTTGAATGCCATACGTGTTGGCAATCGGCGTATAGCCGAAGGTAAGATCCGGCAATGACCCCGAGGCGACATTCAGCGTCGTGGTATCTTGCAGATTCCCTGAAGGAAGCTGAACATTCCACGTAGCACCGGTCTTCTCCTCGAGATATTTCCAGAACGGCCAATCCTTGTTGTACGGCCAGCTTGCATTCGTCTCCAGCAGCGCCGTGAACGTATTCTTTTCGACGGGTTTACTTGCCTCTGCCGTACTTCCCGGACTGGACTGCGGCTTTCCGCTGCTGCCAGGCGTCGTGCTCTCCGTGCCTGATTTGTTCGTGCACCCAGCCAGCACCGTAATGGCTAAAGCAATATGCAATGCGACCAACCCTGCTTTTTTCATTCAACAACGTCCCCTTTATAACCAATTGATGTCAACCAGCGTATGTGCAGCGACTAGCCTTTAATCGAGCCTACCATGACCCCTTTGTCGAAATATTTCTGTACAAACGGATACAGCAGCAGAATCGGCAGGGTCGATACCATCAGAACCGCGTATTTCAGCGACTCGGAAACAATGGCATCGCCTTGAGAGCTGGTGGCCTCAGAAGCCATCTGCCCGGCCAGCATAATATTGCGTAAAACAACGGATAACGGGAACAAGTTCACATCTCTGAGATATAACAGCGGTGTAAAGAAATCGTTCCACAGGCCAACGGCCGTAAACAAGCCAATGGCGCTAAATACAGCCTTGGACATTGGGAATACAATCCGTACGGCAATTCCAATCTCGTTCAAGCCGTCCATCTTTCCCGACTCTTCCAATTCCTTCGGGATGCCTCTGAAAAAAGAGCACATCACGAGCAGATTCCAGGAATTCACCGCATTCGGGAGGACCATAGCCCATACGGTATCCATGAGCCCGTAGGATTTCACGACAAGAAAGGTCGGGATCATCCCACCGCTGAAGAATAACGTAATGACCACCATGATGGTAAACCCTTTGGCAAACACCATCTCTTTTTTCGTAATCGCATAAGCGCCGAAAGCCGTGATCGTTAACGAAATCGCCGTTCCCAGCACCGTATACAGGATGGTATTCAGATAACCTTGCATGATGCGAGGATCATCGAAAACCAGCTTATACATAGCCAGATTGAACCCCTTGGGGTACCACGTCACCGCGCCTTTCATGACAAACGTACTTTCACTCAAGGAAACCGCCAGCATGTAAAGAAAGGGATAGAGCGTGATCACAACCACACCAAGCATCAGAAAGAAGTTGAGGACAGAAAATAGAGTGATTCTTTGCTTCATACTGAATTCCCTTCTACCATAGGCTCGTTTGCGTAAATTTGCGGCTCATGTAATTGGTGACCAGAAGAAACACCAAACTAATGACGGATGCAAACAACCCCACCGCAGAGGCGTAGCTATATTGCCCGCCGATAAGCCCCATCTTATACACATTGGTGCTAAGAATCTCCGCCGTTTTCAAATTGATCGGATTCGTCAACAGGAATACTTTTTCAAAACCGACTTGCGTAATGTTGCCTACATTGAGAATAAACAGCGTGACTATCGCAGGCGCAATGCCCGGCAAGGTGACATGCCACATCTTCCGCCACCGCGAAGCGCCGTCCATTTCCGCTGCTTCATACAAGGTTGGATCGATTGCCGATAAGGCTGCTAGATAGATGATCGATCCCCAGCCAAAGTTTTGCCATACGCCGGAGGTGACATAAATCGTTCGAAATAGTCCTGGCTCCATCATGAAATTGATCGGCGGATAGCCCAGCGATTGGATGATGTGATTAATCAACCCGCCAGAAGGCGTCAGAAACGTGACAATCATCCCGACGACGACGACATTGGAAATAAAATGCGGCAAATAGCTGACCGTTTGCACAAATTGTTTGAACAACCGATTCTTCACTTCGTTGAGCAGCAGCGCCAGCAGAATCGGCGGCGCAAAACCAAATACTAAGGCGTACACCCCTAATAAGAACGTGTTCTGGATCAGCTTAAGCGCGTTCCCATCCTGAAGAAACATGAGGTAGTATTTGAGTCCCACCCACTCACTTGCCCAGATGCCTTTGACTAAGTTGTAATTCTTAAAGCTGATGACGATTCCGAGCATTGGCGCGTATTGAAAGAAAATATAGTACAACAAACAAGGCAAGAACATGAGAAGCACATATTTTCCTTTGTCTACGCTTCGGAATAAGCTTGGCTTGATCATGCGAATTTCCCCTCCTTTCCTGCAAATGACTTGTCATCCCTGAACTCACGCCCTGATCATAGCAACCTCTCGCCGGTCTGAAAATGGCTCGTTTTTATAGTCATTGCCTCCTCCCCAGCCGACATTAAAAACAGCGCATTATCCAAAGCGCTGCACATTGTCAGCAGGACCCTGAACAGGGAAAAACCGCCATGCAACCATGGCGGTTTTCCTTTTCAATGCTCTACAGCCTCAAGATACGGCCACCGGGATGTCCACAACCTGCTTCAGCTCCTGCGATTTCGTACCTGCAAGAATAACCTGAAGGGCTGAATAGCCGTCTTCCCCCGTAATGGCATGTCCTTCTCCCGACAAGATTCCATCGACAAAATGGCGGATAATCCCTGAATCGTGCTGCTGCCCCGGCGAATTCGTTTGCATAGCACCCAGTTCGTAGCACTCGCGCGAGCCGTCCGTGTACTGGGCGATGACGCCGAACACCAGATCTGTCCCGATGCTCAAGGCCCCTTTCTCACAATAAAAGACGGTCGCGTTCGTCTCTTGGGCATAGTTGGTCCAACTCGCCGTTAAGGAGCCTGCCACCCCGTTCGCCGTCCGCAACAGCAGCATCGCATGATCGTCTACATTCGTCCGCTTATGTACCGTGGAGCAGAACGCCCCTACCTCACAAAAGCGATCCTCCAGCAGCCACTGAATCAGATCGACTTTATGGATGCCTAAATCGCCCAGCGCCCCAGAGAAAGCGTGCTCCTGGCTGAAAAACCAGCTGTTGGTGCCATCCACGCTCCAATGCTCCGGCCCCGAATGACTGAAGGTTGTGGTGAAGCTCAGCACCTTGCCGAGTCTGCCGCTCTGCAAAAGTTCCTTCGCTTTGCGGTGCACCGGCATTAATCGTTGGTTATGGCCCACCATCAGAAAGACCTGCTGCTCGCGCGCGGTGGCGATCATCATCCGGGCCTCTTCCAGCGTCGTCGCCATCGGCTTCTCCACCAGCACGTGAAGCCCCCGCTTCATCGCCTCTATGGATACCGAACTGTGCAGTCGATTCGGCACACAAACGGAAACCGCCTCAATGCCTTCATGCTGCAGCAATTCCTGGTGCGTTTCGTAAGCATGCGGGATTCCGTGACTATCAGCAATCGCTTGCGCCCTGGCCAGGTTGGGATCGCAGACTGCTACAATGTCAACCGCGCTGTGAGCCAAATATTCCGGCAAATGACGCCGCTGCGAAATGGCTCCGCAGCCGATGAGTCCGACTTTCAAGCTTCTCTTCATGGCGCTCCCCTCAGCTTTCTTTCCCCAGTGTTGTCCAGTCGAAGAGAACGCCCATGGCAGAACTCCGATTATGTACGAGCAAATCGTACGCTTGCGGCGCTTCCAGCGGTGAGAAGTGATGCGTAACTAACGGCTTGACATCCATTCTGCTCTGCAGCAAGTACGTCAAGAAAAGATCCGCCATGTCCGGGTGATGCCAACCTTTGAAGTTCATTCCGGCGTGAATGCCCAGGATGGAGACGGAATTGGACACCACATTGCGTCCCATTTCCTGCATGGATGGGGTCGCCGTATCTCCCAGTAGAACGACGCGCCCCAGGGGTTTAACCAACTGCGTAGCTTGAGCCAATACAGCGGGATGACCCGTAATGTCAAACACCACATCCAGCATTTGCCCCTTGGTCTGCTCTGCGATTTGGGCATGGGCCTTCCCGGCATCCATCGCCATCCGATGAATGCCGGGCTTGTCCGCGACCAACTGGACGCGGCTCTCAGCCGGATCTATTGCATAAATCTCTTTGACGCCGGAGAGATACAGATACTGCGTTACCAGCTGACCGAGGAGTCCAAGCCCGATCACGCCGACCGTTTCTCCAAGAGACAGCTCGGCTCGTCTTACGCCGAGCTGTGTCGTTTTGGACAGATTGATCCAGACCCCTTGTTCCGGGGAAACCTCATTTGGCAGTAATACAGCATGATCCGCCACTGCCTTGAAATACTGTGTGTGCGGGCTTTCGATAAAGACGCGATCCCCTTTTTGAAACTTCCGAACCCCTGTCCCTACTTCGAGCACTTCCGCCACCATCGAATACCCCGGGTGAAAAGGATACTGCACCCAACTCGACCAATTGGTACCCGCGTCGAAAACGCCGCGCAAGCATTGAAGCTCTGTTCCCGTGCTAATCATTGAACAAATGGCTGCGCATAAAATCTCATTCTCTCCCAGCGCGGCGTCAAAGACCTCCGTACTGATCTCCACTTTCATCTTTTCCGAAAAAACGATGCGGATTGCTTCCATAGACATAGCCTCCTTGATGGGGAATCTTTTCCCATACCTTAAGTGTAAAGGGGGCATCATCCGGAAAACAGGGCAAACGTTTGTTGAAGTTTAACACTTTTACAGGTCTACTCTATCATTTACATCAAGCTAACAAACAGCTCTCGATATTGGCGAGGAGATATCCCCGTATACTTTTTAAAAAGCCGCGTGAAGGTTTGGATATCGTTAAAGCCCAGCCATTCGCTGATTTCGGTAATGTTCATTTCATGCGCTTCCAGCAACGCTTTGGCTTTCGAAATTTTGATTTCCCGATGCAGCATAATCGGCGACTTGCCGAAGGTTTCTTTAAAATAATTGCTGACATAGGTCGGATTCATATGCAGTTCCGCGGCCAGATCGGCGAGTGAAAGCGAGGCTTCGGGTTGCGAAACAATTTTCAATAGTATGGATAAAAACCGATGAGATGGCCGGCTCTCCATAACGGTTTTCACACTGCCCAGCGCATTATCCAGCAGCAAATAGAGCAGTTCAAGCGACTTGGCCTTCTGTAGAATGATCGCAGGCAGATGCCCTTTTCTGGACATGGACAGCATGAGCTCATCAAATGCATCTTCGAACTTTTTAGGATTTTTTAAAGTATAGATATACGGAATTTGTAGAAATGGCAGCACATCCACCACATTCTGGATGTTGTAGGTAAAGTGCCACCATAGGAATTCCGTTTCCTCGTCGCTATCTTTGTACTGATCATGCTCCAGGTGCGGGGGGATGAAGATAACCGTACCCGGGTTCAGCGTATATACCTCCTCTTGCACTTTCAATTTGGCTGAGCCTTTTCTGATATAGGTCATCATATAGAAGTCTTGTAACGTTCGATTGCGATAGTTCATCTCGACACGGTTGTGGCTGTCGAATTTCAGAATTTTTAATTCGGCTGTTTCCAGGAGTAGAGAGATTAGATCAGTTTGCACGCGTGCCACTTCCTTCTTACAGGATCTAGCCTGATTATATCCGAATGGAGGCGGCTATACTACGATCATCTACCAGACGGAACCGCGATAGGACTTCCCGCATTCATCCCGGTGTCCCCCAGCCTCACTTTAACCGTTAAGGAGACCTTCGCCTGCGAGAATAGCTCATCCCAGTCATCCGACCATCGCTTCCATAGCCCCGGTGATTTCCGTTGGAGCTGCTGCCCCGCTAACAAAACGTCCGCCTTCAATTGCTGTACCTTCTCCACGGCCTTCATGGTTTCCTTCCAGATGGTTTGCTCAACCCGGCCGATGAAACGTCGGTGCTCCTCTTTCGTGAGGACGCTGGAACAGCTCATCTCCCCAACCTTGCCGTCAATTTCGAGATGAATCGCAATGAACGGCTTTCCCTCAAGTGCGGATACATGAAGCTTTGACTTCGCTTTGTTAATCCAAAATGAATCGCCTTTCGGTTCGGGTTCTTTCTCATTTTCATCTTGACATGGCACTGTCGCAAGCCCTTCTTTCAATTCGTTGCGAATCATGAGGATATTATCCGCCATCTGAGCAGGCACAAATCCTTCATCAATTTTCCCACTCGGAAAGCGCAGCATATCCATGCTATCAATCGTGAGTACCAAATGTTCTTGATTAAGCAGCTGAAGATGAGGCAGCAATGTCACTGAACCCGGCGATTGTGCCTGGATAGACAGATCCAGCAAGGATAATCTTGAGGCTGTTCCCGTAAGTGCATTCGACATTTCCTCAACGGTCTTCATCTGTTGGCCGATCGTATTTTCAATCAGCGGATCGACGAGAAGAAAGCGGCCTGCCTCGCCCTCTGTCGTCATCACCGTCACGGCTCCTCTGGGTCCCTGTGAACGTGAGAAGAAGTCGAGAATCTCTCCGATGTTGTTCCGGCGAGCGGTCCGCTCTCCAATGAGGAGCGCACGCATGTGGCTCCACTGCAGCTTCCTCCCCAGTTTCTCGGAGATATGGGCGGAAGCCTGCGAGATGGTCGTGGCTTCACTGGAGAACGTAAGGTAGGAGATCCCCTTTGTCGCTTTGTTATTCCTCGATTCGGACGAGCCGGGACGATAGATCTGTGCGGTGACGCGATACCCTCCATGTTCCGCCTGATCAATGGCGACAGCCTGAACGAACCCCCAATCCGTCAGTTCATTATTATCCCAGCAGCCACTCAGCACCATCATGGTTAGCCCGCATACTGCAAAGCGTATTCCCAGACGCACATAACGCGTAATCATGCCATTTTCTCACTTCTTTCTTCGAGGTGACTCCGAGCTGAGCAAGCGGCGATTGCGAGGGGATTTCAAAAAATTCCGAAGCGGAGCACGCACGACAATATCCCGTAAATCCCTGGCCTTAAATGGCGCGAGTGATGTTAAATAGGGCTGACCTAACGTTTGCAAGCAAGTCAAATGCAACAGGGTTAGCAGAAAAATGATCATTAATCCAAACCCGCCAAGGAAGGTGGCTGCTACCATATATGGAAAACGGAGAATACGAATGGCAATGGCAACATCGTAATGCGGAATTGCGAATGAAGCGATTCCTGTAAAAGCCACAACGATGACCATAATGGGAGAGGCAATCTTGGCTGTTATTGCAGCTTGTCCAATAACAAGCGCACCCACGATACTAACTGCGGAGCCAACTGGCCGCGGCAGGCGAATCCCCGCTTCGCGCAGCAATTCGAACGACACTTCCATAATTAAGGCTTCCACAAAAGCGGGGAATGGTATGCCTTCACGTGTATCCAGAATGGCTAGCAATAACACCGAGGGGATTAATTCCGGATGGAACGTGGACAAGGCAATATAGATGCTCGGCAGGGTAAGCGCAATGAAAAAAGCCATTAGACGCAAAATCCGAATCATAGAGGCAAACAGCGTACGGACGTAGTAATCCTCGCCTGTACTAAAAAAATCAACAAAAAAAGCCGGCGCAATTAAGACCATTGGCGTATTGTCAACCAGCACGGCAATTTTCCCATCCATTAAAGCAGCCGCGATGGCATCCGTTCGTTCCGTATAGCGGTATTGTGGAAAGGGCGTATAGGCAGAGTCCTGCGTCAACTCCTCAACGTAAGACGTTTCAGGAATATCGTACTGCTCTATTCCTTCGATGCGACTGCGAAATTCCTCAAGAATTTCAGGGAGTATTACACCTTCTAAGTAACAAAAGGCGATGGTTGTCTTAACCGTCACTCCCGCGTTCAGAAATTCGATTTTCAATCGCGGCGTCTGGAGGCGCTGCCGGATCATCCCCAAGTTGATATTGATCGACTCAACCGTTCCTTCACGCGGCCCCTGGACCACGGGCTCACTGATGGGTTCTTTCACTTGTCGCTTATCGAAGGTAGGAGCTTTGCAAGCAACCGCACTTCCCCACCCATCAAAAACCATGACGATTTGCCCCTGCAAGACAAGATCCACAGCTGAATTTACCTCGGAAACAATCGAAAAACCTTGCGATGACGCCCCAAATTTGCTGAAAAAGTTCGCAATATCTTCAGGATCAAGCGTAGAGGGATCTGCCGATTGTACAGTAGCGAGGTCATTCATCACCTTGACTAAAAGGCTGTCACTATCCTCTTTAACTAAAGAGCGGCAGTACACCACCAACGCCGTATAGACCAGATTACTTCCATACTTTCGCTGTTCGAATACAACGTCCTGGCAATTCAAGAATGCTTGTTCTAAACTGGCTTGATTGAGCCGAAGATTTGCGTCAAGTAAGGAAGGATGATCACCTGTCAAAGTCATGTCCCCCTCTCCCTCAGATGGTTGGAATCCCCGCCTCTAATCCATGTCAGCACCGTCAGGATAAAAATAAATGTGCACCCCACGGCGATAACCGTAAATGGCCATATCGTATACACTTGGTACTGAAAATCAGCCGGTCCCGAAAATAATGTGAGCGAAAGCATCGTACATAGTAAGGCTATCGGATAAATATAGGCGTCGGATCGGTTTGCACGGGTTAAACGGACCAACAGCTTATTTAACGCTATCAGATATAACGTCGCTTTCATGTAGGATCCCACAATAATCGCGATGCCCACGATCGCTTCGATGCGCACATTGTTTCCATTTACTTGTATGTTGCTGGCAAGTTGATAGAGCGAGTAGCTGAGATGGCCTGAAGCCGGGCCGAAAGCAACAATGGTGCAAAGGGTAGCAGCAACCATCGTCGCCCCGGTTAGCGAGAATGCGAAAAACAGTCTTCGATACAAGATTTTCGCCTGATCCTTTGGAGCGTAGGACAGAAGGATCGGAAACAGACACACTTCCCCAAAAGGAAAGCCGGCTGCAACAAAAAAGCCATGAAGCAGATCTCCAATTCCTTTATCCGGGATCGGCAGCAACCTTCCCCAGTCATATATCGGAAATGCGATTAGCAATATGACTAACGTGAAAATAAACATGACAGGAACAAGCAGCATGAACATACGAGCAGCGATAACGATCCCCGCTCTCGCGGTCAACGCGGACACAAGCAAACTAATGGAACAAAAGATATAGAACGGCGTCTTGGGCATCATACTGCTCACGAAAAAATCTCCAATCCCCGTTACAATGGCAGAGATGGCGAAAAGCAGCATCACGATAATTGGCAGCATGACAAGTACGGTTGGCACGCCGCCAATAAGCTTGCGGCAGTATTCAATGAGTTCTATACCGCCGTGGCGGTGGTGCAGATAAAGAGTGCATGTCAGTACGAGGACACCAAACCCATACGCGCCAATTAGGGATAACCACGCAGAGTTCCCGGAGAATCCAACAAGCGGCGTGGGGATATAAATAATGGCAGACCCCATCGTTACGGCGATTAACAGGTTCGCCATCTGCCCTGTCGTCAGAATGGGGGGGCGATTTTTCATAGGTCATCTCCGTTCTTTAGGAGCCGTTGAAGGATGTGAACAGTTGGATGATGGCATCTGCGGGAGATCCGTACATCCGCTCCAAGATATCACCGGGACCCAGCCACGCCGGATGGTACAAAAACAAGATCATTAGATAAAGGGAGGGAGAAGCAATGACAAGGCTCCATGCCAACGCTTTTCGCTCTGTCTTATGCCAGTCTCGTCCATAGAAGACAAGATATAGCGTGATTAGCAGCAAAAGAAATGCGTATTCCGCCATGAACTGCACCTCTCCCTTTTACAGATATGGTTAGGATGTCATTTATACCCAGCATTCATTCATTTTTATCAAATATACCTGCCCCATCCGCCGAATGAAGAAAGCGCCGAAACCAGTCGATGACTTCTTCCCTCATGATATTCGGCCGCTCGCTTCCTTCGTAGACGGTCTCATGTCCACGGCCGTCGTACTCGATGTAACGATACCGCTCCGGCATCTCCTTATAAAGCTCCTTCAGATACTCGTTGAGTTTACGTACGCCGCCAACCGGCACAACCGGATCGGCATTGCCGTTCTGTACAAGCAAGGCTACGGGAGGTATTACCTCATAATTACGCAGAGGGCTGTGCCGCAAGATCTCCTCTTGCAAGTCTGATTCAAGCTCCTGGAACGGGAGGCTGTGCCCCCATGTATCCGTAAGATCCGGGGACGCTACGAGGGGCGCAGCAGCCTTAATCCTTTTTTCTCGCGTGATTGCGACGAATGAGACAAACCCGCCTTGCGAAATCCCTGAAATACCCACGCGTTCGGCATCCGCTCTCTCATCCATCTGCAAGTCATCGATTATCGCTGAAATATCATCCACGGTATCGAGCAGCATTTGAAGATATAAACGTTTGTACATCGCACGATTGAAAAAAGTTTCATTAAAATGCTCCAATCGGCGTCTGCCGTGGAATCTGGCATCCACCAGAACAGTGAAAAAACCCGCTTGGGCAAGCGGTAATCCGATCGGTAACATGGATGTCGCATCGCCCGTCGTGCCATGATTCAAGAACACAACAGGCAGCTTCGTCGCACCTTTCGGGTAACACAAAAGTACCGGAACCTGCCGATCTGTCAGGATATGACTTTCGATCACAAGTTCATGACCCTTTGTCTCAAGCGAGTCAAGATGATGCTGGATTTCTTCAGACATTTTGTTTGTCATAAAAACACTGCTCCTTCCGCCATAAAATTATTGAGCCGTATATCCGCCGTCCAGCAGTAAGGTTGCCCCCGTAACTCCTCTCAATCTATCGCTTGCAATAAGAACAGCATAATCCGCCACCTCCTCTACAGAAAGCAACCGATGTTGCGGCACTAACGGAAGGATAACCTCTTCCAAGACGTGTTCCACTTCTACGCTGCGCGTGCGAGCCAGATCCTCAAGCTGCCCTCTGACGAGAGGCGTATCAACATAGCCAGGGCATAGGGCATTTACCGTAATGCCGTCCTTGGCGCCTTCCAGCGCAGCCACCTTGGTCAGCCCAATCAAGCCATGCTTCGCACTATTATAGGCCGATTTGCCGGCGAAACCAACAACACCGTTAATGGAAGCCATATTAATAATCCGCCCATCCCCTTGCAGCTTCATAACCGGAAATGCGTGTTTGATACAAATAAAAGCGCCGGTCAGCATCACCTTGATTAATGTTTCAAACATTTCTACAGGAAAATCCTCAATTGGGGCTACATGCTGGAGCCCCGCATTATTTATTAAAATATGAATGGCGCCATATTCACTAACCACCCTGCTCACCACAGTGCGAACCTCGTCTTCACGGGTCACATCGCATTTCATGCCTACAGCCTGGCCGCCATCGTCTCGTATTGCTGCCGCCGCCGCTTGCGCGCTTTCTTCCCTTATATCGGTGAGAATAACTGCAGCGCCTTCTTTCGCAAAGCTACGAGCGATCCCGTAGCCGATCCCGCTCCCTGCCCCTGTTATCCAAGCCACTTTCTGATGGAGCAAATGACTCATGCGTTTTCCTCCCTTTTACCCTAATGATTCGACCGCCATGGCCACACCTTGGCCGCCGCCGATACAGAGCGAAGCCAGTCCGTAACGGCCTCCGCGCCGCTTTAATTCATGTAATAACGTCACCACGATGCGAGCACCGCTGGCCCCAATGGGGTGCCCAAGCGCAATTGCCCCCCCATTTACATTCAGCTTGTTGTCTGGCAGTTGAAGATCATGAACGACAGCTAACGCTTGGGCGGCAAACGCTTCATTGATCTCGAACAAATCAAATTCATGGATGTGCATACCGGTTTTATTTAGAAGCTTACGGATGGCAACAACCGGCCCGAGCCCCATCCAGGCCGGGTCAAGCGCAGCACTGGTGTAGCCGTGAATTTTGGCCAACGGTGTCAAGCCGAGCGCTTCCGCCTTAGCTCTCGACATAATGACTGCCGCTGCGGCACCGTCATTAATACCGGACGCGTTGCCGGCGGTGACCGTTCCGTCTGCCTGAAACGCAGGCCGCAACTTACGAAGGGCATCCGCTGTAGTTCCTGGGCGAATAAACTCGTCTCGATCAAATATACGCTCGGGAGCTTTTTTCTGTGGAATCGAGAGGGGAACAAGTTCTTCTTTAAACCGATCGGACAGCATCGCCTGTTCGGCTTTATTCTGACTCCACGCAGCAAAGCTGTCTTGTTCTTCTCTGCTCAAGCCATACTTTAACGCGATGTTCTCGGCAGTTAATCCCATGTGGAAATCGTTCGCGGCGCACCATAGTCCATCTCGGATCATCGAATCGATCACCTTGGCATCCCCCATGCGAAGCCCGGACCGGGCGCCTTCCAACAGAAAGGGAGCTTGGCTCATACTTTCCATGCCGCCTGCAACAACGATCTCAGCGTCACCTGAGCGTATGGATTGCGCCGCAAACATCATGGCCATAAGTCCCGAACCGCAGACTTTATTGACGGTAGTCGCCGGCACTTCATGAGAAAGCCCCGCTTTCAACCAGGCTTGACGGGCTGGATTTTGTCCTAAACCGGCCTGCAGCACATTCCCCATAAAAACTTCATCAACGATATCTTCAGGCACTTGAGCTCGCGAGAGCGCTTCCCGAATAACCGTACTTCCCAACTGAACCGCCGACACATTGGACAACGCTCCTTGAAAATTTCCAATGGCGGTACGAACAGCGCTAACAATGACGATATCGTTATTCATTTCCGTTCACCAGCAAGTTGGCATGAAGTGTGAAATGCGCCTCCGTTTTCGCCCGGATTTCGTCTACGCTCGTCCCCTCTTCAATCTCTACCAGCACCATGCCATCAGGCGTAAAATCGAAAACAGCCAAATCCGTAATTAGACGGTGGACAACACTCTTGCCCGTCAGCGGTAATGAGCAATGCTGTTTCACCTTGGTTTCCCCGTACTTATTGACATGCTCCATAATGACCACTACGCGTTTAGCGCCATTAACGAGGTCCATGGCCCCTCCCATGCCTTTCACAAGCTTTCCGGGAATCATCCAGTTGGCAAGATCCCCCGCTTCGGATACCTCCATCCCTCCCAGAATGGCAAGATCGATGTGGCCTCCCCGGATCATACCAAATGATTCCGCACTGTCGAAGAAAGAGGCTCCGGGAACGGCAGTCACGGTTTCCTTGCCTGCATTAATAAGATCCGCATCTTCAGCTCCCTCATCGGGGTATGCCCCTATGCCAAGAAGTCCGTTCTCCGAATGCAGCATGATCGATTCATCCTGCGGAACCCGGTTGGCAATCAACGTCGGCATGCCAATGCCAAGGTTCACATTCATCCCGGGTTTGATTTCTTTGGCAGCTCTTTGAACCATTTTGATTCGTCCATCATTGGCCAAAAATCCATGATTTTCGCGCCCCTTGACGGTGCGTCGCTCAATGCGCTTGTGATAAGCTTCCCCCTGGATCACTCGCTGTACGTAAATCCCAGGCGTGTGAATTTCATCAGGCGGCAAGTACCCTTCCGTCAAAATCTCCTCGGCTTCAACTATTGTCAATTTTCCCGCCGTCGCTGCAAGCGGATTGAAATTGCGGGCTGTATGACGAAAAATGAGATTGCCGAAACGGTCTGCTTTCCACGCTTTCACCAATGCAATGTCACCGACGATGGCCTGTTCCAGCATGTAGGCGCCTCCACGAAATTCACGGTGTTCCTTCGCCTCCGCGATAGGTGTTCCGATTCCTGCGGCTGTATAAAAGGCTGGAATCCCAGCCCCGCCTGCACGGATGCGCTCGGCAAGCGTACCTTGGGGAACCAGTTCAACATCGAGCTCGCCGCTCAGGTATTGACTTTCGAACGTTCGATTCTCTCCCACGTAGGAAGCAATCATTTTCTTGATTTGCTTATTCTCTAACAGGAGCCCCAGTCCCCAGCCGTCGACGCCGCAATTATTACTTACGACCGTTAACTCCCTTGATCCCTGTACGCTAAGGGCATGAATTAAATTTTCAGGAATTCCGCACAAGCCAAAGCCGCCCACAATGAGGGTAGATCCGTCCTGTATATCCTGAACGGCCTCTTGGGCGGATGCGTACAATTTAGTCATCGATTTCTGCTCCCTCCTAAACTCAACCATTTTTTGTTATAATGACTACGTTCCTGATAAACGAGATTCATCTTGTACTAACAATAAGTGAAATCGCTTACTGCGTATAATTCAAACCTGGCATGGGAGCCATGACAAAATTTTATGTTGGAACGTTGTTTCCATAGAGGGTGGGAAAGCATGGATTTGAGAAACTTGCGTTATATTCTTGAAGTTGTAAAGTGGCAAAATGTAACCAAGGCTGCCGAACAGCTGCATATCACCCAGCCCACACTCAGTAAAATCATTAAAAACCTTGAAGATGAACTCGGCGTCATCCTATTCGATCGTTCCGGTAAAAGCATCCAGTTGACGGACAGCGGCAATGTTGCTGTCCGCCATTTTCAGTCGATGCTCAGAGCGATGGACGAGCTTAACGTCGATTTGGAGGCCGTTGCGAACTTAAAGGTTGGAAAACTTATCATCGGGCTGCCGCCTGTGATCAGCTCGGTCTTTTTCCCGAAAATTGTGGCTACCTTTCAACAGCATTATCCCAACATCGAATTTCAAATTATCGAAGAAGGCGCTAAAAAAATAGAACACCTTATACGCGAAGGTCATCTCGATCTTGGGTTTGTTGTCGCACCCGTGAACGAAGACACCTTCGAGACCATGCCTTTGATTCAACAACAGCTGGGACTGGTCGTTCACCAGCATCATCGGCTGGCCGGGCGAGAACAAGTTTCCTTGCGGGAATTAAGAGATGAGAAATTTATTGGATTTCCGAAGGAATATGCCGTGCGCGAGCACATTGTTAAAGCCTGTCGGGCTGAGGGGTTTGAACCGCGGATGATCTACGAAAGCTCTCAATGGGATCTTCAAGCGGAAATGGTGGCAGAGCGATTGGGAATTACCATCATGCCGGAAGCGGTATGTAAAAAAATTGCTAACAAGCACGTGCGCGTCATCTCGCTGCATGACCCCGTGCTGCCGTGGCATCTGCTTATGGTCTGGCGAAAAGAGGAATATTTATCTTACGCGATGCGGGAATTTATGACATTCGTACAGGCAGCCGCCGACGAGTTTCTCCCGTAGAGCACCCGAAATTCAAACAGGTTCCTGCTTACTTCTCAGGAGTTCCCGAGAACTGCAACTTATTCGAACCATCCTCCGTCTGAAGGATTGTCAACATCATTGACACAGAATTTCAACGATCGGAAGGAGTTATAGAAAATGAAGAAGAAACTAACGGTCCTGCTTACATTGGCGGGAATTCTGGGCACAACGGCCGCTGTCGGAGCCGAGGATGTGGTAGAAAAGGTTACAGGGTATTTGCAAAAAGACGTAAAAGTGCTTGTCAACGGACAAGACAGCGCGCTTACACCGGTCTACATCGATGGAAAAGCGTACATCCCCGTACGCGACGCTGCGACGAAGCTGGGATATACGGTAAATTACGATGAGGCGAACCAAGAGATCGAGCTGGATGAGGCAGCAGATTTGATGCGTGCATCCGGTGTCATCGTGAGCGTGCAGTCGAAGAGTGACGGGAATACCCGCATTGAGCTGCTCGGAAGCACATGGGTTATTCTAAACGTAGATAAAACGACTTCCATTAAGAACCTGGACGGCAAATCCTTAACGGCTGCTGATCTGAAAGCGGGGACGCAAATCGACGTCGAATTCGGGCCTGTTATGGCCATGAGCTACCCGGGACAATCGCAGGCTGTAAACATTAACGTTCAAGCCGATCGCGCTGTCAAAGAAGATACGATCAAAGAAGTGAAACATACCGACAATGGCTGGCAAGTGCAATTAGGTGACAATCTGATACTTAACGGCGGCAAGGAAACGCGAGTCATGTCGTCGCAAGGCGAATCGCTAAAATGGGAAGATCTGAAAGTCGGCACCAAAGTAAAAGCTTACTACGGTCCGTTTGAAACGAAAAGCCTGCCTCCGCAAAGCCCTGTGTTCCTCCTCGTCGTTCAGGCGCAGCCTATAGCAGGCACGCCGAAAATGTCGCCTGAAGCCGCACAGGAATACCGCGACTTGGCATGGGCGCAAGTGAAGGAGCAAGCGTCGCATATTACAACGAAGCAGGACGAGGCTGTCGTGCAAATCGTCTCCTCTACCGAAGTAGGCGTCCTCCCTTCCACAGACGAGCAGAAGAAATTGCTCGCAGACGTGCAAGCAGCGAACGGCGCTGTCGTGACGGTTACATACAACACCGATCAGGATGAGCTGCTTGGGCCGCTGACGGCGGTGTTCGATTTCAACACCAAAGCTTTTATCGGCTTTAATGTTAGGAAATAAGCGCTGATTGCTAAAAAGCCCTGAAATTCAACGGAGATTGAATTTCAGGGCTTTTACCGTCATGCTCGTTTTCGTCTTGAAGCAAGACCTTCCTCGTAAACGCCTAGTGAAATCAGGATGGCCATCAACAAGACAATCCAGCCGATGAACGGAACGTTCGCGAAGGCAGCAGAGATGAGCGTAAGCCTCTTTATCCCCGTGCTTAGCACGATGAATGATCTGATATAACTCCTCGTCCACTTGGTTCATCCCCTGGCAAAGTTCAAATGTTTAGCGCTGCTTTAGAAGTAATCATCCCCCCGACGTACCGGCCGTCATAAAGATCGGTCTTACCCTCGACAAATCGGGTGAAGGCTGTCTTGTTAAGCCTTAGCACCGGCCTTCCACAATCATTGTTCCTTCAATTGCTCCTCCGCAAAATGAATAAAGGCGCGCGCGGCATGATTGAGGTATTTGTCCGAGCGGTAAATAATGCTCATCTCCCTCACAGGCGGGTAGTCGCGAATCGGAAGAAATTGCAGGTCCAGACTGTCCAGGGAGGCCAGAAGGGAATTCGCGACGATGCCAACCCCGAGATTGGCTTTGACGAAATGAAAGAGCGACGGATTGGAACTGGTCTCCACGACCACATTCAGGTTGAACCCATGCTGCCGGCACCAGCTGTCTATAAATTCTCTTCCCCATAGCCCTTTGGGATACGTGACGATCGGGAGCGTCTGCAGGTCGGCCAAAGAAATCGATTCGGCCCGCGTCAACAGCTCGTGATCTTTGGATACGACGATCCCATACTCCTCCCGGGCTAGAGGGCGAACGACCAACCGTGGGTCGAAAAGTGGCTTCACCGCGATTCCGATATCCACCTCTGAGCTCAATACCAACCCGGTCAGATCGACCTCCGAGATGATCTTTAGCCGAATTTTCGGATATTGTTGGAAGAAACGAATAAACATCGGGGTGAGCCGATAATCCAGTTCCGACGGTAAGGCCCCGACGCTCAGGTTCCCGCCATTCTGACGATGAAGATCCTCCATCTCCTGAACCGCATTGCTGAGATTCTGCATGACCATCCCGGCATGCTTCTTCAAAATTAAGCCCGCGTCCGTCAGCTCAATGCGCTTGCCGATCCGGTCAAACAGCGGCATTCCAATCTTTTCTTCCAACGCTTTAATCGACAAGCTCAAGTTCGGCTGGGATATCCCCATTTTCTCCGCCGCCTTCGTAAAGTGCAGCTCCTCACACACAGCCATAAAATACTCTAATTGTCTAAACTCCATCGTCCTATACTCCCGCTCCAGTCCGGACTCGCCTACAACTATTTGAATTACAAATGATTATTATAAGTTCAATATAATTGATAAATACTCTTTGCTCAAGTAAGATGTGCTCACTGGCAATCACGAAATGGATAGGGGTTAAGCCAGTATAGATAGAAAGGGAGCAACCGTCATGAAAAAACACATCCTTATCGCAATCGCCTTGTTTGTAGCTTCGCTGAATTTACGTCCGGCGATCAATTCAATCGCCCCTTTGCTGGATAGCATTCGGGCGGATCTGGGAATGAGCGGGGCCGTCGCCAGCCTGCTCACCTCCATTCCCGTGCTCTGCATGGGGCTCTTCTCCCCGTTCGCCGTGAAAGCCGGTCACAAGTGGGGAATGGAGAAAGTCATGGGGGTATCTCTGATCATTATCGCGGTCGGTACTTCCATCCGCGTGTTCACGCACTCCGTCTTGTACCTGCTACTCACGGCCTTGATCGCGGGGATCGGAATCGCTATTATCGGGCCGCTGCTAGCAGGCTTCATTAAGAAGCATTTTCCCAACCATGTTCCTTCGATGATCGCCGTGTATACCGTCGCCCTCACGCTAGGGGCTGCACTCGGTTCAGCGCTGTCAACGCCGTTACAGATGATCTTCGATTCCTGGCAGTACGGCCTGGCCTCTTGGGCTGTCGTCGCCGCCATGGCCGCCGTGCTCTGGTGGTGGATCGTGCGTCCGCATGTCGCAAGCCCGAAGCCTGCCGCGGGAGCGGCCAGCGCCAAGCTGCCCTGGGGGAACCGCAAGGCCTGGCTTCTGACATTGTCCTTCGGATTGATGGCGATGCTGTTCTACGCATATACCGCATGGCTGCCTCAAATCATTCAAGGCATGGGTTATTCGAAAAGCTACGCTGTGACGGCTTTGACCTTATTTGTCGTCATTCAAATCCCGGTAAGCCTGCTGATGCCTCTTCTGCTCAAAAAGTTCCCGTCCCGTCGGCTGTGGTTGGTCGCCTCCGCCTTAATAGAACTCATCGGGCTTGTTCTCCTGATGTTGAAGGCCGAACCCTCCGTTGCCGCTTCGTTGATCGGAATGGGCGCAGGCGGATTGTTCTCCTTGAACCTCCTTCTTCCGATTGACGCAACGTCCAATGCGCAGGAGGCCGCTTCGTGGTCGGCCATGACGCAATCGGCCGGGTACGTTATCGGTGCTACCGGCCCGATCCTAGCTGGCAAAATCCACGATACTACCGACAGTTTTGCCACCGCCGTCATTGGCATGATGGTCCTCGTGCTGGTGATGATCGTCGTCCAGTTCGCGGCTACAGCCGCCAAGCGCAGTATTCCTCAAGCAGAAGCTGTTGCAAAAAGAACACGCTTGGAATTCGCGGGACAGTCGCTGGCGAACAAAAAGTGAGATCAGGGGGTCAGAATAAATCTGCCCCCAACCAGTAGAACCATCATTTTTCTCTACATAAGAGAAGAATGGTGGTTCATGGTTACTGCTTCTTTAGAAGGGTTTAAGAACCATAAGTACGGTTATGGCCATTACGAGCAGCTGTGACGCCGTCTCGATCGGTACGAGCTTTTTCATCAATCGGCCGAGCTCGGAGGGGACTTCATCCCCTTTGCTTTGACTACTAGCTGCAAGCGCCATCATCTTTTTCATCCGCGGCGCGATCAATCCCTCGAGCGTAGCGATCATAAGCACCGCTAGAAGGATCGATAGGTTGAGCCACATTTGCGACAACCCCATCTTCGTTTGGATCATGAGCCAGATCCCCGTAATAATAAGCACGGATCCGCCAATTTTAGGCAGGACGGCAAGCTTATTCGTTACATCAAAAGCAAAGCGCAACTGGCCGGCGGTTCTAGCGGACCTTCGAAGGAAGGGTACCACGAAAGCGTGCCCGATGACCGCAATAGAAGATACGATATGAAAAACGAGGAGCCATCCAAGCAAACTGTTCATCCCCCTTTATTGTTCCTTAATTCTACGAACGATTCCCATGATAGGCGATACCGACTCTTTTTTTCTTAAAAGGCCCTCCGAGCTCGAGATGATCCAGCATGCATGCCACGACATCATCATAAGCAACATCCAGCTCTTGAAGTCGGCTGAACAAGTAACCGGCCAAATCCGCCTCGGATAAGTCCTGGATTGTCTTCGGAACTTTTAGGGGCAAAGTTTCCGTTGTCACATGCGGATGAACCGACGCCGCAGACTCTGCCGAATCGATCATCGTTCCTGGACACATCACGGACCAATCAAGCTCAGACTGCAGCAATCGTTCAAAATTCCGGTTGTGATTTTGAAATGCAGGCGGGAATCCGGGCAAATTGTTGCCAATAAGATCCGTATTGGGAATATGGAGCAGGCCGGCACCTCCCATTACCCATACCCTCCCGGAAAAACTAGGGTGGATTTCACATTGACTGATAATGTTATCAACGAGACGAACGAACTCCTCTCCTTGACCGGCATGACCGGCAGCAATAATAGCGGCATCTTGATGCGAAAGCGCCTCACCAACGCTTATCGGGTTGAGGATGTCGTCCACGACCACCTTCACCTGCCCGGCGGAACGTTCATCCTGCTGCTCATAAAACTTCTCGGCGTTTCGTACAAATGCGGTCATTTCATGTCCCCTTATCACGCCTTGCTTAAGCGCCCTTTTCCCTGTATTTCCCGTTGCCCCGAAAACAATAATTTTCATCGCTTATTCCTCCTTGATATCGTGGATTCTCGATACGTCATCTCTGAATTGACTCAAGCTTAGCACCGTTTTGAAAGCTTGATAAGAACGCACTTTAAGGTAG
This sequence comes from Paenibacillus whitsoniae, assembly GCF_003955665.1. GTDB lineage: Bacteria > Bacillota > Bacilli > Paenibacillales > NBRC-103111 > Paenibacillus_E > Paenibacillus_E whitsoniae. The sequence continues at coordinate 248,723 of NZ_RXHU01000015.1, forward strand.
GGACCTTACTTAAAAGTAAGTCATAAGCGGAATGCGGCTTCACGACAAAAAAGCCGCCAGGAAAAATTCGTGGCAGCTTTGGTTATGAGCTTTTTAAGAAGCGGAATCCTCATATTTCCGTTTATTATGGTTTTCTCCCCAAGCGCACATGACTTCTGCAACAGGAATCAATGTTTTGCCATATTCGCTAAGGGAATATTCCACTTTTGGAGGGACGGTGGGGTAGACCGTTCTATCGATGATGCCCTCTCGTTCCAGGTCACGCAGATGTTGGGAAAGCATTTTTTGAGAAACATCGGGTATAAGCTTTTCCAGATCGTTGAATCGCTTGCTGGATTGTATCAACTGCCATAAAATCATCGGCTTCCATTTACCGCCTAGCACATGAAGGATTGTCTCCACCGGACACTCAAGCTGATGAATCATTGCTAAATCATCCCCTTACACTTGTCGCTTAGAAAAATTTTACAGCATGTTTGCGATTCGGTCAATTAAAGCCTTTTTTGATTCGTTAGACCGGGAGCGGCGGGCATTTACAATATGTGAACTGAGTTTTATGCTAGAATAGGGAATGATGACGTAGGAGTCTTCACTTCATCCATTTCTAACGAACAGGGGTGTCCGGCATGCAGGCAATTTGCAATTATTGCAGTAAAAACGAAGCACTGAACAATCTCATGATTGAAATCGGCCAGTTACGTGTATCGACCTTGTATTTGTTTCGGGAGCAGACGTACCAGGGACGCTGTATTGTCGCACTGAACGAGCACGAAACAGAGTTTTTTCATCTTTCTCAGGAAAAGCAAGATGCTTACATGCGCGATGTAGCGCAAGCGGCGGCAGCGATTGAAAAAGCGTTCCAACCGGATAAAATTAACTACGGCGCATTTGGCGATACGATGCCGCATGTACATTTTCACATCGTACCGAAATATAAAGATGGCTACACCTGGGGAAAAATGTTTGAAATGAACCCCTCGGCCAATCTTCTTTTAACTGAGGAACAATATGGAGCACTCATTGATCAAATCAAGAGCCATCTGTAAAATAGTCGTACTAAAGGCAGCCTTTCACGATGGGCTGCTTTTGATTTTTTCAACCTCTAAAGCAGATTTGAAAAACATTCCTTATCTAATTCCCTTGACGGATAGCCACATGGCTATTAAACTATGGTTAATTATCACAAGACTTGGTTGCTTAACGCCTGGCACTTTGCTGGATGAAAGCGTTGAAGCGATATGAAGGGATTGTGTTCAAGCCATAACTGTATGTTAGAGAGGGGTCATTTTATTGAAAAAGAAAGCGCTCTTATCATTTGCATTATCAGCAACTCTCATGGTCGTAGCCGGATGCGGTCAAAAGCCTGAACCAACGCCTGCAGCAGGCGGAGCACCTTCCACTGCCCCAGCAGCTTCAGCTGGCGCCAAAACGTACAAGATCGCCATCTCCCAAATTGTCGAGCATCCTTCCCTGGATGCGACACGCCAAGGCTTCTTGGCCGCTTTGAAAGATGCCGGCATCACCGAAGGCACGAATTTGAAAGTTGATTTCAATAACGCCCAAGGCGATCAACCGAATAACTTATCGATTGCTCAGAAAATTGCTTCCGCCGACTACGATCTTGTTCTCGGGATTGCAACACCATCCGCGCAAGCGATTGTACAGCAAGTGAAGAAAGCTCCGGTTCTTTTCGCAGCGGTTACAGATCCTGTTGCAGCTAAAATCGTTCCGAACATGGACAAGCCCGGTGGTAATGTTTCCGGTGCATCGGACACGAACCCAATGGCTGTTGCCCAGTTGATGGATTTCGTTGCTGCCAATATGCCAAAAATTAAAACAGTCGGTCTTGTTATCAATGAAGGTGAACCGAATGCTGTGATTATGGCCAAAAATGCGGAGGATTCCTTATCCAAGCACGGCATCAAGCTGGTAAAAGCACCGGTTACGAACACTTCGGAAGTGAAGCAAGCTGCGCAATCCTTGGTCGGCCGGGCAGATGCTTTCCTGATTACGCTCGATAATACGGTTGTTAGCGGTGTGGATGGCATTATTCAAGTTGCGAATGATAAGAAAATGCCTTTCTTCTCCAGCGACCGCGACACGGTTGAAAAAGGAGCTTTTGCAACGGTTGGATTTAAGTACTACGACCATGGATACCAAGTCGGTCAAATGGCTGTCGATATTCTCAAAAACGGCAAAAAGCCGGCCGATATGAAAGTAACCGTGCCTGACAAAATGGATCTGATCCTCAACCTGAAAGCAGCGAAAGCCGAAGGCATTGAGGTTACGGATGCGATGAAAAATGCAGTAAAAGATAAACAGAATAACATTATACAATAAGCAAATCGTTGCAATAATAGGGGTGAACGTCACTTTCGTTCATCTCTTTTTTTCAAAGTAGGAGGTTATAAACGATGATGGACTCCCTAACTGGCGCCGTCGAGCTGGGTCTTCTCTATGCATTGATGGCACTTGGCGTCTATATTACATTCCGTATTCTTGACTTCCCCGACCTGACGGTGGATGGAAGTTTCACAACAGGCGGTGCGATTGCCGCCATTATGATTGCGAATGGCTACTCCCCGCTGCTGGCTTGTTTAGCCGCTTTTGTCGGTGGGCTTGCTGCCGGTGCTTGTACCGGTTTATTGCATACCAAAGGTAAAATTAACGGACTGCTCTCCGGTATTCTGATGATGATCGCCCTGTATTCCATTAATATGCGCATTATGGGCAAGCCGAACATCTCGCTGCTTGGGGAAGATACCCTGTTCTCTTCCGTATCGCCAATGACGATTGTGCTGATCATCGTTATTGTGTTCAAATTGCTGCTGGATGCCTTCTTGCATACCGATCTTGGACTCGCCCTTCGAGCGACTGGGGACAATGCCCGGATGATTCGCAGCTTCGGTGCCAACACCCACAACACGACGATTTTTGGGCTCAGTCTATCCAACGGCTTGGTCGCGCTGTCGGGCGCACTCATTGCCCAGCAATCCGGGTTTGCCGACATTTCGATGGGGATCGGCATGATCGTCATTGGACTCGCATCCGTCATTATCGGAGAAGCGATTTTCGGTGCACGCTCGGTTTTCCAAGCGACATTGGCGGCAGTTCTCGGCTCCATTATCTACCGCATCGTCGTCGCCTTAGCGCTCCGTATCGAGTGGCTCAACGCTTCTGATTTGAAGCTGATTACGGCAATTATCGTTATTATTGCGCTCGTACTGCCTTCCGTTCAACGTTCCATGAAGCAAAAAGCGTTGACGAAGCGGCGCACAGCTGAACTCATCGCCAGTTCTGCGCAATTGAACCGAGGAGGTGAGCGTTAATGCTGCAGCTCTCCCATGTCTCCAAATTATTTAACCCTGGGTCTCCCGATGAGAAAATCGCACTGATCGATATCCATCTAAGCTTAAAACCCGGTGATTTCGTCACCGTCATCGGCAGTAATGGCGCCGGCAAATCGACGCTGATGAACACCATCTCCGGTGTTATGACCCCGGATGCCGGCGAAGTTCGTATCAACGGCGAGGTGATTCACCATCTGCCGGAACACGAGCGCAGCCGCTGGATCGGCCGCGTCTTCCAGGATCCGATGGCGGGAACGGCTCCGCGAATGACGATCGAGGAAAACCTCTCCATGGCGTATGCTCGCGGCAAGAAGCGCGGACTGAGCTTCGGTGTCAACGCGAAGAAGCGTGCGTTTTTCCTGGAGCAATTACAGCGCCTCGGCATCGGCTTGGAAGGCCGGCTCCGCGCGAAGGTGGGCATGCTCTCCGGCGGCGAGCGACAAGCGCTCAGCTTGCTGATGGCGACCTTCACCCAGCCGCAGATTCTGCTGTTGGATGAGCACACCGCCGCGCTGGATCCCGCGCGCGCTGAGCTCATCACACGATTAACCAAGGAAATCGTAGCCGGGATGAAGTTGACCACCCTGATGGTCACGCATAATATGGAGCAAGCCATCCGCCTCGGCAATCGCCTCATCATGATGGATAAAGGCCGCATCATCCTGGATGTGAGCGAGGAGCGCAAGAAAACGCTCAGTGTCGAACAATTGCTCGGCGAATTCGAACGTATCAGCGGTAACAAATTGTCTGATGACCGCGTCGTTCTCGGTTAACAAAATAGGGCAGTCCCTGAAGTCAACGAGTATGACTTCGGGGACTGCCCTTTGCAAGTTTAAGCTTCCAAATTAGTTGAAATTCTCAACAATTTGAACAGAATACTCAGCATCTGGCGTTTGCAGATTGAAAACTTCACCTCTAGATCTCAATAACAACTGACTCCCGATCGGAGAAAAAAATGATATTTTATTATGATCCGGATCTATTTCTTTGGGATAGACGACTTTAAAAACTTCGTGAGTTCCATCTTCTACGAAGCGTAGCCTAACGCTACTCCCGATCATTGTAATTTCGCTTAATGATGTGGCAAGATGATCATCGTCAAGCTCAAGCAATTTGACCATGCTTTTCACATAATCATCAACTTTCGTACGCATCCTTATTTTTTGCTGAGAAGCATAACTTTCAAGCAGAACCGGCAATTGTTCGTCCAAATACACAAGTTGCTCAACAAGGCGACTACGGTGAATGGACGTATGACTACGGTTCATCGTAGATTCCTCCCCAAGTAATTAGATTTGAAATTCGTTCCGTTTGCCTCATTTTCAAAACCTCCAAAAATTATTTCATCTTCAAGCTGCTTTTCAAATCTTCTGCAGCAATCGGCCAAGAAGAATGACTGCGAGAAGAATCACAGAAATGGCCGAGAGCCATTTAAAAAAGGTCTCCACCCGATCAGACCACCTCGTTTTCGTTATTAGGAACTGGTTTCTCCCGATTTATAAACAACGAGGATAGCACTACGTTGGACTCCTACTCCGTTGAGCACGGACTTCATCATCGATCCGTAGCAGACATTGACAACTTGCTCGTCTTTTAAACTAGCCAGAAATTGATTGGCCAATGTCACTGCATACGAAGAATCCGTATCTAAAAATTCCTTCACCTGAATCATCGAGTATTCCTCCTGAAGTATGGATGCATGAAAATTCGATCACATTCGCATAATGATCTCCCCCCAACAAATTCATACATTTAATGTAAAAAAGGCTTAGAAGTACAACAAGACATTCTGCCCCGTAAGGTAGAATGTCTTATTTCAATAAACTTATCATTCTATAGTAATGATGTCAACTTTAGTAAGCTACTGCTCCTATGAATGTCTATTTTTCACGAACGGTAACGATTTGAGAATTTGTCCTATATCGGAATAGGAAATCTAACATACATTATTGTAGTGCAAAGGAGGTGCTAGCAATGCCTGTTACCAAACAACATATTTTAGTACGGATTCAAAAACAACTTGCAGCTATTAACAACGCCGTTCTCCTCAATAGAAAGAAAATAATCCAATTTACGCAAGCCTGCCCAAAAAATGAGAAAGCGATCTTATTGGAGATTAGAAGACAATTAAGGATGATCAACCGAAAAGTGCTCATTAATCAGCACACGATTGGAACTAAACTCGTTCTCTCCGGCAAAAAATACGATAAAACAGTTTTGAAAAAAATACGCCAACAGCTTAAAGTAATTCATCGAAACGTTCTTATTAATCAAAGGATGATTGAACGTCTCTTAGCGAGTAAAAAGTACAATGCTGAAATCAAAAAGACTTTGAGAAAGATCAATCTCCAGCTTAAGACGATAAGCAAAAACGTTCTGCTAACGCAACGCATCGTTGATAATCTGATTCAACCTCCGATTACCACATGCCCTCCGGGACATAATTGTCTTTCAGTGCGGTTGATCGATGGCTTAGGTCTAGACCTAGATGTTGATCCGAAAGAACCAAGTATTAAAATCACGGTAAAAATTTTCGGAGCATCCGTTCTCTCTGGAACGATAAGCTTGCGAAATCCAACACTTAGCCTAGGCGGAGAATTTGGTTTATTCCTCTTAGAATTGACGTTGCGAGGGGAATTTGGAGACATCGCTCATGGTCATTTTAGACTTATCTTAGGCGGTAGAGCTTGCATAGGTCCACCCATTGACTTTTTGCGTACCTGTACGAGTTTCAATCAAATCATCTATGATCAATAGCAGCTAAAAAAATTACGGCCTGTCGCCCGCCATTCCAATTACGGAATGAGCAGAGGATGAGGCCGTGACTTTTTTATCCTAAGAACCTGATCTTGATCTGTTAAACCTTCTTAATATCAGTTGTACGATAAGCACCAGAATTGCTGCGGTGATGCCGCAGAAGAAGAAACCTGCGCCCATGCATAAACCGATGGCGGCTACGATCCAGATGGAGGCAGCTGTACTAAGCCCAAAAACGGCTTTGCCATTTTGCATAATCATCCCGGCTCCGAGAAATCCGACACCATTTACGACCTGAGCCGCCAGACGCGAAGGATCAGCGAGCATATTAGGCTCTACAGTGGGATCTAATGGATGGTTGAGCGCATCCGCATGCTGATCGCCAAAACCGAATATCGACAGCATCATGAACAGCGCAGCACCTACGCAAACCAGAATGTGCGTACGAAACCCTCCATCCCGATTTCGCCAGCCTCTTTCCAAGCCGATAGCTCCTCCACAACTAACTGCTAACAGCAGTCTGACGACGATTCCCCCTGCATGAATATGCCACAACTCGAACAAGCCAACACACCTCCGTTCCGATCCTCCACTACATCGTTAATTCCTGCACTAAACCGGGGATGCCGTCTGGCAAATAGGTTAAGCGCTATCCTTTCCACGCCTGTATATGGAGATAACCGTCAACCCTATAAACATTGAAGGACAGGTGCGTGAAGATGCCCGTTGCTTCCTACCACATCCGTCGTGAGCAAACTGTATTCATTCCCTTTCGCGTCCGTTACCGTGCCCCCGGCTTCTTGAATAATCAGCACTCCGGCGGCCATATCCCAAGCGTTTAAGCCATTTTCCCAAAATGCGTGCAATCGTCCTGAGGCAACGTAAGCCAGGTGCCTAGCCGCAGAACCAAGAGAGCGAATAGTCCGGCATTGCTCAATTAATCGTCCAAGCCCTTCGTATACGGCTCTGCGCGCCTCCATTTTCGAAGGAAAGCCTGTAGCCACAACACTGCGTCCCAACTCATTCACAGGAGATACGTGAATTGGTTTGCCATTGAGGAACGCACCTTTCCCCTTCTCTGCCCAGAACAATTCATCCCCGCAGGGGTCGTAAATGACACCTAACTGCAATTGTCCATAACAAGCGAGTCCGATCGAGACGGTAAACCCTGGAATTCCCTGTACGTAATTGCTTGTGCCATCAATCGGATCCACGATCCAGAGATAAGGCTCCGAAGTCGCTTCCGCCAACACTTCGGCAAGAGGCCTCCCACTCAGGAATGACTCTTCTTCACCCAGAAAATGATGCGACGGAAATTTCTCAAGAATCCCTTGTCGGATCAATTGTTCCGAAGCTTTATCCACTTCTGTGACAACATCGAAGCTGGAGCTCTTGTCCTCGGTAATAAAACCGCTCCCCATCTTCGACTTAATCATTTCTCCTGCAATTTTCGCCATCACTTGCGCTATCTCCAAATGGCTCATCCAATGTCACCCCTTGCTCGATAAAATAATCTTTAATGATGGCTGCAATCGCATGCTGCTCGTGATGAATAGTTACGTCATCTGCCGCTTTTTTCAAATCCGGATGTGCATTCGCGACAGCGTATCCTCGATCCGCGCTTCGCATCAGCGAAATGTCGTTTAAGTTATCGCCAACAGCCATCGTATACGCATTTTGAATAGACAAAATTTGCAGTAGGGCTTGCAGAGCATTTCCCTTGGACACATCGGGCGGGAGGATCTCCAGATAGTTCCATTCCGAATACACGATTTCATGCGGCACGCCGTGATCCTGAACGAGTTGTTCTATCGCTTTCAACTTGTTAAGATCGGAAGAGATCAGCAGCAGCTTGGTGATATTATCCATAACTGTCATCTCGGTAAGCAATGAACACGTAACTTTATCCTTCTCTTCATGCTCCACCACGAGCTGATTTCGATTCGGTGTATATACCTGACCGTTTCGATAGACGAATAGACCGATATCCGCAGTCAACCTGTTCATAATTTGCTGCCACAGCTCTTGCGTTAAGGGTAGATGCCTGTCGTAAAGCACTTCATGCGTGATGGGATTATAAATACGGGCCCCATTATACAGAATGACGGGCACATCCAGATTCAGCTCCTTAATAAAAGGGGCAACCGCTGCTTCCATTCTTCCCGTAGCCAAGGTGAATATGCCGCCGAGCTCACGAAATATGCGGATTGCCGCCATATTTTGCTGGCTAATTTGCTGATCCTTATTAAGCAACGTCCCGTCGAGGTCTGAAACTAATATTGTCTGATTCACCAGTCTTTCGCCACCTATCCATCTTGTCTCTTTGTTATATAGATAATGAACCGCCTTGGCTATTCATGATCTGTTTCCTTAGCATTTGAAAAGTAGCCGCCTCCATCGACAACACGAAATCCATCTTGGAAATACCTTCGCAGGCTGCCAAGAGCTTCTCTTGTTTATTGAGCTTGAGACTGAAACTAATGTACATGGTCGGCATGTCATTCTCTCCAACACTTTCATCACCTTGCCGCATTGTCACATTGGCAATTTGAATCTCATGCTCGCCAAATGCTGAAGCAATGCGTCCCAAAGCGCCGGGATAATCCAAAATTTCCAGTTCAACCTGTTGCGGTCGTCTATGGAGAAGCATGTGCTTCTCCCATTTATTCAGCACATAGAGGCTGATCAACACGAGGCAAGTGGAAAGGATTGCCCCCATATAAAAACCGGCGCCTACGCACAAACCAATTCCAGCTACAACCCATACGGAAGCAGCGGTGGTCAAACCTTTCACCATATTGCCATTGCGCATGATCGCACCCGCTCCAAGGAAACCGATGCCGCTAATGACTTGTGCGGCCAGACGCGCCGGATCTACCCTGACGTTCGTTTCATAAACGAATTGCGAGAATCCGTAAATCGAGAGCAGCATGATCGTAGTGGAACCTAGACATACAAGAATATGGGTACGAAAACCGGCGGCATGGTTACTCCATTCTCTTTCAATGCCAATGGATCCCCCAAGTACAACGGCTAATATCATTCGAAATACTAATTCCAGGTGTGTTATTTCCCAAATATTTCCGTGAGTATCTCCCATATACACTTACTCCCGTCCAATAGTGGCAATTTAGACCTGTAACGCTAAAGGACGTGAGCATCCCTCATTAACCAGCCTGCCTGTTTCTTTGTCATAAAGGTTGATTTTATCAAGCGGCAATGTCACCCATACGGTTTTGCCAACCGGATAATCCAGCTCGCCAATGACCTTCACAAGCAACAGGTTATCCGGACTTGTCGTCAATTGAATTAACGTTTCCGAGCCCGCAGGCATCACAGAATAAACAACAAGCGGAATGGCTCCTTCCACTTTCTCTGCTGATATCCGGATATCTTCAGGATAGATTGCCAATACGACCTTGTTGGATACGGATGATGTTGGTCTTACGCTCGGGATATCCAGTCTGCCCAGCTCCGATTCTGTGATCGCGGCTCCTCCTTCATAGGTACAGGAGGCATCGATGAAGTTGATCTTCGGATTGCCGATAAAATCAGCTACACGCAAATCTACCGGGTGTCGATAAATGTTGCGCGGCGTATCCACCTGTACGAGGTTGCCCTCAAAAAATACCGCAATTTTGGTTGACATCGTCAGCGCCTCGACCTGATCGTGCGTCACATACACAATCGTCGTTTTCAGCTCGCGATGGAGTCTCTTGAGCTCCGCTCTCATCTCCAGACGCAGCTTGGCGTCGAGGTTAGACAAAGGTTCATCAAGCAGTAGGATCTTAGGTTCTGTGACGATGGCCCGGGCAATGGCTACCCGCTGCTGCTGACCTCCAGACAGCTCCGATGGATAGCGATCCTTGTATTTAATAATCCGCATTTTCTCCAATGCGCTTTCAACTTTGGAACGAATCTCCGCCTTGGGCAATTTGTTGATGGAAAGACCAAACGCCACATTATCAAAAACCGTCATGTGCGGCCAGAGTGCATAGCTTTGAAACACCAGGTTCAGACCGCGCTTGGAAGGCGGGGCATAGTACTTTTTGGCGCCGTTCACCATTTCCTTGCCATTAATGCTCAGCGTGCCTTCTTCCGGATTCTCCAAACCTGTGATCACGCGGAGTGTTGTCGTTTTCCCGCAACCGGAAGGTCCCAGAAGCGTCATAAAATCGCCGTCCTCAATATAGAGGTCCAGATCTTTCAGAATATGATTATGATCAAAGTATTTGTTTACTTTTGTCAGTTTAATGCCGCTCATGTGCAACTAACCTCCTATGCCCTTCGAAAGATCTGCTTTGCCGTACTTCGTGGCGATAAAATGAGTAAGCATGATTAAGGTAATGATGATGATAACAACGGCGTTGGCATACTGCTGATAGCCCTTCTCCGCATAGCGGAATGTAAGTGTCGTGAGTGTGCTCGTTTTTGGGGTAACCAGCAGGATAATCAGATCGAGCTCTTTCATAGCACTTATAAACAGAAGCAGGAAAGCGCTAAGCAAGCCCTTACGGCTCAGAGGCATGATGATGTTCAGGAATCTTCGAGGCCACGATGCGCCATGAAGTTTGGCTGCTTCCTCCAGCTCACCACTGATTTGCAGCATTGTACTCGTTCCGGACCTCGTCGCAAATGGCAGTTCCTTAACAATCGTAATCAGGATAACAAGCGCGAGCGTCCCATATAGGGCAGGCAGCAGCAGCTTCGGCTGAGCGAACATCGACAAGTAAATTGCAGCAAAAGAAATACCCGGAATCAGGTAGGGCATAAACGAAAGCTGCTCAACCAGCTTGCCGGAAAGCGTTTTTCTGGTTTTCGAGATCACATAACCGAAGATGAGCCCCATCACCGCTGCAACGGAAGCCGCCACAAATGCGATGGTTAACGAGTTTTTCAGCCCCAGCAGAATCGTTTCGCTCTTCAGGATGCCAACCTCGCCGGAAGCAATCGAGAAGTCTGAATCGCCGAACCAGTAATGCGTTGTGAGATTACTTAAGCTGTAGTTGCCGTCCTGGAGCATGAATGTCTGCCAAAGCAGAAGCAGCATGGGGAAAATTCCTGCACTAAACATGAATAGAAAGACCAGGATGACGGATGGCGCTATCCAAAAACCGAGCGGAGTCAAACTTTTACGTGAATCCTTGCCGCCGATGGTCGCATAGCTTTTGCGTTTACCTATCGCCCTCTGATTGATGTAAATGGTCAAAGACGAAATGATGATCAGAATAAGACTCAGGACGTAGGCATCGGAGATCATTCTGTTTTTCATACTTCCGTATAACATCGTCGCGATCGTAAAGTATTTGACAGGGAGTCCAAGAAAGGCAGCTGCCCCGAACGTCCCCATGCTTTTGGAAAAGGTTAAAATTAATGCGGACAAGATGGCTGGTAGCACAAGCGGAAACGTAATTTTCCTGAGAATTGTAAAGCGGCTTGCCCCCAGGATATCCGCCGTTTCCTCCAAGCTGCTGTTGATCGAGCTGAGCGAAACCGCAATCAGCAAATAAAAGAAGGTATAATAATGACCGACGAGCACGATAGAGATCGGTAAAAAACCGTAGGAAACCCAATCAGGCGGATTAATGCCAAATACATATTGCAGCATGCCTTGGGTACCGCCGACGCGATCATTTTTGAATACGATCAGCCATGCAAACGACTTGATCCAGGATGGCAGCATGTAAGGGATAATAGCCAGAAAAGCAAACGTCTTTTTAAAAGGCAGATCGGTCCGTGTGACCAACCACGCCAGCCCGCCGCCAACAAGCAAAGAGAAGAAGGAAACAAAAACGGCAATGTTGAAAGAGTTTAACAGTGGCTTATAGAAGATCGACGAACTGAGATCGCTGTACATCACATGCGCCCAGTGATACAAGGTCAGATTGCCAGGTATCGCTCCTTTATTGGCACGAAGGTCCTCAGGATGCCAGGTAAACGTATGCGACACAATTTCCCACATGGGTATCACGATGGTATATCCCAAGAAGATGATTGCAATCAGACTAATCAAGTGCAGCGGATTCGTAAGCACGCTTTTCAATATATTTTTCGCCCTGGCCATTCTAAATCTGGAAGCGGGCAGCTTCGTTAATTCAAGTTTGCTCACCGGCTATATCCCCCATTTCAACCCGACATTCATATACGGTTGGTTCATGATGTAGCTTCCTTCAATCTTCGTATGGAAGCCAATACGTGTTCGTGCAAAGTCTGGTCCGTATCAAATTTGTTCATCGTCAGCTCCAGATTGTAAACACCTTGGTAGCCTGCTTCTTGGAGAGCGGAAACATAATGCTCCAGCGGCAAGCTTCTCGACTGCGTCAGCGGATTATGCGTGCCTGTCAGACCCAGACCGTGAATATGGGTGTGATACACATGTTTCAGGAAGGCTGCCGGCGGAAGATCCAGTATATGCGTGTCCGGCGCGGTCTTCAGTCCCCGTTGATCCATGAGATTCGAGTAGTAGTGCCCCATATCCCATGTGATGCCCACGACAGAGCTTTCCACTTCGTTCACAATGCGAAGCACGCCGTCAATGGAATCTCCCGGATCCACTTTGATTGTTTTTTTGCGATTGTTTTCAACCGCAATCTTCATAGGCAGCTGCTCAGCGTTAATGATGGCGACCCATTCATGCAGCAGCCGTACGGTCTGTTGGTGAAGCTCTTCTTCCAAGCCCGTCTTTGCATCAAACGCATGCAGAGCCATCGTTAGCTGGCTTTGATACTTGTGAAAGTGCTGTAAAATATAACGCATCGACGGGTAAATTTCGGCAAAGCGGGAGCCTGGAAATTCACCCGCCACATGACCGTGGATCGTTATTTGCAAACCGGCGTCCCAGATTCGTTGAATCAACTCGCGGTAGGCACGCTCATCCGCCCCTCGAGGAAGGATGCGGATTTCAATCGATCTGACCCCGGCTGACTTCAAGGCTTGCAAAAAATTCTCTTCATTGTCGTAGTGTGCAATCAAGTCATTCGTGCTGTCTTTACTTGGCTTGCCTAGAAATACGGGTGCTTGTATTGAAAAACCTAGCATGCTCCACACTCCAATCCGAAATGGTTACTGATTCTTTATCCAGAAATTCACAACATCCTGATAGATCGGGTAAAACTTCTCACTGTCATACTGCCAAACATTAATTTCATTTACTTTTTTAGCGTTTTTGGTAGCTACATCCGAGCGTGTCATCCACGAACCCACTTCATTAAATGGCACAGTTCCTTCCCCTTTACCGTCGGCTTCCCCTGCAATCCAGCGCATCAGCAGCTTCGCAGCATTGGGATGCGGCGCTTTGTTCGCAACGAGCAGCAAGCCTTCGTCAACAACAGACAGCTTAGGCTTGAGATCCCACACGATATCGGCTTTCAAGTTGTTCTGGGCCATTTTACGGATGTCGCCGGAAACCCCAATGAATACAGGAGCCGGTTTGTTGGGAGATGCCTTGCCGACTGCATCTTGACCATCGCCGCTGCTTTTAACCAGAATCACATTTTTATAAAATTGTTGTAAAAATTCATAGCCTGCGTTTTTCGTTCCATTCAGCACAATATCTTTACCGAACTTTTCTTTATACGCTTTCGCCATATCATCGGAATTAGCTACAAAAGCGACAAACATATCCATCTGCGCGGGAGATTGCAGCGGATCGACCATCAGGACCCGGTTCTTCCACTCAGGCGTGGTCAAATCCCACCAATTCGTGACGGGCGGTGTTTTATTCTGCTCCGTGTTATAAAACAAGGTGCGGAATTCCAGATAAGGTACGAATGCAATGCTCTTGCTTCTCCAAGGCTCATACACTTTCTCAGCAATATCGCTTGGCAAATACTTGAATACACGGCCTTTCTTGACGAGCTCTTCTTCGATGCCACCCCCAACTTCCTTGGTTAGAATGAGGTCTGCATTAAAGACACCTGCGTCCTGTTCACGAATCATTTTATCCATAATGGCATTCGACTTGAGATCGAACGTTTCTACCTGAATCCCCGGATACTTCTTTTCAAACGTTTTCTCGACGTCGTTGATTCTGCCGGATGTGGAATAAACCGTGACTTTGCCTTCCTTTTTAGCCATTTCGTAGAGTTCGTCTACAGTCTCCGTTTTATAAAGACCAACACTCTCCGCCCACTCGGACTTCTTGGCATCTGTCTTTGGCGCGGTTGTACTGTTCTGCTGGGTTGAAGTTGAATTGCTGCATGCTGCAAGTACCATGGTGAAGGTTAGTAATAATGCGGAAAAATTTCTCGCTTTTTTCATAAAGCACCTCTTTCCTGGATTTTTCAACTTAAACACTGCAATTTCAACCAAATCATTCTGAACTTGATGTGAGATTCTCATTTTCCTGTAAAACCTTCCATGCTGACCATGAGCGTTGATAGTCCTCATCCATGTTCGCCTTGCAATACACGTAAAATTGCTCAATGAACTTCAAACGTTCAAGTGCCTGCTCATACTTGTAAGTATCTTCCGGGTCCATTCTCTTAAAATCCCTGCCACCAATCAAACGTTGACGCTCGGTCAAATCCTTGAAGGTGACCTTTCCCGCATTGCGCATCATATCATACATCGTGAAAAACGTACTTGCTCGGCCCACACCCCCGCGACAGTGGAAATGCAGCCATACGCCATTGGGAAGCTCCTTTACCCAGGCAATGAATCGATTCACTTCGGAATCTGAAGGACGATGATGATCCGTAACGAAGAAACGCATATATAGGAGGTGTTCCGCCGCTGCCAGTTCTTCCTCGCTTTGAATCTCTTTCTCGCCCTGTACAGGACCACCGATATCAACGGACTTTCCCTTCAGCGTATCGAAAGTAATCGAGGCTTGCTGACGCAGTCCGCTAAGCAGCTCGCTTTCTTTCAACAGCACCTCATCAGGGCTCAAGCCCTTGTTGGCCCCGTTATGCAAGCCATGCCAGTTCACAGCCATCCCATTGACAAAACCGTGATTTTCCTGGCGCAAATCCACTAGAACAATGGGATGTTCGCCAATTGCGGCTTTCATCGACCGCAGCTCCTGGCGGGCATACTGTCCGCTGGCGGAGGCTCGAAGCTCTCTGAAGCCGCCCAGATCAGGAAACGCTTTCAAATCGGCGGTTAAAGCGTCAACACACATCCGAAACCGTTTCGGGAGCTTCAGGCTATCGCCCATACTTTCAACAATCAGCCGTATTTTATGTTCATCTGGTTGTACAGATGTGCTTTCCATCGAATCCACTTCCTCTTTCTGGAATTATGCAGGAAAGTAAGCGTTCACATTTTTTCTAACAAGAGGAATCTATCCGATTCCCCCAAGACTCAAAACTTAATGGTCACTTGCACTTGCTGAAGTGCAAGTATCTCTAATGATAAGTTCGGTTGGCAACAAAATGGATTGCGCAGTCAACTTGTTCTCTGTCAACATCTGCAGGAGGACTTCAGCCGCCTTGCGGCCCATTTCCTTCCGCGGCTGAGCAACGGTCGTCAGTTTAATCCAGTGAAGATTCGAGACTTCCAGATTATCAAAGCCAATGACACTCATTTGCGCAGGCACGGATAGTCGATTCTCCGCTAACCATTCCAGCGCGCCTATACCAAGCAAATCGTTGGCAGCGAAGACAGCCGTCATCGAAGGAAACTCTCCCATCAGCTTGCTCATAGCTTTATGCCCGCACTCTATTGTTCGACCTTCCCATACGATCCCTTTCGGGTCTGGTTCCAATCCGCGTTTCTTCAAACTGTCCACATAACCCCGATATCGTTCCTGACCGGTGAACGAATATTTCGGCATCCCCATAAATCCGATTCGCGAATGTCCCAACGAGAAGAAATAATCCATCGCATGACAAGCACCCTCATAATGGTCAACGTCAACAAAGGGCATATCTAGATCCTGAGGCGGTCTTCGGCGGAGGAACACCACAGGGATTTCCAAGCGGCGCAGCATATCTAAAGCTTCTTCATCCAGAAAATCCGGTGTTACAATTATGCCATCCATCTTGCGTTCCATGACACTTGTTAAGAAACGCTTCTCTTTATCTGACTTCCGTGAGGTGTTCACGTACACAACCTGATAGCCGTTATCTGTTAACACCTCTTCAACATCGTGCGCCATTGCTGAGAAGAAGGGGTCTGTGATATCAGGAATCATCAAACCTACCGTGTTGGACTTTCGGCTGATCAAGCTTCTGGCCACGGCATTCGGCGTGTAATTGATTCGTTTCATCGCTTCCAGTACTTCATGCCTTGTATCTGGCTTGATATCAGGATGATTGTTCAGTGCTCTAGACACGGTCGAGACGGATACGCCTAAATATTTAGCTACATCTTTTATGGTTGGCATGGTTGTATTTCTCCTTTGGCAACGATTCCGGTAACGTTACCAAAATTGTATGTCATAGCCCTTCATCATGTCAACCGAAACATTGGTTAGGCCACTGTTCAGATAGCGAATGTCATCATACTTTCCTGCAGGTGCTTGGATAAATTCTCGAGATCCTTCGCAGATTCCAGATGCTTCTGCACCGTAACGAGCTGCATGGAAGAAGCTTCCGACACTTGTTCCGCGCTGGCGGAAGCCTCTTGTGCGATGACAAGCATCTCTTGCAATGAACTTGCCACTTCCTCCGTATGGCTTGAGAACTGCTCGCAAGTAGCGGAAATGCTCTGAATCAACCCTGATAGATGCTCAACGCTTTGCAGTACGCCTTTGAATTGATTGCCTGTCTGATCAACCAGTCGGATTCCTTTATCAACCTCGACGACCCCATCCTTCATGCGAATAACCGTTGCGGCTGCAGTTCCTTGAATATCCCCGACCAAACTGGTAATCCGCCCCGCAGCAGCTTTGGACTGATCCGATAGCTTGCGCACCTGGGTAGCCACCACAGCAAAACCTTTGCCATGCTCGCCAGCACGAGCCGCTTCAATAGCCGCATTCAACGCAAGCAGATTGGTTTGGGTGGCAATCTCCTGAATATCCCTCACGGATTTGCCAATCTCTACCGAGTTGGCTTCGAAAAGATAGATTAAGTCTTCCAGCCGACTGACAGAATCCTTGATTTGCCCCATCTGTTGAACCGCTGCATAGATCGATGCAAGGCCTGTCTCTGCTTCCTGAGACGTTCGCATTGCTTCCTCTGAAGCAAAAGAGGTGCTCGTAGTCACATGCTGAATGCCTGAGGCCATTTCAGTCATTTGCTCAGCCGACTGCTTCGCATATCCCAGCTGCGTACGTGCGCCTCCAGCTATACTTGTGTACGCCATAGAGATGTCCCTGCTCGTCTGGGCGGATACGGTTGAGCCCTGCATGAAGTGGCCGGCAGAAGCAGACATTTCCTCCGCCGCTTTGAGATTAACTGAGATTATCGTCGTGAAGGAATCGGCCATGCCGTTAAAGGATTCGCATACGGTCCGAAGCTCATCCCTTGATTCCAGTGGAACTCGGACAGTCAGGTCCCCGGTAGCCATCTTCGACGAGCATGCAGCAAGTTGCTGCACGGTCCGCCGTATCGACATGTACAAGGATAAGAACAAATACAAGTTAAGTACAACGAACCCTGGCGCAATGCCCAGCAGGGAATTTCGCTGCCAGCGATACGTCGTTAATCTGGCCTGCACGCTGCGATCCAATTGGGTTAACACCGCTCGATACAGCACCGCTCCGGTCTGCAACGCCTTCTCACCCACTTGCGCAAAGTTGGCTGCCCCATCCCATCCGGCAGGCTTATCCTTTGAAAGCTGCAGCCGCTGCACACTGTTCAGCAACTGATAGCTGCTTTCCTGAAACGCGGCATGCGCGGGTTCCAGCGCCCCCTTCCCTCGCTTGTCAGGGAGCTCCTCCCAGTTCGATTTCACCAGCAGCAGATATTTGAACGTTGCTTCTTCCGTTAATATGTTCATATTTACTTCAGAGAGCATCCCGGCAACAATCGAGCTCTGCCCAACAGAGGAAAGTAAATTCGTCTTCTCCATTTGCACAAGCAATTGATTCGCAGTATTTAATAGAAGACGAACCTGCGGATGTGTTTCTACATTCAACTGAGATACGTCAACAACTTGCTGCGAGAATTCCGCGATATCGCGAATTAATTGTTTATGTGTTTCAATCGCTTGACGATAGCTGACTTTATCCAGCTGAAGCTTGGTATAATACCAATCCTCCTGCAGCGTTTCCCAGAGATCTTTCGTCTTATATAAGCCGCTATGCACATCATTCCAGCTTTTCAAAGCTTCAAGTTTCTGTTCAACAGCCAGCTTCTGCTCATCCATTTTCGGTTTCATTTCAGGTATGCCGTTCACATACTGAATGGCGTAACTGCGATGCGTCTCGATTTCCAGCTGAAGCTCAGCCAACAGCGTTATCGGTTCAAGCCCGCCCGCTTCATTCGAAGTCAGCCGGATATTATCCGTTACATCGGATATGAAAAAATAGGCCGATACAATAACGGGAACCATGAAGATCATGCCAACGACCATAAATTTCTGCAAAAAGCTTAGCTTATTCATGAATCGAATTGCTGGCTTGAAAATCCGAGCGCCTCGTGAACGCTCTCCATGCTCAACAAGATTACGTTTGGCAAGTGAACTCATTGGGCTAAGAGGCCGAATCCGCGTTGGCTTGCCATTCCGACCAGCTCGTTGAATAACCATCCTGATAATTATGCAGGCAATACTCATAGAACTTATGAATATAGGCGAGACGTTCCATGGCCGGAGCATACTTGAGCACATCATTCGGATCGGCATCTGTCATATCTTTGCCGCCAATGAGAATATGCCGGCGTATAATGTCGTCTTTGCTTACCTTTCCAACATTGCGCAACATATCGTACATGAGTAGGAAGGAAGTCGTCCTGCCTACGCCTCCGCGACAATGAAAGTGCAGCCACACATCATCCGAGAGCGCTTTCACAAATGTAATGAATTGATCGACAACACGATCGAGCGGACGGTGATGATCGGAAACAAAAAACCGCTGATAACGAAGACCTTCCCTCGTCACCATTTCTTCTTCGGTTAGCACCGTCCTGGGACCTGTCAAAGGACCCTCCAATTGAACGGATTTTCCTTCTAAGTGGTCAAAATTAATGACCAAATCTGCCGCCAGATTATCCAGCAGCCGGCGCTCTTCCCTCAGCACCTCTTCATCCTGCAAGCCCTTATTCGTGTTATTATTAAGGCCGTACCAACTAACTGCCATCCCATTTACGAATCCGTGACTTTCCTGACGCAGATCAACAATCGTAACCGACGGATAGCCAATTGCTTCTTTCATGCAGTGAAGCCCCTTTTGGGAAAACATCCCGCTTCCCGATGCCTTTAGCTCTGCTAATCCTGCCAGATCAGGCAGATCGGCTCCCTCCGCTTGAAGCGGTGTTGTTGTCATCCGGAACCGCTTAGGCAGCTTATTGATATTGTTCACATCAATCAGACGTCGGGCCTTGGTTTTCCCTTCATCGTTTAACTGCACTTCATTGGTGCTCATGTACTGCAACCCCTCCTCTAGTAAACATTTTCGCCAAGGTTAGCGCTTACCTCGACAGAATATCACTCTCTAAATGGTGGCCATCAATGCATTGGTAACGTTTCCGGTAACGTTACCAACATAGTAACTTATTTCTCATTTTACTGTCAACCCCTAATTTCAATGCTGGGAATACCTGTACAGCAGAAACTTGCTTGAATCTAGGTAACCGGTTAACCTTAGTATTGACGCGCTCACCAAATGCTGATAATCTTCATAATAAAATTTGAATTGGGGAGGCAGCCTCTTGAGAATCATAGTCATTGGCGATTTTCACTTGGATCCAAATCATTATGAGTTGTCCCGCAAAGCCATGGAAGACGTAAACAACACCGTTCCCGATCTCGTTATCCCACTCGGAGATTTCGGCAGCAGAGCATTTATCGGCAGTATGGATGGACTCCTTGAAGTGAAGCCTTTTCTCGATATGCTTAACGCTGCAAAGCGTCCCATCTTGGGAAACCATGATCTGCAGCGGGAATCGGGAACTGGCAGCCAACCCAAAGGCACGATGGAATCCGCGCTCCAACAGATGTTTCATTTGGATAAGCCATATGGCGTCATGGAATTTGATGAATTCAGACTATTTTTTGCTTCTACGGAACCTCAGCCTGCCGACTCCTGTTACAGTGTGCAAGAATGTTTTGCAACCGATGAGCAGTTCGCGGAGCTTATTACCGAACTGGATCGGAGACCTGGCGTCCCCGTCATCTTCTTTACGCATGCTCCTCCTATCGGCTGCGGCCTACGTACTGTCCCTCGTGTTCATGTTAAATCAACCAATGCTTATCTGGACCAAAATCACGACCCCTATCGCTGGAAGCAGCTCTATGAACAATATCCGGAAATCGTCATGTGGTTCTCCGCTCATTATCATCTTGGACACAGCTACATCGATTCCCATACCTTTCGAAATGGTACCCACTTCTTCCTTACAGGCGTTCATGGCACCTGTACGCGCGATGGATCAAGACTTTCCCGCATGATTGATATATCCAGTCATTCCGTTAAAGTTCTTACCCTGGATCACGTGCAGCGCTCCATCACAAATGAAGGCGCTTTCAATTATAACAACTCGCTGAGTTGCATGATTCACTCAACCAAATGGCAACCACTCCCCAAGTTGTCGATGCCTATACCGGATTCACAAACAATTCTTGAGCGTATTGCGTTCAATTCAGTTGGTGAGCAACCTGCCCTCCCGCAAGGCCTTCATCTCGTAGAGCCTGGCAAATACTTTGTTTCTACACAAGATGGATTCACATGGGAAGTCGAGACAGATACAGAAGCCGTCAAAGGGTGCTTGCATATCGGCGAGCC
Organism: Paenibacillus whitsoniae; assembly: GCF_003955665.1. Classification (GTDB taxonomy): domain Bacteria; phylum Bacillota; class Bacilli; order Paenibacillales; family NBRC-103111; genus Paenibacillus_E; species Paenibacillus_E whitsoniae. Next base: position 269,660 of record NZ_RXHU01000015.1, read on the forward strand.
CTTGCAAGCACTCGCTGTGTCGGGAGATTATTTATGGATGGCCTGGGATAACTATGTGGGGCTGTCCCATTTATCGAGTCCGTGGCGTTTTACGCGAAGCTTTGACGCCGAATGGCCGCAGCAAAGATGGGTGATGGAGAAACCCGTTCAATGTATGGCTCCTCATCCTGACGGGGGCGTTTGGATCGCCTGCAATTACACCATTCAGCATTTCTTTCCCTGGCAGAAGGACGACAGCATCTCTAAACGGCTTACCTTGCAAGCCCGGCCGCATCAACTTATGGCCGCTGGCGCCTATTTGTGGATTCTATGTGAAGATGGGACCCTTTGGAAATGGGACGGACTCAGCGAGAAGGCTCACTTCGAACTCGAAGACGTTCTCTATTTTGACATTTGGGGAGCTGCCCAGGCCGCGGTTATTCGCAGTAACCATCGTATCCGTTTTCTGCTGTGGAGTGCGGATGGCTTTGAAGCCGTCTATTGGTTTCCTTTTCAGGACAAATCGATTTTAGAAATACCGGACTTATTCTCCCATCAACTTCTAGTATTAGGAGATCAGAAGCTGGCCGCTCTCGTTCAGGGGAACGTGTACTATTGGGACAAGCCTGGCAGCACTCCGGTACGACTCCCTCATATTCAAGGGCAAGTGTCTGCGTTAACGAGAAGCTCCTTGATTCCGGCAGCAGACGGCCTGTCCTGCGGATTTGCCGTTCATGTGAGAGATACTTCCCCCGAAGGACGTCAGCAATTAGAGCTTTGGGCAGCCAGAACTTGCGATCGTTGATGTGGGAAAGAACCTGACTGCACGAGGTGAACTGTGATCATTCCGTTCGCCACCTGGCTGAATTACAAAGAACCTCCTCCTCCACTATATTCGTGGAAGAGAGGTTCTTTGGCTATGAACGAATCTATGAACGAATCATCGCGGCAGTCGAGCCCCTGATGATTAACTCAGGCCGTAGTACCGTTCGTTGTTTCACTTTATTTGAGCCATGCAGCTCCTCAACAATCATGTTCACAACTAATTTACCCATATGCTCTATAGGTTGAGCCAACGTGGTTAACGGCGGATCCGCCACCTCCGATAATAGGGTGTTGTCAAAACTGACAATGGACAGGTCGTTGGGTACCTTTTTCCCGACTGCTCTCGCCGCTTGAAGGGCGCCTACCGCCAACATGTCATTGCAAGCGAAAATGGCGCTTGGCGAGTCCTCTGACTGCAGCAATTCCAACGCTTTCTTCTTGCCGTCCGCCACCTTGTAGTCGCAAGTTTTTAAGAACCCTTCCTGCAGGGCAATGCCGTGATCCTCCATCGTTTGCCTGAACCCTCTGATACGCTCTCGGCTGCTCCTGACGCTGTCTTTCTCACCGATGACAGCCAGCTTGCGATGGCCCAGCCCGATCAGATGGCTGGCTGCCAGACAGCCTCCTACGTAATCGTCAACGACCACCGTATTCACGGCTATCAGCGGCATGTCTCTGGCCAGAAGGACGACGGGAATCCCTTTTGCCAACAGCTGCTCAACAATGTCCTTGTTATCGATACCGGTTGCGATGATGATGCCGTCCACTTGCTTTTGCTGCAGTAACGAAATGTATCGTTCGACTTTCTCATCTTTGTTATCTGTGCTGCACATGATGACGCTATAGCCCAGGTGCTCCCCCTGATCTTCGATAGCTCTGGCGACTTCAGAGAAAAAGGGATTGGAGATATCCGGGATGAGCAGCCCCAGCGTATACGTTTTTTTGCCTGTCAGCGCCGTCGCGATTACACTGGGCTGATAATTAAGCCGCTCCATGATGGCATATATAGCCTTACTCGTCTCCGCGCTAATTTTCCCTTTGCCGTTCAACACTTTCGATACCGTTGCTATCGAAACGCCAGCTTCTTTGGCGATATCATAGATCGTTGCTTTCATGCCTGAATTCCTCATTCATTTGTTGATGGGTTGTCTCTTCATTATGAATATACATAACAGGAGTTGCAAGGGGAAGGCTTGCGATAATCAATTGCGCGGACAGCGAACAATGGCGATCCCAAAAAAAGCAAGCCGCGCCCCAAATACAGTGCGTCAGCTTGCTCAGATCTATCCTTGCGTTGCCGGTGCTCCTGTTGACTGTCTCACAATCAACTCAGGCCGCATCACAACACGTTGTTTGTCTTGCGATCTTTTCTTCAGCTCCATCAGGAGCAAGTCAACCACTTGTTTCCCCATCGGTTCAATAGGCTGGGCAATGGTTGTTAGAGGCGGATCGGTTACAGAAGCCAGAATCGTATTATCGAATCCAATGACGGATACATCCTCCGGCACACGGAGCTTGAGCTGCTTCGCAGCCTGCAAGGCGCCGATCGCCAGCATATCATTGCAGCAGAAAAGCGCCGTGGGTCTTACAGCTGCGGGCTGCTCCAATAGCGATAATGCTTCGCGTTTGCCATTCTCAACGGTGTAGCTGCAATTGCGCACGCTTGTGTCGGAGAGCGTTATGCCTGCTTCGCCCAGCGTGTGCAAGAAGCCTTTGACCCGTTCACGGCTGCTCGTGACTTTGGAATGCTCAGCAAGAATCGCCATGCGTTTATGCCCCAACGCTATCAAATGGCTGGCGGACATACGGCCTCCAACAAAATCGTCAACAACGACGGTATGCAGCGCCAGGTCTTGCATTTCCCGGGCAATCATGACGACAGGAATCGCGCGATCCATAATCGGCTTCAGCATATCTTTATTATCCATACCGGTTCCGATAATCATGCCGTCTACACTTTTCTGCTGAAGCAGCGTTAAATAGCGCTCAACACGCTCATCTTTGTTATCCGTGCTGCAGATGATCAGGCTATACCCCATCTCATGCCCTTGATCCTCCACCGCTCTTGCAATTTCAGCAAAAAACGGGTTGGAAATGTCCGGAACGACCAATCCCAATGTATAGGTTTTTTTTCCGGTAAGGGCGGATGCGATCACACTAGGCTGATAATTCAGCCTTTCCATTGTTTTCAATATTTCAGCGCGGCGTTCTTCGCTAATTTTGCCTTTGCCATTCATGACCTGCGAGACGGCGGCAATCGATACGCCTGCTTCTCTGGCTACATCGTAAATGGTCGCTTTCATTCGAATACCCCATTTTTCGTTAATATTCCATCATTATGACGGGGCATCCCAGAATTTGCAACCTCCCTATGCTTTACCCGGTGGGGTCATGATCCAGGCATGATCAGGGTCATTATGGAATTTCCACGTTCGTGAAGGGCCTGCCATGACATTCAAATAATAGACATCATAGCCTGGAGGAGCCGATACCGGATGATAGCCGCGAGGAACGAGGACAACTTCTCCATTTTTCACAATCAAGGTTTCATCTAACGAACGATCATCGGTATATACACGCTGCACCGCAAAGCCCTGCTCCGGTTGAACACGGAAATAGTACGTCTCTTCCAGCAAAGATTCTTCCGGAAGCGCATCGCGATCATGCTTGTGCGGCGGATAGCTGGACCAATGTCCGTTCGGTGTAAACACTTCAACGACCAGTAAGCTGTCGGCAGGCTCGTTCTCAGGCAAAATATTATGAATATAACGCTCTATATTCCCATAACCGCGCGTTTCAACGGCCACTTGCCCAGGCGCTATCAACCGGGAAGGATGGTTTCCGGCGCCAGGGGCAGCGCAGATCGCGAGCTCCAGTGACGTTAAGGCCTTCACTTCGTACCAGTCCCCGCTGGCCACATATACCGAGTATGGCGGCAGCTGCTCGAATACGCTCATGCGCTCCCCGATCCCCGTCCATGCCTCATCCTTCGTGTGAACATCCGCTTTGCCGCTTACCAGAACAAGACATACTTCGTTGTCTGCCGTGTCACGTCTCACCGACTGACCGGCTTCCAGCTTCACCACTTCAAAACCGACATGCTGCCACCCCGCCGATTCCGGTGTTACGAGCAATACACGGCCTTCCTCCGTAGGAGCAGTCGGCGATACAATCAATTCAGCCATTGCGATTATCCCTCCCGCTACGCGTTTTGATTCAGCAATTCCAAAGCTTCGCTCACCTTCACGGGACGACCCAAGCGAGCAGACAGCTTGGCCGCCAACGCAATACGTTCAGCTTGAACGCCGTCTTCGCCGCTGACAGGCACAGGCTTGTCGTTCAGAATCGCATCGATGAACATTTGCGTCTCTTCAATATAAGCCGTTTGATAGCGCTCCAGGAAAAAATGCAGCGGCTTATCGCTGACAATGGCGTCCGCAGTTGAAATGACTGCCGTATTCGGATGGTCATTCGCTACCGCAACGCTGCCTTTGGAACCGAACACCTCAACGCGTTGATCATAGCCGTATACCGCTTGTCGGCTGTTATCAATCACACCTAGTGCCCCATTAGCAAACCGCAGAGAGACAACAGCGGTATCTACGTCGCCGTGCTGAGCAAAATCCGGATTGATTAACACATTCCCGATCGCATAGACTTCCTCGACCTCGCTGCCGGACACATAACGAGCCATATCGAAATCATGAATCATCATATCCATGAAAATACCGCCCGACACCTTCACGTAATCGATATGCGGCGGATTCGGGTCACGGGACGTGATTTTAATAATGTGCGGTTCGCCGATTCCTCCGTTCTGCACGACCTCTTGCACACGTTTGAAGTTATGATCAAATCTGCGATTGAAGCCGATTTGCAGCTTCACGCCGGCCTTTTGCACTTCGGCAATGGCTGCCTCGGTTTGTGCAATATCCATGCTGATCGGCTTCTCACAGAAAATATGCTTGCCCGCCTTGGCGGCCTGCTCGATCAACGGTACATGGGTATCCGTGGAAGAACAGATGAAGATCGCATCGATCTCCGCATGCTGAATCAGAATGCTGCTGTCTTTCGTGACGAGCGGAATATTGCGCGCCGCCGCCCACGCGTCCAACTCCGGCCCGGCAAATAAATCGCTTACCGCAATAATTTCTACCTCTGGTATCCGCAACAAATTGTCCGCATGGATTTTGCCGATTCGACCGGCACCGATGATACCGATTCTCATTTTTTTCATCCTAGTTCCCTCCCGCTTTACCAGCGCAGCCGAATAATTGAATTTTGGCCCTGACCGAAGCCGTAATTGCTTCCCGAGCCGGAATCAAATAATTCCGAGGATCATAGGCAGTTGGATGTTCATTTAGAAAAGTGCGAATCGCCGTTGTACACGCAATCTGATTATCGGTATTCACATTAATTTTGGCTGTGCCGCAAGCAATCGCTTGCCGAATCTCGCCATCAGGAAGACCGCTCCCGCCATGAAGCACAAGCGGCAAGCCCGTCATCGCCCGGATTTCAGCCATCCGTTCGAAGCCCAGCTTCGGTTGACCGCGATACGGACCGTGCACTGAGCCGAGCGCAGGCGCCAGACAATCGATGCCTGTTTCTCGAACGAGCCTGACACAGTCCTCTGGCACCGCATACATCCCTTCGGCTTCATCGACAACCAGATCATCTTCGCGACCGGTTATCCGACCGATTTCGGATTCAACGGAGACGCCGAGTACGTGAGCAGCCTGGGTAACTTGACGCGTCACTTCAATGTTGTGCGCCAAGGGATGATGAGAAGCATCGATCATCACGGAGGTGAATCCGGCATGAATCGCTTGAATGCAGACGTCATACGAAGTGCCGTGGTCCAGATGCAGCGCAACAGGAACGGTAATCCCGTAGTGCGCGATCAAGGCCTTTACCATGCCTGCAATGCAAGGCAATCCGCCCATGTAGGGAATATACGCCTCGCTAACGCCGAGAATAACCGGCGCCTGTTCCGCTTGCGCTCCTTGCAAAATCGCTTGCGTAAACTCAAGATTGTTCAAATTAAATTGCCCGACGGCATAGTGGCCAGCCAGGGCTTGCTCCAGCATGTCATTCATCGAAACAAGTGTCATCATGTTCTCCCCCGGTCGAGCTCTCTGTTACCAGCGAGCTGTAACCATTTTTTTACGGGTATAGAATTCCACGCCGTCGGTACCGTTGGCGTGCAGATCGCCGTAGAACGATTTTTTCCAACCGGAGAACGGGAAGAACGCCATCGGCGCCGGCACCCCCAGGTTAACGCCTAACATGCCCGCATCAATCGTTTCGCGGAATTGACGAACGTTGCTGCCGTCTTGCGTGAAAAGACACGCGCCGTTTGCGAACTCGGAGCGATTCGCGAGTTCAATCGCTTCTTCCAGCGTGGCTACACGCACGATGGAAAGCACCGGAGCGAAAATCTCATCCTCCCAAATTTTCATCTCGCACTGCACATGATCGAAAATTGTCGGTCCAACGAAATAACCGGCATCACCGGTAGCCGCATCTTTACGGCCATCGCGAATCATGATCGCGCCTTCTTTTTCACCAAGCTCAATATATCTCAACGTACGGGCCTTGTGTGAATCACGAATGACAGGTCCCAGGAACACACCTTCATCATTGCCGTTGCCGATCGTAATGCTGTTCGCCGCTTCAAGCAGCTTGCTGACCAGCGTATCCGCGATATCGCCGACCGCTACAACGACGGAGCACGCCATGCAGCGCTCGCCCGCGCTGCCGAACGACGCGTTCGTAATTTCTTTCACCGCAATGGCCAGATTCGCGTCCGGCATGACGATGGAGTGATTTTTCGCGCCGGCCAACGCTTGCACGCGTTTGCCATTCGCCGCAGCCGTTGTGTACACATATTCGGCGACCGGCTGCGAGCCAACGAAGGAAATCGCTTTGATTCCCGGATGTTCCAGCAACCCGTTCACCACATCATGCGCGCCGTGAACGACGTTGAGCACACCGGCCGGCAAGCCGGCTTCGTGGAACAGCTCCGCCAGACGGTTCGCCAGGTGCGGCGTGCGTTCGGACGGCTTCAAGACGAACGTATTGCCGCAGGCAATCGCAAGCGGGAACATCCAGCAAGGTACCATCATCGGGAAGTTGAACGGCGTAATCCCGCCGATGACCCCGATCGGGTACCGGTACATGCCGGATTCAAGATTGGAGGCGATATCCGGAAGCTGTTTGCCCATCATCAGCGACGGCGCGCCTGCTGCGAATTCAACGCACTCGATGCCGCGAAGTACTTCGCCGTAAGCTTCTGCGTAGCTTTTGCCATTCTCTTGCGTAACGATTCGTGCAAGCTCTTCCCAGTTATCAACCAGGAGCTGCTGGTATTTAAAAAGAATGCGCGCTCTGCGCGGGACTGGTGTACGGCTCCAGGTTTTGAAAGCCTCTTGTGAATTGCGAACCGCTTGATCAACTTCCGCCTTGGTCGAAATGGGAATATAGGACAGAATTTCTTCCGTTGCCGGATTCATGACCGGTTCTGATTGTGTCGAAGCTGAAGCGACCCATTCGCCGCCAATCCAGTTTTTCAGTCGTTGCGTCATTTCGCTAACACTCCCTTGGTATGGTAGTAAATTTAAGAAACGATAATTTCTCCACGATTGCAGCGCTCAATATAGGCCTCGACTTGTGCCGACGTCGGCATTGCATCCGAGCAGCTGTGGCTCGAAATGACGATACAGGCGGCGGCGCTTCCGTATTCCATGCTTTTCTCCAGCGTCCAACCTTGCATAACGCCGTAAATAAACCCTGCCGCATACGAATCGCCAGCCCCGAAGGTTTTCACAACTTTGGCAGGGAAGCTCTTCGCGCGGTGACCGATTCCGTCCTGGGTATACGCAATGGAGCCATCTTTGCCGTGCTTGATAATAACAATTTTCGCCGCGTAATCGAACCATTTGGCCGCTGTAATTTTGTCGTCCTTGTGCGGGTTATGCTCGAATTGCTCCATCATATCGAACTCTTCACGCGTGCCGAGGATGATGTCGCATTTCTCGGCGGCCAAATTATAATACACCGCCGTCTCTTCCGGAGAGGTCCACGTGTACGGACGATAATCCAGATCGAACACAATGACCGCCCCATGCTTCTTGGCATAGTTTAGCGCCTGGAACACCGCTTCGCGGGAAGGACTTTGCGCCAGCGCCGTACCAGAGATCAGCAGCACCTTGGCTTTGGCAATCAGGGACTCATCAACCTCTCTCGCCATTAGTTTCAAATCAGCCGCGTTATCCCTGTACATGAGAATGCTGCAATCCGTCGGGCTCTTAATTTCAGTAAAAGCAAGTCCTGTTGTAGCTCCGGTATAATCCGTCACCACATTGCTCGTATCAATCGCATTCTTCTCCAAATAGCTGGAGATGAAACGGCCCATCTGATCGTTGGCGATTTTACCGATAAAAGCGGTCTTCATCCCTAATCTGGACATCCCAATCGTAATATTGGCCGGAGATCCGCCGACGTACTTGGTGAATGTCATCGTCTCTTCCATAGGACGGTTGATTTCATTCGCATTCAAATCAATGCAAAGTCTGCCGATGGCAACAAAATCCAGCTGTTTCGCTTGCGGGAACACAACATAGGTCATGGTCGATTACCTGCTTCCTTCGAGAGTAGGGTATGAATAAACTGCAGTGCATTGCGGGCATATTCGAAAGGATTGTGCGTTGCCGGGTCCTGCTCGCCCTCAAGCATCGCCCATCCTTGATAGTTTCTCAGCATTAATTCATCAAAGATAGGAGAGAAATCGAGACAGCCGTCGCCGGGAACCGTAAACACGCCTTTGCGGATGCACGTTACGAAGTCCGCTTGTTCAGCACGCGCCTCATCCAGCACGGCTTGACGAATATCTTTCAAATGAATATATGCGATGCGATCATAATGCTTGCGAAGGACGGTCAACGGATCCGCTCCGCCATAGTAGGCATGGCCGGTATCGAACAGCAAGTAGACGAGCGACGGGTCCGTTAACGCCATCAACTTATCAATTTCCTCCGGCGACTCGACAACGGTTCCGCCGTGATGGTGATACGTCAGCTTCAGACCGTATTCCTGTGCAATCTCCCCCGCCAAATTCAATCCTTCCGCCAGGCTCTTCCAGCCCGCTTCGTCGAGTCGAAGCACTTCTTTCTCATTCGGTGTGCGGCGAGGGTCAAAATGAAGCGAGCCGCCAACTTCCGCTGTCGAGATGACCGTGCTGCCCATTTCCTTCAGGAACTCTGCATGCTTCCGGTAGGCAGCCAACTCCTCTTCCCGAAAAGCGGGATCCGAAAACAGAACGGATTTCCATTGCGAAACCAGGCTGATCCCACGAATTGAGAGCGCTTTCTTTAGCTCGGTGACATCGGTCGGATACTTGCGTCCCATCTCCGTCCCCGTCAAACCCAAAGCCTGAATATCATCTACAATTTGTTCAAATGTCGTATCTGCGCCATGCTCTTTGACGTCTTCTCCCACCCAGTTAATCGGGTGAATGCCAAGCTTGAACGGCAGTTGTTTCATCGTGATCTCACCTCGCATCAATTAAATAGGTTTGGCCGCCTGAATGCGTTTGCTCATCTCTTCATGCGCCGCAACAACTTTCGGACTTACAGAAACTTCCGGCACGCCGACATTCCACCAGGACTCATAGCCCCCCGAGTTAGTGCCAGGCACGACGGGAATTTCGATCAGCGTCGTCACCGTTTCTTTTTTGGCTGCAAGCAAAGCTGATCTCAGCTCTTCCGCATTCGTCGCCTTGAACGCCTTCGCGCCCAGTGCTCGAGCGTGTGCCGAGAAATCGATCGGCATGTAATTGCCTGATAACGTATTGGACCCCGCATCCCGATAGCGGAATTCATTGCCGAAGCCATCGCTTCCCTGGCTGCGCTGCAAATTATGGATACATTGGTAGCCATGATTATCGAATAGCAGAATCGTGAATTTCCGCCCTTCTTGCAGGCTTGTCACCAATTCGGAATGAAGCATCAGATAACTGCCATCACCTACGATGGCGTACACCTCGCGATGCGGCTCCGCTAACGCTACACCGAACGCTCCGCTGATCTCATATCCCATACAGGAGAACCCGTATTCCATATGATAGGTTTTAGGTTCCACCGCTCGCCACAGGCGGTGCAAATCTCCGGGAAGACTTCCTGCCGCACAGACCACAACCGAAGAAGGATCAAGCATGTCATTGATAACACCCAGGGCATGGGTCTGTGCCAAGCCTTCCTGGCACTCCATCCGATACAAGCGATCTACTTCCGCATCCCACTCCGATTTCACTTCAGCAATGTAAGCCGATGCCCAGCTGCTTGCAAAAGAACCGGCGGCTAATCTTTCCTGCAGCGCGCGCAGCGCTTCTTTCGCATCAGCGGTAATGCCGATGCCATTCAGCTTCGCGGTATCGAAGCCGCTAATATTGATATTGATAAATTGCGCATCCGGATTGGCAAACGCCGATTTGGAAGCTGTCGTAAAATCGGAATACCTCGTTCCTACGCCGATAATCAGATCCGCCTCTTTCGCCAGCAGATTCGCCGCAAGCGATCCGGTTACGCCGATTGCACCGACATTCAGCGGATGATTCCAGGCAAGCGCGCTTTTCCCGGCTTGCGTCTCCGCGACTGGTATGCCGAACGCCGTTGCGAAATCCGCCACCTCTTGCGCGGCTCCCGCATAATGAACACCGCCGCCGGCAATAAGCAACGGTCGCTGCTTGCCTTGACACAATGCGGCAGCCCGCTCAATCGATTCCCGGGATGGCGATCGGCGATCGAGATAATGAATCTTTTTCTCAAAGAACACTTCCGGGTAATCATACGCCTCCGCTTGCACATCTTGCGGCAAAGCCAGCGTAACCGCGCCGGTCTCCGCCGGATCTGTCAGGACCCGCATCGCTTGAATCGCTGCCGTCATCAATTGCTCCGGACGAACAATGCGATCCCAATATTTGCTTACCATCTTGAAAGGGTCCGTCGCAGACACCGTATAATCGCTCGCCACTTCCAGCTGCTGCAGCACAGGGTCAGGCTGCCTCGAAGCAAAATTATCACCCGGAAGCAAAAGCACAGGAATACGATTCACAGTCGCTGTTGCTGCTGCTGTAATCATATTCAGCGCACCAGGTCCGATCGACGTCGTGCAAGCATAGATTTGCTGACGATTCTTCTGCTTGGCGAAGGCCGCTGCCGTATGAACCATCCCTTGCTCGTTCTTGCCCTGTATGTAAGTAAGACTGCCCGGGCTTCGTTCCAATGCCTCGCCTATTCCCGTTACATTGCCATGCCCGAAAATACCTATGACGCCTTGCACAAATTTCGTCTCCATCCCATCGATGGAAACGTACTGTTGATCCAAAAAACGAAGCAAGGCTTGCGACATCGTAAGTCGAATTGTACGCATGAAGATCTCCCTTCTACTCGCATGGGTTAAGCGCTTAATCCTTTAAAGGTTAGCGCTTAACCATTTGAGTTAAGCGCTTTATCCAGATAATACATGATATTTTTCTGCCTAGCAACAGTTTTTTTAAAATAAACACGAATAGGACTTCATCTTAGCCATCTATATGATGATTACGCCTAGAATCAAGATAAACCGTCTTTCCGTTTAGCACCGTTTCTCGAACATGCAGCTTTCCGCCGGAAGCCGGGTAATCGAACAATGTCAGGTTGGCGGCCATCCCTGCAGCCAGCCTGCCTAGCCTGCTAAAGCCCATCACGGTCGCGGGGCGGATGGTTGACGCTTCAATGGCCTCGCCGAGGCTTATCCCCGCCAGTTGAACCGCTGCCGCAATTCCCCAATCAAGAGATTGTGCCGAACCGGCCAAAATATCGGGATTTGCCGCCGTCGTCAGCCTGCCGTTCGAATGCAGCTCGACGTCCGAGCCGATGTTGCTCTCGTAGCGCCCGGGAGGCATGCCGCCGAATTTTACACAGTCGCTGACGAAGATCGCTTTTTCGCGTTTAGCCCGAAGCATGGCTTTTAATACGTTAGGAGCAAGATGATGGCCGTCCGGTATGAAAGTTGCCCACAGTCCGTCGTTGGCCAGTTGGTCCCACATATAGTTCGGATGACGCGGCAGCATGGGATGAGAACCGTTTCCCAAATGCGTGGAGAGAACCGCACCTGCCTGTACAGCCGCTTCAATCTGCTCCGTCGTCGCCTGGGTATGCCCTAAACTGACAACAATACCGGATTCGGCCAATTTGCCGATAAATGGAATAGCACCATCCCGTTCGGGCGCAATGGTCACGAGACGGATCCGGTTCCCCGAAGCCGCCTGCCATTCGGCAAATTCCGTCCAATCGGGATTACGGATATACGCCTTGTCATGGGCCCCGCGCGGACCGTCCTCTTCGGATAAATAGGGTCCTTCCAGATGTATGCCGGGGACGCAGGCTCCGACCATCTCCGATGAATCGCAAGCTTCCGCTATGGCGGTTAGTGCCTGACTGATGCGCCTGGAGCTGCCGGTTATTACGGTCGGGAGGTAGGTCGTCACTCCCCTTGCCAGCATAGCGTTCGTTACACCGATAACGTCCTCCGCCGTTGTCACTTCCCCATTGAAATCAAACCCGGCGAAGCCGTTCACTTGCAAATCGATCCAACCGGGAGAGATCCACGGAACATTCTCTTGTTCGCCGATTTCGGTCACAGACCGAATAACGCTCTCCTCCGCTGTAATTTCAACGTACGTTCCCGTATCCGCAAGTCGGCCTTTCCATTTCAACGTCTATGCACCTCCCTTACAATCATCTCCGATTTCAGCTCATGCGAGCGGTATATACCTTCCAGAACGGCAATAACCTCTCTGGAATATCCCATCGAGCATTGGGGTTCACGCTCCTCTTCCATGCTTGCGAGCAGCTCACGGAACTGCAGAACGAAGGGAGCCTCTACGCGCGGAATCGGGATTTGCTCGTACACGCCATTGCGGCTGACCCACACGCCTTGGCCAGGAACGACTTTCACCATGCCATTCGTAAAAACAAGCTCAAGCTCGTTCCTCGGCACGCCGCCATACCCCGACTGTACGATAGTGGAAGGCACGCCCCTCTCATTCTCAAGAAAGATCACTCCGCTGCCCTCTACGTCCCCTACTGCTCCGTAATGACTGATCGAAGCACGGACTTTTACGATAGGGGCATTCCCGAACCACATGATCCGGTCGACGGAATGGGAGCCCAGATTAAACAGGATGCCGCCTCCCGAACGCTGCTTATCAAGGAACCAAGCAGGGCGTTCCGCCGTGTAATACGTGGTGTGGCGCGTATCATTCATCATGACTAGCTGTCCTAATTGCTCGCTTTCGTCTTTAATCAGCTTTTTCGCCAGCAAGTTTTCCGCAAGGAAATGCTGGGTATGGCCAACCATCAGTCGAACGCTGCTGTGCCGTACGGCATCCATGATCTCGTTGCATTCCTGCACGTTCAGCGCCATTGGCTTCTCCAGAAGAACATGACAGCCCGCCTCAGCGCAAAAGATAGCCGCTTCCTTATGCAAATGATGCGGCAGCGTAATAACGACGATATCCGGCTTCTCTCTCATCACCATTTCGCGATAATCCGTATACGCCGCAATGCCGGCCGCTTCGGACAGCAGCTCCGCCCGATCGAGCCGGATGTCCGCTACCGCAACAGGCTTCAATCGCTCGCGCAGCTCACGCATCGCCTTCAAATGGCCTTCGGCATTATGCCCGGCTCCTATGACCGCTATTTTATATGTCATTGGCTCACCTTCCCGCGTTGGTCCCAGCTTTTATACTTGATTTAATAGTCCGGCATCCACCGCCGAGGCGGACTCCCGATCGAGATAAAGCGTCCACTGCGGATGGGTTTTCAAAATCGTGGAAGGAATATCAGTCGTCAACTCATTCTCCAGTGTAAGCTTGATCGCGTTCGCTTTCACCCGATACGGTACGCAGGATATAATGACGGCGCTTTTCAAAATTTGCCGAATGCTCATCGTAATTGCCTGCTTCGGTACATCTTCGTTCGAAGGAAACCATCCCTCGCCCACCTGCTGCTGTTTGCAGGACTCGGCAAGATTAACGACCAGATACGGCTCCTCGGTATCGAAATCGGCCGGCGGATCGTTAAAGGCGACGTGCGCATTTTCCCCAATGCCGATCAAGGCGAGGTCGATCGGCGCTTCGGTCAACCGCGCGTTCAATGCCTCGATATTGCGGCGAATATCGCCCTCGCCATTCACGAATGCATAGCGCTCGACAGCGACATGGGCCAGGAACCGCTCTTTCAAATATTTGCGGAAGCTGGCTGGATGCGTCTCCGGCAAATCGACGTATTCATCCAGATGAAACATCTCGACCTTTCCCCAATCCAAATCCGCTTCCACAAAATATTTGAAAAAATCGAGCTGCGATGCTCCCGTGGACAACGTAAGCCGGGCTCTGCCACGCTCCTTGATCGCCGTGCGCAGCACTTCCGCCGCATGTACAGCCGCCATTTTCCCCAATTCATCCGAGGTGTTAAGCACTTTTACTTCCATATCGAATAGCCTCCTTGAACGACTTAATTTCTAGTTACATTGAAATTATCGAAATACACATTGCCCGCCGACCGCTGGTTGTAGACGCGGAAGGCACTGATCTTGGGACTCGCTGCCGTATACGATTCCTGGGCTTGCTGCGTCAGCGTGCCGTTCTGTGCTCCCGTGCGGAATGTTACAGTATTCGTCGTGAAATCCAAATCGATCGTCACCGTATACCACGTGTTCAATTGGAACCCCGGAATTAGATTGCGGTACGTGCTGCTCGTGCCCAGCCGGTATTTCAGACCGTTCGCCGTATCCGTCTGAATCTCCAGGAAGTTCGAGCCGGTATAGAGCAGAATCTTGTCGCCATTGAAATTCGCTTCCCGCATGTAGTCGAAGCTGAAATGCGCGGTCGGCCCCTCGGCCATGAAGTCATAGACAAAGTTGCTTGCCGCTCCGTTCGGAACGCTCAAGCTGCGGTTCGCACTGCTTGGCACCGCTGCGACCAGCCATGGTGCCGGCCAAGCGGTAGGATAGGCGGAATACGGCTGGCCTACTATACCGTCGTTGAAATCGACAATTAAGTCCGAGGACTGGCCGCCGACGGTCACTTGCACAGGAGTCGACGCTGGTGATTCGCCCTCTGCGTTGATGGCGCTGATCTTGTAGTAATACGTCGTATCCGATAGCAGCCCCTTATTCCGGTAGGAAGTGTCCGTAATCGCTCCGACCTCCAGCTTCCGGTACGGTCCGTCCAGGCTCTCTGCCCGGTAGATCGCGTAAGCGTCGGCTCCGCTTACCGCATTCCAGCTGAGCGCGACTTCATTCCTTCGCGCGGTGGCGATGACGCCGGACGGTTCTGTCGGCCCGTTCCAAGATGTCACGTTGTCGAAGTATACATTACCGCTCGAACGCTGGTTGTAGACGCGGATGGCGCTGATTTTGGAGCTTGCGCCCGTATACGATTCCTGCGCCCGTAAGGTCAGCGGTTCGTCCTTTGGCCCCGTACGGAACGTCACCGTATTGGCGACGAAATCGAGATCGATCGCAACTGTATACCAGGTATTCAATTGGAAGCCTGGGATCAGATTGCGGTACTCGGTCGTCGTCCCTAGTCGATAGCGCAATCCGTAGACGGAATCTGACACTGTCTCCAGAAAGTTCGTCCCCGTATAGAACAAGAGTTTATCCAGATCAGAGTTCGCCTCCCGCATGTAATCGAACTTAAGATGCGAGGTCATGCCTGTCGATGTGAAATCGTACGTGAATGTCCCGATCGCATTAGGCGCGACACGGAGACTCTTATCGGCAGAGCTCGGCATAGGCGATACCGTCCAGGCCGTCGGCCATTCGGCCGGCGCGAAATAAGGCGCTCCGTTCGTTCCGTCGTTGAAATCGACGGCGATCGGCTGAAGCGGCGCTTTCGTCGTGGCGGCTGCATGCAGCGATAAAGCAGATTCCCCGCTAGAGGTAATAGCTGTCACTTTGTACGCATATTCCGTCCCGGCAGCCAATCCGTTGTTGATGAATGCCGGAGCTGTCAGCGCGGTTGTCGTCAGCTTCGTGTACGCACCATTGACGCTGGCCGCCCGGTAGACGTGATACCCGGCTGCTCCAGCCACCGGCGTCCATGCTAGTCGGATCGAATCCCGATCCAACGCCTTGGCTTGCAACTCGCTAGGAGCCCCGCTAACAACAGCCTTCGGCACTGCAGGAACGACGCCCTCGGGGAAGGTGCCAATCGTCAATTCGTTCAGGTATTTCTCCAAATTCGTATACCCGTCGCCAGTAAAATCCGTTTTCCCGTCGAACGCGCTGTTCGGATTCAATCCGTGCTCCTGCTCCCACACATCCGGCATCCCGTCGCCGTCCGTATCTGCAGGTACCTCAGTCGTTTGCAGCACCGGCCATTGCAGCGTCACTTTCGTTGCATGCTTGCCGTCCAGGGTCGCTTGATCTTCGGCCGATACGTTATTCGCCGTATAGATGACGCTCCCCGTCCCGTTAATAACGTCGTTTACGAGTGTGCTGTCAACTTCATCCCGCTTCAGGCTGGCGCCGGCGTAATTCAACACCTTCTCGTAAGCGACGTCAGGACTGTCCTGCGGGGACGGGTTCGGCATCGTGAACGGCGTACTGACGAACAGCTGCGGGTTTTTGTAGATGCCGCTAAAGTTGTTCGGATGGCTGCTGGCGGATAAGCTGCCGTCCCGGCGGACGCTCTTGTTGCCGGTAAGTGCGATATGGGAGCTATACGGCGGATTCGCATCAACCACATCCGTCTCGGCCATCCGGTCTTCCACCTGGGTACTGATCCCGGCCTTGTAGTAATTGTTAATCATGTTGCCTCGGTCGTTCTGGCCGTACATGCTCTTATAGCCCCAGTCGTAAATCACATTATTGCGGACGTCCATCGATTTGCCGGAAAACCGGGGATTGCGACTGTCGTTGTGCGCGAGCAGGTTGTAGTAGAAGGTCGCATTCTCCCCGCCCCAGATGCCCCCGTAACCGTGAAACCCCTTGCCTTCCACATTCGATTTTACGATCGTCGGGCCAATCGTACTGTATTGCAGTGTGAAGTCGACGTTCTGATAAAAAGAAAACGACTCATCGCTTCCCCAGCTCGCCGAGATATGGTCGAAGATGAGCTGCGAACGGTGCCGCCCAGTGACGCCGTCCATATCGACGCCCGCTTCATCTCCTGTACGGAAACGCAGATATCGAACAATTAAGTTATCGCCTTGGAATACAACGGTATGCTTCTTAAAGGCAATGCCGTCCCCAGGCGCGCTTTGCCCGGCAATGGTCAAATTGGAGGCCGTTACGTACAGCATCGATTCCAGCTCGATCGTCCCGGATACCTTGAACAGAATCGTCCTGTTGCTCTCGCTGACCGCGTCGCGGAACGAGCCGGGGCCGGAATCGTTCAAATTCGTGACGTAGTACACGTCCGTTCCGCGTCCGCCTGTGGCGAACTTGCCGCCCCCCTCAGCTCCGGGAAAAGCGGGAATCGTGCCGGGGACTACACTTGGCGGCAGCGGAGGCGGATCCAGCGGCGTGCCGACCGCAGGACCGACCAACACCGAATACATCCGGCCGAATCCGATATGCCCTGTCGCTTGGTTCCCACCGAGGGCGACGGTCCCTGCCTTGTAAGTGCGGGAGTAAACGCGATAGACGTTCGTCCCCGTGACGTTGCCATCTGCATCCTTGATTTGGGTTTCGATCGTATTCCCCGTATACGTCCAACCGTATTGCGGGGTCAGCCAGTAATCGGCGTTGAATGGATCCGTTGAAGCGTTATCGGCGTGCATGGCCACATAAATCGTGGCATCCTGGTCAATCTCGAACGTAAGGAAGGGATTCGTCGGTTCGTTCTTATGGTCCGTTCCGCCGCTCGTTTGGATAAATGACATCCCCGCATAAGGACCGATGTTGGAAAACGTCGTAGAGGGATCGTTGACGTACATCGGCTTTCCGGTTTGCAGGTCGTCATATACGGCGTAGGTAACGGAATCGTACCACAGGTTATTCAGTGTAAGATCGCTGATGCCAATCGAAGAAGCCTGTGCCGGTAACGCGGGCAACAGCTGCATCGCAAACAGGAGTGTAAGCAGTAAAGAAATCGTCTTCTTCTTCATCTTGTTCCTCCTCTAATTTTAAGCCATCCCGAAGCTTAGCTCATTCTTTTCCCCCAACTTCCATCCAACCACCTCCTTTTAACCTCAGGAGCCATGCTGCAATCGCTTTCTTTCCGTATTGAGCCTCCATTCGCTCCCATTCTTGTCGATCATACCCCTGTTCCCCCGTACAAACCACTTCCATCTGCTGCGGGGACCGTACATTTTTTTAGAAAACGCGCATTCCCTTACGGAATCTAAGAAAGAGTACCTCGCTTATGAGATGTACCTTGTGCGCTTGAAGGGTGCTTTGTAAGATGACTGTAAGCGCTGATGGAAGCTCCGCCACCAGGTGGAATCGCCTTGGCGGCCTCCCGTGCTCAAAGCGTATCATCATGCGAAATGAAAGGAGCTGAAGCAAGTGAATCATGTTGCGCCCCTTGTCAAGGATCCGGTGAAAAGACGGAGCAGCTGGGCATCTGCGTTCAAGAAAGGGTGGGCGCGCTCGAAGTATCTTCATTTATTGGCATTGCCGGGGGTCCTGTATTATCTGATTTTCAATTATGTTCCGATGTATGGCATCCTGATCGCGTTTCAAGATTTTCAGCCGATGAAAGGGGTGTGGGGCAGCACTTGGGTCGGCTTCGATCAATTCAAGGCGTTTTTCCAGCATATGTACTTTTGGCGGGTCATCCGCAATACCTTGCTGCTCAGCTTTCTCGAATTATTGTTCGTGTTTCCGCTGCAGATCCTGTTCGCCATCTTCCTGAACGAGATACGAAACCGTTTCTATAAGCGATTCGTGCAGACGGTGAGCTATTTGCCGCATTTCATCTCGCTGCCGGCGATCGTCGGGATGCTGTTCATGTTCCTCTCGCCCCAGGACGGCCCGTTCAATATGCTGCTCGTCAAAGTCTTCGGTATGGAACCGATCAATTTCATGGGGCTGTCGGAATGGTTCCGGCCGTTGTACATTCTGTCCGATATCTGGACGACGCTCGGGTGGGGCGCGATCATCTACCTCGCCGCCTTGACGAACGTAAACCCGGATATGTATGAGTCCGCCTCGCTGGACGGGGCAAGTCGCGTGAAAATGATCTGGCACATTACCCTGCCGGCGATCCAGCCTACAATTATGATCATGCTGCTGCTCCAGATCGGCAAAATGATGTCGCTCGGCGCGGACAAGGTCCTGCTCATGCAGTCTCCCGTCACCTACGAAGTATCGGATGTGATCAGCACGTTTGTGTACCGTCGAGGGCTTGAGTTCGGCGAATACAGCTTCGCGACGGCGGTTGGATTTTTCAACTCCGTAATTAACATTTTTCTGCTGCTGAGCGCCAACTGGTTCGTGAAGAAGACGACCGACAACAGCTTATTCTAAACCGAAGGAGGTGATTCTATGATCCGAGATCATTCGTTATCGTCCAAAATGTTGGACATTGTGGTGCACGCGGTCATGATTGTGATCCTGATCGTGACCATTTACCCGGTGCTCTATGTATTATCCGCATCGCTCAGCAGTCCGACCGCTTATAATCTGGGCAAAGTGACGATTTTCCCGGTGGATGTTACACTAAAAGCATATCGTCTCATCTGGGAAGCCAAAACCGTCCCCCATTCTTTCTTGAATTCGGTCGTCTATACGACGCTCGGCACCGCGATAAGCATGCTGCTCACGACCTCGCTCGCTTACGCCATTTCGCGAAAAAAACTGACGCTGCGCCGATTCTACATGATGTTCGTGCTGATCACGATGTATTTTAACGGCGGCATGATTACCAATTTTATACTCGTAAAAAACTTGGGACTCTACAACACACTCTGGGCCATCGTCCTGCCAACGGCCGTATCTACGTATTACCTGATCATCATGCGGTCTTACTTCCAAGCGGTTCCTGAAGAACTGAATGAATCCGCTTACTTGGACGGAGCCAACGATCTTGTCATTTTCATACGTATTACACTGCCTTTATCGATGGCGGCATTGGTTACCATTGGCCTCTTCTATGCCGTGAACTATTGGAACGCCTGGTTCTCCTCGTTGCTATATTTGAAAGATACCGATAAATACCCGCTGCAGATGGTTTTGCGACAGATCATCATCCGCTCGGAACTGCTCATGCAATCCATCAAGGCGGGTGAAGCATCGGCCAGCGAGATGGCTTCTACGGACGTAACGTCGATCAAATACGCAACGCTGTTCGTGTCCATCGGCCCCATGATGATCCTGTATCCATTCATTCAGAAATATTTTGTCAAAGGCGTCATGATTGGTTCGTTGAAGGGTTGAGCTTGCGAAGATTATGAAACCAAGGGGGAATTACACATGTTAAAGAAACCGTTTACACTTGTGGTAGCCATCATCCTGCCTCTCACACTGGTCGTCGGCTGTTCCAAGGGCACCGACACGTCGTCAGCATCGCCAACTGCCGCATCTTCCTCATCAACCGGCAAATACGACAAGGAACTGACGATTACCGTGTCCAGAGCGATATTGGATGCCTCAACGGTTAAGGATGAATTGGAAGCGAAAATGTTGAAAGAGAAATTCAACCTTGTGTTCAAGGCTGAGGACTACAGCCGCAACGACTGGGCGACCAAGACGACTCTGCTGTTCTCCACGGGAGACGGACCCGAGTTCATCCCTTACTCCCGCGATCAATGGAAATCGATCGAATGGATGTCAGCGGGCTACCTGCGCCCGTTTGAACTGGACGAGATCAAGCAAAAGCTGCCGAATTACCTGAAAATTTGGAGCAACGAAGAATGGGATACCGTGCTCAAATCGACGCGTTTCTCCGATGGCAAGCTGTACTTCCTGCCGAATAAGCGGACGATCCCGGTGCAGACGGCATGGCAATACCGCAAGGATCTTTTTGATAAATACGGTCTGAAATTCCCGAAAACGCCGGATGAAATGATCAACACGCTCAAGACGATCAAGGACAAAACGGGGCTCATTCCTTTCGTAGTGCCAGGAAACTCGTCATCGCCGCTGTGGGCCGTCAGCACGTTCTTCCAAATGTTCGGTTTTCCTGACCTGCTGCTCACCTGGAACTCCTACGTGGATCCGGCTACCAAACAGTTCTATGCTTACCCGCTTGCAACCGACCAAAGCCGCAATATTCTTGTATTCCTGAACAAAATGTATAAAAACGGCCTGCTCATGAAAGATTTCGCTACAGCTACCGCCGACCAGACCAACAAACTGATCGCGCAAGGCAATCACGTCATCGCGCAGACGATCAATGATCCTTCCTTTATGGACGGACAGCAAAAGGCTGCCGCTCCCGACGCCAAATGGGCGTGGGTCGACAATTACGATCATCCGAGCAGCGACCCGAACAAGACGATTTACAAGAAAGAATCGTATTATTCGTTCTGGGGACCGGCGATCAAGAAAGGCATAAGCCAGGAGAAGGTGGACCGTCTCCTTGACTACTTGAACTGGGCCGTCTCGGAGGAAGGCCAGCTCTGGTACACGTATGGGAAGGAAGGGGTTACGTACGAGAAGAAGGACGGCGTCCCTACGTTCTTGCCGACCATGAGCACGCCAACCCAGGCGCAGGGCGATAAGCTGGCGAACTACGGTATCAATATCGGGGTAATCGGATTAGGCGGGTTTATTACACCTTACAAAACGTTTGACCAAACCTTTAACAAAGCAAAGCTGGAGATGAGCACGGTTATCCCGTCCAAGCCGAATTACTACGGACCCATCGAGCCGATCCTTCAATTAAGCGATGCGGACCGAAAGAAACTGGTTGGCCTTGAAACGACACTGAACGGGGTGCGCGACGAGTACTGGCTGAAATTCATTATGGGTGCACTCGACCCGTCCAATGATGGGGATTGGAAAAAATTCATGGACGCTGCGAACAAAGCCGGTCTGCCGGAAGTCGTGAAGCTGCGGACGGATGCTTACAACAAAGCGAATAACAGTTAACTCTGCATGTCCTTATAGGACGATGGGGATACGCCCATCGTCCTTTTGAACGCTCGGCGGAACGAATGCGTGCTATTGTAACCTGCCTGCACCGCGATATTGTCAATGGACAACGAGCCTTCTGCAATCAATCGGCAGGCAAGCGAAATGCGGAGCTGTTCCAGGTACGAGCTGAACGTTTCACCGGATTGTTCTTTGAAAAACTGCGACAAGTACGATTCCGATAAATTAAAATGAGAAGCAATCGCATATAAGCTGATGTTCGGATCCTGAAAATGATCGTTGATATACGCCACGATTTTGTCCAGGAGGTGCGTGTTTCTGCTTTTCTTGTTTCTCTCGTTCGAGCTGCAGAGGTGGTGGAATTGGAGAAAGATTTCTCGCAGGCTCGGCTCGGCGCCTGAGAGGTTCAGCCCGAGATCCGCGTCTGTCTCCTCGACGAGAACGTGATGACCCATCTCCTCCTTCAACTTAAGCTCCGTCGCCTGCAGTTCGCTGAACAGATGCTGCTTCATGCCGGCGGACAACGTCCGGGTCAAGAAGTTCTCGTTGTACAGATGCTGCAAAATGTGAGCAAGCTCCGTGGCATTCCCCGCCTTAATGACATTCATGAGGCGGATCTCCACTTCCGTCGGGTAATAATAGCCCGTCTGCTCTTTGGCCATTCGGGCATACCACCCGATCGCCGACTTGCCGCTGTCCGCCGCATGGCTGTCCGTGACGGCCAGCTTCGCTTCCTGGTATGAATAGTGCACATCGAGCAGATCCTCATAGATGCTGCCGATGCCAATCATAGGTACGATCACATACCGTTCCTTGATGTCCCGGTTAATTTGGAGAAACAGGTCGTCCAAGTCGCCAACAAACGCCTTCTTTTCCACCGTATCAGATCGAATCAAAACGGCGAGTTCATTCTCATGCATCGTGTGAATGTAGCCTCTCTCCTGAAGGTGATCACGAATGATTCCCTCTATCACGGCCCGAAGGATGTTCAATTCTTCCAAGCTCTCTGCACTGAGCGTTTCGTTATGTTTGTAGATATGGAGTACCGCGATGACAAAGCCGTTCCCGTGCATCTGAAGACCCGCATGCACTAGCATCGCATGCATTTGCGCGCGGTCTTCAAACTCGCCCTTGAACAGACGCTCGATGAACACGTTTTTGAGCGTCTCTGCCTGTCGCTGCAGCATTTGTTGCAACGATTGATTGTTATCGATTAACCGGGTAATGCTCGTCTGTAAATAATCGACCTCATTCGCCCTCTCGGTCTGTTCCTGCTTGCTGCCGGGCTGGTCGTTGCCCCAGAACGCTTTGAGGACCTTGACAATATCTTTCCACGGCTTAGAGTGTCTATTGGCCATCCACAAGGAAATGATCGTGCCAACAACGAGCGTCGCTGCGGCGACAGACAGGGCAATCGTGCGGATGTAATTGACCTTGCCCATCACTTGTTCAATCGGCAAAGACACCACGTAGGTCAAGTTGTTGTAAGCCGACCGGGTGTAGACAAAGAGATGATCTTCTCCCTCGATGGTCGCATGTATATAGCCGTGCTGCTCGGTCGCGCTGCGAATTTTCGCCGGAATCGGAATGTCCGCACTTGCCGTAACGATTTCACCCTTATCATCCAAAATGGCAAATGTCTGACCTGCCGTCTCATCTGTTCCTTCGGTTCCGTCGATGCCGACAAGCTTCATAATATCCTTGTCCTCCATCGCGAATACGACCACGGCTTGGATCTCCTGATTCGTGCCAAGCGGCAGGGAGGTCATGTAGGTGATGCCTGATGTCTCTTTTCCGCTCACCCTTACGTTCCGTGAAGGGAGCATGTCGCGCAAGTGCGGCTTATCGAACAGCAGGGCGTGCCACTCCTCGTACGACATGCCCTCGTAATGAAATTCGTCTTCATAAAACGTCTTTGACGAGTCGGTCATTTGGACTTTGGAGAATACAAGGTCGCTATTTTTCAACACAACGAAAAAGGTATTCGTGAATGCGCTTCCAGTTATAGCTGACGAATGAAAATCTTTATAATAGTTCCAGATGTCGAAGAGCTCCGGCGAGTTGCCGAGCGGCTTACGCAAATAAAACAGCCCCATCAAGCGTGAATCGTAAGACAGTTTAATCGCCGCTTCATCCATATCCGTCCACTGTTTGTCGAGCAAATCCCGTGCTTGTTCCAGGACGTACAGCTTGGCTTCGCGGGACTGCGTCTCAACGATTTGAACCGCCTCGTAGTAGGTAAAGCTGGACAACACAATTGGAATGATCAACATGAATAAGAAGGAGATCATAAACCGTTTGAACACATGGTTTGTACTGAACTTCCCACGCAAGAGCATCCGAACCACCTCAGCGATATGAAGTATTATCGGGTTATTTTAACACATTAGAAAAACCATTGCGAAAAAAAAATGAGCAAATGAACCAAAACCTATCCACGCTAGAGCAACAAAACAGCCCACTCTCACTGAGAGTGGGCTGCCTTCCTTTATTCCAATCGGGCTAGCAGGTATCGGGCGTCCCTGAGCAGGAAGCTCGCAGCCGCGTCGGAGATATGCTTCCCGAGCTGTGCCTCCACTTCCTGAATAAACGGCTTTACCTTGCCGTTTCTCAATTTGGCTTGCAGGCTGTTGGCGATTCCGGGCTGATCAATCTCCTTGCTCCCGGCGAATCGGTTCACCATTGCCATGAGGGTCGGAAGGCCGGTCACCGTCTCGAAATGGATCGTGGTGCTCGCCTGGTTGCCGGCCTTTTCTGAGGCTGACACAACAAGCGTATGCATGCCGGGCGACAACGTATAGAGCGGGATTGCCGTTCCTACTGCGTATGCATATGTGTCCACCGTCACGGTAGTCGCGCTGCCTTCCGCCCCGGATAAGTTATCGTTCACCTCGATCAGTGGCGTCAACTCCCCCGAGCCGTCGTAAGCCCCGTTACCGTTCGGCAAAGTAACCGTAATCGACGGCGCCGTTTGATCCAGATTGACGGCAACCGTCTTGGGCATCTCCGCATTGCCGGCCCGATCTGTCGATCGGATGCTGACGGCGTAGCTGCCGTCCTGATCGATCGTGATCGGTCCCGAATACGAATGCCAGCCGCCTTCCCCGTTCAAGCGATATTCGCTTCCCAAGATACCGGACTGCCGGTCCTCCGCCAATAATTCAAGTGTTACCGGATGGACGTACCACCCATTCGCCCCGTCCGGCTGCCCCGGATGCACAGCTGCCGTTGTGACAGGGGGCTCCGTATCCCGCAGTTGCAGGAGATACGGCGTCAGGGGCTGCAGCTCGAAGCTCGTTCCCGTGAAAGTCTCCCCCGTGATCAGGTTCGTAAATCCGGTCAGCGGGATGCCGTCCCGTTCCGCTGATACCGTAATCGAAGATGCACCATAATTGACTGCGTTCACTAAGGGCGCCCCGTCGTAATCGACGCTTCGCCATTCTACCCCATAAACAGGCTGCCGGGTTACCGGATCGACCAGTCCGATACGGCCGGGATCGACGTTCTCCAAGAGAGGAAGCAGTTCCACACGGATCTGTTCGGCCGTCCGGTCGGTTGAGGCGATGGTAACCGCATGAGCAAAAATATAGTCTCGGTCTGCGGTGGATAACAATTCGCCATGAGGACTATACTTCAGCGTTCCGGAGCCAATCACAAGTACCTTCCCTCCCTGTTCCTGGAACTGCCGAATGCCTTGCAGCGTAGCCGCATCTGCGCGAACCGCATTCGGAACGATCAGCAGCTTGTAATCGTTCAAGCCGCCGCTTGCGATCTGCCGTTCCGAGACGTAGCCGGCTTTCCGCCCGCTGTAGGACAAGGCCTCATAAGCCCGCAAGCTGACCTTGGCATAATCGCTTGTAAACACGCCCGATGCCAGCGAGTACAGAATGGCAACTTGCGGCTTTTCATTCTGCAGGGCGGTTACTTCCTTCGCCAGCCGGTTCAGGTCAAGATTGGTGCGGCCAATATCGGCAACCACATCCGGACGGTGAAGAATGCTGCCTTCCCGGCTTGATGCCGCGTCGTATGTGCGTTCCCAGATCCAATACGTAGTGGCGCTCTCGCCGTGAATGGAGCTCTGCCACAGATCGGAACGGACATGGTCGGCCTGCTCCGGAATGTACGATTTGTCCCCGTCTGCAATGACATGATGCTCGGAATTGAACACCGGCGCTTGCTTGAAAGAAGTCTGAAGATCGTAGAAGCTGAGCTCTTCCATAAACCCTTTGGGTCCTTCATTAATATAGTTCCAGTTATCGTTGCCGTTGATCTGGCTCAAACCGGAGAACCGTTCCACGTCGATTCCCCAGGACAGGCTGCCTTGCGGATCGCCCATGATCTTCGCATGCACAGGCAGCTCCGGAGCAAGTTCATGAATAATGCCGGCCATCCATTCATGCCAACGGGCGAAATAGTCCTGATTGAACAGCACGTAGTCGTAAGCTGCCGGGGTGGCCGTAATTTGCGCTGGCATCGTGACATCGGCGAACGAACTGTAATTTTTGTTGTACACCACGTTTAACGACTGGATATCCCCGTTATAGATACTGCTCAAGTAATCCTGCCACGCGCCAACAGCATAGGGATCCTGATTGGCTTGATAGGTCGGCTCGTTGCTTAGCGTGACGCTGTGCAGCGAAGGATACGTTTTTATCAGCGGAATCAGCGTCCTCAGATAGTCTTCGATGATGCTTCGAGCTATTGGCTGCATCATCGAGAATTTGATGCCACCGCTATTCGTCGTTTTCAGCTCTGGCCATTTATCCAAGGCCCACGCAGGAAAATAGTGCGGTGACAAAAGCAGGTTGACGGCAATATCATTATCTGCGGCGCGCTGAAGCACCTGCCGGATATCCGAGTCGATTTTTTTCGTCGATACGATGTACGGTTTATTTTCCGAATAGCCTCCCAGCTCTTCAAAACCGGGATTCTGCACGAGATTGACCGTGCTCCCTGCCTTGACGACGGATAGATCGTCGATCCAAACCGTCCCTGCATTCTCGGAAAGAACCGTCAACCGGTAAGAGGTTTCGGCCGCTCCAGTCGTGTACGTGTAAGAGACTTCTGTCCAATTGTAAGTTCCGCTTGGGAATGATTTGCGCTGCTTCCATCCCGCTCCTCCGGGAAACCAGACATTTTTGGCGTTCTCGCCTTTGACCCATACTTTAAAGGTGTAAGTCGTATTGGGCTCTACCGGAATAGTCTGGCCTACATTCACATAAACGTTGGATTGGAACGGACTGCTGTTCGCAATCCGCAGCGAGTAGTCGCCCGAATGGCTGTCGCCGCTAACCGGATTCACCGATGCCGTGACGCCGCCCGAACGGCCGACCTCGTATTGATTCACGAAATCCTTATTGTCAACGATCACGTCGCGGGGACCAATCTCAATCTGTATGATGTTGGCGCCGAGGTCCTGAAACTTCGGAATATCGCTCCTGACCTGATTGAAGTGGCCGTAGCCCGTATAGAAAATCGGCCGCCGCTCCGTCGCTCCGGTGCTTCTCACGTTGGTATTCCCCAGGAAGGAATAGCCGGAAATATCGGACTTTCCGGTGACATATCGCGGAGCGGCTTGAGGCACCTGCGCCCCGCTCAAATAGCTCTGCAGCTTAGCCTCCGCCTCGTCATACAAACGCTCCAGTTCAAAGGCTACATATTGGGCCCGGCTTAGCCTGCCATTGGCAATATCGTCCTTGCCGTACTGGACAAAGTCCTTAATGACCGTGTAGTTGACCCGTTCATAATCGGTTGACAACCCCTGCGCTTCATTCTGCAGGAGCAGTTGCTCCAGCTGCGGAAGCTTCGCATTCACGCTGTCCAGGATCGCGCCAACCGCTTGCGCGCTCAAATTGGCTTCCACTTGGAAGCTCTGTTGCTTCGTTTGGCCGGACACGGCATCCGCCATCGTAAAATCAAGCTGATACGTCTTCGCCTCCGTCGCCGTAAAGGGCAAGGTCAGCTCCGCAGCAGACTGACCGGGGATGACGACCTGCTGCCGAACGCCGAGTACCTCCGAGGCCAGTTCCAGTGTCTGGGGCGTGTTCTTCCAGTTCACTGCGTACAATTTGTAATCGTTTGCAATCATGGTATCGGTCTTGCCCGGACCTTCCACCCAGAAGCTCCATGGCTCAGCAGTCGGAATAAGCTGCAGGCGGGCGTGATCGTCTGGACTTTTTGCCTTCCCGATGCCCGGCGTCCACTCGATCCACCCCTTCCGGCCTGCACCGTCATTGTCGTTGATCAGCAGCGTGAAAGGAAGAACGCCGTTTGCCGGCTTTCCTGTCGATATCGTCGTCCACGGCATTTTAACCTCGTAGACCGTTTCATTCCCCTGCTGCGACGCGGCCGCCGTTATCTGATCCTTGCCGGCTACGGCCTGCCCTTCGCTGAACTGCCATAGATGGGCCGTGCCATCCATGTAGTTGATCCCGTATTCGGGCCCGTAGATCCCGCCGGGACTGAAGGCGAACTGGATGCTATCCCCTCGCCACATCGTGCTGTCGGCAACGGGGGTGTGC
This sequence comes from Paenibacillus whitsoniae, assembly GCF_003955665.1. Taxonomy (GTDB): domain Bacteria; phylum Bacillota; class Bacilli; order Paenibacillales; family NBRC-103111; genus Paenibacillus_E; species Paenibacillus_E whitsoniae. The sequence goes on from NZ_RXHU01000015.1 coordinate 298,075, forward strand.
ACATTATCCTTCACCCGAGCCGCCCAATAAAAGAAATCATCATCGTACGCCAAATAAACATCAGCGGACACATCGGCCTCTCCGGTCCATCCGCTCATGACGACTTGCCCAGATGCCGCCGGCAGATGCAGCCCCGAATAGGACCCCCACTCATTCAATGTCCCGTCAATCGCGATATTTCCCGCGTGAATGACAGGTATGGCGGTATGTCCGCCAAAGGTAGTCTGGAACGAATCCCATGGTGTGATGACCGGAGTAACGGATTGATAGGTGGCATCCGTGACAGATGCGGATGCCACCACTTCTGATAGCGCTTTCAAATCCATCCCGTAGGCAGTCGATTGAACGACTCCTCCGACGCCGAGCAGCCATGCAAGCGCCAGACTGCAGCCAACTTTCCATGCCTTCCTTGATGACGCCTTTCCCATTGCTTCAACCTCCCTAATGGTCGCCATATATGAATGGCGTTTTTGTTCTCAGCCGACAGGAGCGACGAGCGGACGGTTTCTCGCCCGCTCGGTTCTCCTATGGCCACTTCGTCCTGCGTTAGCCCTTCACGGAACCCAGCAGCACCCCCTTGACGAAATATTTTTGCAGAAATGGGTACACACACAGAATCGGGCCTACCGTGATCACGATCGCCGCCGCTTTAAGCCCCTCCGGTTGGATGTACTGGGAAGGGTCCGTGCCGCCAAGCAAGGAGTCGATCGGCGTCTGCAGCATCTGGTACAGCTTGACCGTAACGGGCAGAAGCTGGGATTTGGTAATAAAGTATAATGCGCTCGAGTAGGTGTTCCACAGCGCTACCGCATAGAACAGGGAGATGGCAGCCAGAATCCCCTTGGATAAGGGCAGAACCAGCTTCGCAAACACGGTAAGATCGCCCGCTCCGTCCATTGTCGCCGACTCCTCCAGCTCTGTCGGCAAGCCTTCGAAGAACGATTTCATGACGAACAAATTGTAAGCACTGACCAGCCCGGGCAGCCAAATTGCCCAGAACGTGTTGAGCAGATGCAGCTGTTTGACCAGCAAGAACAAAGGAATCAAGCCTGTGCCGAACAGCATGCCAAACAGCACGATGTAGGTAAACAGACGCCTGCCTTTCAGCCTTTTTTTGGACAGCGCGTAGGCTGCGAGGGTCGTCGCGAGCATCTGGAGAGCAGTTCCGATGACGGTGATGACGACCGTATTCCCCATCGCCTTCAGCAATTGCCCGTCGAGCAGCAGCTGTTTGTAGGCAAGCACATTAAATTCCACCGGGATCAGCTTTACCTCCCCGGAGATGATCGCCCTGCTGCTGCTGAACGACATGGATATCACATTGAGAAACGGAAACAACGTGACGAACGCGCACATCGCCAGGAACGCGTACAGAGGCGCGTATGCAAGTCTTTTTACCATAAGCCGCCCTCTCCCAGCTTCTTCACGATTTTGTTCACAAGCACCACCAGGATTAATCCAATAACCCCCTGAAACAACCCGACGGCCGTGGCCATGCTGTATTGCGCGTTCTGGAGCCCGGTTCGATACACATAGGTGCTGATCACGTCCGCCACACTGAATACAGCCGGGTTCTGCAGATTGTACACATGCTCGAAACCGACGTCCATGACCTTGCCCATCTGCAGAACCAGAAGGACCGCGATCGTGCCCCGAATGCCGGGAATCGTGATGTGCCAGATTTGACGCAGCTTGCTCGCCCCGTCCATCTTCGCCGCTTCGTATAGTCCCGGATCGATGGCGGAGATGGCTGCAATATAGATGATCGTCCCCCACCCCGCGCTTTGCCAGACGGTGGAGGCGCTGAAGGCAACCGGCCACCATTCGGGTCTGGTCATGAAATAGATCGGCTCCAGCCCGAACGACCGGATCACGACGTTGACCACGCCTGTCGAGGGCGACAGCAAGGAAACGATAATGCCCCCAAGCACGACCCATGATATAAAAAACGGCAAATACAGCATATTTTGGATCATGCGCTTGTACCAATTCACCCGCACCTCATTGAGGAGCAGGGCGAGCACAATCGGCGCAGGGAATGCGAACACGAGATTATACAGGTTGAGCAGCAGCGTATTGCGCAGCACGATCCAGAAGTCGTGACTAGCGAACAGCGTCCGAAAGTGCGCCAGCCCGACCCATTCGCTCCCCCAAATCCCCGCGATCAGGCGAAAATCCTTAAACGCGATAACCTCTCCGTATAACGTAACGAACTTGAACAAAAGAAAGTACAGCATGGCCGGCAACAAAAAGAGGTAGAGCACCCGGTCGCGGTACAAAGTCTTTAGCAGAATGCCGCTCCCTCGCATGGGGCCGGCTGCGGCAGGGACTGCACCGGGAACCGTACGGCGCTCCATTGTCTTCTCCATTTTGATCTCCCCACTCTCCTGGCCGAATTACTTCAGCTTGTCTTTGTTAGCGTCGTACCAGGCCTGAACCTTAGCCGTTACGCCATCTCCTCCGAGGCTGTCCCAGGCTTTGCGAATTTCTGTGACGGCTGTATCGGCGGTCATGCTATCCGTCATGGCCATTCGGGTAATGATCTCTTTCCATTTGGCTTCGAATTGCCCAGAGATCGCCGAATACTCCGCAACGGACGGGACGTAAGGAATATCCTTACGGAACTTGACGGTATTCGAATAGTTGATGATGTCTCCCTTGAGCTTGGCGAATTCCAGGCCGACCGGATCGGTTCCCGCTTGCGTAATCAGCGATTGCGGCGTCATTTGCTCCTGCTGGACGACTCTGTATTCCCCTGCGTAGCTGACCTCTTTCTTCCACTTGTCGGAATCGGTCGTGACCGGAATCTGGTTCTCCAGCTTATAGTGAACCCCCTCGGTTCCATAAGTCAGCGGCTTCCAGCCGTTGTCCAGCATCCAATCGACGAACTCGATCGCCGCCTTCGGGTTTTTCATATCTTTATTGAAGGCTGTCAAAAGATGATTAGGCACCTCAAGCTGATAACCGTTCGTTCCGTACTTGGTAGAAAGCGGAGGCACAACCGCAATCTTCGCGTTCGGATTGTTTTTCTTCAAGTCGTTGAAGGTATTATCCATGTTGATGTTGCTGAAAAAAATGCCGGATCTCCCGGTCGTCCACAGCTGCTTCTGGCGGGAAAACTCCTTGTCGGTGGCGAACTCCTTGTCGACTAGATTCTCCTTGTAGGCAAGCTGGCGGAAATTAAGCGCATCCTTGTACCTGTCGATGAAGAAACTTTGCACGGTCTTGCCGTTCTCAACAAACCATTCCGCGCTGCGCGCCATAAACCAGTCGTCCGTAATTGCGTTGTAGGACGTGGACATCGCCAGCGGAATCGTATCGTTGGCCTGATTCCCGTCGGGATCTTTGTCGCGGAACGCCTTGGCAACGGCAATCAGGTCGTCCACCGATTTGGGCATGGATAATCCCAACTTATCGAGCCAGTCCTGCCGAATGAAGATGGCCGTGTTGGCGCGCGTAGGCCTCATACTGGCGATGGCATACATCTTGCCGTCATCCAGCGTCAAATAAGGCTTCAGCTCCGGATGCTCCTTCAAATATTTTTTATAGCTCGTGCTGTACTTCTCGATATACCCGTCAAGCGGCTGAATCGCACCCTCATTCGCCCAGCGGACGATGAAGTCATGGTTGAACGTGGTCAGCATATCAGGCGCCTGCCCGGAAGCGATCAGCACATTGAATTTGTCCGCTTCCTGATTTCGGGGGATCGGCACCCACTTCACCTTGACGCCCGAATTGTCATTGATGTACTTGGTCCAGCGGTTGTCTTCATACGTACCTTCGCCGGTGGCCACCTGCCCCCTGTCATAGATCGACCCGGAAATCTCTTTAGGGAGCGATGCATATTTGTCCCCGCTTACAGCCGGTGAGCTTTCCCCCGCCTTAGATGGCTCCGATTGCTCGCTGCAGGCGGATAAAACGGCCGTTCCGCAAAGCACAAGCGCCAGCAAGCCCATCCCGGTTTTTTTTGCCTTGATACCTTTCATTTGTTTGACCTCCCGTTACTTCGTGTTATGTTCGGAATAGATGGCGAAGAGCCATACTGCAATCGGCCTTCGTCCCCAATCACAAGGCAACTATAGCCGATCGATCGCGGACAACGAAAGTGGCACAATCTACGATCAGGTTCGATTTGCTGCTATTCGCCGCGTTTTTGTAGAAAACGCAAGTCCATGACGGAATGTGACACTCGACTCCCCCATTCGGCCGACTATATAATAGAAGAGCTTTGGAGTAGGATTCGGGGGAGTGCATGTGGGTTGAATAGAAAAATATCCGTTAAGCTCCAACTCATCAATATCGCTTTAATTGTAACCATCATTTTGTCAACTGTCGCCATTTCCTATATTAGCTATATCCGCCACCTGGAGAGCCAGGTGATCAGCTCCAACCTGAACGTGCTCAGCCAGATCGGCAAGCGGGTCGACAGCATGCTGCAGGAAATCGATCTGACGATGCTAACCTTTCTTCGGGGCAGCGAAAGCCTGTCATTCTTCGACAGTCCCGCTTCGAACTCGCCGCAGTCCCTGATGGGCATCTCCGCCTTGCAGGACAGGCTCGGCAGCATTCTCGGAGCCAATTTCAACATGAAATCCGTCATGCTCTATGCCAAGAACAGCGGGAAGCTCGTCACTCCTGCCGATTATTATAGCGTCAAGGATGCGCCCCAGATGAGCTGGGTCCAATTGTTCAGTGGCACCACTGCCAAATTCGACAAATGGACAGCCCTGCCCACCGGGACCGATGGGGGACCGATCGGGAGCGACTTTCTGATGGTTCGCTATTACCCGTTCACGGCCGGAGCCGCTGACAGCAAAGGAATCGCAGTTACCCGTATCAACGAAAGAAGCATCTCCCGGATGTTCGAGGATCTGCAATTCAACGACAGCTACAATGTTTTCCTTGTGGACAGGAACGGAACCATTATGTCTCATAAGGATCCGGCGCTCATTCATCAGAGCATACGCGACAAGAGCTACAGCGAGAAAATATTGGCCCAGCAAGGGCAGGGCTATGTCATCGATAACACCGATCACGGACGCAATCTGGTGTTCTACAACCATTCGTCTTATACCGGCTGGACGCTGATCTATGTCGTGTCCCGGCAGCAGCTCGGCACGTTGTCCTACATCATCCGCAATATCCTCATCGGCGCTGCCTGCCTGCTTGCGATGCTGGCGATCGCGGTAACCCGGTTCGTCAATAAGCAGTGGTTCGTGCCTATCGAGAATTTCATCACGAGACTGGATGATCTTGTCAGCCGCAGCCACCCTGGCCCCGGGAATCATCGAACCGCGTCATCGTTTTCATACAGCGACCTTCAGAATAGAATCCAGCAAGTGTTCATAGGCTATTCGGATGCGGAGAGACGGCTTCACGAGAGTCTTCCCGCCTTGAAGCTGCAGATCATGTTCGAGATGCTCACAGGCAAACGGACGAAATTCGAAACAGCCGAGCCTCTTCTGAAACATGTCGGGATCGCCCTGCACCCAGCTAACTATATTGCGCTCACCGCCGAATTCGATCACAGGTCGGTGCAGAGCTCCGGCGATTTGCAGCTGTATCTCTACGCATTGTGCAACGTTGCCGAGGAATCGATCGGGTCCCTCCATGACGGGGATGCCGTGAAAGGGGCCGCCGTTCAAATCAATGATTATCAAGCTGTCATCCTGCTGAGCTTCGCCTGTGACCGTCCCGCCGATAATGCGGGATTGGCGCTGATCTTTGCGGAAAGATTGAGAACCAATACCGAGCAGCTGTTCAAAAAAACAATCAGCATCGGGGTAGGCTCCCCTTATCCCGGTTTTCAGGACATTCGAACGTCATACCTGGAATCGGCGGCTTTTGTTGCTTATAAAATTTTGACCGGCCCGAATGCAATCATCACCTCGGAGCAAGCTGGTTCGTGGGATAGCGGCAAAATGACGGAGGTGTTCGAGACGGTGGATGGGGTGCTCGAGGCCGTCAAGCAGGCGGATGCCGGTCGGACGAACCTGAAGCTGGATGCCCTGTTCGACAACGTGGCAGCCACGAATTTAACCAAGGATATGATGGTGCAGCTCTGTCTTCAAGTGCTGCTCAAGGCGCTTCGGATCGCGGCGGATTCGAGTCTGGACGAGAGATTTCAAGAGGATAAGGACACCGTTCTTGATCGGTTTCAGCATTGTGAAACGATGCAGGAGATGCAGGCCGTGCTCGGCGGGCAGTTGAACGGGCTGATCACGGCAATGATCGAAAAGCGGAGCACCCGCAAGAAGACGAACGATCTCATTGAGGCCATCCAAGCCTATTTGACGGTTCATTATGTAAACAGTGACATCTCGGTTAATTACATGGCGGATCTGTTCGGCATCTCCCCCAATTACTTAAGCAAGCTGTTTAAAGAACACACGACGATGAATTTCATCGACTATCTGATCGAGGTACGCATGAAGGCCGCTAGTGAACTGCTGCTCGAAACCTCTCTCAAGCTCAACGAGATTGCGCTGCAAACCGGCTTCAGCAACTTCTCAAGCTTCCTGCGCAACTTTAAGAAATATTACGGCATGACGCCCACGGAATACCGGCAGGTGCATGCGGATTCGATTGCCAAATGAATAACGGGCCGTCGAATAAATTTTTGACCCCTACCGAAAAGCCCACCGCTTGTAGCGATGGGCTTTGGGAAACTCGATAATTTTATCTAAGCCAGTGGAGACCGTGCATCGGTGCCTGCGAGGTATGAAGAACATGATTTAAAAGGCTTTGGAATTTCTCGACACTAGTTAGCAGTCAGCACCAAAGGGTCATCAAAAGATGCATTTACCGAAGTGGTTCTGAACCCGATTTTTCCCGTTGTCAATTCCGTTACCGGATTGGTCCAATCTGTCTTTAGGGCGCCATCCACATACCCTTTTATCGTGTTGCCTTGAACGGAAGCCTGAATCGTATACCACTGGTTCGCCTGAGCTGTGAAAGGCGTGCTGGATACCAGGGTGAGCTGCCCTGACACGGATTTGTACAACTCCAGTTTTTGATTCGATGCATTGATGCGATACATATAATAATTATCCGCATTCTGCACCCTGAACACAATGCCTGCATTGCTATTCGCGATCGGCATTTTCACTTTGGCTTCAAACGTATAATCCTTCCATGCATCGCCGGCGGTAATCAGCGCAGCCGTCGAATTATTTTGATTCAGAACTTTCGTACCGTCTGTTTTCACACTCCAAGAACCGGAAGATGACGTCCACCCTGTCGTAGTGCCATTTTCAAAGTTATCGCTAAACAGAATGATTGGAGAAACGATGACATCGTCAAAATGGACGCTCGCCGAAGTGGTGCGGAAGCCGATTCCCCCTGTCGTCAGTTCTGTTACAGGATTGGTCCATGTCATTTTTAATTCGCCATCCACATAACAGGAAATTTGGTTCCCTTGGACAACTGCCTTAAGCGTATAAAATTGCTTCTCCAGGGCTGTGAACGGCGTATTCGCTACAGACGTCAATTGCCCGTTCACGGATTTGTACAGCTCCAGCTTTTGCGTGGATGAATTAATTCGATACATATAATAATTGTTGGCATTCTGTACCCTGAAGACAATGCCTGCATTGGCATCCGTAATTGGCATTCTCAATCGAGCTTGAACCACGTAATCTTTCCATGAGCCACCGCTATTAGCGGTAATGAGGGATGTGGTTACTTGGCTCCCGCTGGACAACACGTGATTCGTATCGACAGTCGGCACGGTCCAGCTGCCTGCAACAGATGTCCATCCCGCCATATCTCCATCTTCAAAATTATCACTGAACAGCGGAGTGGAGTTGGCAAAATTGACTCCGTTTACATTACTGTTCACGGTTAATTTCAAGTCAGTCAGGTTTGTGGCGAGCTTGCCTTTAACAACAACATCCGAGAAGGTGACCGTGTTAACCATCCCGCCCTTGGTGACATTACCGGAAATTCGGGATTGCTGGGATCCCAGCTCGCGAACATTAATGTTCTTTAAAAGCACATTGCTCACATCGCCGGAAGTGCTGGTAGAAACGCCAAGCCAATAGTTCCCGAATTGATTGATCCCGACACGTTCGATGTCGATATTCTCAAACGTGATATTTTGAGCGTAACCTTCCTCCGGAAGCGTATTATACTGGTAGCCATGATCAATCAGCAAGGCCCTTGCACTTTGATACACATACGAATTTCGGATGGTCACCCCGATCTGCGGCTGCGCTACACCCATCCCAATCTTGAAAGCCGCGCATCGGGTCCAAGCAAGCGCATCATCAAAGACCACATTTTCCAAATGTTCCAGCGCGCCCGGCCACCCTGAAGACATCCCTGTTTGCAGCCAGGTTTTCGTGGAATAATTGTCATCGTCCGATATCGCAATGGCATGCTGAACAAGCACGTTCTGACTCTCGTTAATATCGATTACATCATCCTCGATTTTGTATAGATCCTGAAATCCCTTCAGATTTTTTATGGTCACATTGTCGGAACGAACGACCATGAACGACCAGAAACCCGCATCCCGCAATATGAGGCCATCGAACGTAAAATGGGAGGTTTGCAACGGGACAAGCAGATTATTCAAAAATCCTTCGCTTTTATTCGGTGCCGGCATGATTCTCGCCCGCATCTCCATCCCTTTGCCGTCGATGGTGCCCCTTCCCCGTATGATGATATTGCTGGAGTTTACGGCAGTTCGTATAAAATACGTGCCATCCGCATTTCGTGAATCTTTTCGAAAATCAATCGCGTAGTCCTCCCCTTTGCCTGTGCCTACAATGACAGCACCTCCGGCCAAGTAAAAGGTCACGTTGCTCTTTAAAGTCAGATTCCCACTCTTATAGACACCGGACGGAACGAAGACAATACCGCCGCCAGCTTGATTGGCGTCATCGATCGCCCGCTGAATCGCGCCCGATGCGAGCGATGTCCCCGTCTTATCGGCGTTGTATGGCGATTGGGTCACATTATAGATTCCGGCACCTGTGGACGGGGGAATATCCGTCTCCAAGGGATCTGCGGCGATGACAATCTTTTTCGTCAAGTCATTGATTTTCACGATCACATAGGTGGAGGATGAAAGCGAAAACGTCAGTTTGTTTCCGTTGACCGTACCCTCGATGTTTTTGGCCATTGGACTGATGGAATAAGAGGTGATAGGCTGATTGACCGTAACTTCGATGCGAACCGCGCCCGAAAAAGAAAATTGGGCATAATCATAGTCATCCAGATAGCTGATTACCGGAACGGATTCATCATCTGCTTTTAAGGAATAAATGCTGGACGGGCTGTAGATGGATGGCATTGGATAGTTCTGAATCGTGGCGGCTGCATGTGAGGTCTGGGGCAAAAATCCTAGTGTAGCTATAAGGACAGCAAGAAATAATAAAAAACCATAGACCTTCATTTTTAACATAAATACCTCCTTTGAAGATGTGATGAGTTCAGTATAGTCAGCATCGTATTCTCCCAAAAGGTGGTAATCTTTGTATTTCTGGTTCTATTTTATGGAAAAACGAAACAAGGCCGCTTCGAATTTCTTCAAAGCAACCTTGTTTTGTGTTCTGTGAAAATAAAGTTATAGACTGGATGTATCGAATCCAGGCGGTTTTCGAAATGCAAAACCTTTAGATAACCACTGTCTCAATCTTAATCCGTTGATCCTTGACCAATAAGATCCTCAAAAAGCTGCGATAATCTGTCAAAAGCCATCGCTCCGTCGATCGGGTTGGAATAGTCACGAGAGGATACAATTCTTCCGTCTCGAACCCTGACCACCATAATGTACGAAAAGGTGAAGTGGCGGGCGGTGGCGGTCACTTGCCCGTGTGCTTTCCATTCAACAACGACGACTTCCGGATCTTGCGTCTCGTGCATAGCAAGCAATTCAGCCCCATCAAAGCGTCTCAATCCGGCGATACTCTTGAAACGTTCTCGAAGCTTGTTCCCTCCTTCCGTCAGTTTTGGAACCCCTGGGGGGGCAAACGGAATTTCAATGATCACATCGGCAGCATACAGGTCTGCGAGCTCATCCCACGCGTTTTGAGCCGTAGCCTGTATGAACCTTTCGACGACTTCTCGTGGTCTAGATCCTCTTAATGGTGTCTGCTCGGTCATACCCCTCACCTCAATTCAACATATTAAATTAACAATACTATAAATGGAGAGCGATCTCCGTTTAATGATTATACGGAGAATACTCTCCGTTTGTCAACTAACAAACGGTAGTGTAATATTTAATCAAGAGAGGTGTTCGCTTAAGATGTCAAAGAAGGTCACATCAATTACAGGCAGCGGCAACGCTAGTCCTCCCAGCTTGGCGTCCAAATCAAAAGGACTGAGAGCCGATGCCCAGCGAAATCGGGACAAGTTGCTCGAAATTGCCCACAGGGTCTTTACAACCCATGGAATAAAGATCTCGATGGATGATATCGCTCGACATGCCGGCATGGGCGTAGGCACTGTCTACCGGCATTTTCCGACCAAGGAGGAATTGTTCGGGGCAGTGATGGTTAGCCACAAGACTCGTCTTATCGAGGAAGCAAAAAAATGGCTTCATCATGAAGATCCGGGCGAAGCGTTCTTTCGCTATTTTGCAATCGTCATCCGTGAAGCCATTGCGAACAAGGCGATAACCGACGCCCTTGTCCGCAGCAGCTTGAAAAAGGACGAAGCACTCATAGAAATTGCGGAGGACTTCTGGCGAGAGATCAATCAACTTCTCGTCCGTGCCCAAAAAAGCGGATCCGTTCGGAAGGAAGCCAGTATTGAAGATATCAGGTTTCTTCTTACCTGCATCCTGCAAGCCAACGGTGATGGAAATTCTTTTCCAGACCGTATTGTGTCGATTATATTCGATGGCCTTCGTGGGACAGAGCACAACCACAAAAAGAGCCGTTCATAAGGACAATGCCATTAAGATAAGGCACACGCCCAAAAATCAAAAAAAGAGCCTGTTATGCCCAAATAATTACATACGCAATAGAAATTCTTACTCACCTAACGGGGACGATAAATAAAGGGGTACACATATTATGCATGACTAATATGTGTGCCCCTTTATTTTATTTGACTTTATTAAGTTTAGGTCTTGATAATTTTCATACTCTCTTCCGATAAGCTTTCATTGCAAAGAATCCAGCGACGAGCATAATGCCGCAGCACCAGGCTAGCGCGATCCAAATATCATGGCCTACGGGCTGGCCAGATAGCAAGGCACGGATAGCTTCTACAATGGAGGTGACCGGTTGGTTTTCAGCAAAGACACGAACAACCGTCGGCATCGATGCAGTTGGCACAAAGGCCGAACTGATAAAAGGGAGGAAGATCAGCGGGTAGGAAAAGGCGCTTGCGCCATCGATCGTTTTAGCGGACAGTCCGGGTATCACTGCGACCCACGTTAAGGCCAGTGTAAACAGCGCAAGTATACCGGCTACAGCAAGCCACGGCAGCACGCCCGCGGACGAGCGAAAACCCATTATCAACGCTACAAGAATGATAACAAAAACCGATATGGCGTTGGATACCAACGAGGTGATCACATGCCCCCAAAGCAAAGCGGAACGAGAAATCGGCATGGTGTAAAACCGCTCAAATAGGCCTCGCTGCACATCGGTAAATAATCGGAATGCGGTATAAGAGATTCCGCTGGCAATCGCCATAAGAAGGATGCCCGGCAGCAAATAATTCACATAGTTATCCGTTCCGGTTCGGATGGCACCGCCGAACACATAGACGAACAGCAGCATCATCGCGATCGGCATGATGGTGACCGTGACGATGGTGTCCAAGCTGCGGGAAATATGCCGCATGGAACGTCCAACCATGACGCCCATATCGGTGAAAAAATGATGTTGCACCGTCTCCATTTACTTCCCCTCCCTTTTACCGATGATCGTGAGGAATATTTCCTCTAATGTCGGTTGCTTCTCAACATATTCCACCTTGGCCGACGGAAAAAGCTGCTTAAGATCCGCGAGTGTTCCTTCAGCGATTATCTTCCCCTCATGCAGGATGGCGATGCGATCGGCAAGCTGTTCCGCCTCCTCCAAATACTGCGTGGTAAGGAGCACCGTCGTACCGCCGTCAGCCAGCTCCTTAACCACTTTCCAAACCTCAATGCGAGCTTCAGGGTCTAGCCCGGTCGTAGGTTCGTCAAGGAAAATAATCTGCGGTTTGCCAACGAGGCTTAAGGCAATATCAAGTCTGCGGCGCATCCCACCCGAATACGTAGATACCCTGCGGTCGGCCGCATCTGTCAAGCCGAAGCGTCTCAGCAAGTCTTCCGTAACCTGACGTGGATTCTGGAGGTATCTCAGCTTCGCAATCATCATTAGGTTTTCCCGACCGGTTAAAATTTCGTCCACAGCGGCAAACTGCCCGGTCAGACTGATCGATTGCCGTGCAAGATCAGGCTTTGCCAAAACATCGATCCCGTTGATCGCCGCGGCCCCACCATCCTGCTTGAGCAGCGTGGTGAGGATTCTGACAATGGTTGTCTTGCCTGCGCCGTTAGAACCAAGCAGAGCGAAAATCTCACCGCGCTTGACTTCAAAATCGACGCCCTTTAGGACTTCCGTGTCCTTGAAAGACTTCCGCAGACCGTTTACTTTAATTGCCGTGTTCATCCTGTTCCTCACCCTTTACTTTTTTTATCAGTCACCTTTTTCATCGCCTTGTTCACTTCTTGCATTGCAGATTCTTGATAGATGTCAGCATACGTTTTGGAATCTTTGATGAGATCATCGGCGAAAGCCGCGACATCTCGGCCTGTCACATCCAGCACGCCTTTCCCCATGGCCGCGCCTTCTTCAAAAAGATCGACAATGCCCGAGAGCAACGCTGTTCCCTCTGTCAGCTGGACAGGGCCGACCTTAAAGAAATATTTTTGAATTTCTTTGTAAACAATCTGATAATCTTGCGGAAGCACTTTGACTCGCGCCATGTGGGCCCGCCACTCTTTTTTACCTTCGATGATATCCCGAATTCCCATGATTGTTCCTCCTATTTACCTAATTTTTTGGCAATACTACGATTAAGCTGCTCACGCCACTTATCCCGGTAAGACTTTGCCCCTTCTTCGCCGGCCAGCGCTGCGCAGAAGCCTTGGATATCATCACCCAAAACCTCTTGAATACCTTGGCCATCTGCCGCCGCTTCTTCGAGGAGGCCAAGCACCCCGTCAAGAATAGGCATCAGGTTGCGACCGCTGAAATCTGAGTAGGTCCAAAGAGTAGCATTTACTTTCTGCCATGCCGCTTGATAATCAGCCGGCAGTTTGAGGGCGCGCGATTCAAAAGCTTTCATTTCTTTCGTCATGTCGCTGCCCGTGATTTTTTCCCAGAAGTTCATTGTTTTGTCTCCTTTAACTCGTTAATTTTGGATGATACGAACGACCATTTGTCCCAGAACCTCTGCAGCTCTTTGCGTCCTTCTTCGTTGATTGCAAAAAACTTTCGAGGCGGTCCCATGTCAGAGGGCTTCTTGGTGATTTCCACCAGCTTGTTTTTTTCAAGCCGGATCAGGATCGTATACACCGTTCCCTCCACAACATCCGTGAAACCGAGGGCGTTCAGCTGCCGCGTGATCTCGTAGCCATACGTTTCGTTGCGGCTTATAATTTCAAGGACACAGCCCTCAAGCACCCCCTTGAGCATTTCCGTTATGTTATCCAACACCATCACTCCTTGCTATTCTGTATCACAGGTATGCTGTATTACTTACTACCACTATAACGTAACACTTAGTAGTCACGTTGTCAATAGTCGTTTTTCTCATCGCTGAATAAAATTCAAATGCTTCATTCGGTTGATAACAGCCAACACCTCATTCATTCTTGGCAGCTCAAGCCATCTTTCGAAACCGGGGAAAAAAGAAGAAAATACAAGATCTACGCCTTCTCTCTCCATATCTTCGAGCGCTTTTTGGATCTTTTCATGAAGCAAGATGAGCGAATCCTGATTACTTATCGCGATTTTTCGAAGTAAAAAGGCAATCGCTGCAAGCTGAGCGTGGGATGTGATATTGTAAAGCCCTCTGATATCAACTTGTTCGTCACCGATCATGAGGTACCCCATGGTTGAAACCCTCAGCTTTTCTGTACCACTGCCTTGGGGATAGGCCGAAAAGTGATCGGTGATGATTTCTCTTATCTCCCATTTTGTAAAGGGAATACGTTCTCCTGGCTTGTCATGTTCACATAATTTTTTGGCTTCCTGAGTTACGTTTATAGGCATAAAATTGTCCATCAGAATGATGTAATCGGCAACGGATAAAAATTCGCCGCTGCCGCCAATCACGAGAATGGAAGAAACGCCGACAGCCTCATAAAGCTCCCTGACACGTTCCGTGAAAGGGGTAATGGGTTCGCGCTTGATTAATGAACGCATTTTACTATCCTGGATCATGAAATTCGTCGCACTTCTGTCTTCATCAATAAGGAGCAGCTTGCACCCGAAGTTGATGGCCTCCATGATGTTGGCGGCTTGAGAGGTGGAACCTGAGGCGTAGCCCGTCGAAAACTGCTCAGCCGAACCATGGGGGATCCATTTTATAAACGGCGTAATATTGATATTTTGTATGGATCTGCCTTCTTCTGCCGAGATTTCCATGGCACTTTGATCTGCAATCACAAGTTCTCGCCCATCGCCTGCGATGTGATTGTAAATCGCCGAATTTAGCGCATCCAGCATGGTGCTTTTCCCCGAGTAACCACCGCCGGTGATGACCGTCACACCTTTCTTTATCCCCATTCCTCGCACGCCACAAATTTCGATTTCAAGATCTTCCGGGGATGTAAACGGCAAAGCGCCCTCCAGCGGCCCGCTGCCCTCTTTATTTCTTGGCAGGATGCTGCCATTCCCAATAAACGCACAATATCTACTTGATTTCAGCCATTCGCGAATCCTATTTTGTTTTTTTACCATTTCATAAGCAGCATTTAACTTGGTGAGATCCCAATTGCCGATAAACGCCTCCACTTCTTTAGGAAGCATTTTACAGAGCATCCGCATCGCTTTATCATGATTCTGGAACGGAAGTTGAACGGTAATCATTAGGCATAGAACCCATTGTTCCGAGATGACCTGGACAAAGGAGGCATTACGCTGCAACACCACATTGGTTGGACGAAAACAGTAAAAAGCGCCATTTTCTTTCTCCGAACGTGACCGGTTATAAATCCCTTCATTTAATGCCTCCATATGGCCAACCCATTCTCTTAAGGCAAAATCGGAGAGAACAACGCCATCCGTATTTTCAACTAAGCCGAGACGGTCAAAAGGTATTCTTATGGTGATACACGGTTTATCCAGTGTTAGTTTATGTGTCCTTTCAATGTAATAGGCCACATCATTGTACCAATAGGTTGGGTCGCTGATCATTCCCCCCTCATCGTAATAGGAACCTTCATAAATCAAACTGTACGAGGACTGTCCGGATTGCATGGAGCGAAAATATTGAGCGAGTCTTTTCATCGAATATCATCCTTTCAAAGTTGGTAAAAAAATAACAGCCACTCTGTGAGTGGCTGTCATAGAACGGCAAGAACGCTTACACGTTCCTTCCGCCTAAATATAAAAGCCCTGAGAGTGAATCCTACCCCCAGAGCTAATGTATCCATAAAAAAACGACTATAAAGCGGCATGAGGATAAGACATATATGTTGTTGTTTTCATTGTCCTCACCTCGTTACGAATTATTTTTACAACAGCACAATCATACCATGAACATCGTCTACAATATAGGGAGAGAATCATTATAATGAATGTACCAAATACATATCCGTATAGTAATAATATGGCCCTGGCATTGCGGTATCCCCGGTTGCCACAGGCAAAACATAAACTTGCAGCGGAGCCCCTTCCTTCCAGGCCTCCACTTCCAATTCATAAGTTCCTGCTGCCAACGTTAACTCAACCCGCTGCTCCAGAGGAGCACGGTGATACGCCGGCATAAATTCGGGCACATGCTTGCAATCGATAACGATCTTCCCATCCAGCTTCAAGATAATGGGGGCATTGGCCGCTGCAATCAATCTCACTTGCCGATCCGACGGGTTATGGAGCGTTGTTATCGCTCGATATTGTCCATCCGCTTCCATCCCAATAACATTCTCCCATTCAAGACGGTTGCCCGGGAAATAAGCCTCGATGCCTTCGCTGTGATGAGGTCCCCAAACCTTCCAGCGAGAGGCGCCAATCAGTGTAAACGGCAATTTCACGCTTGCCCATACCGCATGATCGTGAATGCGTGTCCAGTGGAAGACAAGCTCATGTTGACCGACTGCTGAAGCAGGGGCATGAATGTCTGCTTCCCATTCAACATGCTCGTTCGGCTGCAGGATGGTCTTGATTGCATCCGACCCCTCCCAACCTTGGGGCAGCTCAAGAGAAAGGGTTCCCGTAAGTGCCGTCAGAGAGTGATTAATGAGTGTAAACTTCACTGTTTTCGTCTGGTTTGCGCCGATAGCAGGCCCTTCAGGGCCGTACGCAATGATCAGTTCAAGCGCCGGATTCTGCACCGTTCCCTGCGGCAGCATGTAGTGATTTGAAGTTGCACTTCTTTTCCAAAGCGCTCTAACCTCCTCCATTGATGACTCGCGTCCGCTCCAGCAGGTCGGCTGATCGGGATGAACCAGAATATTTGCATGGGAAGCGGCCAACACCTGTTTACCGACACGAATGGTTCGACTGGTCAATTCCTCCAGGTCTTTAGGAACCAGGAATCCATTGATCGGAGGACTGACGACGATACGGTCACCGACCGGACTCACCCATTTATCCGGGAGTCCTTCCGGTCCAAGCAGCATGCCCAGTATAGCGCCTAGCGTCGCGGCCGTACAATCGGTATCGTAACCACAGTTGACGGCTTTGAGGATTGCGTCTTCGAAATCAGTTCCGTAGAGCCAGCCTAGCATGGTAAACGCGATATTTTGCGGCGCATCCGTGAAATTATCGCTGCCATGGTGCTCCAAGATAAGCTGACGAGCATCCGTCCAGCTTTTCCCCTCTCCGTGCCAGGTGAGCAAATCTTTTACGGCCTTATAGGTTCGACTGTACTCCGGTATGAACGTTAAACCAATCTCAATCAGCCGGTCGCGATCCTTCTCAAAGAAAATAGCGCTTTCGATGGCCGCGAAAAACATCTCTCCATATACACCCTCACCACCCGCATGATCGACGATGGCATCCTGATAAGCATACCGAGCTGCAATCTCCGGCATACCGGGAGCGACCATCGCCCATATTTCGGATCGGATGGGAGAACCCATACAGTTAGTGAACGGGTTGTTGAACGAGCCCGCTACCGGAGCAATCAATCCTTGCCGCAAATTGGTCAGCGCATAGCCATACTCATCAAAAGGGAAGAAAATATGATCCAGCCATTCCTGCCCAAGCTCCCTCGCCGTCAAGCCAGGACCGTACTGCTCGAGGGCGTGCAGCCATACGAGCTGCAGGTCGAGGTCATCATTTTCGAGCGGACCATCCGGCAGCTCCGGGTAAAACGTCAATGCCAACAGCTCCTTAACGCCCTCTACCGGCGCACCGAGCGTTCCCCCGATATTTTTACCGAGCCATCCCCCGTAAACGATCCGATAATAATCCTTTTCATTTAGCATGTTCATGCCCATGGCGCAGCCTCCGATTATGATATACTTGTCACAGTCCGATTATAATAACGCTTTCTTGACGAAGCCATGAACACGATTTAGATGTTTTTGCTAAAAAAATCGAAGGGAGTCATCTCATGTACTATTCCATGTCGCGATTATCCTCAATAGACGTGAAGTGGGCCGATCTTTTCAATGCAAATGCGAACCCTTCGTTTCTCGATAAACACTATAATCCGTATTATGAACTGATCGTCGCAGCGGAAGGAACGGTGAATTTGGAGGCCGGTGGCGTCCGCAACGTCCTGGAGGCTGGAGATTCCCTGCTGCTCAGTCCCTGGGAGCAGCATCATGGATGGAGTGTTAAAGAACCGCAAGGCAAATTCTACTGGGCCCAGTTTGCATGTTCCCCCGGACTGGACAAATTCAATACCACGAGCGCAACGGAACTTCATATTGTCCATGCCGAAAGAACCGAACTTAGAACAATCGAATTCGGCCATGAAGATATGCTGATTGTCCCTCGTTTGCACCGGAACCGGCAGCGATATAAATTGCTCAGCCGCTTTGAAGATCTTGTGGATACGATGAGGCATCCGCGGGGCTACTTTCGTTTTCAAAGTACGCTGATGATCGCGGATATGCTCGGTCTCATCGCCAACGATTTCCTAGAGCAAAGCCATCTGGATACGGCGTTCCCGATTTCCTACTTCACCTTCCGCAAGCTAGTCGATCATTTGAATAATTTTTACGAATCCGACATTTCCAGAAAGAAGCTTGAGCAAACACTGGACTACAAATACGAATACTTATGCCAAGTGTTCAAAAAATACGCAGGCATCTCTATACTGCGCTATATTCAGCAGCTTCGCATGCAAAGAGCCAAGTATCTGCTGCACCACACTGGCAAAAGCGTCCAAGACATCTCACAGGAAGTCGGATATCCGGATCCGTTCTATTTCAGCCGACTGTTCAAAAAGCTCGAAGGCGTTGCACCTCAACATTATCGTGACGCGAATACAAAGCACCATTAACCATAAGGCACAGAAAATATATAGATCTTTCCAAATTCAAGGAAAAATTGTGAGGCATTAATATTTCCAACATTGGAAATATTAATGTAAACCGCGCTTACCTTGACGAGGAGGGACTGTTTTGTGAAACTGTTCAAATGGCTAACGAATACGAAGACCAGCTTCCCAGCTCCTTCATCGAATCTGTCTGATAAGCCCGTTTCCTTTGTACCAGCTTCTGATGAATCGTTAGCAGATGCTGCCATATCGAACCGTTTGGCTGCGAATCGCGAGCGGATCGATCACACTTTTATCAATTGCAGCGACATTATTACCCTTTCCTGGTCATATGGGTCTGATATGCAATACGAGGCTTACTCGGTGTATGCCAAAACGCTTATTCAAAAAAAAGACTTTAACGCCTTCAAGGAAACGTTAAAGGATCTGGTTGAAGGTTCTCCCCCTCCTGATGTGGATGTAACGCCGCAAACGGTCAGCTACTATTTCAGCCACCATGCGGCTTCTTCCAAAAGCGCTGACATCATTGAAAGTTTCCCAGAAGCGGTTGACGCCATACTGGAAGGCAACATTGTCATTTTTTTCGATCAGTGGAATTGTGCGTTAAGCTACAAAGCGGTTGGTCTCGAAACGAGACAGGTCACAGAATCGGTTACCGAGCCTGTCGTCCAAGGCCCGCGAGAAAGCACCGTTGAGAGCATCTCCAAAAACTTGGGCATGCTCCGGCTTCGCCTCAAATCGCCGGATTTGAAAATCATTACACTTCCGCCGTCAGGCCGTACGAAGACAACCGTGGCCTACAGCTATTTACAAGGTGCGGTCAACCCCGAAGTGCTGGCCGAATTCGAACGAAGGATGACGAAGCTCCGCGACTTGGATATTCTCGAAACTTCCTATATTGAAGAAATTCTCGAGGATTCTACGTATTCTCCGTTTCCACAATTCAGATATACCGAACGAACGGATGTAGCCACGGCCGCACTGCTGGAAGGCAAGATTATTGTACTCGTCGACGGAACCGGCTCTATGCTGATCTGCCCCAGCTTCCTCGTCGAAATGCTGCAATCCAGCGAAGACTACTATCAACGAACGGTGGTTTCCAGCCTCATTCGACTGCTGAGGATTTTTGCCGTTCTCATCGCGCTTGGACTCCCTAGCCTGTATATCGCTTTTTCTACCTTTCATTCGGAGCTTATTCCAACCGTTCTGCTGATCGCTGTCATCAATTCCAGAGAAGGCATTCCGTTCCCTGCGGTAATTGAAGCTTTTATCATGGAGTTTCTATTCGAGCTGCTGCGCGAAGCCGGCATCCGGCTTCCCCGCCCGGTTGGCTCTGCAGTTAGCATTGTCGGTGCGCTGGTCATCGGCGAAGCGTCCATT
This sequence comes from Paenibacillus whitsoniae, assembly GCF_003955665.1. Lineage (GTDB taxonomy): Bacteria > Bacillota > Bacilli > Paenibacillales > NBRC-103111 > Paenibacillus_E > Paenibacillus_E whitsoniae. Next base: position 318,088 of record NZ_RXHU01000015.1, read on the forward strand.
AATGCCGGGATTGCTTCACCGATCATGGTCATTATTGTCGCTTTGACAGGTATTGCTTCCTTTGCCATTCCACAATACAACTTTGCTTACGGGCTGCGTCTGCTTCGGTTTCCGATTATGTTGTTTGCTGCGTTTCTCGGCATTTTCGGCATTCTGATTGCCTTCTTGCTGATCTGGCTCCATCTGGCTACTCTGCGCTCCCTCGGGCAGCCTTATTTAAGCCCGATTGGCCCCTTCTACCCCAAACAAATGAAGGATGTGTTCATTCGCGCACCGCTGCGTACCTTAATGCGCTCCCCTCGCATGATGAAGAATGATAAACCGCAGCACTAATCTCCACAGTCTGCGCAAGAGGTGATAACAGGCATGGCTCCAGCCGTATATCGGTTCGTGCTTAGCGCCGGCATGCTGATCCTACTCACCGGATGTTGGGATCGATCCGAGCTCCCCAGCAAGGGGTTCGTCATGGGGGTGGCGCTTGACCGCACGGATGACGGACAATTCGAGATGACGACACAGGTATTCAAGCCTTCCCAAGGGCTGGTGGGTATGAGAACGAGCGATAAATCAACGGTCAATATTGTGACACATAACCATACCTTGTCCAAAGCGATTCGCGATATCCCCATTCATCTCGGTCGCAAAACGATGTGGGGCCACGCGCGGATATTAATTATTAGCGAGCAATTGGCACGTGAGCACAATGTGCTCGAGACCCTCGACTTTTTTTATCGCGATCATGAGCCCCGGCTAACGACTTCGCTCGTCATCGCCAAGGGAAAGGCCAGTAAATATCTGGAGATAAAGCCGCTTATTGAAAACACCATCTCTCAGCAGTTTCATCAAAGCAGCGATGCTGCCGACATGAATAGCTCCAAAACGATCAATACGAACTTGCTGGATCTCGGTTTGCAATTGAAGAGTCAAGTCGGCAACGCAACAGTGCCTTACCTCTACCTTACCGAGGATCACGATGTCGCGGCAACGAATGTCGCTGGCGTTGCCTTGCTGAAAAAAGGCGTCATGGTCGGTCTAATGAAGCCATTTTATGTAGAGAGCTTGCAAATGCTTCAGAATAACTTCAACAGCGGCATGGTTGCCGTCGCCTGTCCCCATGACAACAAAAAGGAAGAAGCTGTTGAAGTCCTCTTTCTCTCCAGCGCTTGGAAACCGGTCATTGTTCCCGATCAGCCGCTTCGCACCCATATCGCAATCAAAGCGGACGTAGCCTTATTGGAAGCTGCCTGCACCAAGCTGGAAACACAAGAAGATGAGCAGCGATTCAAGGAGAAAATCGAAGACAATATTCGCAAGCAGGTATTGGAAATGTTAACCTGGCTGCAGCGCAATAAATTCGACGCCTTAGGACTTGGCAATAAAGTGTACCAGCAGAATCCTGCACTTTGGAAGAAGTGGAAACCCAACTGGGAAGATCGCTTTGCGGAAAGCGAATTTAGCGTAAACGTTAGCGTTCATCTCAGTACAACAGGTACCTCCATTGGTAAGCCAACCTAATTAACTGTGTGACGGGAGGCTGGCAAAGATGACAAACCCTAGCATCTTGATGCTGCTCATTTATGCCGTCATCGCTATCGCTGACTGGTCCAGGCTGAAAAAGCTCAGTCGTCGTGATCAAATTGCCTATGCGGGAATTTTCCTGCTTTCTTGTTATTTGGCGGTTGATTATATCTGGCATCTCTCCCTGTTTTTCATTGAAGATGCCGCACAGCTGCTATTTGGCGGCTGGGGACGCCGACTGCTGGACTTCCTGAACGTTCCGCCAAGCTAAATTAACTTAATGACGGAGGTGATGCACGCGATGTATCAGAAAGAGCAAATCAATTCCTTTCAGATGGCGCTGCTGTTCTTCGCGTTCATGACAGGATCGTCCATTGTCAATATTCCCGGTCCGCTGATCGGCTTTGCCAGAAACGGCGCCTGGCTGTCGCTGCTGATTGCCATGTGCAGCGGCTTGCTCATGCTCTCGGGCGTGCTCTTTTTATACAAGCGCTTTCCCGAGTTGACGCTCATCGAATACAGTCGAAAACTGGTAGGGAATGTGCTAACCTGCATCCTGGCTATCGCTTTCGTATCTTTTCAGTGGCATATGACATCCGGGATCGTGCTGGATATCGGTCTGTTTATGACCAGCTCCATGATGCGGCAGACGCCCTTATATTTGTTTCTCTTCTTCGTCTATATTGTCGCGGCGCTATCCGTGCGCTCCGGCATTGAGACGATAGCCCGCATGCTGCTTGTTCCATTTGTTATCGTTATCCTCTTCATTGTACTGACACTCATTCTGTCGATAAACAATTATGACGTCTACCAGTTGCTCCCCGTCATGCCTGAAGGGGTGAAACCCATTCTACTTGGCGGCTATTTTGCATACGGCTTTCCCTATACCGAGTTGATCCTGATGTCCATGCTGCTCCCTTATGTGCGCTCAGACGAACGTTCCCTGGTTGGCAAACGGATGTATGTCGCCTTGCTGCTGAACGGCTTCTTCCTTCTCGCAGTGACGCTGTGCACAATCCTTGTATTTGGACCTATGGCCGGAGAGCGCAAATATTCCATGTTCGAGGTTGCACGTATTATTAACATGCTGGAGGTCATTCAACGCATCGAATCCATTATCGGCATATCGCTCATCACCACCGCCCTCATGAAGGCGACCATAACCTTGTATATCCTGAATCTTACGCTTTCCAACCTGTTCAAACTGTCGGATAACCGAATTCTTGTCTATCCGCTGGCCCTGACTTGTTTCCTCTTCTCCCTCATGCAAATTAGAAAAGGAGCCGCCTTCTGGGTCAATTCGGTTTCTGTTCTTCATGGCATATGGGGGACGTTCGCCTTAGTCCTTCCCTTACTCTTGTTGATTGCCGTCGCGCTACTGAGAAGAAAGCAAAATGAATAACCCAGCAACCGTAGTGGTTTGCTGGATTATTCAGTACAAGAAGGCGCGATTCCCCCTTTTCAACAATGTCTTACGGTTTTACCTTGCTTAAGTAAAATACGTTTTTACCACCGAGTACGCCAGCTTCGGACGTCGATAACGATCGACAATGCCTTTACTGTTCTGCGTGCCTGCACGTGTCAGCAGCCATCCGTCGGCCTCAGTCACACGACAGTCGCAGAACTGCCAGATCAGCATGCCCGAGAGGAACGGCAAGGATCGGTAGGCCTCCAAATTCGCTTTGATGATATCCGCCTGCCTCTCCTCCGTTCCTTTCACGCGGCTTGGATCCCGATAGCCATAGAAGCCATCCGCACCGAATTCACTCATGATCATCGGCTTATCCTTGCCGCCGGCATCATCCGCCCACTTGCGGGCTTGCAGACACAGCTCGTAGGGATCCTCCTCTCTGTACCAAAGGGGGTATAAATTAACCGAGACAATATCGGCCAGGTCGAAGCACAGCTCCCTCTCCCGATGATGCGATGCGAAGGTGAGCGGCCTTGAGGTATCCATGGAGCGAATCTGCTCGAACTGTTTGCGATACATCTCCCGTCCTTCCACGGTATCGCTTGCACATTCGTTAAGAATAGCCCAGATTATGATACTCGGGTGGTTCACGTGGGCTTCCACCATCTCGCGGTTGCAATCCTCACACTGTCGCTCAAAGAGCGGATGCTGCATATCCTTTAAGCTGAACCCTCTGGCATGATTTTCCTCCCAGACGAAGATTCCCCGCTCATCACATAGATCCAGAAGACGCTCATCATTCGGATAATGACTTGTTCGTACAGCATTTGCCCCCATATCGAGCATTAATTCCATATCCTGCACCATTAACGGGTAAGGAATCGCCGCTCCGCATAAAGGGTGATCCTCATGCCGGTTAAAACCTTTGAGCACGACAGGCTCACCATTTACCTTGAGCTGCCCGCCTTCCGTCGAAACGGTTCGAAAGCCTACGCGTTCAATGAGGTCGTCAAGCACTCTGTTTCCATCATCGTTAAATAGCTGTGCTTCCAGCGCATACAACTGCGGCTGGGATACCGACCACGCAGCTGCTTGCGGAAAAGGAACCGTCACCGAAACCTTCCTTGTTGCATCCGGAGGGACAATAACGCCTTCGTCAAACGGTACATCCCATTCGCCGAGCTTGCCGTGAAGACGAGCGTTCCTCCGTTCCTCACTGGTATTCCTAAGGACAAGGTCGATCTTGCCGCTCCAGCCCTCTTCTGTATATAGGGGCGTAAATGCCATTCGCTCGATAAACAGGTCTGCGATTTCTTCCACGGCTGCCGGACGAATGATGCCCCCATAGCTGTAATAATCGTTCGGAATGTGCAGGGCAGATTCTTCATGAAAGGAATTATCCACCAGCACTGCGATTTCATGTTCGCCTGCTTCAACTTCCGGCAGAACAAACGTGAATGGGGTATAGGCATTGTAGTGGCGGCCCAGCAAACGACCATCCCAGTACACATGTGCCGTATGGCTGACTCCCTTAAAAACCAACCGGATGGCCCCTTTACGGGATACGGTCACTTTGGAGCGATATACACCTCTGCCTCTGTATGTGCTGAACTGCGGATGCATCTCCCAGCAGCCTGGCACTGGCATGCGATACCGGTAAGATGCGGGAAGTTCATCCCCGGAACCAATCGGCTCGAAATCCCAGTCTCCCTCCAACTCTTGTACCGCTCGAATTCGATTCGTCTGAAAAAGCCTTAGCATGGTTATTTCCCCTCTTTGCGAGATTGATCACGATACTGTGTCGGTGTAAGTCCCACATTTCCTTTAAACAATTTATTAAAATACGAATGCTGATACCCTACTCGTTCGGCCACCTCATTAATTTTAAGCTCCGTGCCAAGAAGCAGTTCCTTCGCCCTGTCTATCCGCAGTTGAAGCAGATAGTCAACAAAGTTGACGCCCATGATCTGCTTAAATGAACGACTGAGTGTATACGGGCTGGCGGAGAGTTGATCTGCACAGATCTCCAATGAAAGCTCCTCGGCGTAGTGCACTTTTAGAAAGGCTACAGCCCGTTCAATTAATTGACGCGAATGGATACGCTGCGTGCGTTCAAACTCCTCCAGGAATGGCATAATGACTTGCCCCTTGAACCATCTGGCGATGGCCGCGGCTTCCCTGATGCCAAGCAATTCTTCAAACTGACGACCTTCCGTCAGCAGTGGGTGCTGTTCCAACCCCATCTCAATAAACAAGTGCCGCACGCTGCCAAGAAGTTGAAACATGGACTGTTGAACGAGCATCTCGCGCTCCGCCTCTGCTTGAACTGCTGCCAAGAAAGCGTCAAATTTGGCGTAAACCTCTTCGGCAAGCCCCAGTCTCATCACGTGAAGCAATTCCCGCTCCAAAGCAAACGGATAACCAATCTGCGAATGGGAGGGACGTGAGAATTCTTCCATATCCATGATCTGATGATCGGCAAGCCTGTCCCGATAGCGTGCCGTTAATCTCGCCTGTTCAAACAATTCCGGGATATCACTTGCCCGATCCGTCACTCGGCTAATGATAATGGTCACTTGAAGGCCGAGTATCTTTCGTACCGTTGCGACTAATTCTCCTGTAAATTCATGCAGCAGATCTCGGACGCCGCTCCTTCCCGTTGACTCCGGAAACAATCCCATCAGCCCCACGGACAAATCCAGAAAATTAATCACATTCGACTGCTGCCATCTCAATCGTGCCAACTCTTCCGTTATGTTGGAAGCCGCGAAGCTGATCAGCTCATGATCGTCCTCTTGAAATCGTCCTGTCTGCGCACCCAGACCAGATAACTGAATGAATACGATTGCAAATAACTTGTCTTGCGTATCCCAACCAAGTTGCTCCATGCGGTCTCGTAGGCCCGCTTCGTCATATGCGTACAGGTGACCCTGTACATGCTGGAGCAGAAAGCCTTCTCGCAAGGAAGGCAGGGATCGCTTCAGCTTCTCTTGCAAGGACAATCTTTCTTGCGTAAGCTGCCCCCATTCCCGCTCGATGTACGCAAGCTCATACTTGACTTGCTCCTCATGAGCATCTACGCTGGGGTCCCCGGAATTCGCTGATCGAAACAGCTGAACTAGCTGGCGAATGGGACGATACAAACGATTCGATGCGAACCAGGCAAGCACACAAGCCACAATCAGCCCCAACACGCTGATAGACAAAATCCACTTTGCCGTCTGCACGACCGGCTTGGCCAACTGCGAAAGCGGAGTTGCCGTCACATAGACCCATTGTGCCTTGGTCACTTCACCGTAGGAGATCAGATACTTCTCTCCCCGCCATTTATAGGTAAAAGAGGAAGAGGCCATCTGACCTTCTTTTTCCAATACAAGCTTGCTCAACTGATCATAGAGCTGGGTTTCGCTTTCGTTCAGCGTCAGAGGAGGTACCGATTCTCCGGTCTTGCGCATTAAAAAGGCATAGCTCCCCGTCTCTGTATTCGCCTGACGAATCATACTCTGTATTTCCTGATCGCTCAGGCGGAGAACAAAGGCTCCGAATGGATGATCGGAGTGCCAAGGAAGCTTAAATACAATCGAGACGGGAGATGGCAACATTTGCCCCGGCAATGCCAGATCATAGGCAAAAAACAGACCTTCCCGTTTCCCCAGTAATGAGGCATAGGCTGACGCTTGTGCGGGATTCAAGTAATAAATGCCATCATTGCCGATCAGCGCTTTTTGTGAATGTAAATACAGCCGAGCATCCCCAATCAACAAGTTCGAGCCTCCAACGACAAGCAAGGCCCGCATCATCTCTTGCATGCGGGCAATATTGTTAATAAAATCCAAATGTTCGAGTTCTGTATCGAACATGGAGTTGGCGGACCAACGGCTCATCACCATGGCAATTTGGTCGAATTGTTTATTCATGTTATCCGAGAACTGTTCGAATTTTAACTCGTGTGTACGATAGACTTCCTTCTGCACACGATCAATGCCGATCGCATAACTACTAATACCGATGAAGACAGAGGGAATCGATGTAATCAGCAAAGAAAGAACGAGGCTCTTTCGGAAATACTCGCCTTTTTCCCCTCTAATCCATTTCCATGCCAACCAATTCCTCATCTCGATTCCCCCTGAAGTGTCTTCAATATATGCTATTTTCCGCCATTTGCGTGATACGCTTCGTTAAACTCTTCGAGGATCTTCATATAATTCTTATCCTGTTTAAGTGCTGCTACAAACTGATCCCAATCCGCTAATGTGGCTTTGCCCATAATGACCTTCGTCTTGAGATCCTGAATTTTCTTGCCGTACTCACTGCCCAGCTTGTTGTTCGTTTCAGAGACAAGCCCGGAAAGTGGATATGGTGTGGAAATCGGTTCTGCCACATCAATCAATTTTTTATCGCGAGCAATTTGATCGGCTGTAAGTCCTGCTGTAGCGACATTGGAGTACTTGTCATATTTCATAAAAATGTTCTGCATAAATTGGAAGCTTGGATCCTTTAATGCCGCATCCGTTAGCGTATAGTTCCCATTCTCAAGTTTGAAATGGGTATCCTTCAGCCCATAGTTTGCAAGTTCATGCCCCTCGTCCGACATGCCGTAGTTGAGAAACTCCAGCAGCTTATTCACTTTTGCCTCCGGTACCTTCTTAGGAATGACGAACATACCAAAATGTCCTGTTCCTTTGGCTGCAAATTTTGCACCGGACGGTCCGATTAAGTATGGCATCCATTGCATATCAGGATTGCTTCCTGGCACAATGCTTTTAATATCCTTGATAAAATTGGGCTCCTGGTTTGGTTTATCCGCAAAAATTCCCGCTTTTCCGGAGGACACGAGATCTTTGGCCTGGTTATGCTTTAAGAGAGCAAAATCCTGAGGGATAAGACCTTCCTTATAGGCACGATTAAACCATTCTAACATTTGGCGCATCTCCGGTTCAAAGGTGACGTCAATTAAATTTCCATCTTTCACTTTGTATTTTCCGTTCGAGTTCGTAAATGCGCTTTCAATAAAACCGAATTGTCCCATATCCCCTTCATTGACATAACCGGAAAAACCAACCGTATCCTTTTGACCATCAGGCGCGTTTTCCTTAAATGCCTTCATGACATTATACAGATCGTCAACCGTCTCCGGCATTTTAAGATTTAACTTGTTTAACCAGTCAACCCGGATTAGCGGCTGCGCATTGCCTTCCGTCGGACGCACACGGGGAACCCCGTAGAGCTTTCCTTCAATCTTGGTATTCGCATACGTAATTGCCGGGTATTTCATCAGATTGGGGTAGGCCTTGATCTTCTCCGTCAAATCCCAGAAGGCTCCCTGCTTTGCCATATTTCGAAAAGCGGCGTTGCCAGTGTCAGTGACGAGCATGAGATCAGGAAGATCGCCGGAAGCGAGCGTAACATTGACCTTCTCCCCGAAATTGTTCGGTGTTACCCATGTGATGTTAAGCTTCGTGTTGGTTCTCTTCTCCACTTCCTTCAGAATGACATTGTCCGCAGCAGGCGGCTCCTTCTGATAGAAGATCGACATCATGCTAATCTCGGTTGGCGGACCTGCCGCTGCTGACGCTGCAGGACTACCTGCCGCAGTCGAAGAGGACGCTTGCCCTCCTTGATCCGGGCTTTGTCCGCCGCAAGCTGTAACCGCCAGCATCGCTACGGCAAGCGGCAAGGCGGCCATGCTCATTCTTACGGCGCGCTGTCTCTTGCTATTCATACGTATTTCCTCCCTTTATTCTATGTTCATTATGTCATCATTCCTTCACAGAACCAACCATTGCTCCTTTGGCAAAGTGTTTTTGAAGAAATGGATAGACCAGCAGAATGGGCAGCGTAGAGATAACAACGGCCGCCATTTTCTTGGTTTCAGACGGAATTTCCTGAAGCCCGGTTTCAACGGTATTGACCCCCATCGAGGTCGATGAGTCAATTAACAGATTCTGGAGCAAGATTTGGAGCGGCCATTTCTCATGATCATTAATGAACAGAACCGCGTTAAAGAAGGTGTTCCAGTAGCCCACCGCATAGAACAAACCGAATGCAGCAAGCGACGGAAGTGATAGCGGCAATATAATGCGAAACCACACACTGACATCGTTGCATCCGTCGATTCGCGCCGCTTCCTCCAGACTCGCAGGAACCGAATCAAAAAAACCTTTCATCAGAAGCACATACCACCCGCTCGTCAAGACGGGAATAATGAGCGAGCTTAGATGGTTAATCATCCCTAGATTCTTCACAATCAAGTACCCCGGAATTATGCCCGGGTTGAACAGCGTTGTAAACAATATTGCCATCATCAACAGCTTTCTGCCCTTGAGACGTTTGCGCGAAAGACCGTAAGCCAGCGTTGATGTCACCGCCAGACTGGCCAATGTTCCAACTATAGCGAGATAGCCGCTGACACCGGCAGCCTTCACAAATGCTTTTGTCGACAGAATATACTCATAGGACAACAAGGCCCAGGATTTAGGAAATAGCAGCAGTCCTCCTTGTCGGAACTCGTTCGGCGTTGTAAAGGAAACGACAACAACATAGTAAAAAGGAAAGGCGCAGACAAGACCCACAAGAATTAGAAAGAGTATGTTGAACCCTTTGAACCATCGTTCCCCGGTGCTTTCGTGCAGCTTCACGTTCATTAATAGACGCCCTCCTCTCCAAATTTCTTAGCCAGCCGATTTGCTCCAATGACAAAGATTAACCCGACAACGGATTTAAACAAGCCTACGGCTGTACTAAAACTGAATTGCCCCTGCCGAATCCCAGAGCGATACACATACGTATCAAAGACATCCGCAACTTCGGAAACCGCGCCGTTCATCATTAAGTACACCTGCTCGAAACCGACGTCCATAATATGCCCGATGCGCAAAATTAACAGAACCACGATCACATTGCGAATCGCCGGCAAGGTCACATGCCACATTTGCCGCAAGCGCCCCGCTCCATCCATCCGCGCCGCTTCATAGAGCTGAACATCCACACCCGCAATCGCTGCCAGGAATATGACCGTTCCCCAGCCGACCTCTTTCCAAATCGTCTGAAGCGTCAACAACCACCAGAAATATCGAGGTTCGGTTAGAAAATCAATCTTGATGCCTCCCGCTGCTGCAATCAGTTCATTAATTACCCCGCTCGTCTTGGATAGCATCAGAAAGCTAATGCCCACGATAATAACCCAGGAAAGGAAATGAGGCAGGTAAATAATCGATTGGATCGTTCGCTTAAACCATTCGCGCCGTATTTCATTTAATGACAATGAAACGATAATCGGCAGAGGAAAGAAGAACACGAGGCTCAGCAGATTAATCATCATCGTGTTGCGAAACAGCATCGCGAAATCCGAACCGCGGAAGAGACGCTCGAAATGCTCGAAGCCAACCCAAGGGCTATGTAAGAAGCCCAGATAGGGTGAGTAATCCTGAAAGGCAATCAGCACGCCCCACATGGGAACGTATTTAAACAATACAAAATAAAGAACGCCAGGGAGGATAAGCAGATAGAGAAAAAAGTCCTTCCGCATAGCGGTAAGTGTCGCCTTCATCGTTGTAGTACTCCTTTCTGAGTTGAGTAGCGGCCGTACACCGCTTATGCTTCACAATACGATGTTCCATTTTTGACTGCATTAAAAACATTTTGCCCGCCTCTTAACCGGGCTAGCAAAATCTTGCGCAGACGAAATAGGCTCTTTTGCAAGAGCCTACTTGGTCTGTTTTCGGTATTGAGCTTGTGAACATCCGTGAATGTCAGGGCAGCAAGCAAATCATTCTCGTGAGGAAAAAGCAAAGCGTCTGCCCCAAGCCAAGAGCTTTGGGGGCAGACGCTTTACGCGTATTTCCTTCAAACGATCGCTACAACGTAGCGTTTTCCGCCTTCCGCCAGGAACCCGATGCAGCCGTTCCCTAGCTGAGCGTAAGTCACTTCTTCGCCATCTTGCGTAATCTTGACCTGCTGCTTGGCTAACACTTTGCAAGTCTGCGTGTTTGACGCGTCAATCACCGCTTTGGCCAATGCGCCGTTCTTCCATGCCAACTCCACTCCATAGCCGCCTCTGCCTCGCAGCCCTTTGACATACCCGTCTTTCCAGGCATCGGGCAACGCCGGCAGGAATTCCAAATAATCCTGATGAGATTGCAGCAGCATCTCGGCGATCCCCGCCGTGGCTGCAAAGTTGCCGTCGATTTGGAATGGCGGATGCGCGTCGAACAAATTGGCGTAGACACCGCCTCCCTGACTCATCGGCGCGTCACCCTTGACCAGCGTTAACAAATTTGAGATTAACCGCTCAGCGCGATTGCCGTCTTTGAATCTTGCCCATAAGCCGATTTTCCAGCCAAGGCTCCATCCCGTCCCACCGTCTCCTCTGATTTCAAGCGATGTCCTCGCCGCATCAAAGAGTTCGGGAGCAGACTGCTCCGTAATCAGACGTCCTGGATAAACCCCGATAAGATGAGAGACGTGACGATGATGGACATCTTCCTCCTCGAAATCTTGCGACCATTCCTGCAGCCGGCCGTGCTTGCCGATTTGAAGCGGCAGCAGCCTTTGCTTCGCCTGTGCAAGTGTCATCGCAAAATCTTCATCCTTCTTCAGCTGATCCGCTGCCTGGATACAGTTGTCAAATAATTCACTTATCAACGATAAATCCATGGTCGACGCAGCGCTTACAGCATGCCCCCTGTCGCCAACCACAAATTTTTGCTCGGGCGAGGTCGAAGGCGACGTAATGAGGTACCCCTCTTGGTCTTCAACGAGCCAATCCAAACAAAACAGCGCCGCTTCCTTCATAATGGGGTATGCGGTATCTCGTAAAAATGCGTCATTCCCATTGAAGGCATAATGCTCCCATAAATGCTGCGTTAACCAGACCCCGCCCATCGGCCAGTACGCCCAAACGGGGTCGCCATGACCATAATCGCCGACCGGTGCCGTCTGGGCCCAAAGGTCGGAATTATGATGCGCTACCCATCCCCTGGCCCCATAATTGGTTTCAGCCGTCTTCTTGCCGCTCAATGCCAATCTGCCGATAAAATCAAGGAGCGGTTCATGCAATTCTGCCATATTGCAAGACTCTGCAGGCCAATAGTTCATCTCTGCATTAATATTGAGCGTATAGTTGCTGCTCCACGGCGCCCGCGTTGACTCACTCCATATCCCTTGAAGATTGGCAGGCTGAGTTCCCTGGCGTGAGCTTGCTATCATCAGGTACCGTCCATAATGGAACAGGAGTTCAACCAGCCCCGGATCGCTGCCGCCCCATTCAGCAATCCGCTGATCGGTCGGCATATCCGAGGGGGCTTTGCTTTTTCCAAGCGACAGGGCAACTCTATCAAACAGCTGGCGATGATCGTCAAGATGATCATGACGAATTTCTTCATATCGTTTTCCGCGAACGGCATCGATCGCTTCAGCGGTTCTTTGCATCGGATCACTTTCGCGGCAGCTCGCGCCGATGTTCGGATCAAAGCTTGTCGCCGCATTGAAATATAACGTCGCGCTGGTCGCTCCAATCATGTGCAGACCGCCCGAATCGGCTTTCACCGCTCCGCCTTCCTGCACCACAGCCAATCGGCCATGGAACTTCAATGCTTGGGAAGTCTCTGGATCGCCGTACACAATCGGATTTTCCGTGTAGTAATAGTTGGGCCATACTTGCTCAGGCGCTGTACCGGATATCAGGCATTGATCGGCATCAAAGGACGATTCATAACGAAGAGGACTGTCCAGCCAAGTACGAAAATGAAGCATATTTTCCTTGCTCGACGTTAACCGTACAACAATGACTTGATCGGGATAAGACGCGAATATTTCTCTGGTGTACTGAACGCCGCCAACGTCATACGTGACGGTCACAATGCCCGTTGAAAGGTCCAGCTTACGGCTGTACTTGTGTTTCACATCGCCATGAGCCATTCGGATATGCAAATCGCCGAAAGGCAAATAGGATTGCGTATAGGGACCCATCATGTCCTTGGCTAGCCGATCCGCCTCTTCGTATCTTTCTGCTGCGATCAACTCTCGCACCTTGGGCAAAACTTCTTTCGCCCCCGGGTTGTTCCATTCCTTCGGGTAGCCAGACCAAAGCGTATCTTCATTCAAAGCGATGCGCTCTTTCTCAACACCGCCGAATACCATCGCGCCCAGTCGGCCATTCCCAACAGGAAGCGCCTCTGTCCAATATACGGCAGGAGAATGAAATTGAATGTTCATGGTGATTGGATATCCTCCTCATTCATCAATAACGTAAACGCTTCATCACGGTCACAGAACAGATCACCGTCGACAACGTTGAGCTTGGCAACCTGAATGGACGAGCGGCGCATATCATAACCCGAATCTCCATTATGCCCATGAACACGGCCAGGATGCGTGAAATAAAAGATATATCCCTCTTCTCCTTGTACGACCACATCTGCGTGAAGGCCGATCGTTCCGTCATCCTCACGCTTGCCAGGCTGATCGAGAATGAGGCCGTTTCGTTCCCACGCTTCAAGATCATTCGAGCGGTATACCCCCTGCCCGCGCCACTCGTCTACAATCATCCAGTAATAGCCGCCCAAGCGGAACACATTCGGTCCTTCGTGGCCTCTTTCCGTTATCACCGGCCCAATCGGCTGCCAATCATACAGATCCTTGCTGTCGGCGGCATAGGTATGATTCCACTGCTTGAACCACATTCGAAACGTGCCGTTCGGGAGACGGTACACACAAGCATCGATCACGTTCTCCTCACTAATGCCAAGCGTGGACTGGAAATTCCAGCGAATAAGGTCGGGGCTTGTATAATGCCGAATGCGAGCCTTGCCCGTCCAATCTTGCGGTACGCCGTGGACATACGTGACGTACATATGATAAAGCCCCTCATGCCATATGACTTCAGGCGCCCAGAACGTATTTCTGCCCCATTCTGTTTCGAGTCCTTCCAGGATTCCCCGATATAACCAGGTCGAGCCGCCATCCGATGAAGAAGCAACTCCGAGATCGGTGCCATGCACCCATCCATATTTCGGACCTTCCTGCGTGGCCCGACGGTTCGTATAAATCATCCACCATTCCTTGGCTTGCCGATTCCAAATGACGACGGGATCTGCCGCTCCATCATAGATAGGATCCCTAAACAATGGCGATTTCATCTTTTCTCCACCCCCGACACTTCATACCCAAATTGATCGACATCCACATAACCCTGTTCACTCTCGCAGTTATAGCTGTATAATCCAACTGGATCTCCCCTGTAATGCCCCCATCCCAGCTGATACGCGTCTCCAAAGCTTATGAATTGGTCCCCATCAACGCTATATTCGAACCGGTTGATTCCGTCGAGGTCCCACACAGACCTTAACCAAAGTTTGTTGCCTGTTAATTCAGGACCCCATGCAATCGTTCCCGAATGGTTAAACTTTAGAACCCTTCTACCCTTCTGTTGTTGTACGCCAATCGTACAGTAGGTTTTGGAGTAATGGCAAAGGCCCGCCTCTTGCCCATCTGCCATGCCGCCGATTTCTATTTTTGCCGTAACTGTATTGTGAGCTGTGCGATATGCTCTTTGGGAAAGGACGTTGCAGACCGTAAAAAAATTGTCCTTCTCGATGGGTTTGCAGGCGTATAGACGCATATGGCCGGGCCTTTCGGTTAACGACCATTTGTCGGCTCGCGGCTGGTGGTTCCATTCCCAATACGGTTCGAGCACCTCCCGTTCAAAATCGTCATGGCTGGCAAGAACCGTCACGGAATGTCCATTTATAGGCTTATTGCCGCCCCAGACCATCTCTCCGATTCCATCGCCGTCCGTATCATGGCCAATGATCGGCCATCCTTCCACCCACGTTACAGGCAGCAAGTGAAGCGTTCTCCCTTCCCAGCCGCCTATGCCTTGATGACTGATGAAATACCAATCCCCATCAACGGTCTGAAGTAGACCGCCTTGGTTCGGCTCCCGGTCTACCTCCTGCCCGTGAGTATGGATTAGCTCCTTTTCCTCGTAGGGTCCATAAATATGCGCTGACCTTAACATCATGACGACTCTGACGTCAACGCCTTCTTCACGACGAACCTCGCTGTGGAAAAAATAGTAGGTTCCGTCAATTTTGTAAATCTTATTGGCTTCGCTTCCTTTGTACTGATGAATAATGGTATCAGTGTCATGCAACAGTTCTTTGCCGTCTTCACTTAGTTTAAATAAATGGATATGGTAATTATCGGAAAAATTCGTGGCAACAAAGTAGCCTTGTCCGTCATCATCCCAAAACGGGCAGCCATCA
This sequence comes from Paenibacillus whitsoniae, assembly GCF_003955665.1. Lineage (GTDB taxonomy): Bacteria > Bacillota > Bacilli > Paenibacillales > NBRC-103111 > Paenibacillus_E > Paenibacillus_E whitsoniae. Next base: position 333,283 of record NZ_RXHU01000015.1, read on the forward strand.
TCCCAGCCGCTGACCGCCCAAACCTGATGCAGCGGCTCCCAAGGCCCAGCTGGGTCGGCCGCCGTTCATGAACAAGCCTTCATCCGGCGTGAAAAAATAGACCCAATACCTCCCCTTGTGGAATCTGATCGCGCCTGCCCAGACGCCTCTGCCGTACCGGTTCATGCGATCGTAATTATATTCCGGGCCGATGTTTGTCAAATCGTTCACAACGTGCCCGATCATTCTCCAATTCACGAGATCTTTGGAATGCAGGACCGCCATGCCTGGCGAGCAATGCAGCGTAGAGGAGATCGCGTAGTAATCATCTCCGACCCGAATGACATCCGGATCGCTATAGTCACCTGGCAAGACCGGATTGACATACGTGCCGTCTCCCTGATCTCCCCAAGCTGCCTTCTTTGATAATAAATGGTAGTTTGCTTCCAATGCATATTCATCCTTTCAATTGTGCCACGACGAAACAAAAAAAGGGCCGGTCATAAACATTCGGATTTAAATTCCCGATGACCGGCCCCCATGCAATAGTCAAATCTTATCTATTGGACAACAAATACCTGGCATCCCGCAGTAAGTAGCCTGCGGCTTGCGCTGAGATGTGCTTGCCGCTTTGCGCCTGCACTTCGTTCACGAAATCAGCGAGCTTGTTGGCAGTAAGCTTGCTCTGCAAGCTGTTCGCAATGCCTGCGTTATCGATCCATCCACCAGTCTTAAAGCGCGTTACCAAAGCCTGCAAGGATTCGATGCTGGTCGTAGTCTGGAACGTGATGGTTTGAATGTCCGTATTCCCTGCCAAGTCGCTTGCCGTCACGATAAGCGTGTGCGACCCGAGCGGCAGCGTATAGAGCGGAATGGCTGCTCCTTGCTGCACGGCTTGTTGTTCGCCATACGTACTAAGCGTGACCATCGTCTTGCTGCCGTCAACTCCGGAGAAGTTATCGCTCAGCGTAAGGATCGGCGTGACATCCATGGAATCGGTATACGTACCGTAAACTAAACCGGTAACCGTAATCGTCGGAGCTGTCTTGTCAATCTTCACTGTGACCGATTGGACATCCGTCGTGTTCGTCAGCCGATAGTTAAGCGTATGGACGCCGTCCTGGTCCAGTGTGATCGGAGAAGCATAAGAATGCCATGTGTTCTCGCCATTCAGGGTATATTCCATATTCCCATATGCCGACAACGTTACGGTAACCGGAACCGTATACCATCCGTTCAGCCCATTTGGCGCAGCGGGATTTACGGAAGCCGTTGGCAAATATTGCAGCCCTTCCAAAGCCGACTTCAGGCTTTCTGATGCCGCATCGACCTCCGTCTGCGTTGCATCCGGTTTATTCGATACGCTTGTCGCCGACGTTACGGTATTCTGAAGAACTGCGACGCTGTGCGATGTATACTGGTTAGCGCTAATGGCTGCCGCTTTATCCAGTAGAAGTGTGAGCAGCGTTCGATCCACAATCTTCTCGTAGAATTCCAGTTCACCTACATTCGCAGAGCCGCTAGGCGTATAGTACCGCAAATAACGGTATGCGGTACTGTTGTTAATCACTTGCGAGTACCATTTAAGTTCGGTAATGTTGTTGATTGTATACAAGGTGACAAAATTGGTTCCATCGTTGGAGCCTTGAATCAGCGCGCCATTCATCCGGGAAATTTGGTTGGGTCTTGGTATAAACTTAATTTCACCAATCACTTTGGCGTTACCTGCGCCCAAATCGGCTTGGGCCCAACCCGCGGACGTTTTCGTATCAGGCGAGGTGGTCGTATCCCCGTCAAAAGCGCGCCACCCGTTCGCTGCCGCGTTGGCCGTGCCGTCCCACGAAATGGACGAGGCCATAGCCATCGAAGACGTGATATTGATTTTCTTGTAAATATCTTTAATAGAGACCAGCAGCCCCTGAGCCTGCACCAATTGCTTGAATAACGATGGCTTGTCGGCTCCAGGCTGGTTCAGTGCCGTCTTGATTCGATTGACTTCATTTTGGTATAAGTAGTAGCTCCCTTTGGTATAACCGTCCGGAGGCAGCAAATAACCGGTTACCACGGTAGAGATGCTTCTCGTATCTGCTGTTGTCCCATCCGCCAGCTTCGTTACAGTAAAGACTACGTTCACCAATGTGTCATAATCAGGTTGCGTGATCGTTCCGTCTGTACCGATAATACCCGGAGGCGATGTTGATTTAATCGACAGTGTATACCCTGCCGGAATTTTGGGCATCGCGATGCTCGCTGCATACATGGCCTGGGTCGGTATGCTTGTAATTTTAGATGCAACCATCGCGGCAGAGGCCGTATAATCCCCATAAAATTCAACTTCCGCCACGTCGCCGGACCAAGCGGAGCTATTGTACAGCCTGAGATACCGGTAAGCGTTATGGTCTACGATTTGATCATTGTCCATTACGTACCATGTGTTCGCTAGTGCACCTTTAACGCCGGTAGTTATGTTCGTCCAATTGACATTATCGTTAGAGCCTTGAATAACCATGCCATTCAATCTTGCAGGGAACGATGCTCTTGGCATGAGCACAGCTTCATCCAGCTTAACAGTCACACCTTCACCGAAATCTATCGTGTAATAGGAACCGGAGGCGGTATTCAAATCACCGAAAGATGACGTACTGCCGTCAAACAGCAAGGAACCTACCTGATCCGCCGACAAACCATTGCCAGGCCACTGTTTATCCGAAGCAGTAACTTTAGCCAGCATGGGAACATTGATGTACTTGGGGCTGGTAATGAACAGCTCGCTGCCATCGGTAGAACCGAATGTGGTGTCGCCATTTGTTCCGTCATTCTTTTGGTAGTCTACGCTAAAATGAAGATAGCCGGCAGGAACATTTCCGGCCATCGTTGCCACGGCCGTCCAGTTGATGTTGTCTGTCGTGGTGACCGTCGCATCAATGCCTTGAATGCTGACCTTTACATTCTGGATGGGTTCCTTGGCTTTAATCGTTACTTTTGCCGTGTCCCCCGCGGAAATTTTGCCGTTGATGCTTTGATCCGAACTGATCGATACGGTGTCTAACTTGTTGCCAATTTCATAACGCGTGCCATAGACGTCAAAGTCTGTCATTTCCAAGAGATTCACCACTTCACCATAAAGAACGGCAGGCAGCGGTTGAATCATTTCCAATTTGATATAACGGTATTTCTCATTTTGGCGTGCGGGATCCACATCAAGGGTTTGGTAAGCTTGCGTATACTGGGTGACCCCAGGTGTCAGTCGTGTCCAGTTCAGCTTATCATTCGATCCATATACCGTTGAGTTGGCGAGACGATCTACGAAGATATTGGTAAGGAATCCAAACTTGGTAGCTGAAACTTTATAATCAGGACCGAAATCCAGCAAGTGGTACAAATGCGGTGCTGACCCCAGCGCGAGACCATACCCAGAGCCGGTTAAATTCGTACCATCGTCCATATTAGAGGCTAATGAACCCCAGGAGGACCACGCGACAACCTTCGACCAACGCATGCCGTAATTAGTTAAAGGCGTCACCAATGTCAGCCCCTCGGTTGCAGCCCTTAACGCTTGCAATTGCTTATCAAAATCCACTTCGGACGCCGTGTTCATCTGGCTCAACGTGTTGGTATAAACCGTTTGGAAAAGGCCCAGCGTAGCTTCCACGTATACTTGGTTAGGATCATAGGAAGCAATAATAGCTTGCACGGCGGAAGCACGGTCGCTGCTTACGATGATGTTTACATTTTTGACCGAAACCGTCGTGCCGTCCGTAGCTGCAACGACAACGGTATAGTTTCCAGCCTCTGTAGGGTGCCAGGAAAGTGCGCCAGTCTGTGTATCGAGGGGAAGTCCCTTGGCATTATTCTGAAGTTCATACGTTATCACATCCGTGCTGCTTGCATCTGTAGCAGACAAATCCACGTTCACGAACGCGCCTACATAGGTATAAATTTTTAAATCCGAGCTTCCGGATTTAAATACCGGCGGTGTCAGATTCGTACCTGCTGCTGCATCAACAAAGTCCAAATCGACCGTAATGCCAGGCGTTCCTTTTACCTTCATATAAACAATATTGTCAAACGTTCCTGAGAGGTACACATATTTCCACTCTCCCTTTGTATTCGGAAGCGTGAAGGTCGAACCAAACGCATCCAATGTGGCGACCCCATTGGTTCGAATCTTGAATCCAAACGGGCCAGAACCCGCAGCCCCTGCAAAACTGAGGGCAGCTATTTGACTTCCTTCTTGCGTTGCATGAAATCGGATGAAGCCGGTATCTCCCTCTTGCATAGTAGCCGTATTGCTGTCAAGCTTCGTGAACCGGTCTTCCAATTGCAGGATTTTGCCGCTTGTTTTATCCTGAGGAATAAACTTTGCTGCATCAGCCTCGGCCTCCGCTGGCAAATAGAGCCAGAAGTCATTGCCTGCATCCTTGTTGGCCCACATACCGGGCGTTGACGGCTGCTTCTTGGTGAAGGCTTCATAATAATAGGGAGCAAGCTGGGACACATCTTGATGTTTGACATACGTATAGTAGGAATAAAAATCCCAAAAGTTAGCCGTGTCAAACCTGCCTCTGTACCCCGGTGAAACAAAATTATAAGTGTCTCTGATATATCCGCCCATGCCAACGTTATCAGGATCGCCACCGGTGATTGCGTAAGCCTGTGGTGTCCATGGCGTGTCATAACCGAGCATAAACTGCCAGAAATAGTTGGCTGCCGCTAACAGTCGATGATTCAGAAACTCCATGATATCTACGGCATTGTCCGCTGTAGACGGGGTTCCGGCTACCGGGTCGATACGGGTACCCTGGGCATGGATCAGACGGGTTATGATCGCCGCATTGGTTAAGTCACCGCCGCCGTGGGCTTGGTCTCTGCCCATCTCCATATGCTGGACGTGGGGTTCTACCGGCGTTCCCTCTCCGACTTTGGTTCCCGGTTTTTCCTCCTCCGTTACCCACCGGAACAACGCCTTAATGGCTCCGTTAAAGCCTTGATCTTTAGCAGTACGGTTAACGGTAAACCATTCCACGGACTCGTTATATCTGTCCCTGTTGCCAGTGAAAATATAACCGGCCATAGCGCCCAGGATCGGATAATTATGCTGGTTCATAAAATGATTTTGATCATGCAGCAAGGTTTCCGTGACCGGAATGATCAGATGATTGGTAAAATCAGCTGTATCTTGATCCGTCCAAGCCAGTGATGCTGTTTGAGTGCTCGTATATCTTAAAATCTCCGCCGCCATAACCATTCGGTTAAGAGGAACGCCCGCATGAATATGCGCATCAGTATAGTACGCATATTTCGCAGGGTCCATCTTCTCCCAAACACGGATGATCATCATCGCATTGGCACGGTATACATCGTCACCGGTCAAATAATACATGACCGCCTGGGCATAGGCCTTTACGGCATCAGCAATAAACCTTCCTTCAATCCCCTGACTGTTAAAATAATCGGCGCTTGGTGTCTTGCCATCACTGCTGTTGCTGGAGGAGATCGTCCTTGAAGCTTCAGGTGCTGGAAGCAGCATCGTATTAAAATAGTACGTCCAAGGCTGCGCTCCCGCCCTTATTTTCGACCTAAGGTTCTCCAGGAGCTCCTTCGTGAGTCCTACACCAGGATGGATAAAGCCTTCCTCATCGGTTACCTGCGTAATCGCCGGCAAATAATCTGTAAAGACCGAAGCTGGTTCAGCCTTAACGGTAACCGGTAAAGCGGATAAACAAATCTGTGCGATCATGAGGATGGTTGCAAGAACAGTTAACACTTTTCCCTTTTTTTGCATGTGCAATCTCCCTTCGTTTGGTGAGCCTTTCCACTTCGAAAGTCTGATCATCGGTCGACAGTTTATGATTCCTGGCGAAACTGGATGCCTTGCGCATGTTCATTGATGTCAAAGTTCCCTTGTTCTGCATCTAAAATCAATTCGCCGTTTATACGCAGATTGATGAAGGTGATCCCGACGATGGATCGTTCCTGGTTAAATCCGTATATGCGATTTTTATTTTCATTTTTACCGTTATACGTCACGTTCCGAAATGTAACATGCTCAACCCGCTTACCCGGCACAGGATTGTATTTCTCGTTCCATACCACCCGGATGTCTACCAGCTGGCCCAATTCAAAATTCTCCACGCGGATATCCTCATAACGAACGTTCCTCACGGTGTTATTATCGCCGACGTTAATATTCATCGCCCCCCAATAATTGGGCTGAGGCTCATGGTGCTCCAAAATATCGATATTGGAGAAATGGATGCTCTGAATCAGGTCGCCTCCCCGACGATAGTCTCCGTGCCCCCCTACATTAAGCGCATGGGCTACATCGGCCCAAAGAACAGAGTCTCGAACGCTTACGAAGCCCGTATCTCCTCGGTAGTCCCAGCGGCTTCCGTAAATAGCAATGCAATCATCGGACGTTCGTAGAAATACATCCTCGATCTCGATATGCGAGCTAGCCATCATGTCAATGCCGTCGGACCAGCCACGCGTGCTGAAGGATTTGAAGTTGCGGATCCGGATATGTTCGGACTTGCCAATGTAAATACTGTAATGCGGCGGATCGAGCAGCACGATTCCTTCCACCGAAATATGGTGCGAGAAGAGGATCCGGACGCCTCGGAAAGCCGAGAACCGGTGGAAGTCGGATAAGTACAGTATCCCTCTTCCGCGAATCGTGACATCCTGCACATGATCACAAACGAGTGAACCTACAACAATGGCGCCACCGGCGATATAGACGGTTTTCCCCGACGGAATGCGAAAGATCGTCTCTTCCAAATAATGCATGCCCGGCCCAAAATAAATCACTTCCGGCGCCGCGCCACCAGGCTGCAGCGGACTGTTCGCCAAACGATCGATATCCTCCATGCGATGGATGGCAGGCTTCAGAAACAGCACATTCGAAGCGTCAGGTTCCGGCGAATCCTCCTCCAGAGGATTGGCAAAGAGATGAAGATTGCCAAACCGATCTCCGTTCACTTCTAATGACAGTTTGCATGGTTCATTCAGACGGAAGGTAACCGCCGCTCCATCCACCTCGTATGGAATTTGCTTCGAGAGCGGGCGAATGACCGCTTGATGAACGGAGCCCTTTCGGCTCACGACCCTAACCTCCACCGTTCCTTCCATGTCAAAATAAGCCATTGAAGCCTGTCTGACATTGTGCATGTCCACCTTCGCTTCATATACGAAGAGCGGCTGCCAGTTCTCCCCAGGAATTCGGACGCTAACATCGAAATCGTCTTGTCCCACCGCCCCTTCGGGAGCCTGCCAAAGCTTTATGAGGCTCATTGTTATATTCCCCCTTTGCATACAACTACTATCGCAAAGCAGCGGGGGATTGAATAGTTTAAAAAACGGCAAATTCAACAATATGAAGCTTATGTACAACTTTAAAACCTTCAAAATGTTTAATTTTTGACTACTTCCCGCCGGCATCCAGATAAGCTTGCACCTGTCTAACGACCTCTTGCCGAATCGTGTCCAAACCTAAGGCGCGCCACTTCTTGTTTTGTTCCCGCGCATAATCCTTCCACTCCTTGACCATGCCGGTCATAAGCAAATCGGATGCTTGCAGCATCAAGGGTTTGACCTTGGCGATTTCAGTCGCGACAGACGCGGAATTAAAAATAAATCCCGATAACGGAAGCTGATAATAGCTGCCATTGTCCCTTGCCCATTTCATGTAAGCCAGCGTCTTCGGATCGTTATCCGTTAGGATGCGCGACATGGTTGAATGATTGGTCAGTTCATAGCCCGGAAAGCGGTAATTGGGTGAATCGGCAGTCAGCTTATAGCCGGCCTCTCCATCCTTAACCCAATGCTCGCCTTCAATCCCAAGCTCGAACAAATCGTGATTCTCTTGACGGCTAAACAGCCAGTCCAGAAACTTCATCGTACGATCCGTATTTTTAGATGTCACAGGTATAACCAGACTGTTATTGGCCCAAAACGTAGTTCCGATTGACGCTGACTGCATATCGCGTTGAGCCTGACTGCCAAGAAGGAACGGCTCGTAATCCGCATGAGCGTCAACCCGCTGCAAATCTTGCCTAAGTCTGGCAATCCCGGATAGGGTCGTGTCGGCTTGTGAAGCAGCCTTTCTTATGTCTAGAGCAATTTCCGCTTCTGACGATAGTGGATTCAGATTGTTGTATTTTCGAAATTGAACCCGGGTCCCAAAATGTCCGTAAATGGCATCATGGGAGTTAAAAGGAGCTGGAAAGTCAGCAAATTCCGAGTCAGGGTCGCCGATGGTTGCAGCATCAATGACTTTCTTGCCATCCTTGGACAACGCCACACTAAATGGAATGCCGCCCGTAAACGAATCCGACATCATCGGAGCCAATCGAATGTCATTGTGTCCTTTGGCATCAGGCAATCCTAATCGGAAAATGCCCCTGCTGCCGATCGTTGCCGGAATGTCATCCGGATATTGCTGAAGGACTTTATCGTAAAAAGCCGTCAAGTCATCCATCGTTTCGAGCGGTTTCATGCCTAACGACTCCCGGATATCCTTGCGGATCGCAATTACCGGCGGGTCGTAATAGGCATCGAACAAAGGAATGGTATAGATATGACCGTTGATTTTATTGGAATCCAGCATTTCCTTCGGAAATGCTTTTTTTAGACCCGGATAATGATCGTTGTTAAAGTACTTATCCAGCTGTTGGTAATAGCCCATGCTCACATTATTGAATAAATGTTTGGTCCAAGGTGCATCGAACATCAGATCGACGGGCTCCCCGGTGGACATTCTTAACATCATTTTTTGTTCATTCTCCATGTAGGGACTAAACTCGAATTGAAGCGCGGTGTTCAAAGTGTCATGCGTCATTTGGTCAAACTTTTGCAATATCCTGTCCATGTCCATAGGTCTTTCTCCAAACAGCATCACTTTTAATTTGACGGGATCGGGAATCTCCGCCGCCATAGATGGGGTTCCTGGCAAACTTGATCCACGGTTTGGGCTAATCGCATTTTCCCGACAAGCGGACAGGAACAAAGTCATGCCCAGGACGATAGCCAGGCAAGTACCTCGTGTGAATCTTTTCATATGTCTCCCCCTGTCATTTGCAAACTTTTCGCTGATTGACCTTGACTTCACTCCAGCAATAAGGTTTCCAGCTTATGTTCCCTACGGTAATGGTCAGGCGTCATGCCCACATGCTTTTTGAATAACACATAGAAATAGTTTGTATTCTCAAAGCCTACGTTTTCGCCGATCTTCCTTGCGGGGTCATCTGTAATTACCAATAGCTCCTTGGCTTTCTCCAAGCGGAGTGCCGTAAGATATTCGGATACGGAAAGACTCATTTCCTCTTTGAATAATCGTCTCATGTAATTGGTGGACAGCCCCACGAATTGAGACATCCGATCAACCGAGAGATTATAATCCAAATAGTTCTCCTTCATGTACTCCACCATGGCGGCAACGGTTTTACTATTTTTCGATTTGAATTCCTGATCACGAAGCTTAACGATCATTTGACATAGATTTATGTACCATACTTCCATCTGTTCCAATGTGTCCAGGCGCAATAATTCTTGCTGGCACGTATGAATCTCGAGGCTATTGTCCGGCTGCTCAAAGCTTGACATGCTCTTGGCTACGCGGATTGTCATAATCAGCAGCTGGATGAGGGAATGGATAATCACGTCATAGGTGAATGCCATCATCTCAGCAAAAAATTCAGAGGTGTATTCCTTAAGGGTCTCCATATCCCCAGCTTTAAGGCTGGTCATGATTTGCTTCTCCAACGAATCCGGATACTCATACTCTCTGGATTCCACCGCGATCAGATCATCGAATGACAAGATGCTGTTTGTCCCAAAGATTAAACGGTATAGGACAGTTTGATAAGCACTATCCCTGGAATCACGCAATTGCTCCATGCTGTGCGCTACGGGCCCAATCCCTATCGTAACCGTCATTTTCAAAAAACTTCTTATGTTGGATTGTATGTCGGCAAATAGGCTCCTCAAAACACCTGTATGCGCTTCCACATTGTCGCTGTCGCTGCCAAGATTGAATACGAAATCGATCGAGTCGTATCCATTCTCAATAATTTCCAATTTAAAGGTGTTGCCGACGATCTCTTGACTGATATTCTGAATGGCGAATTTGAATAGCGATAGATCAACCATATCATATTTCCTCGAAACATCATGAAACCCGTCGATTTTAAGCACACAAACCACAAACTGATCCCCTGCCGAACCAATCTGCAACTTCTCCATCGCTCTTTTCACTTCCTGGTTATGATTCACGATGCCATTAAGGACCGATCGAAGAAGACTTTGTCTGCGCGCGGGTACCGACTGATTGAAATCCGTTTGCAAGGTCTCCACTTTTCCTTCCAATAACGAGAAAGACTTGTTAATCAAATCATATTCGTTCAAGCTAGCTTTCTCTTTCGTCTCGGTTGTTGCTTTAATTCTAATCAGGAGTTTAGAGATCGGGATATAAATGATTCTTGTAAAAAGAGCTGATGTAATTGAAATTAACAGAATACAAACCAAAGTTAGCGCTAATATGAAGTTCTGCAGCGTATGAACTTTCCCTAACATTTCATTTTTTTCTGAGAATACAACGAAATTCCAGCCTAGATTATCCGACTTCACATAAGAAACGCGATATGATTTTCCTTGGATCGTTTCATCCATCTCTCCTCGTATATTGTTGGAACGAACAATCGTGGAGAGGATTCCTTGAGTTGAGGCGTCACCAGAAGACCAACCCGTCGGCTCAGAAATGATGTGACCTTGATAGTTAATGATCATCATCTTGTTCAGTCTTGCATCGTTGCCTTTCAAAATTAGCGACTGAAGCACCTTTTGATCTAAGTTTAAGACCATGCTGTTCTGTGCTTTTCCTGGTTCAATTCTTGTATAAATAATTGAAATGTAGTCCTGCTTGGTCAACTTGTTCGAATCCTTTGAAAAGGATAAGGTTGCCGTTCGCGGAATAAATAATCCGTTCCTTGTTATATCCCCCACCTTCAGTAAATCGGTCATCCCCTTATCATAAAAATCATCAATCGTGCTAAATGCTTTGGCCGAATTGAAGACTACGCCGGCATGATAGTTGTAAACATAAATCGAAGATACTAATGGATTGGTATTTCTAAATCCCCCTAGCTGGCTGTTAATGTCGTAGATTTCATTGGTACTAAAGGAGGTCCCGTTCAACGCTTTAGCGATATATTCATTATTCAGATAAAGCTGAGAGTAATAGTTGTAGGTAAAGGAAAGCAGAATATCCGCCGTATTATACGTTTGATTCATCATTCTCGTTGAGGTTTCCACAATTTCCTCTGTCATATTCGATGAGACTCTTTTAAGCACCAAATAGGAAAAGCAGCTTATAAATAAGAAGCCGATCAACACATACGAAAGGATGATTTTAAACAACATATTTTTTTTCCGAAACACAGTCATGACATTTCTCATGTTCACGCCACCTAACAGATGAATTCATTTGTATTGTTATTATATCCTCAAACATCATCTTCGTGGAGTAAGATCGCTGTTTGAATATCAACAAACTGTTTAAATTCGATTGAAGGCCAACAAAAAATGCCTGCATAGACCTAAGTCTACACAGGCATTGCCTTCATTTACTTCTTTTGAGCAAGGAAGCTATTGATTTGATTCTTCAATTCTTCTTTAATTTTATCTACACCCGAAGCCTTCAAATCGGCATTCATCTTCGACAAGCTTTCATTGATATCGCCGAAGCCGGACAATAGGAACGGCAGATACTTCTGAACAACCGTGTTGCATTTGGCAATTTCATTTTTTACAGGCTCTTGATCAAATGTAAATCCGGCCAGGACATTTTTCTTATACGTTTCCGGTTTAAATTGATAGTCATAATATTTCTTGAGTTGATCCGGCAATCCCGCTGGGATTCTGTTTAATGTTGGATTCCATGTCAATTGGTAACCTGGAAACAGGTAATTTTTCGCCGGATCGACGCCGTCCGGAACTTTCCACTGATTCGTGCCTACAGGCTGCCAGTTGGTACCTTCAATACCATATGTGAACAAATCATTGTTCTCCTGCTTGGAGAAAATCCAATCCAGGAATTCCATGGTTCTGTCAATCTTCTTGGAAGAAGCCGGTATGGCAAGGAAATTCCACGCTTTACCATCGGTAGATTGCTTTCCAGGTGCCATTTCTTGATTGTTCTTAAAGATCGGCCAGAAACCAAGCTCGGCATTCGGTACCTTTGCTTTAATTCCGGCTTCTGTTCCCATGAAATTACTCAAGGTTACGAACCCGGCAGCAGTTTGTTTACCTGTTCCCGTCGTTGCCGTCAGTGTATCTGCCGGGATAAATTTATTAAACCGCTTTGCTTGATTAAACTCGTTCATCAGATAATCCAAGCCGTATTTGGGATTAATTTTCGCCCATTCCGATGCCGGATCTCCATAAGCCGCTATACCAGCAACAGATTTTCCATCCTCTGCGATTTGGGCATAAAGATAATTCGCTTTAGGATTGCCACCGCCAGTAAATGGGAATACCTTTCCTTCCAACTGTTGCGCATTGATATCGGTAAATAATTTAAAGAAAGCCATATTTCCATAGTTCGCAAAAGGGACCATGTCTTTTTCATTTTGGCTTACTTTGTCAAGGAAGTTATATAAATCGTCATAACTGCCGATTTCCTTCATGCCGTACTTCGTTAACAGGTCTTTTCTGTAGTATACACCTTCCATATCCATAAACGCGTTTGTAACCGGAATGACATAGGTTTTGCCAAAGATCTTGTTGTCATTGATATATTCGGGCGAGAACGCCTTTTGAAGTCCGGGATATTTAGGATTGTTAAAGTATTTGCTCAAATCCGCCAATGCGCCGTCTTTCGCGTTTTTATCCTTATCCCACGGGACAAAGAGGTCGAAATCCTCTCCCGCTGTCAGCCATAATTGTTGCTTTGTCCCATAGTCGGCAGGCGGCGTCCAGGTAAGATTCAAGGTCGTATTCAGGGTATCCTTTGTCCGTTTCTCAAACTCTTTAACGGCGGGATCGACAGCGCGATAGTGCGCATTTTCAGCACCGAACAGACGAACGTTGAGTGTAACCGGGTCTTTGCTTTTGGCAGGCGCAGCACTTCCTGCAGTCGAAGCGCTTTCGGTCGATTTGCTTTCTTCCTTACTGCATCCAACGATTGATGCAGCAAGCAATGTTATAGCAAGCGGCACCACGAATAACTTTTTTTTCATCTTTTTTTCCTCCCTAATCATCATATATCTATACTAAAACCGCTGGTGGCGGGTTCAGCCCTTCACAGCTCCAACCACTAAACCTTTGACAAAGTACTTTTGCAGAAAAGGATAAATGAAGATGATAGGGCCTACCGTGACTACGGCAGTGGCCATTTTGGCCGTATTCGTCGGCACGACATAATTAAGCGTAACCCCGGGCAATTCGTTTACTTGATTCGCAAAGTCCACTTCTCTCAATACCTTCATGATCAGATATTGCAGAGAGAATAAATCTTTATCGTTAATATAAAGTGTGGCTGTGAACCATTCGTTCCAGAAAGCGAGTCCGTAAAACAATCCGATCGTTGCCAGTGCAGGCTTTGCTAACGGCAGGATGATTTTGAATAAAATATAGATGTCATTAGCTCCATCCATTTTGGCGGACTCAGCCAGTGATTCCGGGATTTGCTTGAAAAAATTTCTTAACAAAAACATATTGAACGGGTTAACCATCACAGGCAGGATATAAACTAAAATATTGTCCGTTAAGTTTAAATATTTTGTGATGAGGAGATAAGTTGGTATTAAGCCTCCGTTAAACAACATCGTAAAATAGACGAAAAAAGCAATCTTGTTTCTGTGTGTAAAGGTTTTTACCGAAAGAGCATAGGCCATCGCACTCGTAAGGATCAGGCAAAGCACCGTACCCAAAACGGTGAAAATGATCGTTGTCTTGTAAGCATTAAATATGGCATTGTCCTGGAATATGACCCTGTAGGCAAACAATGATATTTCTTTGGGAATGAGAACGAAGCCAGTCATTTGTACCGCTTTTTCGTCTGATACGGAGCTGGATAGAATAAGGATAAAAGGCAAAATGCAAAACAAAGAAAAGATCGTCATAAACAGATAAGAAAAAATATCTATGCCTTTTCCCTCAAGGCTTTTATTCATGTAAACACCTCCTAAAAAATGGCGGAATCCTGATCGTATTTCTTTGCGAGCCAATTCGTAACAAATACAATAACTAAGCCTACAAACGATTGATAAAGGCCAATGGCGGTGGACATGCTGATATCATTCATCTGCCTGAGCATTCTGAATACATAAGTGTCAATAACATCAGTTGTGTCATACAAATTCGGATTATCGCCGACGATGGCATAAATCATTCCCAAATCCCCGTGGAAGATGCCGCCGATGCCGAATAAAGTTAATAGCACGGCAGTTGTTCTGAGCTGCGGCAGCGTGATCTTTGTTATACACTGCAGCCGGCTAGCTCCGTCCATTTTGGCAGCCTCATAAATTTCCTGGTCAATCCCTGCTATAGCGGCCAAATAGAGGACGGAACCGAAGCCTGCTGTTTTCCAAATTTTCAATACGATCAGGATCCCGGTCCATAATGCCGGATTGGCATAAAAATTGATGGCTTGCCCTTCTTTCAAATAACCAACTGCTTTCAAAACCGTATTGATAAATCCTACATCCGTAGATAACAAGGCAAAAACAAACATGGAAACCAACGTCCACGATATAAAATTAGGCAGAATGACAATGGACTGTGTCACCTTCTTGAAATACTTGGAGCTGATTTCGGATAGAACAATGGCAATAAGGACGGAGAAGAACAAACCGGTTAACAGAAATAAAATATTTAGGTACACCGTGTTCCAGGTGACAGCCAGCCAATCCTTTGAAGTGAAGAAATACTCAAAATTTTTCAGTCCGACAAATTTACTTTTAAAAATCCCTTTTACGACGTTAAAATTTTGAAAAGCTACAATGATGCCTACCATCGGCAGGTACTTAAAAATCACAAAATATAAAATACCCGGCAGTACCATTACGTACAGATAAAAATTTTGTTGAATATCGGATACAAAAGTCTTTTTCTTTTTTAGGACTCGGCTATCCGATTGGGTTTTACTCAAAGCTGTATCCATGGTTTCCCTCCCTTTTCTGACTTCCTTGCTGATAGGATTACTATCGCAAACTTCGGGTGCAGAGAATAGTTTAAGAAGCTACAAAATCAACGAATTCAAACCATTGCTGCACTTCAAAAAGCTTCAAATTCATTAAATTTAGTAGAATGCATAGCGAAGTTCTCCTATGAATGAATGAATGGAAAAGCCAGCAAACGCAAGTGTTTGCTGGCTTTGATCCTTTGCCGTTTCCATACGACGGAGATCCACGTTCACTTCCATACTCATTCCTGATCCCCCTCAGAATCGATCGAATCCCTTTCGGTCTGAGTTCGTAATGCAGATTTTATTAGTGTCCCCACTAAAATCCCAACAAAACAGCCAATTATACCTAACCAAACTGGACCAAGACAATAGGTCGAAAAAATGATACCGACTGTTCCAAAAAAAGCACCAAATACGAACGGGATGGTACTATACGGTCTTGTACCTCCTCCAGCATCTTTATACGCATCCCACATACCAAACATATAAATACAAGGATAAAACATCAACCATTGGTAATTGGTCTGGTTGATTGTCTTTTCAATTTCCCCGTGAAAACTGGAAATGATGATGACATTTAAATTAGAATTTACATTAATTAGAAATTCCAACCCTACTAATAGTAGTCCCTTTAACACCTTGCCGTTCAACAATTGTCCAAATCCTGGAAGAGCTATACTCCAAAGGATGACTTCGAGTTGGATACTTTTTTTCATTTAACTCACGCTCTTCTTTTTTATTAGTTATGTTATTTTGCACTAAAGTTAAGTGTCTTATTATCGGTTCTAGAAAAGAAAGGTAAAATTCGATGCATTGATTTAGTCACGAAAGGGAAAAATAGATGGAAGAAGTTTATCGATCGGAGGGTGCTGTTGAATATGAATAATCTAAAAGAACAAATACAGGTTAATTCTGAAAGTTACGCAAAGGAAAAATTAACGTCAGCCGAACAAGGTAAGCTGTGGGCAACCTATACGGGGAATACCATGTGTATATGCGTCTTAAGTTATATGCTGAATCATGTTGAAGATCTAGAAATCAGGAAAGTCCTTGAAGACGGTCTAAGCTTGTCCAAACAATTTGTACAGTCCATCAAAGAGATATTTGTCCATGAAGATTACCCCATACCTAAAGGATTTTCTGAAGAGGACGTAAACGTTAATGCACCTAGGCTATTTCAAGATGAGTTTTACCTTCATTACTTGAAGTATGTCGGCAAAGCTGGCGCAAGTCTATATGCAATTGGTGTTCCCCTTGTAACGAGGTCGGATGTTCGGACATTTTTCACACAATGTCTTGACTCAACGACAAAATTTTTGAATGAGGTAAACATAACATTAATCAAAAAGGGGTTTATGTCAAAACCCACTTTCATTCCTTATCCCAAGAATGTTGAATTCATTAAGAAGCAAAGTTATCTCAATGGATTTTTTGGTGATATAAGACCGCTTCAAGCTTTAGAGATTACACATCTGTTCGATAACATCGAGAATAACGCGACAAGCAAAGCGGTTTTAATTGGCTTTAGTCAAGTTGCCCAAACGAAAGAGGCAAGGGATTATTTTCAAAGGGGAAAGGAAATAGCCAACAAACATTATGAGATCTTTAGTAAAATGCTACAAAAAGAAAATTTATCATCTCCCCCAATTTTTGACCCATTGGTGACGACTTCAACTATTGCGCCGTTTTCAGATAAGTTGATGATGTTCCATAAGCTGGACATGTTTGCAATGAGAATAAGAGCATATGGGAATGCTTTATCGATGTGTGCCAGACACGATGTTGCCGAAAAATTGGGACGTCTTACACTGGAAGTCGGAAATTTTGTTGAAGATGGAGCTAATATCATGATTGAACACGGTTGGTTGGAACAGCCGCCGCAAGCCGCGGACCGTGACGCCTTGGTTTACAATAATAAAACTGAGTAAGATCTTAAGTTGTTACAACACCGTCTAGGCATCCGAATTCTGGCTGTCTAGACGGTTTTTTTATGGACAAAAACTTAGCCCTGATCATCTTCACGTGATCAGGGCTATTCTGCTTAGACTAGAGTGTTACTGTGTAACCACCGCGTCATCAAAGCTCGCCGTCGAGGAAGCCATGCGGTAGCCGATTTTGCCAGTAGTCAGCTCCGACACGCTATTCGTATAGGTAATAAGCTGAGTATTATTGACCGATCCGTCAATCGTATTGCCCGTTACCTTCACCTTGAGGTCGTACCATGTGCTAATGCTGGAGCTGAACGAAGCACTCGTTAACAAGGTCAGCGTCCCGCTTACTTTTTTGTATAACTCAAGAGCATTCGTGCTGTTGTTGATGCGGAGCATATAGTAATTGTTAGCATCTGTCACACGGAAAAGCAGTCCTGCATTGGCATAAGTATTATTTAGCTTCACTTTGGAAGAATACGTGTAATTCGTCCAACTGCTCCCAGCAAAGGCTAAGGCTTCACCCGTCGCCAATGACTGATTTAACACTTTCGTTCCGTCCGTGATGACACTCCACGTTCCGCCGCTTGTTGTCCAATTACTGGAGCCATTTTCAAAATTATCACTAAATACCGTAACCGTTGGGTTGGAAGGAATCCCTACGCCTTCGTATGCGCCGCGGTCTGTTACACTGTTAGCCGGAACTGCGCTGCCCC
This sequence comes from Paenibacillus whitsoniae, assembly GCF_003955665.1. GTDB lineage: Bacteria > Bacillota > Bacilli > Paenibacillales > NBRC-103111 > Paenibacillus_E > Paenibacillus_E whitsoniae. The sequence goes on from NZ_RXHU01000015.1 coordinate 351,090, forward strand.
AATAATCGATACCACCGTTCCCCGTAATCGCGACACCGCTATCAATGGCCGGTGAACCGTTCTGCAGCTTGTAGCCATCCACCGCAGTTCGACTCGTTCCAGTGCCAGGACTAACTAGCATGGGATTGGATGTAAGCTTATGCGCATCGCTTGGCTCGGAGCCGGGGTGATTGCCATAAAACACATTATAATCAAACACCGTATTCGTGCCGCTGCCGTAGGAGTAGCCGCCGCTGCCTAGGTTATAGATGATATTATTTTTAAAAGACGTATTGCTCGCATAGCCCCCCCAATCGTTGATTAATAAAATATTGGTGCCCGTCCCCGCCTTAACATAAATCGTGTTGTTATAGATACTCGTATTCGTGACAGGGCCTGCCAATTGAAAAATCCGTGTGCCATCGTTCTGACTGATGTTATAACGAACAATGGTGCCATTATTGAAATTACTTGTACCGTTATTACAAATGAGTACGAAGCCGCCTTCGTTGTCATGGCTATAGTTATATTGAATGATCGTTCGATTCGAGTCATAATCGGAGTCAAATCCTTGGCCGTCCAAGCTGCCATGTGTGCTATACGCTTCGTTGTACTGCACGAGTGCATCGTCCGAATTGAACGGCCAGATCGCAACCGCCTCAGCGCCGGAACGCATATTGGCATGATGAACGACATTGTACTGGATGACAGGAGCTGTGCTTACCCTAACCAGAATGCCATCACGCCCTGTATCGTACACCGTGTTATACTGAATCAGCACGTTGGTGAAGCCGGACCACGGACCGGAATCGACCATACCGCCGCGGTTCATCCAGCGGGAATGCGTCTGAATGCCCGTTGCATCCACGGTGTACACGGTGTTATTTTCGATCAGAACGTCATTCCATTTGGTGGATACGGAAGTTCCTAAGGCCTGCACCGCAATGCCGCCGTTTTTCTTATCTGTATTGATCCCATTCACATCATGTACAGTGAGATTGGAGATATGAATGTAGTTGGCTGTTCCGTAGTCCGAAGCAACAACGTTGACGCCTAGTCGTTTGGCAGCGGTCACCCCCGTGTTCGTCACTTCCAGGTTCTTAATTTCCCAGTACTCTTGATTGTACAGATAAACGGCCGCTCCTCCGCTGCCATCCGCATTCATCGTAAGCCCACCCCCGTTAATGAGCGGCTTACTTCCGCTGCCGTAGCTGGAGAGTGTAATCGGACTGCCAGACACGCCAGAACCCTTCGGATAAAGCTGTCCGGTCCAAGTGCCTCCTGATTTCAATAAGATCTGATCACCAGGTGCGAACGTTGTAGCATTCACCTTGGACAGGCTCTTCCAAGCCGTTGCCGCGCTTTTTCCATCTCCACTGTCATCAGGTCTCGAGGAATCCACATAGTAGATGGTACCCGCTGCCATAGCGGCTTTGGGCAAAGCGCCTAACAAGGAAAACAAAATAACGAAGCAAGAGAAGATGGCAAGCAGTTTTTTAGCTGAATACATCAATGATTCCTCCTTACATAATCGGACACACATCTGTTAGCGCTTTCAATTCCTTCCATTCCAATCCTACTTCTCGTTAGCTAAAAAACTAAGCATTCAGCTACTGATAATTTGCCGATCACGCGAATGCTGCTTCCTCACCTCCCTTCAAGAATCCCATTTTCCTTCTTAAGTTTGTATCCTTAGTATCAACCTTTAACCCCTGACATCGTAACGCCTTGAACAAAATACTTTTGTGAAAAAATAAATAGCGCAATCGTAGGCAGCACGGCTACAGCAGCACCAGCCATTTGCAGCGCATAGTCAGCGCCCGCCTCGGTCTGGAAATAGGATAAGCCCACCGTTAGAAGCTGCTTCTTCATGTCTGTTATGAATACAAAAGGCGAAGCGAAATCGTTCCATGTCCATAAGAAGGTGAACAAGACCATAGTCACTAGCGCCGGTTTGGCGAGCGGTAAAATTATGCGATAATACACTTTATAATGCGAACAACCATCCACAATGGCCGCTTCGGATATTTCTTTGGGAATACTAATAAAAAATTGTCGGAGCAAGAACAGGAAGAAGACATCAAAGGCCGCAGGCAGAATAATCGCCCAATGCGTATTATTTAAGTGAAGGTACTTGTACAATAAGAACCTCGCTACAATGGTCGTATCGGAAGGAATCATCATTTTGGCAATCAAGATCATGAAAATGACGTTTTTGAACCGGAACTCCAGCCTGGCAAAGGCATACGCCGCCATCGTGACGAGCAGTCCCCTTAACACGAGAACACCCAGCACGACTTTAACCGAATTCAAATACCAGATGAAATAAGTTTTGTGTTTGAAGATCGTTTCAAAATTGCCCGTAAACGGATGACTGATGAAAAGTGAAGCCGGATGCTGCGACATCTCGATCGGCGTTTTCAGTGAAAATGAAATCATGAACAGAAACGGAATGATCATCACAAGGCCGATGAGAAGCATCACGTAGGTCAGCACGAGTTTCGGTTTTAATAATGTACCCATCTTTTTTGCCCCCTCCATTGGATGATGGTAATCACGAGAATGATGGCAAACAGCAAAATCGCCTGAGCGGAGGCAAAGCTATATTTGTTGTAAGCAAAGGCTTCTTCGTAAATATTTAACGAAATAACACGCGAGGAAGTACCTGGACCGCCATTCGTCAAGTTGCGGAAAATCGCATAGTTCTGAAATGATCCGATAATGTTAGTGATCACAAGAAAGAAGGTCGTCGGTGAAATCAACGGCACAGTCACACTCATGAACTTCCTAAATCGCCCTGCACCATCGAGCTCTGCGGATTCGTACAAATCCTTTGGCACCCCTTGCAATGCGGCTAAATATACAATGGTGGGAAAAGCCAATGAATGCCAAACTTCCACGCCAGCAATCGTTGGCAGCGAAGTGTGAATACCTCCGAGCCACAGCGGGGGATGTGCGATCCCTGCAGCCACGAGCAATTTATTTACAACACCATCATAGGGGTTAAGCAAAATAGAAAACACAATCGCGATCGCCACAACGTTCGTTACATACGGCAGCATAATCAACGTCCGTGCTAATGTTCTCAAGTGGAAGCTTGCATTAAACAGCATAGAGAGCAGCAAAGCTGCCAGAATAACGCCTGGCACATAACAGATCATAAACAGAAAGCTTCTTCCAAATGAACTGATCGCAATAGGATCCTTTAAGACATGGATATAGTTGGAAAGTCCGACAAAGTTTACGTCCGATAAGCTTTTAAAACTGTTGTAATCCAATACGCTAATGACAAAGGCGTAAAGGGTAGGCAGTAAATAAAAAAGCGCAAATCCTGCCACGAAAGGCGTGATAAACCAGAAAGCAACCTTTTCTTCGTTAGTAATCCGCAGCATGCTCCATTCTCCTCTTTTTAGGAAGGAGGACACCATCATGATGTCCTCCTTCGTCACTCTCATTTATTGTTTGCTGGCCGCTTGAATCGCTTGGTCTTCTCTTTGTTTAATGGATTTAACGGCTTCATCTACGGATTTCTGCCCGGCAAAGTACAACTCGGATTCTTGCATAATAATGTTGCTGTACTCACTCATAGCGCTACCTAGCAGTTTCTCTTGTGTGAAGCCTAGTCCGTTATCAAGCAATGCTTTCCGAAGATCGTCCGCTGTCACACTGCCTTGCGATTTATCGGCGATATTTTGCAGAACCGCGTTCATGTCATCCTTGCTCAAATTCTTCTGTGCCGGGAATTCGCCTCTTTCTTTGTAGCTATTCTCTGCAAAGTACGTTAGGAAATCAAACGCTTCCTTCGGATGAGCGGATTTCTTATTAATTCCGAGCGCTGCAGTAACCCCGATATTGTTATTGCCTTTGCCATCATCCGGTGTCGGAGGTTGAACAACGCCCCATTTCCAATCACGCGGATATTTATCGAAATTGTTTAAGGAACCCAAGTACCATGTGCCAATAAACTGCATCGCATATTTACCTTCTAAGAACCCGAGGTTAGATAATTTTTTCGTCTTAAACTCGATCCAGGAAGGCTGAATTTTGTGAACCGCACTCAAATCGTTGTACCATTTCAACGCATCTTTAAAGGCCGGATCGTCATAATTGGAAGTTCCGTCTGCTTTATAACCAGGGACATTTTTTTGTCTGGCCTGCAAGTACAAGTAATTATCAAAAGTAAGCATATAGGAACCTTGGATGCCTTTATCCGGTTTCGTTAATTTTTTGGCCGTCTCAATGTATTGGCTCCATGTCCAGTTTCCTGTAGGGTACGGAACACCTGCTTCATCAAACAGCTTTTTGTTATAAAAGACGGCCCACATCGACAAATTGTAAGGGATATAGTAGACTTCACCGTTGTTGTATTTGGTGAGGGAATCCCCGTATATTTTGTCAATGTCATAGTTAGCTTGCTTGGCCAAGTCTTTCATTGGATAGAGGAAGTCTTTGGATGCATACTTGTTTTGATCGATCGGATTCGAAAGATTTATGATATCCGTCTTGTCCCCGGAGAGCATCGCGATATCAATTTTCTTCATGGCCTCGTCCAGCGTTCCTGGCAAAATATTAAGCTCTAGCTTGTTCCCGGATTTGGCTTCCCACTTTTTCTTTAATTTATCGTTAGGTGAGCCGTCCTCCCAGTCCTTCTGGCCAGCCGAAGTAATGAACATGGACAACGTTACAGGCTCAGCCTTTTTCGGTGCGCTGCTGCTCACAGCAGCAGCTGTTGCCGCTGCCTCTTTGGTACTCGTTGTCTTGGTAGCGCTGCCACATCCGCTTAAAAGGCTTAACCCAACGAGTGAAGACAAACTAAGTAATGCCCAACTTTTTTTGAACCCCTGCATAAAAGCGCCTCCATTTTTGTGAATTCCACATGTTTTGTCTTGCTACGAGTTTCATTGTAAGGGGGCTTCGGTCAAAAAAATAGGGGATGCTTTTTGGATTAGGTTTGATCTTTTTGACTGTTGCCGTTTTCATTCGAAGTTCGTTAGAAGTTGCTTTACATGAAAAGATCGAGTGATTATGATAGATGCAAAGGAGTGAATCCGATGGACGGCACCTATAAAATTATGATTGTTGACGATGAATTCGAGATTCGGGAAGGCTTAAACGCCTACTACTGGGAACGCTTTCAGTTCCAGGTCATTGCGTGCGCGGCCAACGGCAAACAGGCACTTGACCTCATGCAGAGAAATGATGTCGATGTTGTCCTCACCGATATTAAGATGCCCGTGATGGATGGCATTGAACTCAGTAGAGCAATTAACCTTCACTATCCTCATGTCAAAATTGTCATTTTATCCGGTTACAAAGAGTTTTCCTATGCCCGTGACGCGCTTCAAGCAGGCGTATCCGAGTATTTATTGAAACCTGTAGATTTGAAGAACCTCAGCGAAAGCATGATGAAATTAAAGCTTGAATTGGATGCAGAACGGGAAACGTCGCAAAGGCTGCAAGCCTATGAGAACCAATTAGCGAGCTCCTTGCCTGCGGCCAGAAATCACTTCTTCCAAGCTTTGATCGATGAGCCTTTGCCTGAATACCATAAAGCCAAAGAGGAAATGAGCTTATTGGAGATTGAAATGAACGCAACGTATTATTGCTGCGCAGCCGTTAAGCTAGAGGCCACAACGCGTCAAGACAACGCTTTGCCCGACAGCGTGGCAGCGAAAGCGCAGGGCATCCTCGAACGTCATCTCGAGGCTGGTCAATGCCAAAGCTACACACTTCGGAGAAAGGCTGGCGAGCTGGCCGTCTTCCTGAATTTGAACGCGACAGCGGTTCCTGCTCGTCGATCACTTTCTTTGCTGTGGGAGCAGATCATCTCATCCATCGAACAGGAGACGGGGTGCCGATCCATCGTAGGCCTAGGCGAAGTTTATCAGAGCCTGCTCTCTTTCCCCGATTCTTACAAGCAAGCGAGAAGTGTGATGGAACGCAATACTTTTTTGGAACGGGGTGGATTATTTCTCTGGGATACCGCAGACGAACAGCACGTTGAACGCAAAGAATATCCGTACTCTCATGAAACGAAATTACTCGATGCGGTGCTAGAGGGAAATTTGGACAACAGCTTGCTGCATTTCCAGCAATTTTGGACTAGCTGCGGACTGGACTCGGAACGGGCAGAACTCCCCGTCGTCCTGAAGTACTTGGCGCCGCTCTTCACGATGCTGGAGCGAAGGCTTGATCTTCACGGTGCATCTTTGGAATCGATAGCAAGTCTCCCTATGCCGATTAGCGAATTTGTAGAACGTTTCCCTACTTTGTCGACATTAAAAATAGCGTTGGAACGCTTAATCTCAGACATTGCGCTGCAAATTAAACATGTAAACGACGATGTTCAGACGACCTCCCATTCGGCTGTCCAGCAAGTCAAAAAATATATCGAAGAGCATTACAGCGAAAAAATCACCTTAAATCAAATGGCTGAGCTCGTTTACCTCAATCCCAGCTATTTCAGCATTCAATTCAAAAAAGAAACAGGCACTAACTTTATCGACTATTTAAAAAATTGCCGGATGGAAAAAGCAAAGGAATTGCTGCGCCGCATCGACCTCAAGGTCTATGAAATCGGTGAATTGGTCGGCTACCAAGACCGGAAATATTTCGCGACGACTTTCAAAAGCCACACCAAGTTAACGCCGCTCGAGTACCGACAATCCTTCATCACTTACTGAAAGCGGTGTCACCATGGAACGTTTGAAGCTGTTTCTCACAAGCTTTCTCTATAATCATTCGATTCGCAAGAAACTGCTGTTCTGTTCGGTACTGCTTACGTTGACATTAGCCTCAGCTTTTTATTGGTTGTCTGAAGCCTTCGTAAGTCGACTCATCGTGCAAGAAAAAGCGGAATATCAAGTTAATGAATTTAAACAAACAGCCAATTACTTTAAATCCCTATTCGCAGATCTGGATGCCAATACGAACAAGCTGGTCAACGAACCCTCGTTTCAGAAAACCGTCACTGAACCGTTTCCGCAGAACGATTTCATCCAAATTGCCCAACGGGTGCAGTCACTGTCCGGCGAAATTAATGATACCTTGTTATACCATAATTATGTCGACAAAATTATTGTTTTAGGAAAAAACAATCTGGTCTATCTGTACGAATATGATAATGGCGGCAAGTTCGCGGGAACGGACTTTAAGTACGCACATTGGCTGAATGAAAGTGCTGCTTATCTGAATAAACAGCAAGAAGGCGTTCCATTTTACGTTAAGTCTTCGGGTAACCTGTCCAAAAATGCTGCGGATGAGCAAGTGCTTGATGGCATGCTTGCCCATAAAATTGCCTATTACCGTACCATCCGCTTGGAAAATGAAACGGTAGGCACCCTAATCGTGACATTCAACATTCCGGAGTTCGCCAAAGAGGTATTCAATAGCTCTGATACCGATGAAACGCTGCAGTTGCTAACCAATCAACATTTGCCTATTTGGAGCAATAAGCCATCTAGCTTGGATAAGGAAATCTCCCCTTCTTTCTTGCAATCGGATGATGCTTCCTACAAAATCATTCACAAAAATGGAAGGAAAGTGCTGGTTACTTATTTTCAGATAACGTCTTACCCGTTTGAGCTTATGAGTGAGTTCCCAATTTATTCCATTTTAAAAAGCGACGGTGGAACGCACTCCCTGGTCTTCCTATTCGGGCTGGGAGCGCTTGTCTTTGTCATGATCTTATCGTTCTGGTTCGCCGGAACCTTATCCAAACCGTTGTTTGAATTAACGCAAGGGTTATCCGCGGGAGTGGATGCCTTGAACGAACGCGCACCTCTTGAACCGCGAATCATGTTTCCCAATTATCGTGTACGATCAAAGCTAATTGCCTACTTTGTCCTGGCAACCTTTGTGCCTAACCTGCTGTTCGTCCTGCTGCTGACTTACGTGCATTATGACAACTACCAAAATAAGGTGATGCAGCTTACAGCGAGCACGATCCAACAAGTCAAACGGAATATTAATGACAGTTTGAAAAACTACGACAGGTTAACGCAGCAGTTAATTTATCATCCAGAAATCCAGCTGACGATGCGTAAATCGGAAACAACGTCTTTACAGCCTTCGGATAACATGGTGCTCGAACTGCAATTCGGCAATATTAAGCAGCGGAAGAGAGAGTTTCTTTCCATGGAGCTCTATAACCGCACCCGTGAACGGATATACTCCGGCATGTATGCAGGCACAGTTCCGATTTCAAAAACCGATCCACGCGTCTTTGAAAAACTGGATCAAAGTTCAGGCGAGCTGCAGCTCATCGGAACGTATCGCAATTTATACATGACGCCGGTCCTCACATTTGCCAGAAAAATCAGCTCTTCCAGCGAATCCAATCTCGGATCCCCACTTGGGTATTTAATTGTCAATGTGGAACAAGACATGCTGAATAACATCTTCCGAACGATTCGCATCGGAGATTCGGGCTATTTCTTTCTGATCGATGCGAATGGCACTATTCTATCCCATGACAACGACGACCTCACGTCACATGTCTTAGAGCCGGGAGACCCCCTCGTTTCTGAGATGATGCAGCAGCAGAGCGGTTCTTATTTTAAACATGCAGGCACTAAACAGTATATGGTTTTCTACGACACCGCCTCCTATTTTGGCGTTAAAATGGTAGGGATTGTCCCCTCCAATGAATTGAAAAAGAAGGTATTTACCCTTATCTGGTACAGCGCAGCCTTCTTCGTCTTATTCGGGATCTTGATTATGCTCACAGCGACATGGATCTCGAGTCTAATCAGCAAGCCGCTTCGGAAACTGCAGGACTTAATGCATGAGGTGAACGGCGGAAACTTTGAAGCCCGTATGAATCACAAAGGCCGAGACGAAATCGGTGCGCTGGCGCGGCATTTTAACAACATGATCAAGCGGTTGAACGAGTTAATTACCGAGAACTATCAATCGAAGATTCGGGAGAAGGAACTCCTGTTTCTTGAGAAAGAAGCGCAACTTCATGCTCTGCAGCAGCAGATTAACCCTCATTTTTTATACAATACACTGGAGTCTATTAAATGGATGGCTTTCAGGCAAGGGGCCGACGACATCGTTGAAATGACAACCGCGCTGGGGCAATTTTTCAGAGGAAGTATTAGCAAAAAAAGCGGCTTAGTTCGCATGTCAGAGGAATTAGATCACCTGGAGCAGTACCTACGTATTCAAAAAATTAGAGCGAAGAACCGATTCATCGTGATTTGGGATGTGTCCGAAGCGCTGCAATCCTCCTTGACGGTCAAATTGATTTTGCAGCCAATCGTGGAAAACGCAATTTTACACGGCCTGGATACGATCGAGGCGGACGGACTCCTGATGATCAAGGGGTATATCGACGGAAGCCACATGCATATCGAAATTCTTGACAATGGCATGGGGATGAGCGAAGCGAAATTGCAACGGTTGCGCATGATCAAAGAGGAGTCCCGGGAAACGAACCATTCCGGTATTGGACTAGCGAATGTGTTCGAGCGATTGCATTTGTATTTTCATGAAAGCTTTACCTGGGATATCGACAGTGAGCTGGGCAGAGGTACGCTTGTACGTCTCCATCTCCCCGTACTGACCGAGGGTAATCCCTTTACAAGCAGTAAATAGAGCATAAGCTGCATAAGCCGGATAATAGCCCTGCTCAATATTGAGCAGGGCCATCCCACAGGGGGACTATCCTATACTCCAGTAAGCGTTGCGACGCCAGCCGGCGGAACAGGAAGAGAATGGACGCCTTCTTTCATTTGAAACAAGGATTGTTCCACAACATTCCCCATGCAATCCTTAATCTCTAGAGTCCGGCTCCCGCCATCCCTGTCCAATTCCAAAATTACGCCGTCGCTCCGAGTACCATTGACAAGAATGATCGTCTCCGGCAAATCGCGATCAAATGTTACGACCGTTCGGTAGTAGACAGCCGCAATCAACTTGTCCATATTGCTCGCCAGGACGAGCGGATATAGCAGTTCCGGATTGTGGGGTTCAAGACGTCCATCCAACAGAACGCTTCGATGCTCGTTCCAGAAAGCGAGCCAAAAGGCGGTCATTTTAACGTGTTCGACCGGCAGTCTTTCAAGGAGCACCGAGAGTTGCGGCACGGCGAACAAAACGTTAATCAATTGCAGAGCTGCGCTTTCCACCGGTTCCTCCGGGTGCCACATCAGCATATCGGAGTGGGCCGCCGTATCGCCGCACAGCAATCGGATGTCGATGGTTCGCACCCGGTTTTCGATGGCATCGTTCGGACAATCCGCTGCACGGAACATGTTCCCGTACTTGCGCATGTAGGGCCCTACATAGCTTTGACGGAATTCAATCATCACGCTTGGATTAATGCTGCGGAGCCGATCCATGATGTCGGACATGAGACGGTCAACCGCTTCCGGTACGGATACATAATCACGACCTCTGCCTGCGTCATGCTTCTTCTCCTCGGGAAGGTAGAAGCTATCCACAAAATCCAGCTTGAAACCGTCCAAATTCCACTCACGCATGGCCGTTTCATAAAGACCGATCAAATATTCCCTGACCTCGGGATAGCGTGGATCGACAACCCCGTAGCCGCGCGAATCGATTGTATAGAGCATCTTGTCGCTGAAGCGATCCCAAGCTTTGCTATGACGTCCGACATAGGGGACGGAATACCACAGCATGTATTTCATACCGAGGCTGTGTACTCTCTCGACATGAACTTTCATATCCGGTATTTTATCCGCACATACTTCCCAGTCGCCGCAAAAGGCGTAACCACGGGCATTATCGGAGGTTTGCCAGCCGTCGTCAACGATGATCGTCTCGCATCCGAGGTCTTTCGCCAAACGGCACTGCTCCTCAATCGCCTCTGGATTAATGGATTGATGAAGGCTGTACCAAGTTGAATACATGGGCTCGCGCGCGGGGGCGGGAACCGGAGACGGGGTTAACCCCGTCAGTCCGCTCCACCACTTCTGTACGTCATGCAAACTGTCGTAATAGGCCAAATTGCGCACATCCACCCGCAGCGTCGCTTCGTAATTTTCGAACGGAGATGTGGGTTCTTCAAATAAGGTAACGGAGCAATGGAACATTGCCGTTTCTTCATGAACCCCCGCTTTGCACACAACGGGATTAAGCGTGTCCGACAAAGCGAACGTCAGTCGATTGCGGCTTGCACCGTTAAACAGACAGACGACCGGCGCCGAACTGGTTGATTTACTTGGGTAGCCGCCGTTTACAAAATCAGGCATCAGCCCGCGATTCCGATTCCCATTTGGATGCCATGCGCCCTGGATATCCATGATCGGTTGCTCCCAGGACAGCCGTAATACTGGCGGTGTTTCAGGCTGTTTCGCCGTAACGGAGATATGCACGAGTTCGATTCCTTCTTCGGGAACCTCGATGGTTAAGGCTGCTTGAAACTTGTCGCCGCCGCCTGTCAATTGATAACAATGTTTGGATTGCTTTGCGGATTGCAGCATTGCGTACCTCCAGGTTATTTGTTTATCGCTGTTTGAAAAGGTAGTTGTAAATCACTTGTGCCGTTTCAGCCCGATTCGCTTCGATACGTGGACCAAATTGGCGATCCGCCTGCCCTGTCATCAAACCTAGCTCAATGGCTTGATTAATACCGTTCCTAGCCCACTCTGCAGCATTATCGCCATCTGCATATCCGACCAGCAAGTCACTGTGTGAAGTCGGGGCGCCATACCGGTATGAATAAGCTCTGACCATCAACACAGCCATTTCCTCACGGGTAATGAGGCTGTCAGGAGCAAAGCTATCCCCTGATACGCCTTGTATCAAACCCGAGTGGTACGCGATTTGCAGCTCCTTCTTGTACCATGCATTCTCCGGAACGTCCTTGAAAGGAAGCTTATCTTGCGTCGCATCTTGCAAACCGAGCAACCGAACGAGCAGCACGGCAAATTCTGCACGAGTTGTTGGAGCGTCCGGCGCATACAGGCTCTCGGTCTGGCCTTGAACAATATGCTTAGCCGTTAGTACATGGAGCGCCTGATAAGCCCAATGATCAGGTCCGACATCGGAATACGTCTTGTCGAAAGTCATCACCGCATAGCGGCTAAAATGACTGACTGCGGCAGTGATCTTCCCTTGTTTCCCTCGGTCAGTTTCACCGCCGATATAGTCCCAGTTACCGCTTTGTTCATTATCGTAATAGATGCCCAGCAGCTCAATGTCTACGCCATTTTCATTAATTGGGAGCTCGATCAGTACCGGCTCCGCAAAAGCCGATGGCTTTACGCTTCGTTCGCCGCTGCCCACCTTCAACTCGAAGCGGAAGCTTGCGCCCTGAAGCTGCAGCCCTTGACGCGAAGAACTTGCTTGTGCCAACTCGCGTTCGCTTCCAGTTTCCGACTGGACCCTGAATACGATATATCCGCCGCTTTTCTCCTGCTCGCTCAACAGCTTGCCTAATTGCTCCAGATTAGCTGCCGGGATCACCGCTGAGACACCCGCTGCAGCCGAGTCGATGCGCAGATCCTCACCATTCAACAGCGAGGACGCGTTAATTGGCAAAATAACCTCTGTCTTCGTCGGATCCAGTGCAATGATCTTCTTGCCTGCCGTCAGACCGGCAAGCTCCTGCACGCTGACGACCCGCCGTTCCGCTGTACCGACTGGCGTCTGCTCAACCGGTGCTATGGATGGCGAAGATGGCGCCGAACCGCCGCAGTTGCTGCAACCGGATTCCACAGCTTTCGTAAGGAGCGCTGTGTAAAGTCCGCGCTCGCTCCAATTACCGGCGGCGTCACGGGCATGGACGATGAAGGTATACGGCGTATTCGGCGTCAGACCCGTAATGAGCTGGCTTGAAGCCGCCGTATACACACTGTTGTAGACGCTGCCGGTTACGATGCCGTCCGCCATGCCATAGACCGCCCCGCTGACGCTGGTGTAAACAGCACCGGAAACGCTCGCCGACACGTGCTCGCCGTAAATAATCTGATACCCCGTCACCGCCGTATCGTCTTGTGCAGTCGTCCAGCTCAGCGACACGCGATCCGTCCCCACATCTGCTGCGGTCACACGCGCATCAGCTGGCCAAACTGGAGCTGCCATGTCAACCGTTGGCTCGACCGGTGTTGGCGGCGTGTAGTGAATGAATGCGAATGCGTCATACAGCGCTGTGTTTTTCGAATCGGCCGTCCCTTGGGTCCACTGGATAAAATCGTCTCGGCCGTTCTGAAGGTCGGCATCATTGACAGCCACGTTAAAGCCGATCTTTCCGCCGAGTTGCGGCTTCAAGTCTTTGACATAGGATGCCGGAATTTTCAATTCGTAAATTGTTCGATGAGCGGCTTCGTCCCGAATGGCCTGGAATGGCGTCTGTCCGCTGATGTCGCCGTTCGGGTTCGGCTGCGACGAGTTGAAAATGTTAACGAGCGGCCTGCCGTCATCCGTCAGCGCAAAGCCCCATTCCGTATCATCTGCACCGTAAGGAGCCTCCCGATTATTTAGCGGGTCAAGGCTGACTTGAACAGAGTCGTTCTTCCACATGTTGGCAGCATTCTCAGACTGCTTGTGAATGTCGTCTTGCACCGAAACCGCGACGTACATGCCGTCTGGAGCCCACTTGGCGTACGCCGTCGCTTCGAGATTAGCGGGATCGCGATAACCGCTTGAATGCTGCGACTTGCTGCGCAGATGAAACGGGAACGCATCTTGCCAATCGCTTAAGTCACCGTCAATTGTAATGACGCCAGCTTCCTGAATGAGGTTGAATTCGAGCGGTAGCGCCGGGTCGTGGTAAATCACTTTATTCCGTGACGTCTCTTCGATTTGCATATCTACCGTATATTCATTGAACGGAACCGGTTGATGATAATTCCACTGGAAGTCCATTCTCGCAACGCTGCCCTTTTGCAAATTGCTGAACGTGTCAGTCGTAACTGGTTCTAAAAAGACACCGTCTGGTCCTTTGATTGTCACTTTTCCCGTCTTGGCGAAAGACGATGTTCCCGTCAGCTGCACGGACAGCACATCCAGTTGTTCGATCGTCATCTTCGCGGGAAGCAATTTTACATCCAGACCGTCCTCCACCGTCAACTGTACATTCTTCACGTCGAACGGCGCTCCATGATGCAAAATATCAAAACGAACATCATAGCGTCCCTTGAGCGTATTCTCCGGCACGAGCACAGAATATGGGGTGTCCAGCGAGCTTTGTGCCGGAATGGTCAGCACGGATGACGCCGGAGCCGATTGTGACGCTTCCCAGCCGTCCGGTACTTTCAACTGCACCGTCACCTCTTGGGGAGCATCCGTATTGTTCACAAGAGATAACGTCAGCGTATTCGCGTAGCCTGCTTCGCCGTTAGCTTGCGTCGGCACAACGTTGGCCAGCACGCCGATGAATTTTGCCCCTTCGGAATCGATGATCGCCGTTGCCGCATTCGTGAACTCGCGCGCCAGCACATTGTACGCATAGCTTTCTGCGTAACTGCCCCGGCTCTGTGCAGCTTCCGCCAACCTGCCGTATCGGTTCAGTCGCAGCACTGCCGCCGTCGAGATCGGCATCACACTATAATCGCCTTTCTTGGCATTGAATGCCGTTGTCGTCGCCTGCACGGCGGACGCGTAATCCAGATGGTTCGAGCCTAGGCCATGGAGAGCGTAAACCAATGCGACAGATGTGCTTTCCGCCATATTGTACAGTGCCTCAAGCGCTACATAACCGGGAGCCTGCTCCAAGGAGCCGTCCTTGATCTGACCGGCAATTTGTGCCATCAAAGCGTAAATATCCTTGATGCCCTGCTCGACTCCCGCAGCCTGGCTGCCGCTGGCCATCGCAGACGCAAGCTGCGTCTGAATGCGATTCAGCTCCGCCAAATCGGCCGCAATCACAGCGCCGCCGCCCGACTTCTGCGCCAAGATCAGCTTGCCCTCCGCTTGCTGCCGCTTGCTGCTCAGCAGCTTCACTGCGGACTTGAAGACAAAATCGGCGGAAGCGCCTGTTATATATATTGGCGAGCCAGATACCGTAAGCTGCACATCGCCATTGGCGGCAGATTGAACGGGCTCATTGACGCCGTTAATATTCTTGACGCTCGCGCCGGCTGGGCTGAATGGAAGCGTAATCGTGCTAACCGGTGGCTTGACGGCCGGATTGTCTTTGTGATCCACCTTTTTCCAGGCAACCACAACCGGTACGCCATCATTCAAAAATACTTGAACGGCGACATCGGGATCTGACGTATCCCACGTTCCGATATACTTGGCCTGATCCAGTGTCGTCATCAGCTGATTAACGGCGGCGTAAGCCAGCTTCGGCCTGCCGTCATTGTCTGTGATCCCCCAGAAAATATCGTAGTACCTGTCATCCGTGCCGTCGTTTTTGTAATTGTAATACTCGTAAGCTTTCACTTGATCGGTGACCATGTAGTTCAGGAATGCACGCACGATGTAGTCCCGCTGCGTCTCTTCCGATACCGACGGATAGCCCGCTTTGGCCGTCGGCCAGCCGCCCTCAGTTAAGTAGTAATCTTTCCATCCGCCGTAAGCGTTAACAAGATCTTTAACGCCATCCATCATCGCCTGTAAATTGCCGTCAGGCATCGAATTGTACACGTACGGATGATAGGAGTACGCGTCGGCATAATCAAATGAACCGGCTTCCAGTTCTTTCGGCAATACGCTGCGCACGCTAGAGGTATGATCCCCTGCAAGCAGCATCGCGTCTGGATCAGCCTTCTTCATATTCAGATAAGCCACTTTTTGCAATTGAACGAACTCACTGGGTACATAAGGTTTGGAGAATATCTCCGGTTCGTTCGGCATTTCCCATTGCCGGATTCGGCCCTTATACCGGTTTACGGTGTTCGCAACGAAGTCGCCCAATGCCTTCAGTGAAGAGGTTGTATTGACGGTTCCTTCCTGATAATAAGCATTTCTATCGATGCCGAGCACGGTAATCTGGTTGAACCCGTAGGAAAAGAGTTTATCCAACTGCTGGTCAACTCTGCTGTAGTCGTACACGGGGTTCCCCGATGCGTTCTGTGCATGTTTATCAACATCGTCCCACGTAATGCCTGAACGATGAGAGCGCGCACCTAACTTGCGAGCACCATCGATAATATCGTCGTTCCAGTTGAGCGCATAGTGCGTGTTCAGACCGAACTTGCTCTCATTGTCCAGGTCGGGCGTTTGCACCGGCGCAGCCTTATTCACGACCACAAGCCTCATTTTTTTCGACTTGGAAGGCTGTGTGATGCCATCCACCTTAAATTGTGCCGATACTTCGTAAGTTCCGATATCGCGGATATTTGGCGTGAACGCCTCTGTGTCGGTTGTCTTTGCGTATTTGTCCAAATTGTACGTCTTCGTGCCGGAAGCAACGACCGCTTGGTTGCCATCCGCTCGACGTACCGTGTAATCAATTTGAATTGCATGCGCTTCCGCACCAGCTTCCAGTGCCAGCTTGAACCCCGGCGGCTCCGCTTGCGTATAGATACCTGCGTAATTGCCGGACGGCTGCAGATCAATGACATAGGGGGACTGAATCGGTTCGATGTCCAAGTTATCAATCAAGAGATTGATACCGCCGACCACATTCCACTGAAAATATCCTTTTTTCAGCGCTAGGGGATCGGAATCATCTCCGCTAGCGATCTCCACACCGTCAATGAACAACTTGTGCGTAATTCCGCTGATGCGCAGCTCGTAGTCGTGCCATTCATCCAGCAGCGACTTTACATAGTTGGCAATGTAATAGTTACCGCCGAGCGTCGTTTTGCGCATGAGGAAATACTTGGAGTTATGCGTCGCCCACTCTAATGCATTATTGTTGGCATCATCCGTCGCACGGTAGCGAAAACGCCATGTATTTTGGACTGCCGTGCTCGTCCGCTCATATTTGGCTTTAAACTTGACGACAAAATTGTCCGCATTTTGATACATCGGCAAGTTCAGCTTGGCACTGCCCGAACCATTCAGGTTGAATACCTTGTTGCCGTCAGGCAACTGTATGACCCTGGTGTTGCCGCCCACTTTCCAACCGGCAGGCGCCGCATTCACCGTTTCACCTTCAAAATCATTCACATACGGCACAATCTCCCCGATAGAAACCGTCATGGCTCCCGTCCCCGGATAGCGTGTCGTTCGGCCTTCACCATCCTGAGCCGTCAAGTAGTAACGAATGTGGCTGAACTGGTTCGTGCCAGCAATCGTCCCCGTATACGGGCCGTTTCCGCTGCCTGTCGCTTGAATGGCCTGATCAAGAGCTTCGTCTCCATAACCGTAATGGATTTCAGCGGATACAGGTGATCTCGAGCCCGTCAGCGTAAATGAAACCGGTAAATCGGCATAATACGGAATTTCTGACATAGGCGTATGCTCGATCGTAAAGGCAGGCTGGGCGACAATTGGCGAAACCGTCAATTGGTCAACATTTAAGCTGACAGCCGGGCCGATACTTTTTACAGAAAAGCCGACTCCTCCCTCAATCAACGATGTATCAGTGAAAGTTGTCACCGCAACCCCGTCTATGGAAAGCTTAAAGTTGCTTCCCTTAACCTCAATTTGATATTGATGCCAATCTGTCAGATTGAATCCAGAGATAGCTGAGCCGATATCTACAGGTGTGCCAACCTGAACGTTAGTTGATGAGTTAGGATATTTCCACAGCTCAACGGATTTTGTATTTTTAAATTCCAAAAAGTAATAATTCGTGCCGGACGAATACCGGAATATAGCACGGAACCGATCTCCCTTTGCTGAAAATCCGACGTTGTAATCGGTAGAACTGTATGGAAGCTTGGAAGATTTGACCACCGCACGCTGCGGCGATGTTGTCGATGTCGCCCCTTTCAATTGCGCAGCTTCTCCACTTCCTTCAATCGTCCATGCTGTACTGCCAAATAAATCCCAATTGCCTAATCCACCTGCGAAGCTGTCCGTAAATAGCGGGGTCGCCTCAGTCGCTTCAGCGCTTAACGAGTACCATGGCAAGAGAAGAACAGCAAGAAGCAAACATAAAGCCCGAATCCAATTTCTTTTCATACGCTAATTCACCTCCTAAATGTGTAACAAGAGCTCCCACCTCTACTGGCAAACCGTAAGTGGCGGGAGATATTCAATACTTCTGGTGAGTCCAATAAAGAAAGTGCTTACATTTGTAAGATTATATAGGAAGTCAAGAGGCGGAAAAACCGGAGAAAAGGACGATTCCACCCGGGAAAAGTCTTAATTATGATTCGTCCTGTTTTAAAGTGCAAGAAGCCAGCAAACTCAAGGGTTTGCTGGCTTTTCTTATAAAATCCAAACCGCAGCGAATTACTCCTTTGTCATTCAACTATCGCTCCCGGTTAGTTTGGTATTAGTTTAATGTAATCGAGTGACAGATCGTAGTCTGAACTGGAGGCATTTTTACCTGCAACGTTAAACTTGAATGATTTGTCGCCTGCTGAGCTGAAGGTGATCGTGGCCACATTCAGTTCCACATAGTTAAATGCAGATGAATATAAATCCTGAACCGGACCGTGATTGATACCGTTAACCGATAACTGGAACTGTCCCCGGTTGTTCCCCTTTTTCACACCGACCTTTACAATATAGCTGCGCGCTTCAGGCACATTCACTGTGTATGTCACATAGTCATTGACAGCATCGGCATTTAGTGCTGTTCCGTATCCACTACTCAGATTAACATCCGTACCGTTTCCATTTCC
Organism: Paenibacillus whitsoniae; assembly: GCF_003955665.1. Lineage (GTDB taxonomy): Bacteria > Bacillota > Bacilli > Paenibacillales > NBRC-103111 > Paenibacillus_E > Paenibacillus_E whitsoniae. The sequence goes on from NZ_RXHU01000015.1 coordinate 369,728, forward strand.
GAACATGGCGTGTTTGTCCCCTGAGGTTGCGCTTACCATTAAGTTTTCTGTTTCATAGCGGCTGCTTTGAACGGAAATATTATCATATTTAGCAGTGGAATCATAGGTTCTAACTCCTACCGTCCCACTCTTATAGGCTGAATCCGTCACACTAAGCTTAGGCGTTGTCAGATCACCAACATACACTTTAATAGCACTATCTTGCGCGACAATTTTAACATGATACTTTGTATTTGCCGTCAAGCTCATAGAAGCTGTGGAAAGCGATGTCCAGTTATTGTTTGCCTTCCCGATGATAACCTGCTGATTCGGAACATCGAGTCCGGCATAGTAGCCTTGGTAAGCATCCGCACCCGTTCCAGGATTGGATACCCTAAATACTAGACCCGCATTACCGGTCGAACCTGGTGTTACATCAGCTTCATAAATGACATCTGAGAAATTGCTGTCCAAAAGAGCTTTGGCTCCCGGATTTGATGCTACATTATATTGACCGCCTGATGCTGTCCATGTACCGCCATATTGGGTCCATCCTGTATCATTACTGTCATCAAAATTATCTTCTAAGGCCATTTCGACGGGTTTAATCGAATTATCAGGATTAAATTCAAATTTATCAAATGCCAGTACGCGTTGTGAACTGCTCAGGTAACGCTTATGGTAAAAAATGTACCAATCATTTGTTGTAGGTGATTGAATAATGCCGTTATGACCAGGTCCATCAGCTGTTGTTGTATCGGTATGCAGCATGATTCCTTGCGGTACAAATGGTCCTGTTACAGAGGTGGACGTTGCATACATGACCTTATAAGAGGAATCTGCCCAAACGCCTGCAGCATAAGTCAAATAGTAAATCCCGTTTCGCTTAAACACTTTTGGCGCTTCAAAATAATCATTAACGCCAGTTTTAGTGGGAGTAACTTTCTTATAGACGGTTCCATCCGACCATGTTCCCAGAGACTTCATGTCAGCGTTAAGCTTTACAACATTACACTCGCCCCAGCTGCCATAATACATATACGCCTGACCGTCGTCATCAATAAATACATCCTGATCCATTGGACCTGCGCCATTTCTTACAACATTGATAAGGGGGGCGCCAATCGCATCGGTATAAGGACCTTGTGGATTATCAGCGACCGCAACACCGATTCCGCCTAGTTGCCCATCGCCATTGATGGCGTTAGCAGCAAAATAGATGTAGTATTTCCCATCGCGATAAGCCCCGCTTGGTGCCCACAATGAATGTTGAATCCAAGATACATTGGCCGAACTGATGACATTCGAATATTTGGTCCAATTGACCATGTCCGTTGAAGAGAAGATGTCCACCGATTTGGCGCCAGTGCCAGATTCACCAACTTGAGTCGAACGAGTCGGATACACCCAATAGGTCCCATTAAAATTTTGTACATCAGGATCAGCGTAATAACCATCCGCAAATTGTGGACCATTGTGAATCGGAGCAGCATTAGCTAGTCCCGGTAACGATACGATCAAGCCAAATATAATCGAAAAGCAAAACAATACATAATTTGATTTTTTAATTTTCCCCATCATATAACCTCCTTTTATCACTGACAGCTTACTCTTCTCAGTAAAAGAAAACGCTTACAAATTAATCGAAATTGAATTATTTTTCGCCTAATAAAATTAACCGTTACATATTTACCTCCTCCCAGAAACTGTATTTGCCACAGTTGCCTAGTTGCTTTGGATGCTAGGACCCATTGTTCTTTGAACTCTTTCTCTACGGCGATGTGGTCTCCGCTCAGCACAAATGTGCTCCGGAAGGAGTCCCTGTCGGTAATTCAAAACAGAGATCTCATGTAAAGTATTATACGCTCATAATTTTTATAAAAAATGTAATTTTTTAAATTACTTTTTGTAAAAAATTAAATTTGAGGAGATGACAAAGAAACCAAATGCACAAATGACAAAAGAGCTGTTAGGAGACAAATAAGTTTTGACATTCAGCGTAACGCTTATGGTAACGTAGATTTTTTTCCTAACTCCCCCATTTCACGCATTCCTGTTTCACACTTTTTCCTTGATTTCCCCGTCATTTAAAGAGGAGGGATCCTCCTGGCAACACAATAGCCTTTGGGACCCCCCTCGTATATCGTTTTACCTTGATAGCAGATTATAAAGTACCTGTGCGATTTCCGCTCTGGTGGCAGTGCTTGCCGGCGTTAGCTGCTCGGCACTCCCCCCAATAATTCCAGCTTCAACTAAAAATGTCATGGATCCCTTAGCCCAGGATGCGATATGCTCCGCATCGCTGAAGCTTGAAAGTCTTTTGCCTGAATTGCTCTGCGGCAACTCGTCAGAGACTTTTAAAGCATTATACAGCAAAGTAAACATTTCTTGTCGGGTGATCTCCCTAGTGGGATCATACCTATTGTTTCCAGTTCCCTCGGCTATTCCCAACCTTTTCGCCGCAGCCAGATAGCCGGCATAATAGGAGCTGCCTGCATCTATGAAGTTATTCAGCTGGTTGTCATCCGGGACTATTTGATAAGCTCTCATCAGCATTACAAGGAAATCACCGCGGGTCAGCTTTGCATTGGGACTGAAATTGCCGTTGCCCGTGCCTGTAGTAATACTTCTCGCTCCAACAAAGCCCACTGCCTTGTTATACCATGCAGTTGCCGCTACATCTGCAAAGCTAACCTTATTATAACCCACAGCGTAGTAACTGAAATGAGTGGTGGTGAAGGTCACAGTGCCGGCAGAAGGGTCATAGTGCCCGTTTGGTATCGCTATGCTCTTACCATTTCCATCAATGTACCAAATGATGATTCCTTCAGAATTTACAAGTTCTGCTGCTGTTGGCGAGTAGGGTATAGATACCGTCACAGGTGCGTCCGGGTTGTTCCACTCTAATTGCTTACCATCTATGGACATGGAGAGCTTGATTAGCGGCCTTTCACCAATGACTGTTTTTGCAGCCTCGGGCAGTAAGGATTTGTCATCCTGGCTTATCGAAATTTCAACTTTTGTACCGACTGTTCCTTTTGTGCCCGACAGCATATTTGATGGAACAGTAATGCTACCATTAACGGTATTAACCGTCAGAGCGCCTTGCTTATCCGCCGTTGATAGGTATGAAATTGGAATGCCCATCGTATAGGTAATAACGTCCGGTATGGATGGTACTGTGATAATAGAAGTTCTGCCATTCGATGTTAGGTTATCGATTGGAGCCGTGTCGAACACGGCGGTCCCAGTTTTTGCATCAATTGTTACACTCAGATTAGTATCTTTTGTACTATTTCCCGATGCATCCTTTACTTTGATGATTGCACTATAGTCTTTTGCAGGTGGTATGGAAGAACTGCTGCTTCCGCTGCTGCTTGTGGAACCAGGTTTTTCCTCAAATACAGCCTTTACAGTCACAGCCTCATTGGGCATGGTGAAGGTATTTCCAGTAATGGCTAGTCCTGTTGGACTGATAACCTTCCACTGTTTGAAGATATAGCTCGCCTCAGGCTTTGCCATTAATTTAACTACATCGCCATATACCGCGGAAGCAACATCGGAACTTGCTGCGCCTTGGCCTTCGGTTTCGACTGTTATGTTGTGACTGGATGACAAAATCGGTTTGAGCTCATGCGCAAATTCCCATCCTCTGCTTTCATCCGTTCGGATCTCCCAGTCAAAGGCGCCGCGGAGTGCTGGGTATTTCACCTTGAGCTGGTTCCATGTCGTTACAACTTCACCCACCGTCATGTAATTAGCTGCATCGCTTACTCCGAATCCAACTGAAACATGCTCCGCTCCAAGCGCAGTTACCCACTTGTCGAGATTGCTTATAACAAATGCCGGATCATCCAGCCCCGGGCCATCGTAGTACTGTGGCGCGGCATAATCCAAAGCCCCTGCCTGTACCATCGCTGTGCAGAATACCAGATCGGCCGCTCTCCACGGGGCAGGAGGCGTTGTAATCATAAAGCCAGGGAACATTCTCTTGAGCTCCAGGCTAATCCAGATCATCTCATCCGTACTTGCTGAAGTAGAACCCTCGTAGTTATTCCAATCGATTCCGTCGAAACCGCCCAATTGATCGTAAATATTAACAATGCTGTCTATAAAGTTCTGCGATCTCTCGCGGTTATCGAAAGTGATGCCAGCATGTGCTCCGCCAACTGTCAATATTGCCTTTCGCCCCTGAACAGTTCGAGCATACCTGATATCCTCGATCAAGTTGTCGGCCGCCCCTCTGCCATTACCAGGAGTTGTCCAATATACAGCTCCTGTTGTGCCTGGCGCACCGCCAACCGGTTGTGCATGGAACAGATAGATTAAATTGTAACCAGGATCAATATCTCTTACACGGATCGCAGATGGCGTCCAGTAAGTCCAATACCCGCCTAACACCTTGGTAAGAGGTGGATTGACAACAGGTGTTCCTTCAAATATGGCCTCTATGGTCACCGTCTCATCCGGCATGATGAATGTGTTTCCATTTATGGCCAATCCTGCTGGACTGATAACTTTCCATTCCTTGAAGTTGGCTCCCGCCATAGGTGTGGTTGTTAATTTAATTGGGGTGCCCCTTAATGCAGAATTAACATTTGCGCTTGCACCGCCTAGCCCCCCAGATTTGACTTTGATGCTGTGACTGACCGGTGCGGCGCCGTCAATAATATTGACTGTGAATTTTACGGGGCTTCCGTTATCAAAATTGATTGTAAATTCCGCCTTGCTACCATTTGCAAGTCCAAGCGCAGCCAGATAGCTGCTCTTGATCGTCAAGGCGCTTCCTGTAATGACGTACCCATCCGGCGTTGTTACCGAGTTACCGGCGTATACGACGCCAGTGACAGCGCTCGCTTTATTCCATACGATATTGAAACTTACATCACTAGGTGAAGCTACATCAAAATTGGCGCTCTCTGGAGCGATTTTTGCATCTATGGTCGCAGAATCCTTCAACGTACTCACTGTCAAAACTGGTTTATTAGATATGTTTTCTTTGCTGTTAAAAGTTATCGTGGCGCCGCTATTACTCTCATCTTGAATCTTGAAGGTCATCTTTTGGCCTTTTCCCAGCTGGCTGTTTACATAACTCGCGGCGTCGATCGTGTACCAACCGGATGCCATTACGTTGATTGTGCCAATCGCCACTGCGTCTGTACTGCTGGGCTGTTGATTCCATGTGATACCTGTTTCACTCCATATATCACCACCAGTAAGTCCGTATATCTTTAACGGCACAGCCGTCGCAGTTCCAGGCCCTGCACTGCAATATACTTTAAAGAGGGCAGACTCTACAGATGGTTCAGTAAGTTCGGCTAGATTAAAGCTTATAAACGCTTTCCGAGTATATCCCTCATCAGGATCTCCCTTCACAATGATTGATGTAGCGCTTCCAAAATTTGAATTTGCATTGTCCACCCCGTCTCGAATATAGGCATCGCCATCTGTCAGATAGTCGGCTGATACCGGCGTATATGTCGAAGCGTTTACAATAGAGATTTCGCTTCTGAAGAAAAAGGCAGAGAGTAAAGTTTCCAACATAACGGCGATTGTCAGCAGTACAACGTACTTTTTCAGAATATTTTTCAAATCAGGTCAGCTCCTCTTAGTTCGATTGTGTAGCAACATCATTATGATTTTGCCTAGACCCTGTGCGCATGGCGTACTTCAACAATCTTCACGATAAAATATCACCTCCTATCGGGATATATTCGCCCGTCAAGGTAACCGCATTATAGCCCTCCTTGTTATGGGAAATAAATCTTCACGTACACATCCTATCGTCACTTTTGCGGAAAGCGAAGAAAAAGAATATAAAAATGGAAAATTGGATACTCTTTTAATCATCCATCGTCATGCCCATTTCGTGATATAGCGTCCGTTCCAAATAGTCATGCAAATAAAACCGAGACTTCACATAGTGCTCCGCCATGTCGACTGGCTGGTATCGTTCCAGCGTTGTCATCATCCTTGGCCGGACCTTTTCTCGCCCACGACGATTCCTCTGGTATTGGTTAAGCAAAGACCTCCGTTCCGCGGCATCTCCCGGATACATCTCCCAACGATAGGCGTACTTGTGAATAGCCGGCGTTCGGTCTGTCGCTTCCTCGAAGCCGCGCATCACGCCGATTAGTTCTGCGTACTCTTTGTTTTTGTGCACCTCATCCAACAGCCGCCAGATTATTTCATAGTAGTCCTCAATGCGATAGCTTCCAATTTTGCCGTGAGCCACTTCCGGCGATATGCCGTGGAAGACGGAGAGGAAACGATCCATGTACCCTCCTGTATCGCTCCATCGGTTCCAGGACAAATCGGCATGCAGCAGCATGAGATACCACGTCGTTTCGAATATGCCGTAGGGGACGCCCAAGCTGAAGGGTCCCGTCCAGTTTGTCGCCACCATGCAGTCGATCCCGAGCTTCTCAGCTGCTTTCGTCCATTGCAATAAATTGTCCACTCGGTTCACAATCACCGGGTAATTCTGATGCTCAGCCCCGTCAAAACTTCGAACTGCTGGCGCACCCATGACCTTCAGGCCGATTCTACTGAACTTCTCGAATAATTCAGTTGTCTCCGCCTCAATGTTGCGTCCGTTATACAGCCAGATCATCGCCACACCGCGGCTATCGAGGTGTTTCAATTCTTCCTCTGGACATTTGTGCAGCATGTCGTGCCAGAAGATCGGCGTCTTCCCCCGACTAACTGCAAACGCTATGAGTCGGTTCAAGAAGGAAATGAACGCTCGTTCACGCACGCCGTCGTAGCGCTCCTGGCAGATCATGCATTCACACAAGCTGTATACTTCATCACAGCCAAGATGAATGTAGCGGGAATTCGGGTGTCGATCCATCATTTCGCCCAGCAAAGTAGTAATCAGCGCATACGTTTCCGGCCTTGAAGGGCAGATCTCGCCTGTCGACTTTTCTGTCTCTCTGAGATGCTTGTAGCCGTCAAGCCTCAAGACGTATTCCAGGTGACCGAAACATTGCTGCAAAGGAATAATCTCGATAAAGTACTCGTGCGCCATCCGCTGCAGCTCCTTGAACTGTTCTTCGCTTAGTGCGTGCTTCGGATGGACGAATTCAGGATATGCGGCGAAAGGAAACTTGTCCTCATATTCTATGAGCACCGCGTTCACCTTATAGCGGGCGAAATCCGCGAGATACGAGACCAGTTTCTCCGGTGTCGAATGGGTCTGGCGAAGATCATAATTCATGCAGCGACACGCCGTATCCGGATAATCGATAATCGTTAAGTCCGGGAGATCAGCGTTCTGATCCATTAATTGAAGCAGCGTCTGCATGCCGTAGAACAGGCCGGCCGCATCCATTGCCCGAATGCTAGTTTCGCTTCCTTGAACGGTAAGCAGATAACCTTCCTTGTGGCCGGCTAACGCTGTTAGTTCTTCATCCGTCAATTCGACAACAAGGCTATCCTTGGAAGAGATGTGCAGAGCATAACCCGTCCCTCCGATCTCTCTGCGGAAATCCATTCCAGGGTATGCTCTGCGGCAATGCCGCTCCAGTCGCGGATCGTCCCGCTCCGAACGCAGCGTCACCTTTGGATGATCATTAAGCTTAAACACGGTTGAACCGTTGGTTAAGTCGAAATGTTTTACTTGGGGTATCGTGGGATACATGCTGTGCTTCCTCCTCTAATTAATAATTCGGGCGCTATCCTCCTGCCTTGGGAAGATAACGCCCGATCATGATTTGCCTTATTACTTGACGTTCAGTTTGATGCTCTGAACGCGCTCATAAGCGTTTTTGTTCGTCTCGAGCAGCTTGACGACGCCAAGCTTGTTCATTTCACTCACGTATTGATCCCATTCATTCAAGCTTCTCGTGCCGGTCACAAATTTGGCAAAACTCTCGTCCCGATGTTTGAGAATCGCTGACCCGGTTAACGCAACAAATTGGGTTTCAGCTTCCGTAAGGGCCGGATGCGGCTGCATCGCTGGCGGATCGTACTTCGCCGCTTCCCGGAACGCATATTTCAAGTTGTCGGAGGACAGAGACACATCTGAATTGAAGTCGACCCACGTATACGTGCCGCTCGTCTTCAAACCTGTCGCTTTGCGCGTCTCTATGATGTCCTTGTATTCCGGCTTGAACTTGAGTGTGTCGCCTTCTTTGACATACGTCTCGCCTTCTTTCCCCCAGCTGACAAGCGTGCGGCCTTCATTCGAATAGAAGAAATCCATGTACTTCATGACATCTTTGATGTGTTTGGATTCGGAAGACACCGTTAGGCCGCTCTGAAGAAAGTGGAGATACGGGTTCTGCTGCTTGCCGCCCGCGATGCCGGCCGGTGGCGCCATGAACTGCATATTATACTTGGGATTTTGCTTCTGCATGGCCGTATTAAAAAAGTCGATGCGGCTGATATAATCGATCGTAATGAAAGATTTGTCTGTGGACAGCATGTCCTGCCATTGCTTCGTCTGAAGTGAGAGGAAATCCGGCGGGATTAACCCTTCGGCATAGAACTTTTTCCACGTCGAAATCATCGTTTTATAGTTGTCCTCCGTCGGTCCGTAACGCCATTCCTTCTTGTTAAAATCATAGTAAGTGCTGTCTCCCGTTTCGAAATCCACCGCCATATTTGCAGTGCTCTCGTCTTGGTTTTCCCCGTAGCGGATCGTTAGCGGATAAGAGTCAGGATATTTAGCTTTCAGCGTTTTGAGTGTGGCATACAGCTCATCGTAGTTCGCCGGAACTTTAAGGCCTTCTTTGTCGAACACGTCTTTCCGGTACATCCAAACCGTTCGGTTCGTCTCGCCAAAACCTTGGTTCGGGAACATGTACATTTTCCCGTCTGACGATAAAGCAGCTTTCGCCTCCTCCGGATATTTCCCGATCCAAGCCTTCAGATTCGGCATGTCGTCGATATATTTCAAAATATCAACGAGCGCCCCCTGCTGGCCAAACTTGTTTGAACTCTCACGGCTAGGCATGTACATCAAATCCGGCATTGTACGGGAGGCAATGGTCAGGTTCAAAGTATCTCCCAGCTTGCCGGAAGGGGTTTGAACTTCGAGTGTCACGCCCGTCTTCTCCTTGATCCATTTCCAGATTGGCCAGTCCTTCGAATACGGGAACGTCGGGTTGTTGTCGAACAGCGCCGTAAGCTTCACGTCTGGAAGTGCGGACGGTGCCGCATTGGTAACGGAGGGAGAGGTTGTTGGGCTCTCCTTGGGAGCGTTCCCGCTGCATGCGGAGAGCAAAGCCGCCGTCATAGCGGTTATTGTCAAAAGAGTAACTGGCTTTTTAATCATTTTCATCGAATCTCTCAGCTCCTTCAGTTTTAATTGTTTTGTAACGCGATCGGTTTTAACCCTTTACGGCCCCGATCATCGCCCCCTGGACGAAATATTTCTGCACAAACGGATATAAGATAAGAATCGGGATCGTCGATACCATGATAGTGGCGTACTTTAATGATTCCTCAACGATCAGGTTATCACCTCCAATCTGGGTTACGTCTCCCGAACTCGCGGTGCCGGCCAGAATGAGATTTCGCAGCAGAACCTGCAGCGGAAATAGATCTTGGGTACGCAAGTACAAAAGCGGAAGCATGAAGTTATTCCATAAGCCCACGGTATAGAAAAGGGCGATGGTGGCGAATGAAGCTTTTGACAAGGGGACAATGATACGGAAATAAATGCCAATGTCATTTAGCCCATCCATTCGTCCAGACTCCTCCATCTCCTTTGGAATGCCAGTGAAGAACGTGCGCATCAGAATCAGATTCCAGGTACTGACCGCGCCGGGTAGGACTATGCCCCAGATCGTATCTACCAGCCCGAGTGACTGGACGACCAGGAATGTAGGGATCATCCCGCCGCCAAAAAACATGGTGAACACGATAAGCATCGTAAACGATTTTCGCAACGCCATTTGGCTACGTGAGAGCGCATACGCTCCCATCGAAGTTACTGCAAGCGAGATGGCGGTTCCGAACGCGGTATACACGATCGAGTTTCGGAACGCCGTCCATATTTTCGAGTCGCCAAGCACGAGATCATACATGTGGACGTTGAAGCCTTTCGGCCATATAGTAATCTCATTCATCATGACGTAGGTATCAGCGCTGAACGAGACCGCGAGCATATGCACGAACGGATACAGCGTAGCGACGACGACTAACGTAAGGATGGCGGCGCTGACGACTGGGAACAGTGATAGCTTGGACGATTTGGTCATTGAACGACTCCTTTCACCATAGACTGGTCTCGCTAACTCGTCGGCTGAGCCAGTTTGCGCTGTAAATGAAGATTAAGCTAATTACACCCATGAAGAGCCCGATTGCAGATCCGTAACTAAAATTGCCTTGCACGAGCCCAATCCGATAGACGTAAGTGCTGATAATGTCCGCCGTATCGTATATCGCCGGGTTTTGCATCAAATAAACTTTTTCAAAGCCGATCTCCAGCACATTGCCAATATTGAGAATAAGCGTGATGACGATAGCAGGGGAAATGCCGGGAATCGTGACGTGCCAAATCCTGCGCATTCTGTTCGCTCCGTCAATGTTAGCCGCTTCATAAAGCTGGGGGTCTACGGCCGTCAACGCCGCCAAGTAAATGATCGTCTCCCAACCGATATGTTGCCAGATCTCCGAAATCACGTAAATACCTCTAAACATCTCTGGTTTGTTCATGAAATTAATCGGATCGAACCCGAGACTTTGCAGAATATTGTTGACCAACCCGCCCGTCGGCGATAGGAACATGATGACCATGCTGGCGACGATGACGTTAGAAATGAAGTGAGGCAAATAGCTGACTGTCTGCACAAACCATTTGACAGCCTTCCTCCTCACTTCATTAAGCAGCAGCGCAAGTATAATCGGAGCCGGGAAGCCGAACACCAGATTATAGAAGCCGAGAAGGAACGTATTCTTCAACAGAGGCCAAAAGTCCGGATTTTGCAGGAACATCCTGTAATATTTGAGTCCTACCCAATCGCTGGCCCAAACACCTTTGAACAGATTGTAATCCTTAAATGTAATGACGAGCCCAAACATAGGCGCATATCGGAAAACTAGATAATAGAGAAGGCAAGGCAGAAAGAGCAGCCATAGGTACTTGTTGATGTGCCATAGTCGCTTGAACCGAAGTGCTCTCGACGCGGATGTCGATTTCTCCTCGGTTCGTAGAATTGCATTTGTTTGAACCATTCGCATTTCCCCTTGTTGTTGATATTATTGATAGATTTCACATCGCTCTCCATGCACGTCCTTGGGTCGATGTATCCGCATTATAACTGGAAATTTGAAAGGAAAACTATCTGCATGAACGCCTGCAAATCGTCACTATTGCGGAAAGCGGATGTAATGAATATGAAAATGAGAAAGTGCATATTGTTCGCGTTCATTTGCAGCCAGTATAATAAGAAAAATATAAAGGTTACACGGGGCCGTATACAGAGGGGGATTTGAGAGAATGATAAAACGCTTCAGATTCAACCTTGCTTACAACACTTTATTCTTCAAATTAATGGTCAGCTTTCTATGCGTCATTATTCTGCTCGCTTCCTGCAATCTATTCACCTATATCCATTTAAGACAAAAGCTGTACAAAGAAATCGTTCGCAACAATGAGCTTGGCATGGAGCAGACGGTGGAGAATTATGAGAATCAATTCCGGATGACGCAATCCATGTTGATCGCCCTTATGCGATCCGATACATGGAGCGCTAATCTCGAGCTTCTGGATCGCGTCCCTGAGAACAAGCGCTACGACCTCATTCCCGAAATAAAAGAAGACTTGGCCGCGCTATACACCAATCCGTTCCTTCAACTGGACAACTTTATTCTTATTTTCCGTACGGCAGGCTTTGTACTCGAAAAGGAAGGCACAAGCAGTATCGATGACATGTTCGCCAAGTACTATTCCAGCAGCGAATATCCGGCCGATTTCTGGAGAAAAGCTACGATCGGCCACTCCTTTATGCAAGTGCTGCCAGTTGCTGAATATGCTGAAAAGACGATGGGGAAGACTCGCTCATTGGGGGCCTTGATGCCGATTCTCTTCAAGGCTGTGCAATACGGAGAAGTTTACGGCCTCTTGATGGTGAATTCGCAACGGTTGTATACCGCATTCGGCCAGTCGGGAGATTCAACGTTCTACATTTTAGATCGAAGTGGCACTCCGCTTTTCGCATCCGCACCTTCAGAGGGTATGCAGGGGGCTGCCTCCCTTCCTCGGGAAGACACGTATCATGAACGTAACGGTAATTTTTATACCTTTTATAAAAAAGGGGCAGATACCGGCTTCACTTATATGCGCGTCGTCCCCATCGCCAGTATTGCCTCCGAAATGATGAGAATGAACCTGATACTCATTTCATTGCTGTCTACCACAGTCGTGGTTGCCATCATCACCTCGTTGCTGTTCAGCATGAGGCTTAACAATCCTCTTCGCCGAATCCTTGAGATGCTGGAACATAATTCTCCGTCAACACTTCCGACGTCTAGCAGCATTCGAGAGTATGCCATCCTCATCGACAGGATGAGCCGCATCATGCAGACGAACGAGTTGATCCGAACAGATCTCGACAAGAAAAATACACTCGTACGACAGTTTGCGTATACGAACAAAGTGAAGAACATCCCGATGGCTCCGAGTCTCGCCGATATCGAAGAACTCGCGCAGGCGGATCGTCCCTTTGCGGCCGTCCTTTATGAAATCGCCTTCAAGAATCAAGAGAGGGAATATGACGAAGAGATGCTGATCCTCCGCAGGCTCATTCACGGCCTGCTATCTTCCATGGACGTCGTTACGCTTCAAATTGAACAGAACCGGTTCATGTCACTCATTTTTGATCCGGGCTCTAGGGACGAAATCGTGCATATACTTGAAACACTGAAGCAGTTGCTTCACGCCGATAACTATCTCTACATGACAATCGCAGCCAGCCCTATCTATGAGGTAAACACGTCGTTCACCGAAGCTTATGGGCACTTATCCGCCTTGCTCAAGGAGCGAAGATTAAACGGAGATACGCAAATCATCACAGGACTTGGGACATCTTCGTATCGTATGAAGCTAACAACGGGAGAGGAACTACATGCGCTGCTGCTCTCTGGCAACGAGAATGCTGTGCTGGAGTGGATCGATCGACAGCTTAATCAATTGAATCGTAAGGATGCGGCTGTTGGAGAGTATCAAGAGTTTGCTCGGGGAGCGGCGGACCAAGCGGAGAAGACATTAACGAAGCTGAACATGAATATGCCAATGTTGATGGAGAAGTTGATCCCTTCTTCCTTCGATGCGCTAAACTGCTTCTACTCCGTGAAGCAGTACCAAGATTGGTTCCGGAAGCTCATCATACCGATACTAGCCGCCATTACGGAAAAGAATGTAACGAAGGATCCGATTGCTTCCTTTGTACTTGAGTACATGGAAGCTCACTTATGCGAGGATATCAATCTCGACGCGATCGCATACAAGCTAAATTTGACGCCAGGTTATCTCTCTGGTTACTTCAAAGAGAAAACTGGAGTTAACTTCAGCGATAAGTTGAACGAGCTCAGAATTAATCGGGCCAAAGAGCTGCTCACGACGAATATGGAGCTTCGCATTCAGGATGTGGCCCATTGCGTTGGCTACCAGAACGTCAACTCCTTTATCCGCATGTTCAAGCGCAGCTCAGGCGTTACGCCGGGTGAATATCGTAAATCTCTGCCATCTTCAACATCATAAATTAAACAATCTTTGAAAAAGACAGCCGCAAGAAACAAGAAAAGCGGCTGTCTTTTTGATCTTCCTACTGGGCAATTTTTATTCAGTATCCGGCAAAGACTTAATGGGATTGCTCACTTGTCAACGTTTCTCGCTTTCCTAATTTGACAAAAGCGGTTTGAGTGTTTTGGAAAATTCCCACCCTCTGCTTTCATCCATATGAATCTCCCAGTCAAAGGCACCGCGGATCTTCGGGTATTTCGCTTTGATCTGGTTCCATGCCGTCACAACTTGATTGACCGTCATGTAATTGGCCTGATTGCTCACACCGAAACCAACTGCAACATGCTCAGCACCAAGCGCAGTTACCCACTTGTCGAGATTGCTTACAACAAATGCCGGGTCATTCAGCCCAGGACCATCGTAGTACTGAGGGGCGGCATAATCCAATGCCCCAGCCTGTACCATCGCTGTACAAAGTGTCAGATCGGCCGCTCTCCACGGAGCCGGAGGTGTTGTAATGATAAAGCCAGGGTATCGTTTCTTCAACTCGAGGCTGATCCAGATCATTTCATCCGTATTTGCCGAAACCGAACCCTCATAGTTATTCCAATCAATTCCGTCAAACCCGCCCAGCTGATTATAAATACTCACTATGCTGTTGATGAAGTTTTGCGATCTCTGACGATTCTCAAACGTAATGCCGGCGTTTGCTCCGCCGACAGATAAGATGATCTTTCGACCTTGGACGGTTCGGGCATAATTGATGTCTGCAACCAAGTTGGTAGCTGCACCTCTGCCATTGCCTGGTGTGTTCCAAGTTACAGCCCCCGTCGTGCCTGGAGCGCCGCCAACTGGCGTTGCACTAAACAGGTAAATCAAATTGTAGTTAGGATCGATATCACGTATGCGGATCGGCGATTGCGGCCAGTAAGTCCAATACCCACCTAAAACCTTGGACTGCAAACCTCCCTCCAAAGTCAGCTTCCACTTCTGCGCACCAGTACCATTGGATTCAGCGATCTGTACATTTGTCCCGTTTGTAACGCCGGACCAGGACACATCGAGCGGCTTATTGGCATATTTGTTCACAATAGTAAAAGTGCCGTCGCTATTCGTATTGATAGACCACTTTTGCCCTTCGGAACCGTTATCCTCCCATAGATGAACGTTAGTACCATTGGTTGTTCCCATTCCGCTGATATCCAGCACCTTGTTACTGATAGAGCTCTTGATCCGATAAAAGCCATCGGTGGTGAGCGAAATCACCCATTTCTGAGCACGGGTAGCGTCCTCCGCCCACTGCTGGACGTTAGTGCCGTCAGTCGTTCCCGAACCTGCCACATCCAGCAATTTATTACTGTTTACATTCACGATTTTGTACGTCGATCCGGAAACAACAGCTGGGTTTGCCGCTCCTAATGCTTGTTTTGGGACAAAAGTAAATTGGGTAATCATCAAGGCAATCGAAAGAAAAAAAATGAATAGCGGGTTTTTAATCATTCCGTTAATTTTTGGCAACGTTACCTACCTCCTGATTTTTCTTTTACCTGCATTGCATTGCAAATATTCTGCCATTCCTGGATAAATTCCCTCGATCACCCCCGCGCTGACTTTCCATCAACTTCAACGCAATTCTACACAACGGTTCCAGGTTCTGATATCAGCAGTTTTGGGGGTCTGTATGCATTTCTGCCAAAATCGTAATAAACGCTTATTCAATTTAGAAAATGAATGTAACTCGAGTAATGCCTCGGGTTTGCCAGTTCAACCCCTGTTGGGGTGCAAGTCCATCTCCATTATCATAGCTTTGTTTCAGTACCCAGGTCCCTTCGTTCCACGTTGCTTTCACTTGTATTTGTGAAGCATCACAAAAACCCGCCGCAAACCTGTGGCCTGCGGCGGGTTAATAGCAAACATGAAGCCAAAAGAGCGTCAGATGCAGCTGCGTTGCATTACGGTAACAAATTGACTTTATACGGGAGTTCCCCAAAAAGGGTGCAGATTAACCGTGACAACTTCCATTACGTCTTTAACCATCGTTTCCACCGAGCGGTCTTGAGGATTCCGGCTCCACTGCAAGGCCGATCCGAAAATGCCCCAACTGACGACAAGAGCCGTTGCTTCCACTTTCTCTCGCGAATTGCTCTGAATTGGCCCTTCTATTAACCAATTAAGCAGGAGCCGGTGAAGTTCCTTTTGCATGGCGATTTCAAACATGGGCTCAAACTGTTTGTCTCCTGGAGTGATATACTGCCGAAACTGAAGAAGAAAATCGAATATGGTTTGGATGAGGATTTGAAAATTATCCATATTGAATTTTGAATCTTCCGGCATTCTTTTCTGAATAATCAACTTAAACTTCTCCACCATCCAGTTCTCGAGAAAAGCAAATTTATCTTCGAAGTGAGCATAAAAGGTGGCACGATTCACTGTCGCCCGAGTTGCAATGTCGTGCACTGATATTGAATAGATATTTCTCTTTTCTCCAAGTAGATCATGGAAGGCCTGCATAATCAATTGACGCGTTCTTTTTACACGGGGGTCATTAGGATTCACTCTCATTTAAACCACACTTTCTTTTGAATTCAAAAACAGTCAAAAAAGGATAAATGTTGGGAAGACAACAGTAGCTGCCTTTTGTTGGTTGTTCGTAAGACTCTTTCCATTTATCCTTTAATTATACAATGTATCTCACACAAAATTGTAGTGTAAGCAACACTGTATGAAGTTTCAGCAAAAAGAAAGGATGTTGTAGTCATGATTATCGTTACCGGAGCAAACGGGAAATTAGGTCGGGGTGTGGTAGAGCAGTTGCTTAAACGTGTACCTGCTGGGCAGATCGGTGTCAGTGTCCGCGATCCGAATCAGGCGATAGCGCTCCAAGAACGCGGAGTCCGTGTTCGTCAGGGCGATTTCGGCGATGCCGAAAGTCTGAGCCACGCCTTCGAAGGGGCATCTCAAATTCTCATTGTTTCATCAGGCACCTTGGGCGAGGCTGGTATTCGGCACCATCAAACAGCGATCGATATCGCAAAGAGGGCAGGGGCCCGTCGGGTGTTGTACACAAGCCACATGGGGGCTTCCCAGGCATCATACTTCACTCCTATGATTCACCATTCATCTACCGAAGAACTGCTAAAAGCTTCAGATATCCCCTTCACCTCACTCCGCAATGGCTACTATGCCGGATCGGCTCTAATGTTGATCGGCGATGCACTGGAAACTGGGAAATTGATCGCTCCTGAAGACGGTCCGTTTGCCTGGACTGCTCACTCCGACTTGGCTGAAGCTGCGGCGGCGATCATATGCGATCATAAATTAGATGGCATATCTCCCAATCTTACAGCATCCGAAGCCATTGACATGGAAGGGATAGCGAAGATCGTGTCTGAGATCATGGGGAAGACTATCCGTCGAATCGTTGTGTCGGACGAAGAGTATCGGGAGCGCTTAATATCCCAAGGCTGGCCGGAAGCAAGGGTCGATTTGATCTTAGGGATGTTTATGGCCAGCCGTGAAGGTGATTTCGCGCAAGTCGATCCTGCCCTAGCTAATTTGATCGGCCGCCCTCCAATGAGTTTTAGGGAGGTCTTGAAAGAGTCGCTTTCTTAGCAACAAGGTCGATTAAGTTAGCTCATACGAATAGGGCATCTGTTATGGATGCCCTGTTGCGCCTTTTTCTCAATCCGGCGATATATGGTTCTGGAGTTTATCCGAGCAGCCCATCAGCTCTTTTGATTCCACCAATACAACCAACTTAAACGGAGAAGATTTATTAAAATAAGTTTTGAAGTACTTCTTACAAACCATTGTCTACAATCTCATTGAACTCCCTCGTTTCCATAATAAGCTTGATTTCATGAATGATCATGAGGCACTGTGATGGTCGCTGAAGCAGACGTTTCGTTACCCGCGTTGTCAGTTGCAGTATAGGAAATGGTATAAGTACGTCCTATTCCATTACCTAATCGTTCAGCACGTAAACGAAATGAAGTGGCCTTTGTACCGTAAATGGCCTCAATGTCACCATGACCACGATCCGGTTCATTGCTCGTAATGGAGGTTAATACCACCGATGCAACGCCTGATGCATCATCGCTCGAATTCAACGTTGCATGAATAGTCACCATTTGATGATTTGCCGGCCATATAGACGCTTTATCCAATTGTACGGATAGTAATGGCGCCGTTTTGTCTATCTTAAATTCGATTGTTTTGACCTGTTCTACATTGCCCGCTTGATCGTAACTGCGGTAACCAACCGTATAAATCCCTTCATCAAAGGCAGGAATGGAACCGGTATAGGTCATCCAACCCCCATTATTCACTTGGTATTCTATTTTTGCTACACCGGATAAATCGTCGCTTGCAGAGAAGCTCACCATTACATCCGACGTAAACCATCCATTGCTGCCATTAGGTGAAGCCGGTCTAACAGATGCGGCACTTACGGGTGCTGTCTTATCAGCTTGGGTCACTTTCACTTCAGCTTCTGCATAAAGGGACGTCAGTGGATTCGTGACGCGGATCACAGCGCTGCCAACAGCCAAAGCACGTAGATGCCCTTGGGCATCAATGTCTGCCACATCGCTATTCGTACTACTCCAAAGCAGATTTTGATCCGTTGCGTCGTTTGGAGTTATCCCTGCCGTAAATAGATGCGTATCTCCTATATGCAAATCAAGCGTCTGGGTATCCAAGCTGATGCTCGTAGGAGGGATGAATTCAAATTTGGCGACATCCGCACGAAGGGGTCTGTCATGGGCTGAATTTGCATCCTCGACAGTGATGTAGCTGGACGAGCCTCGCGGCAAATCATAGATGCCGAGTACCTGCCATGAGCCTTGTAGTGAAAATTGATCGATAATCTTAGAATCACTCTTTACGCCATCCGTATAAATCGAGTATTCGGCAGCTTTGGTCGTATACGCCGGAGCCGCTGGCGTTCCTGGCAAATAAACCGATACCCTATATCGTCCGGGTTGGGAGATTGTCGGACTCCATTTGGCCGATGCGCCCGTTGGATTCGTAATCGCCCGCGATATGCCGCCGTTATAACCTTTGAGAACCGTAGAAGTCACCCACTTATTCGTTGCGGTTCCTAGAGGCCCGTTGACTTCCGTATACCCCCCGTTTGTGCCATAACTATGATAGAGCGTAACCTGCTTAATGACAGGCATCGTTACTCGGATCCTCGCCTCGGCATAGAGGGAAGTTAGCGGATTCGCAGCACGAATCACCGCCTCTCCGGCCCCCGTCGCATTCACGTGCCCCTCAGCATCGACGGTTACGACTTGACTATTTGAACTGCTCCAAACCAGCGTCTGGTCCGTGGCCTCAGCAGGCGTAAACACAGCTGTGAAGTCGTGCGTATCTCCTACCCGCAGATCAAGCGAATCGGTATCCAAAGCAATCCCGGTCGTAGGGATGGACTCGAACTTAATGACATCCGCCCTAAGCGGTCGATCGTGAGCGGGGTTTGCATCTTCGAGCAGGATGTAACTGCTTGTTCCTCTTGGAAAATCATAGGATCCCAAATCTTTCCAAGATCCCTGCTCTGTGAATTGATCAACAACCTTCGTTTCCTGTTTTACTCCGTTGATATAAATCGAATACGCAGCCATTTTCGTCGTATTCACCGGTGTGGATGGCGTTCCGGGAAGATACGCAGAAACTCGGTATCGTCCGGACGCGGACACATTCGGCGTCCATTTGGCAGAGGATCCCGTTGGATTCGTAATCGCTCGCGAAATACCGCCGTTGTAGCCTTTGAGCACGGATGACGTTACCCATTTATTCGTAGCCGTTCCAAGCGGTCCATTGACTTCCGCATACCCCCCCATGTTGTAACCACTATAAAGGGTGATCGGATTGGTAATGGTCGGTGGAATCTCTTCGATATAAGGAGCCTCCAGCCCGCCTTTGACATATATCGGATTCTCATCCAGCCGTAGCCGTACGTAGCCATTCGTTGGCGTATACGTCAACGTATTCCCCATCATATCCGTGACATGAAGGGGGCTGCTAGTATAAAGCTTGAGGTCGGCTCCCGCCGGAGCGTACATAACCCGAATATCTTCCGTCGCTGTATGAAACTTATGACTATAAGTTCCGGGGGCTACATCCTCCGTAGTTTGGAAATCCGCTCCCGTTAATTCCCGGGTCATCGTGGCATAAGCGGCATAGGCCGGCTTCGGCACATACGCCCCTTTTGCATCGTCGGGATTCCGAATCAAACCGAACGTTCCCTCATATTCATTCGGAACCGTAGATTTATTTTGCAAATTATAAATATTGATTTTTTGGACACCGTTGGCCAAAGCAGTTACAATCCTTCTAGCTACATAGTTGGCTTGCACATGCTCATCGAAATTAAAGTTGCTGAAACCTGTCTCCGAAAGATTGATGGGGATCGTTTGATTGTTGTTATAGGTTTTCATTATTTTTTTGTGCCTGTTGATATCTTTAACGAAATCCTCAGGGTTCCTCGTATACGAATGAAACGAATACTCATCCATATAATTCAGCGCGCCCTTCTGATAAAGCGATTCCAAAAATGCGTCTGAACCTAATTCGCCAAAGACAAATCCCGTTATTTTCACATTCGGAAAAAGGGGATGAATTTGTTCATAGGATGTTTTTAACAGGTTAAAGTAAAAATCCGCCTTCTCTTGCTCCGTGGTAAGTCCCTTTCCAAACGAAGGAATGTCCGGTTCGTTCCAAATTTCCACCTGACCAATTTCCGGGTATCTGCTCAATACTTGCTTGCCATATTCCGCAAATGCCTCCCTTGCCTCCAGGCTCGTCGGTACATTTCCCCCATCGTATAAATTATTATATAATGCCAGAGTGATATAGGGCTTGAGATCGTTCGCCGCCACACGCGACATGAAATCGTCATGGAAGGATTTGAAGCTATAGGCCCCCTTCGTCGTATCCTCGATGTCCCCCCAACGCAAGGAATCCCTGATATACTTAACCCCCATTTTCTTGGCGATCGGGATCAGCGCTGCTGAGTCTTGAGCAATTAGATCGGTTCGAGCGGCATGCGTTTGTACAGAAAAATGCGAATCCGCTACTTGGCTCAAATCGAAATTGGAAACCACGGCGAACGATGTTTCTTTCGAGGCCATAACGTTCCCGTTTTGCTTGGCTGTAATCACTAAATTGAACCATCCATGTTTCCCGGGATTAACGGTTAGTACGGTGTTTCCATTACTCACCGCTTGGCTTCCGGACTCTACGGTGTTATTCCAATAATCGGAATATGCCCAATCAATCGAGTCCCCCTCCGTATTGATTTTGAAGCTCTTGGTGTCATTTTCATAGAAAATGTTCCCTACTGTGTTTTGCTCGATGGATAGTGTTGCAGCATAAACCATCTGGCTTCCTGTAATCAGTGTGAACCCACATGCTGTCAGTAGCGTTATCACCAAAAATACAGAATATAAACGACTAAACTTGTTTGTCATAGCATACTTCTCCCTTCAAATTTAAATAGTTTCTATACGTTCATTTAAACCTGTTCTATTTGCACCTCCCCCCTCATATATGGATGGGGATACGGTTACCCCTTCAGGCCGCTGCTGGCGATGCCTTCAACGAAGAATCTTTGGAAGATAGCTACGACAATGATGAGAGGAAGCAGCGCCGAAACAGAAGCAGCCATAATTAACGAATAATTCGCACCGTATTCATCTACAAAGCTGGAAAGACCAATCGGTAGTGTAAACAAATCACTCGAGCGCAAGAAGATCAACGGATTCTCATATTCGTTCCAGTGCCAGGTAAAAGTAAGTATGAGAAGCGTCACGATGGCAGGCTTCGTTAAGGGCAAACATATTTGCCAATACACGCGCCAGAATCCCGCTCCATCCACTTTTGCCGCTTCAAGAAGCTCGTTCGGGATCGTGCTGAAAAATTGCCGCATCAGGAAAGTGCCGAAAACGGTAAAAATCCCCGGCAAAATGACGGCCAGATGGGTGTTCACCAAGCCAACCCGATCGAACAGGATAAACCTTGGGACAAGCAGTACCTGGGCGGGGATAATCATCGTAGCCAAGTACATGAGAAAAATAAAGTCCCTTCCTTTAAAGTTCAATTTGGCGAACGCGAACCCAGCCAACGAGCTGGTAATGATCGAGCCGACAACCGTAATGAAGGTAATTTTGGCCGAGTTCCAATAGAACAAAGCAAATTTATATTTGCCGCCCCAAACCTCTTCGTAATTCGAGAAAATCGGATTTTTGGGAATCCAATCGATCGGGTATTTGAATAAATCAGCTTGGATCTTGAAGGAGGAAGAAATCATCCAGATAAACGGGATCAAGACCACTACACCCAAAACCAACATGCAAAGCGTTACGCTTAATTTTCGCAAAGAAACCACTACGAACCCACTCCTCCATTAAAAATGCTGCTGCCACTTCTTCTGGCTGCGCCACTGAATCAAAGTTATCGAGAATATGATGACGAATAAAACCCATGACATCGCTGCCGCATACCCCATTTTGTAGTTTTGGAAGGCGGTGAGATAAATATGATACGCAATAACCATGGTCGAATTGACCGGTCCGCCTTGTGTCATCACATTCACAACGGCAAACACCTGAAAGGTGGAAATGATAAGTGTGACGGCAATCAAAAAGGTAGTTGGCTGAAGCATGGGGACCGTGATCTTAAAAAACTGCCTGATCCCTGTGGCTCCATCAATCGAAGCTGCTTCATATAAATCTTTCGGAATCCCTTGTAGTCCCGCCATGTACAGCACCATGGTATATCCGATGTAAGTCCATACGACCATAATAATGATGGCCGGCAGCGCCCATGTGGTACTCCCCAACCACTCGGGAGGATTGTCAACTCCTAGTGATTTCAGGAAAGCATTGATCGGGCCATCTTGGGCATTATAAAGCACGCTCCACACCACAGAAACGGCAACCAAACTGCTGACATAAGGCAGGAAAAACAAAGTTCGTAATACACCCTTGGCATACACATGTCGATTAAGCAGCACAGCTACAACCAGACCGATCGCCATTGCACTAGGCACTGTTACTGCTGTTAGAATAAAATTGTTCCTTAATGCTTTCCATAAATAAACATCACTCACTAATTTTTTCAGATTACCAAGTCCGGCAAAGCTAAGCCCAGCAAAGCCCTTTAAGTAGTCCCAATCTGCAAAAATCAGCATAAAACTGAAAAGCAGAGGAAGAATGACGAAGAAAAAGACGCCGAGAAAGTTCGGCAAAATAAACAAATAACCCGCCAATTGTTCCTTCATGTTATGTTTGGACATTCGTCGCAATGATGCCACCTCATTTAACTATATTTAATCCATACCTGAATCATAAGCAGTAGAGACTCTGAGTGGAATGGCGTGATTTAGGTTGTTACAGCGTTGTTTTTAAGATGTATGGAAACAAGCAAAAAAATGACCTGATAGACTTCCTATTGAAGTCCGACAGGTCATTTTCATCACATAACAACTATTTTTTTTCAGCCTTAATCGCTTGATCCGCTCTTGTCTTCATATTCTGAATCGCTTTCTCTAAGGGCTGTACACCCATGACATATTTCTCTGTTTCTTCGTTGATAATTTTGGTCATTTCCGGTAAGGCGGTGGAAATCGTTTGAACAGGGAATGTATAATCGCCCTTGATGAGAGCTTTCAGAGAATCTACGTTAATCAGGTTTGCGGCATCTCCAATCATGAGTTCAGCCACTTTGTCCACATCGATCTTCTTGGAAGACGGTAAACGGCCGCCGGGAATCATGAGAAGATTTCCTTCCGTTATGTACCACGAGATAAATTGAAAAGCTTCGTCCTTGTTCGTAGACGTATTGTTAATGGACATGAAGTCGTTGAAGCCTGCCGTATTCACTTTGCCGCCTTTCTCCAACTGCGGCACCGGCGCAAAAATAGTTTTAAAGTCATGCGGGAAACTTTTGGTGTCCTTCACATTCCTTAGTAAGTGCGTACCTCCAAAGATCATAGCCGCTTTACCGGTTAAAAGCTCGTTTGGAGGAAGCAGCTTGTTGGCGATAATTTCCGGCCACTTCACCGATAATCCCTTGTCCTGCAGTGCTTTTTGATATTCCAAACCCTTCTTGACGGCCGGACTATCGAAAGTGGACAATCCATCAGCTGCATAATAGGAATCTACCGGCTTATTCTCAAGAATGGCAAAACGCACCATATTATCGCTTGGAGCCTGGATAAAGCTGCCCTTCTGATCAGCTGTATGCAGCTTCTCGGCAAGAGCCATGTAGTCATCCCATGTCCATCCTTGAGCCGGAATCTTCTCTCCCGCTTTTTCCAAGGCTGTTTGATTAATCATAACGGAGGATAACAGCTTCATGGCCGGTAAATAATGCGTTTTCCCTTTGAACGGGACGATATTATCTTTGCCGATGATCTCATCCACATTAAGCTTGTACTTGCTAATCAAATCATCTAGCGGAAAGGTGACGCCCGCGTTCGCCCGACGATTGTAATTCGTTTCGCCATAACTGAAGAAGATGTCCGGGGCTTCGGAGTTGCTTATAAGAGCCGTATCGAGCTTTGTGTTACCGCTATCATCGTTCACGTAACGTGTATACTCTACTTGGATATCAGGATGCGTGCTGTTCCACTTCGTGACCACATCCTTGGGTCCGCTTTCTTCCGGGATACCACCCCAAATCTTAAGCTTGACTGTTTTGTTGGGAGCTGCGGAGCTTGCTGTGTTCGCAGTAGTAGGCGATGGACTTGTTTGGTTGTCGCTTTTTGAACAGCCGGAAAGCATCAAACTGACTGCCATTGTGAGTGATAATACGGAATACATTGATTTCTTCATACAGGTAAAACCCCTCTCTTCCTTGTATTCATCCGTTTGGAACATCATTAGCATAACAAAGTGATCATTCCTGCGTAATGAATTCATTTAAGATCTTACCCGTCTTGATTTATCCGCTTTTAATGAATATAGCGCTTACGATATTCTTGCGGATAGATCCCTTCAATTTTTTTGAACAGCTTGGCGAAATAATTAGGGTCCGAATATCCGATCGCGTCCGCAACTTCATATATTTTAACATTGGGATCTTGGAGCAGTTCCCTGGCTTTCTTCATTCGTATACGGATCAAGTAATCGATCATCGTTTCACCGGTTTCTTTCTTGAATAAGGAGCTTAAATACGGTTCCGTAAAATTAACTTCTTTTGCCAATTCGGACATTTTAAAGGAAGTGCTGTACTTTTGTTCGATCATTCTTTGAACGGCCTTAATTTCAGCTCGAGGCTGATGAACCGTACTTGCGATCAAGTGTTCGAAGAAGACTGGAATCCACCCAACCAGCCACTCGCATATTTCATGAATGGACTCAGATAGCCTCACTACATGATGAGGATATTTCCCTTCGTAAGGGGCAATCGAATAGAGATCTCCTCCTTTTTGTTGCAGGAAAACCTCGAATAGATTCACAATATGCAGCCAACGTTCTCTGGCCAGATCTGGATAAGGTCTGGATACTTCGTCTTCTGAATAGGCGTCAGCCATATTCCTTATGGCATTCTGCAGCGCTTCTATGTCTCGCCGCGCCATCGAATCGAGCCATTCATCCTGTGATGAAATGGGTATAGCATGGTTTGAAAACATTTGCTCTCTATAGGGAATGACACGATTCGAGTCAATGTAAAATCTCTCCAAAAGCGCTTCTTCAGCAAATCTACACGCTTCATGCAGGTCGTATGCTCGTTCAACTGGGGAATAAGTACCGAAATAGACAGGCAATTTGAGATAACGCTGCATACATTCCGCCATCTCCTGAAGCATCGGCTCCGCTCCTATAGCGGATATCATACCGAAACGCCCCCCATCCATTTCTACAATGTGTCCTGCCTTATATTTGCGCATGATTTCCTGAAGCACGTTCATCACAGAAAAGCGCAGCAACTTTTCACTCTGAAAGCGATTCTCATCTACAACAGACTCGTAACGGTCAATTTTCATCATCGAAACCGCCCATGGAAATGAAGGGAGAAGATTTTCATATTCCTGTGACAGCTCATCCGCTTCCCGCTTCGAGTATTGCATGGTCATGAGATCACGCAAATGCTTTTCAATGGTTACTTCCTGACGAAATTGCAGCGCTGTCCGATTAAGCAGTAACGTTTCCTCCTGCTTTTTACGCTCGTTCTCGATTTCCTCTCGGATCTGCTGCAGCTTGGTTTGAAGATCCTCAGGCTGCATAGTCAATTTCAATATATAGTCGGAAGCTCCAAGCTGCAAGGCACGTTGAACATACCTAAAATCATTGTAGTTGGATAAAATCAAAAATTTGATGTGCGGATATAGTTCCTTCACTCGTTCCATCAGCGAGATCCCATCCATATTCGGCATGGAGATGTCAGTAATCAAGAGATCACATGGCTTTTCAGCGAGAATGGTAAGCGCATCCAATCCATCCACTGCCTCGCCGATCAATTCAAAGCCAAATTCCTCCCAAGGAATAAACGTTTTGAGCCCGAGCCTCACCAAAAATTCATCTTCCACTAATAAAAGCTTCGTCATGCTGGATCCTCCATCCGCTTCCAAGGCAGCTTAATAACTGTCTCTGCTCCAGCATCAATGCCATTGTGCATAAATAGCCCGTATGGTTCCCCGAAATGCATACGTATCCGACTTTGAACATTCTCAAGACCAATTCCACTATATTTCCCTTGCCTTATGGGATCGGCACACTCAAAATCGTCGTCATCAGAAAGCTTTCTCTCAGACAGCCCTTGTCCATTATCTGCAATGGTGACAAACAACAAATCATCTACATAATAAGCCGCGATGCGGATAATTAGCGGCATTCGGTTGCCATGGATGATGCTGTTTTCCACAATAGGTTGAAGGGTGAATTTAAGAATGCGAGCAGACATTAGATTTTCATCGACATCAATCGACAACTCAATATTATCGTTAAAACGAATTTTTTGCAGCGAAAAATAATGTTGTATAAAATCAAGTTCATCTCTCAGTGTGACAACTTCGCTCTCCTGCTTCATACTATAGCTCAACATAATACCAAGGGAGGTAATCATATCCCCAACATTTTTAGCTCCTGAAAATAAGGCCAGCCACTTAATAGAATTGAGTGCATTAAACAAGAAATGAGGAGAAATTTGAGCCTGCAGGGCATGAAACCTTGCTTCCTCTTTAAGCTGCTGCTCTTCTCGAAGCGTCGCAACCATTTCCTTCAAGCTTGACAGCATACGGTTGAAGTGATGGCTCAGCAGTCCGATTTCATCATTTCCACCAGCCAAAGCAGGCTTTTCGAAATTTCCGTATGATGCTTTCCCCATTGCCTGTACGAGAGAGCGAATAGGCTTCATCAAACGAAGAGTAAAGATGACATAGATGAAAAGAAAGGATGCGAATACAACGATGACACTCCATGTCGTTGTGGAACGTACGTTTTTCAACTGCTGCACCCATTGTTCTTGCATGGGGATCCATCGTAATTGCCAGCCGGTTGCTTTTAATATTTGAGTAAATGCAGATGGTTCCTCTCCCGATTGGGTCCTGTTCCACAAATCATTCCGTCCCCACAGAAGACGGTTATGATCAGATATCAGGAATTGAGTAGGGGAATCCTCCTCTAAGCCACTGGAAACGGGAAACATCTCCTTGATTGGAAATGCGATAAAGACTAAGCCATACCCCTTTGTCGTCTCACCCCTAATTAACCGAACCATAGTAATAAAGCTTCCTTCTTGGTTCCCTTCATGACCTTTAATATTCAAAGAAGAGGTCACGCCCCAAGCAGGAGCACCGTTTTTTTCTTTGGCTTGATTCACATAATCCGGCATCACTTTAAGAATCGCTTCGTCTTGATTGGTCGTATAAATGCTGCCATTAAATCCATAAACCGCAACAATGGCATGGTTGTCCAAAATATATGCGATCAGGTTGTCCATCTTGCTCTGAAGACCAATTACCCTCTGGTATGTAGGGTAATCGTCTAAATTCGACTGCCCCGTACTTCTTAGCAATTGCAAAACATCATAGTCGTTCGTGAGTAAATTCGATACATTTAAAGTCCGATTCAACATGTCGTCGGCTCGATCCGTAACCCGCTTTAGAACCTGGGTTTGCGTGTCGGTCATTTGTTTTAGAAATATTTTGTCCGATTGAACGAAGTATATATATAACATAAATAAAATGGGAGCCACAATGAACAACGTAAATGCAAGTAAAAACTTCAGACGAAGCGAGAAAAATAACTGCCTCTTGTTTATTGTCATTTCCCTCTCCCCCTTCGAAACCAATGTGCAATAACAACCGTTCACCGAACGGTTGCCATCATTATTATATATTTAGTATTATAACTCCCGCATTACTTATATAACTAGGTGTTGTTTTATGTTTAAACACGGTTAAATTTAAACGAAATAAATCCAGTATCCGTACTTCAAAACCTTAATTGTTACTTCAGAACTTATTTGTACATCAACAAGAGTCAATAGCCACCACTTTCGTTCTTCTTACGGCTGTTGGATGACAAATTAGTTTTGAAGTGCAGAAAGCCAGCAAACACAAGGGTTTGCTGGCTTTTTCTCATAATTCAAAATGACAAATAAAGTTTTGAAATGGATTTCGGGGGAAATTGTTTGAATTACAAATTTGTTTTGAAATACTAATGACAAATATTTTTCACAAAAAGAATTGAACCAGAAAACAATCCAACCTTCTTTTAATGTGTGACCTTCACCGTCAGTTTGTCGCTGGCCGTGACACCCGCAGTATTCACAAGTTCGCAGCGGTACTCGTACACGCCAACGGCTTTGCCGGAAATCGCGGTCGCCGTGTTTTGCGCGCCTGGCGAGGCTGCCGTCAGGCTCTTCGTGTCGATGAGCACATTATTCTCATACAGGCGGTACTCCGTGGCATTCGTTCCCCACCAGAGGTTCATGGATACGGTGAAGTTCCCGTCACCGTCCCAGTTGTCCTCCGACAGCACCGCCTTCCCTGGCGAGGCGTCCGTCACTTTCACGATGAGCGGCTGACTGACGGTTTTGCCTGCCGAATTGATGAGTTCGCCTACATACGTGTAGGTGCCGTTGGCTTTGCCAGTCGTCGTCCATACGGCGGTTTGCGCTGCAGGCGATGTCTTTGCCAGCGAAGTCGTATTTACTAACACCCCGTTCTCATACAAGTTGAACTGGGAGCCGTTCAGTCCCCACCACATGTTCATCGTAACGGTGTAGTTGCCGTCGTTCAAGCCATGGGCATACCCGCTGTTCGAAGACAGCACCGGCACGCCGGGCACGCCCGCGTCAACAACAGCCGGGCTCGTCACTTGAAACAGCATCGAAGCCTCCGTCACATTGCCGGCGACATCTGACACGCGATACGCGATCGTATGCGCGCCAACCTTCAGGCTTCCCGCAGGGATCGCCTGTCCGCTCGAGATAGCAACGCCGTCCAGCACCAGCGTTTGCTCGTTGACGCCCGACATGCTGTCCGTGCTTGCAAGTTCAAAGGCCACTGGCATATCAACCGGCATATCCCCGACGTTGTGACCAGACTGAGTCAGATTAGCCTCAGGAGCCATCGAATCCAGAAAGAAGCTGATCGTATGGACAGGTTCAACATTGCCCGCGTTGTCCGTCGAACGGTAGTTCACTGTATATTTGCCGTCTTGACTCAGCGTTACCGGCGCCACGTAGGCTTGCCAAGTGCTACCGCCGTCCAAACTGTACTCGGTCTTGGCGACGCCCGAAAAATTATCGAATGCGCTTAAAGTGACCGCTACCGGATGCACGTACCAGCCATTCTGTCCATCCGGTTGCGAAGGCATCAAGTTTAGGGTTGTAATCGGCGGAGTCGCATCTGCCGTTTTAATAATAGCCGTCAAACCTTGTGCGCTCCAATTTCCGGCGTTATCCCCTGCAATCACTTTAAAGGTGTAATCCGTATATTCCGCGAGTCCCGTTACGCTATAGTTGTATACGCTGCCTGATACCGTATCTAGCAAACGGTCCCCGATATATACGCGATACTGTGTAACACCCACATTATCCGTTGCTGATGGCCACGCTAACATAAGCGATGTCGATTGGACATTCATTGCCGAAAGTGTGCTTCCAGCAGGCCATGCTGGAGGTGTAGAATCCGAAGGAACTGCACTAAAGTCATCAAAGTACCCCGAGATTCCTCCGTCCTGCAAGATAATCCTTAATGTCGTCAAACTGCCGCTGTTCACTTTGAGGGTGAACTGTTTCCAATCGCTGTTATTGCCGATATTCGTTTGTGCAATCGTCTTCTCTTGGGTGTCCAGCACTTTGAAGAGCGCTATTTTAGTGGAATCCCCATTATTATTGGTTTTGGCATAAAGCGAGAAGGTATAATCCGTGTTTGGTTTTACGGCGACATCCTGTCTCAGTCCTCGATAGTCGCGTTTTCCTATCATTTTCATGGATTGCGTGCCACCTGCTGTATGGTTTTCTTCCGTTGAGAAAGAGAATGGAGAATTCGGGTCTCCATAATAATAGGACCACGGTGTATTGCCTGTCGTCGTAAACTCAAATCCTGGATTTTGTACAAGGTTGTCACTTGCTGGCTGCGTATAAGTCCTTATAATCGGCACCAATTGATCAGCCACTTTTTGCTGACCGGCGTCGGTCGGATGCGTGCCATCTACATAATCGGACGTGACCAGCCATCCTGTTGTATCCACATAATGGATTCGAGTATCGCCGGCATTTGCTCGATCTGTAACTGCCGCTTGTGTTGGAGCTGCCTTATAACCGCCGAACGTCCGCAGCACGAAAATTTCAGCAGCCGGATACTTGGCGCGAATATTTTGCAGAAATGTGATATAAGCGCTTTGAAAATCTCCGTCTGCCACATTAAACACACTGTCATTGGTTCCTAAATTAACCACGATCGCCGTTGGTTGGTAGGCCGTGAAATCCCAATCCGGTGAAGTGGGGGAGTCAACGGTCTGCATTTTAAAATACTGACGGCTCATACCGATGGCATTGGGGGAATAGCAGGAAATATTGTCCGTCAGACATATGCCGGTATAAGCAATTTGCGTATGCTCCGTCTTGAGCTGTTCCGCAGTCTTCCAAGCATAAGAGGAAAGCGCAATATTCGTATTTTTGTAGCCTACTGTTATGGAATCCCCGATAAATTCAATCAACTTGTCACTCGTATATGGCGCTTGAGTGACTGCACCCGAATCGAGAAACAGCCCTTGTAAACGAATCACATCCTTAATATCTCTGGCTGCGACAAGGAGTGAATGCACGCCATTGCTTAGCGGCGCCGGCGTCAGATCGACCGTACCTTTGGCATTGCTGTAAAGCTTCGGAGCGCCATTGTCTAATTGAATAAAAAAGTTGACAGCGTCACTGCCGCTTAATTTCAATTTCACGGTAGTCCCTGTAAAATTGACTCTAAAATAGGCTCCCGCCCAGTAACTACTGTATTGCGAGCTGTTGCTCTTATCCCATCGTCCGAAATAACGGATGTTCGGATCGTCCGGACCGGAACTTATTGGCTGCTGCACCTCTTCTACAACAGAGAAATCATCAAAGTACCCCGAGATTCCTCCGTCCTGCAAGATAACCCTTAACGTCGTGAAGCTGCCGCTGTTCACTTTAATCGTGAACTGCTTCCAGTCGCTGCTATTGCCGATATTCGTTTGTGCAATCGTCTTCTCTTTTGTGTCCAGCACTTTGAAGAGCGCTATTTTACTGGAATCCCCATTATCATTGGTTTTTGCATATAGTGAGAAGATATAATCCGTGTTTGGTTTTACGGCAACATCCTGCCTCAATCCTCGATAGTCGCGTTTACCGGTCATTTTCATAGATTGCGTGCCGCCTACTGTATGGTTCTCCTCTGTTGAGAAAGAGAAGGGTGAGTTCGGGTCTCCGTAATAATAGGACCACGGTGTATTGCCTGTCGTCAAAATTTCAAAATCGGAATTTAATAAAAGGTTTCTCGGCCCTGGATTTACTGCTTTGCTTTTCAGGCTAAAATCATCAAAATAAGCTGTTCCGTTCGCACTGTCCAGAATGCAAATCTTTACACTATCCAATGCTGAGCTATTAAATTGAACGATATACTCCTTCCAGCCGGAGGATGCTGTAACAACTGCCTGACCCAGCAGCCCGTTTCCTGTAACCGGCATCACTTTGACGGTTGCCCCGCCAACCGATGATTTGGCTTTAAAAGTGAGGGTATACGCCGTATTTGTTTTTACTTTTGCCTGTTGTACCGATGTATTTCCGCTGGTTGTTCCCGTAAGCTTCAATGAAGATGAACCGGAACTGAAATCCTCGTTGGAACGCTCGAATCCGGCGCCAAGCTGCCACGGAATATTGGACGTAATTGGATCTTCGAAACCGGGATTGCTCAATAGATTTGTTCCATCGGGTATCGGTTTATTATCCTCAGCCTGATATTCAAAGGCTCCAATATCCGGTTTTCCAAAGTAGAGAGGATTACCCCAATAGTCTTGACCTCCGTTGTTGGGTATTACTTTTCCAGCATTAAGGGCTGGCGATTCCGGTTTTAATTGGTAGCCGTTAACGCCGGCCTTAAAATCTCCGCCTTTGCCCGGGTCGACAAATAACGGATCGGCCGTGATTGGATTGGGATCGTCAGGAATGATGCCGGCGCCCATATATACATTGGAATCATACAAGAAATCTTGCTGGTAAAAGCCGCCGGCGCCAGAAAAAATATTATTCCAGATTTTTGCTCCTTGGGTATTCAGGCCTGTATTTTCGTCGTTGCTTATTCTCACAAAGCAATTCAGACAATAAATATCATTGTTGTATATATACGTTTTATCCGTGTACCTTACTTTCATTTCGCCGTTCATATCGTTTTGGCTAATATTGTACCTTATGATAATATTTTCGAGCGGCTTATTGTCACGGTATGGGGTCTGATCGCCCATCACCAGGAAAAATCCGCCCTCATTGTCGTGGCTATAGTTGTACTGAAAAATAATATTGCCGCCATTGAAAAGATCCGCGTCCAAGCCTTGCCCGTCCGAAATTTCTTTCTTCGTTCTGGCCACTTCGTTATACTGAAAAGTCGCGTTTTCCGAGCGATGCGGAAACATGCCTGCAATCCATCTAAACCCTTGACCATTGATCCCCGCATCCAACACCGTGTTGTACTCAGCCAGCACATTTTTGGCTTGCGCTACAATGATCCCGTCGCGCCCCGTTTTGTTGACGATATTGTTGCTAACGACAATTCCGTCGGAAGTGCCTTCAGAAAAATGGAATATTCCCCCAACGGTCACGTCATGCACATTGTTGCCGGATACCAGCACATCGTTGAAAATTCCGTAAAATTGAATGGCGGCAGAACGCCAAACATCGCCATCTGTGTACACATGAATGCCTTCTACGTTGTGGACGTCCATATTCAGGATTTGAATCCCATGCAGAGGCTCGGCAGTCGAGCTGTTCTCATTGCCATGGATAAAGATGCCGTTTCGCATAGCGACCTGTGAAGCATCGTTGGTAATCTCCAGGTTTTGTATCGTCCAATATTCCTGCATGTACAGCTCTATGGCCGTACGTGCGCCATTGCCCATAATCAGCGGTTTGTTGCCGCTCCCGTAGCCATCGATCGTAATCGGAGCGCCCGCTGAACCGGAACCCAGCGGATGAAGCGTACCGGTCCATGCCCCGCCTGCTTTGAACAAAATCCGGTCTCCTGGCATAAATGTGGTACTGTTCACTTTGTCTAATGTTTGCCAGGCAGCATCCGCACTTGTTCCTGCATGGCTATCGCTGCCGGTTGACGCATCAACATAATAGGAGGTTCCCATAGTCAATAGTTGATCGGCCGACACAGAAGCGGGAACCATTGCCGGAATCGTTATGCTCAGCATCAAGCAGATAAGGAAATTCGTAATCATCGCCTTCACTTTTTTTACCATATAAACAATCCTCCTCCATATAACTCCAAATCTTTTACAATATGATGCTATTATAGACACTGTTGTTGATGTGAATAACCGCGTCCTTCATCAATTGTGCTACTAGCTCGTTATATTGTTGATCGATTACATCTGATTTAACCTGCTCTTTTACTTCGAGAAACGGCCGATACCCTTGTGGAATTTTCTCCAGGCATTCCATCATCGTGAAGGCGCCGTTCTCTTCAAATACATGACTTATCCCGCCAACAGACAACTGTTCTGCAGTATCCGTTAGAATAGGACTTTTCATCGTGTTGACCCTGAGAGATGCATTATCCAAGCTTTGTTCTTCCACTGCGATAAGTCTTGAATTTTGTTGTCCGTAAGCCTCCAACAGTTTATCCAAAACTTCCCCGGCTACCCATCTGTCGTGAATTTCGTCGATTAACACACGGGCATCTTCTTTTTGCATCGTTCCAAGATCCGTAAACGCAACGCTCAGTTTTTTGATACGAATTGTATCCGGTATCGCAAACAAAACATCCTTGTTTAGCTCATAATATCGTTGAAGTACTTGATCCGAAACCGTAGATTCCTGCCCAATGTTCTTCTTTAGTTCCGCCGCCAGATTACCGATCACAATTCCATAATAGGCCTTTTCGTCGAAGCTTACAGGCCCATAAATTGCCTGTTTCTTTCTTACAGCTTCTTTTCTCCTTTCATTCTCGGCTTGAAGCTGTTGCACAAAGGCCGGATAACTGATATCTTTCACGACGCCTTTCTGCTTGGCTAAAAGCTGCTGAATTTTAATGTTAACGCTTTCATTTAGCGCTTTAGTTTTGAGCTTTTCTATGGGCACCTCCCCTCCATAGTTGCCGTTCCAGAATCGGAGGCTGTCGTCAACATTGTATTTACTTTTAAAATAGGTATAAGTCGAAGCTCTGTTTTTTGCGAGCAGCAATTTGAATTCTTCCGTTGTCAGAGGTTCGCCGTTAATCGTCGCAACGACTGAATTGCCTCCGGCTCTGCTTAAAGGCTCTTTTATGAAAAGCATGCAAGCGATACCCGCTACAGCCGAAACAAGGGATATCGTCATGATAATCAATGCTTTTCTGCTGACTCTCATCATCTCCTCACTCCCACCGATGGGTCTGGGTCGGATAAACTTCCCCGCGGCTTGCCGTGGGGAAGTTTATCCAGCAGCACCTCTTAGTTTTTGTTAAAATCGTCCAAAGCATCTTGGTAAACTTTGATTAATTCATCGGCCTTCATATCCTTGAGTTTCTTTACATACGAATCCCATTCCTGATCGATTCCGCCGTCGACAACCCACCTTGCCAGCGTTTTGTTGACATACCCCAATACATCCGTCGAGAGCGCGGCTTTCTTGTCATTCTGCTCGGATGTAAATACGACCGGAGGATAAAAGTTTTCGACAGAAGCAACGTAAGGCTTGTATTTATTCACATTTTTTGCGCGCTGTCCCTGCTGGCCTCCCCAGATCATCTTATCCATCAAATCGGGCGTCATGAGAAGAGCGAGCGTGTTGGATGGTATCGTTTTGCCCAATTCGTCTGCATTTTTATCGGGCAACTGCTTGATTTTTCCATCCGCCTGCTTTTCAAGGTAATCTCCGAACATCCCGTACATTCCCTGAATGGACCAATCCTGGTTCGCTACCGTATCGATCCAGCGGATGCTAGCCTCGGGGTTTTTGTTGTTTTTTGTAATCGCAAAATAGTTTCTATCCACGGTGTTCAACTGCTGTCTGAACAGAGGCTTATCCACACCTGGGCCTTTCACCGGCATCATGGCGTCATAGATCTGCTCCGTCAAATCGATATTAAAGTAGGAGCTGAATACTCCGGCTATAGGCGGATTGGAACGCGTCTTGGCCAAGTACGTGTTCCCGTCGTCCGTAAAGCTCTCTGGAGGAATCAAGCCTTCTTTATACAGCCGGTTCAAATACTTGATCGGCTCCTTGATTGCCGGATTGACGGCTTGGAATTGAACTTTTCCGTCTTTGACGATGATGTAATCAGAGTTAGGAACCAGGACGCCAAATGAT
This sequence comes from Paenibacillus whitsoniae, assembly GCF_003955665.1. Classification (GTDB taxonomy): domain Bacteria; phylum Bacillota; class Bacilli; order Paenibacillales; family NBRC-103111; genus Paenibacillus_E; species Paenibacillus_E whitsoniae. The sequence continues at coordinate 405,396 of NZ_RXHU01000015.1, forward strand.
CCGAAAATGTCGAAATTGCCACCGACAAACTGATTCCACCTGTAATACCACGGAATTACATTTTTCGGAATGCTGCCTTGGCCAGCATGACCCTTGAACGACTTAAGTACTTGATAGTATTCTTCCGTTGTCGTCGGCATCTTGAGTCCGAGTTCGTTTAACCATTTGACATTGATCAGCCACTGGTCGCGGATGCCGGAATTGGTCTCATCCATTCTTACAATTGGAAGACTGTATATCTTGCCGTCTTTCATAGTCGCGACTTTTTTCAAATACGGGTACTTGGCTAGTGCCTGTTTCCAGTTTGGTGCATACTTATCGATCAAATCATTCAAAGGAATAATATCGCCAGCTGCCGCCGCATCCAGTATTTGCTTATCGTTCGCTCCCCGCAAAATCATGTCAGGAAAATCACGGCTCGCAAACATCAGGTTAAACTTTTCCTGTTCGTTTGTACCGAAATTTTGAAATTCTACATGTACGTTCGTTTCTTTCTCCAGGTTTTGAAAATAGATTAATGTATTCCAGTTGTTGGTGGGCGCTACGACATTAGCAGTTAATTTTACCTTTTCCTTCACGATTGGCAGCCCCGTTTGGTTCACATTACTAGATGCTGCGGACGACTTTTTTTCCGGAGATGCCGTTTCATTATTCGTACAGCCAATGGTCAAGCCTACTGTCAGAGCGAACGCAAGCACTAGAGCTACTCTCTTAGTCATGGAAACTCCTCCATTTTTTATGGCTTCAAGCCCAGGCATTAACTGCATCCAACCAAGCTTTTGCTATTAAAGCATGTCCGGCTGGCGACGGATGAACTCCGTCAGTCGTCCAAAAAGCCGGAGGCGCATGTACGCTTGCTGCCGCAAAAAGACCGTCAAGCGGAACAAGCAAGGCATGATACTCCCGTGCAAGCTCTCTTACAGCGTTGATTTTAGGATCCAGGTCCTCTCTCCATTGCTTGCTGTCCTCCGGTAGTGGAAGTACGAACGGCTCGATGAGAACCAGCTTGGCATCCAGCTTTTCTTTGGTCTGCTCAATCAGATTCCGGTACCCTTGAGTAAATGTTTCCACAGATGTAGGATCATTATGAGAATAACGCCGCCAAGTATCGTTAATGCCAATATAAATTGAAACCCACGTAGGGTTTAGATCCAGGCAGTCCTGCTCCCAGCGCTGCTGCAAATCTGTGACCCGATTTCCGCCTATCCCCCGATTGATAAACTTCACTTGCTTTTCCGGATAATTGCTGGAAAATATAGCCGAGGCCATCATCGCGTAACCGCTGCCCAAATCATGTCCGTCTTCACGATTGCGCCCGAAATCCGTAATGCTGTCTCCTTGAAACAAAACGGTAGCCCGATCTTCAATTTTGGTCACTTGAGTTATGCTCCTTTTAACAAGGTATAGACTGATATTTAGCTCAGCAGCTTGCGAAATTGTTCGATCCGATGGAAAGTGAGATGATTCGCATCATGGAAATTTTTCGCACCGTTAATGGCGGTTCTGGAAAGGAAGAGGATGTCCTCTCCGTCAATCAGCCAATCCACGTATTGAAATGCGGTTTTCGACCGATCCTCGTACCATCCATTTTCTTCATAATTCAGAACATCGATAACGAACGACCAATCCAACAAATTTGACGACTTCGTCAGAGCTAATATATTTCGCTGCGCACCGTTATTTGTCGTCACCCTGTTCCCAAGAGACAAATAATGACCGGTTTGCCCGTCGTAATGAATGGCGAATTTCGTTTGACTTCCCGGGAAATCGATGACTTCCCGAAAAGCAAGGGCGCTGTCCGGCTGCTCCAAATTCACGTCCAATACGACCGCTCGGCCGATGGCCGAATCGCCTTCGATTGTATTATATCGCAGCACATTGACTAGACCGCCTGCCGGTGTAACTACGACATTTCCCTCGATCAGCACTGCCGTCTTGCAGTTTGCGACAGTCCCCTGCCAATGGCGGTCATATGGCAAGAAAGGAGTGACGGTCCATTGTTCCTTATCCAAAAGATCGGCTTCGACCGGTGCAGAGACGACCCCGGCGTCAAATCTAAGGTTATCCCACGTACCGAACTCTACGGCCGACCATACGCGGCCTTGATGCACAACTACCGGAACAGGAGCTTTGTGAATCCCGCCCGGGATCTGCCAATCATCCGGCGTAATCAAAACGGTAGGTTCCGACCACGTTTCTCCGCCGTCATCGGAACGGCCGATGAGGAGGGAGCCGTATTCCGTGCTGGCAGCCAGCATGTACAGGCTGCCGCGGAGCACGAATAATTTCCCCCAGAAGCAGGGAAATACATCCGTCAGAAACCTCCAGGTTTTGCCGCCGTCATCGGAACGGAATATTTTGGACAAAGATTGACCCGAACCGCGGTCCCCGAAGATGTCGTGCGAAGCGACCAAGCCTCCATCCGGAAGCTGCGCGATCGACGGACTTGCGGCGTAGTGCCCGGAAAACTGATACGCGTCATCGTCAGGGTGAATATAGTTCACGACGGTACCCGGGACGATGCCCGGACGCACGAGGCGCTCCAGGCTTTCCGATACAACCGTATTCGAGCCTGCGGCATAAGCGATCACGCGAACGGCGTAATTCTCGCCGTTGACCAATCCCGAAACCGTGAAGCTCATCTCTCCGTCCGCGACCGGATGTGCGGAGATTTCGTCTCCGCCTTTTAAACCGACCGTCAGCTCATACCGCAGAGGCAACACGTTTTCACTCGCGACAAGCATCATCCAATCCACTGTAACAAGTCCGTCACCCGGAGCCAATCTGACAATTTGCAAGCCAGCTCCGTTCGTATCCTCCGTCTTCTTACCCGGATCGAATACATGCTTGCTTCCCCATGATTTATGCAGCGTTTTCATCTAATAATACACCTCCTACTGTTTATTAAAGTCGTCCAAAGCATCCTGATACACCTTGATCATTTCGTCTACTTTCATATCTTTAAGTTTCTTTACATAAGCATCCCATTCCTGATCGATACCGCCTTCGACGACCCACTTCGAAAATGTTTTGTTCACATAGCCCAATACATCCGTCGAGATGGAAGCTTTCTTGTCGTTTTGCTCAGAAGTGAATAGAACCGGAGGATAAAAGTTTTCAAGTGGTGCGACATAAGGCTCGTATTTTTTTACATTTTTTGCTCGTATTGCATTTTGGCCGCTTAGGGTCATCTTATCCATTAACTCCTGTGGCAACAACAGAGCGATCGTGTTATTCGGTATGTTCGTGTTCAGATCAGCTGCGTTTTTATTCGGCACCGATTTAATGGTACCATCGGCCTGTTTTTCAAGAAAGTCGCCAAACATCCCGTAATTTCCTTGGATCGACCAATCCGGATCGGCAATCGTATCGATCCAGCGCATAGACGCCTCAGGATTTTTGTTTTTCTTTGTAATTTCAAATAAATTGCGGTCGACGGTGTTCACTTGCCGTCTATAAAGCGGTTTATCGACGCCTGGGCCTTTGATCGGTAACATGGCATCATAAATTTGCTCGGTCATATCAGGATTATGAAACGTGCTGAATGACCCGACTACAGGGGGATTGGAACTATATTTGGCTGCAAACGTATTCCCATCGTCCGTAAAGCTTTCCGGAGGAATCAATCCTTCCTTATATAACCGGTTCAAATACTTGAGCGGTTCCTTGATTGCCGGATTCATCGCTTGAAATTGAACTTTTCCGTCCTTGACGGCAATGTAATCGCCATTATAGACGAGCACGCCGAACGATCCGAAAAGGTCAAAATTACCACCAGAGAAATTATTCCATAAATAATACCACGGGATGACGTTTTTCGGGATGCTGCCTTTGCCAGCGTTTTCCTTGAATGCCTTGAGCACCTGGTAAAACTCTTCTGTTGTGGTCGGCATCTTGAGCCCGAGCTCATTCAGCCATTTGGTATTGATCAGCCACTGATCGCGAATGCCGGAGTTCGTTGTATCATTTCTGTAAATCGGCAAGGTGTATATATTACCGTCTTTCGCGGTAATGACTTTTTTCAAATAAGGGTTCTTGGCCAGCGCCGCTTTCCAATTCGGAGCGTATTTGTCGATCAAATCGTTCAAAGGAATAATGTCTCCTGCCGCCGCTGCATCCTGAATTTGCTTATCCAATTGTTTGTTATTGGCTCCCCCTCCACCCAAGATGATGTCAGGAAAATCCCTGCTGGCAAACATCAGATTGAATTTTTCCAGCTCGTTATTGCCGAAGCTTTGAAATTCGACATGCACATTCGTTGCTTTCTCTAAATCCTGAAAATATTTTTTCGTATTCCAATTGTTAGTGGAAGATACAACAGTGGCCGTTAGGTTCACTTTCTCCTTCACAATCGGCAGTCCGGTCTGGTTTAAATTATTCGATGCTAAGGAACCTGAAGGTTGACTTGAACCAGTTTCTTCTTGCTTGCTGCAACCAATAGCTATGGATGCTGTCAAGGCGATAGTTAACAAAACCGTAAAGCTTTTTTTCATGGGAACCCCTCCAACTTATAATTATGCCAATACTTGTAGTTCCAACCTGACGTTCCTTCCGTTTCATCGTTTGGTGGCATCACCTCCTTCAAAATCCAAGACCGGCCTTAGCCTTTAATGGCCCCAACCATGACGCCTTTCACGAAATACTTTTGGATAAAAGGGTATAGAATCAGCACTGGCAAACTGGAAACGATAATAATGCCGTATTTCATTAAATTAGCAGCTTCTGCCAATTTGTTTGCATTTTCATTTTGCACCTGATCTTGACTAATTTGCGTCTGAATCAGAATATCCCGCAAGATAAGCTGCAGTGGGTAACGGCTGCGATCCTTTAAATAAATAAGTCCGTTGAAAAATTCGTTCCAGTGGCCGACTGCGTAAAACAGAACCAATACCGCTATAATCGCTTGGGAGAGCGGCAGCACAACCTTAAAGAAATATTGGAAGTTCGAACATCCGTCCATGACGGCCGCCTCCCATAGCTCTTCGGGCAAGCTGGTCTGGAAATAGGTTCGCGCTATGATCAAGTTCCACACGCTGATGGCTCCCGGGATCACCATGACCCAAAACGTATTGTACAGGCCAAGGCCTTTGATCAGCAGATAAGTTGGAATTAACCCCCCGCTGAAAAACATCGTAAAAGCTATAAACCCCATGAACACATTCCTGCCGACAAGATCCTTTCGGGAAAGCGCATAGGCACCTGTCACGGTAAGTGCCACATTCAGAAATGTGCCAATAATCGTATAAGCGATGGTATTTCGATAACCAATCCATAAATCGCTCTGTGCAACGATCCTTGAATAACCTTCCAAGGTAATTCCCTTCGGCAATAAAATCACTTCCCCCAAACTTACAGCCGAAGGATTGCTGAAAGATGCGATGACAATAAAATACAGCGGGTAGGCAACAGTGACTAAGGCTACTAACAGGATCAGAAATCCAGCCGCATCGAACAATTTGTCGCCCCGGCTTTGATGAACCGTATGCATATCGTTCCCTCCCTATCGCTTACCAAAGGCTGCTCTGCCCTAATTTTTTTGCAATTCGATTAACCACTATTAACAAAACAAAATTGATGACCGAATTAAACAATCCCATTGCCGCGGAAAAGCTATACTGTGACGACACCAATCCGATCTTGTACACGTAGGTGGTAATAATTTCGGAAGTCGACAAATTCAGCGCATTTTGCATCAAAAAGACTTTCTCGAATCCGACCGACATAACGCTGCCCATATTCAGGATCAGCAATATGACGATCGTAGGTGAAATTCCCGGCAGATCGATATGCCAGATCCGTCTGAGTTTCGAGGCTCCGTCCACAATAGCCGCTTCATGTAAGCCCGGATCGATGCCCGCAAGCGCCGCCAAATAGATGATGGTTCCCCAGCCAGCATTTTGCCAGACGCCAGACCATACATAAATGGAACGAAACCAGCCTTCATCGGCCATAAAAAAGACGGAATGTCCGCCTAGTGCTTTGATCCATACGTTGATGATTCCGGTTTGCGGCGATAAATAAACCGAGAGCATTCCTACCACAACAACCGTGGATATGAAATGAGGCGCATATGTCACCGTCTGAACCACTTTCTTAAATCGTTTGCCCCCTGCGCTGTTCAGCAATAACGCAAGCACTATCGGCATCGGAAAACTCGCAAGCAATTGGTATACGCTGAGTGCAATCGTGTTGCGAATGAGCGGGCCGAAAGAATCCGAGCTGAAAAACCGCTCGAAATTCGCCATGCCAACCCACGGACTTCCTACAATCCCTAGATGAGGTTTGAATTCTTTAAACGCGATCGTGACACCGTACATCGGGATATAACAGAAAACTATGAAATAAACCAATGTGGGCAATAAAAATAAATACAATTGGTAATTGGAAATGATTTTCCGTCCCACTACACCACCTCATTCTGTTGTCTTTGTTGTTAGCGCTCGGTTATTTTGCGATGAAAGCGCTTAAGCTTACGGCAATGACTTTATTATGGCGAAGACCCTCTCCTCCGTAAATAAGTCAATCTGCAACCATATGCGAGTATGAAAACCATGCGAAATACACAAAGGAATATGCGAAATGTGGAAAACTAGAAAAAAAAGAAGCCTATTACTTCGAATAGGCTTGCCGATTTCAACCAATATGGATTTTACGGAACGTGCCTGGCGTCGTCCCGATCGTGTGCTTGAATTTGCGGACAAAGCTCGATACGTCCGAATACCCGATTTGCCTAACAATTTCGGAAAGAGAAAAGTCGGTGGTGAGTAGCAATTGTTTTGCCTTTTCCATTCGCAGATGATTGACATACTCGGAGATTGTAAACTCGTGCTTCTGTTTAAAATAATAATTTAAATTTGAAGATGACATCTGGAAATGATCCGCCATGTTCTGGATCAGAAATTGATTATCGCCGAAGTTGTTTTGGATATAATCTTTCATCCGATCGATCATATCTTGTTTCTGCCTCTCTCCTTTGTTCTGGATCGAAAGGCAGATATCGAGGCTGAATGTCCGGACTGCCGTCCAAAGTTCATCTACTGTTTCAAATCCAGCTAACGAAATCACATCGGGATATTCGTTTGTGTTATCGTGAATTTGGGTTTTGTTGATCATACACATCGATTTGATGACCGTATTGATGATATCGAAGCATAGGCAGCGCACTTCAAATAGCGGCATATCGATTTGATCGATGAGAGTAAACAGGCGATCCAAGATTCGCCGCGTCTCGTCAGAATTGCCTTCGAACACGGAATGTTCAAGCGCTTTGAGCTGTTGGACCGGATAATTGTAATTGAAGCCGACTCGGGGCGGAATGTCCCGAAAAAAAATGATCTGATTGCGTCCCTTGATTAATCGGTAATCCACCGCTGTCGATGCTTCGATATACGATTTCCCGATCCAACCGACTTCTTCCCACTCATTGCCGATTCCGATCGTTGTTTGCAGACCCCATTTCGTATTTAATACTTCATGCACGCTCGAAAAATAACCGTTCAATTGTGCCTCACTGCTCTCTTCAGCAGCAATTAACAAGATCAGTTTTCCATCTTCGGCGCTAACGGTTCCATAAGCCTCCATCTCAGGCGGAAGCTGGGACTCGATAAACGAGATTAACTGGCTACGATCAGGCCTTCCGTTAAAGTCGTAATCTTTAAAAAGGAACAGCGCGACTCGAAATTTAGGTTTCGTAAATGCGAGACCAATTTCCTTACCTTCCAGGTTGCATTCCCTGATTTCGGCATAATGACCTTTTAACAATTTGGCTAAGATGTACTCCTTGACAGCCAAAGAACTGTTCCGCACCCATTCTTCCTTGGCTGTTGCTATATGATCTATCGTAAAACGAAGCGCTTCAATTTCATTCACATTATGCAAAAGCTTGCCCAGCTTGTTTTCGGCGAATGCCTTCAACTGCCTTAAAGGACGATAGTTGAGTCTCATTGTGTATGCGATGACTCCTGCTGCCGCCATAAGAATGCAAAAGAGGGCAATGGCAAATAGGGTCTTCGTATAGGTTAATTGCTTCATGGCTTCATTCGCGGGCAACAAAATCAAATATCTCCAGCTCGTATTCGGCGACTCGACGGTCCAAGTATTAAACTCGTGCTCTTCCAGCATGATAGAAGATGAACCACCTGTCGTTCTCTGTTCAATTAAGGAATGCAGCGAATCCGATCGCAAATAACCGGCATTTTTTGAGGAAGTAATGATCTGGGAAGCTTCGTTGACAAGGATAATATCGCCATCCCCGTAGGCAAGCATCTTGTTCACCGCCTTCTCGTCAATCATAAAGAAAACGGTGATTTGGTTTCCCAGGTACGAGGAGTTCGGGTTTGGCACAATGTAGGTGATCATTTTCGTATCTACCCCGTACATCGAAACATCATCTGCCTGCCGTGTCGTATTATTACGAATCGATTTCATATCTTGAAAGAAGGAATCCCTATTCCAATTGGCGTAATGAAAATATTGCAAAAAATCGGCTGCAGAATACGCAGACGAAGAAGAGTACAACCGATCTAAGTCGTTATAGTAGACAAACACCTCGTATGGCAAATTATTGCCAACCATGTACTTTTTCAATTCCGTAATGCCGTCCTGTACGCTCAACGGCTTCTCGACTCCCATGTTGTATGACGTCAATTTGGGATCGTTGTATATTTGATACGCGATTTTGTTCATCTCGATTAGCTTGTTATCAAACGTATACTGCAATTGCATCAGCACGTTCTTATTATTTTTACTCAGCTCATTCGCCAATATATTGAAGAAGCTGTAATAAATCAGTACTCCTAAAATAATCAGAGGTATTAGAAGAACGGCAACATAAGAAAGCAAGTACCGCAAAAACAACTGTGATTGATTCGAACGATTCTCGCGTACTCTGCCAAACCGGTTCAACCATCTTTGAGTCATTTCGCTCCCCCTTAACAAGAGCGGTATGGTTCAAATGAAGATTGTAACCGCTCCCATAACTTCAGTATATCATTTTTCACGTATCATAACAGAATGAAATAAAATTCCAGGGGCATAGTTAAGTTGCCGTTCTTTTGATAAATGAATTGGAATTCCATGGTCAAGCTTCCCGAAGCAGTATCTTTTCCAGAGACGTGCCCAAATCGACGTGGAATTCGGGATCGGGATGATTGATGCCATTTGACAAACGGGAATGAATATTAATTCCTTCCCGTTCCATACGCTCCCACATTCCGTATGCGTCCAAGCAGGGAACTTGATTAGCCGATGCGAAATGCCGTAACGCATCGGCGTACGACCTCAGATGCCCCTCTTCGGCCAATTTCACGAATCGGGGGACGAGCGGTTTGTGCACATCTGCGACCCTGTCGTTGACCCGCCTCATCATCATGCATGGAGTAATCACCATAATATCAGATTCGGTCTCGGCCCGGACCAGGCCAATCAAATCTCTAATGGCTTGAATGTAGGGAGCGAGCCCGTCTTCTCCTCCGTGAGCATCATTGTGCCCGAAGAAGATCGTCACCAGATCGGGATTATACTGCAGAACATCCCTCTCCCAACGGGAACGGGAGCCCGCGGCTGTATCTCCGGAAACGCCGGAATTAATCACATTGAGCACAGTGCCCATATAGCGCCGCTCTATTCTTCTTCTGCAAACTTGATGATAGACTCGTTCATATTCGACGATGCCGTTCTGCATGCAGCCTTGCGTCACACTATCGCCAATAGCAACATAAGTGACGGCCCTGGCGAATGCATTTTCAGCTTTTTCCAGCAGCCTTGTATGAAAGCGTTCAAAAGGACTCATCTTTTCCCCTACCATTCCAGAATAATCCCCAGAAAATGTTCATTTTTGTCTACAATTACCCGCCATGCCTCGTCTGCTCGATCGACGGGGAACCTATGTGTTACAAGCGAACCGGTCTGCAGCCATTTATCGTGGACTCCGCTCAATGTTGCGTCCATCCGTTCTTTGTTCCAACCGGCAGGCGCATGCAGCGTAATTTCCTTATCGCGAAGCATCTGAATATCGATATTTCCATTCGAACCGTAGAAACCGGCTGAGACAAAATGAGCGTTACGCTTCATGAATGGAAACAATTGCTTCACGGTGTCCAAATCGCCGACCGTATCTACGAGGACAGCGATTCCTTCAGCGCCGGCGAAAGCATTAACCGCATCCGGAATGGAACCGTACTTTGCATTGACACCGACCACCACTTCAGGCAAATAACGAAGCCGATCGTCGTGACGGCCTACAACCAATACATTCGCCCCGCGATGCAGCAGCGTTTGCGCCGTCCAATGACCCACAAGTCCATCCCCTATAACAATGGAACAGTCGCCTGCTTGAACTTGTCCCCGCATGCCGCAGTTATATCCGACTTGGGTCAGCACCAGACCGCTGTAATCGAAAGGGCTCGAATCCGCCGGTAGCTTCCACACTTGATCTGCGGACGTCACCGCCGGACTGACATGACCGCCGAATGAATCGAACATGCCGGACACCCTGCTAATCGTGCAAAATACGCGGTCTCCTACCTTTACCCCCGAGACGCCGGAACCTACTTGCCTGATCGTACCAACCTTCTGATATCCGGCCACAATCGGGAAAGGCCATGGGGCTCCCGAATGGTACGGGGTATCCCCGGCAATTCTTTCGCCGCGCAGAAATGATGATTCTGTTCCGTTGCTGATCCAGGAAAACTCTACATCGATCACGACCTCATCTTGGCGCGGTTCGGGAATGTCTACCTCTTGAACGGATACTATGAATCGATCAGTGAAGACAACCGCTTTTCCTTTCATCTTACACTCCTCCTTCTAGGACGCCATCCTGCATCTCCAATAGCTGCTTATATCGTAGTTCGGTTCCATTGACGGTTTGATATTGTTCGGAGAAGGCTTTGGACAGCCGATGCAATTGCTCAACTTCAAGCCGATTGGTCGCAGTGAACTCATGATGATTTTTTGAGCGCGAATGGTAATTCGAGTAGACGCCTTCCAGCATGAGATAGTACTTCGCATTGACAGGGTATAATTGTTTTTCAATGAGCGAAGCCATACTAAGGAAATCGGCCAAATGGTCGGCCTCTTCCCGCTTGACCGACCATTTGCGCATGAGCCAAACATATAAATCGGGATGAAAATTGCCCATGATGCCGCTGTATCCCGAAATGCCTAATTGTAAAGTTTTAAGCAAAGTGGCCGTGTTTGCGTTGTAAATTTTCAGCCCGGTGCCTTTAACCGCTTCCATTTTCGCCATTATGTTGTCGATATCGCAGCTTGTATCTTTCAGAAACAGAAATCTTCCCGAACCCGCGCACACTTTCAGTAGCTCAGGCGAAACGAGCCGTTTATAAGGAAACGGACATTCATACAAGCCGAGAGGCATATGATCCGGCAGCTCTTCGAGCAACCTTTCCAGATTACTTTGCCAAACATGATCCGATTCCTCTTGCCTGGCTAACCGATTCGTAATTAACACCAGTGCATCGATTCCCGTCTCGGCCATGCGTTTCAATTCGTTGACCTGATCGTCAAAAGAGTCCGCAATATGTCCTGAAGCAATAACCGGTATTCTGCCGGCAGATTGCTCCTTTACAAACGATGCAATCTTGACTCTTTCTTCCAGGCTCAGGAAAAACATCTCGCTCGACTGACATACGGCAAAGAGACCGTCTACGCCATGATGGATATACCATTCAATTGCTCTTTCCAGGGCATTGAAATCAACCTCATTGTTTTCGGTAAAAGGAGTGACCATCGTCGGCCAAACGCCATCTGCAATCTTTTTCATAGTTACATTCCTTTCAGTCCGCATCATTTATTTTCGCCCGTTTAAACAAAATCCTTGCCCGGATAAAAATGTACTTTGATCGCTGTCTGCGATTTCAACAATTCGACAGCTTCTTTATAACGTGTGAATGGAATATGATGAGTCTGAATGCATTCCGTATCTAAGCCTTTATTTGCTACGGCATCGATCAGAAGCTCCCGGTCACGGACTGTGAAACGGCGATACTGATACGATTCCAGCTTCACCCCTTTAAACCACAGATGATCCTCATACTGCACCGTGCCTCTCAATACGCCGAAGATGACGACGTGCCGATCGACGATACGAAGCAGAGTCTGTACGGAAGGTGCCGCTCCGACGCAGTCGTATCCAAGATCGAAGCGACGGCTGCCGAGCTTGTCAGCGTGCACCGCTTCACCGATTCCAAGCTCGTTTACGTAATCGATTCGCTGTTCGCTCAGATCGACGCCGATTACTTCCGATGCGCCCCAAATCCGTGCCGTCTGCATCGCAAGAATGCCGGCCGGCCCCAAACCGGAAATAACAATCGACTTGCCGCGCATATCGCCGAATTGCGATAACCCAATCATGACGCATTTCAATAATTCAAACGACACTGCCTGCTTCAGCGATATCGAGTCGGGCAGTTTGATCAATTCATGTTCGCGATAACACAAATATTCGGCATAAGCGCCATTTCCCTCAATATGTTCAAGCGCGGCCACACGGTCGCCGACTTGAAATCCAACCACTCCGCTGCCCACCGCTCTAACAATGCCTGCGGCCTCATGTCCGGGCCATCCCGGCGGCAGCGGATATTCCGGGGCTTTGGAGTAATCGAACATATCTTTTCCACCCAACATGTTTATGTCCCAACGCGGACATGTCGCTACAATATCTATTTCTACCAATACTTCATGATCCTTAACCTCAGGAACATCCGCGCTCACGATTGCATATTCGCCAGAACCGGTAATTTGAAGCATCTTCATTTTCGTTTTCATCGGGAATCGCTCCTCTTCTAGCCTCTGATAGGCTAACTTCAGATTACTGGGAAAGAGCGCTTATGTCTTTGCAGAATCTATTTGACTTTCCGGCAAAAAGGGCAAAAATTTGGGTTGATACATCAATACTTTCCCGTGTTCGTTTGCACAAAATCGATTTTCCCAACTGTAAAATGGTTTATTAGCGCGGTTTCTATGATAAACTGAGGCTAGTGGCAGAGAGAAGGAGGACAGCCATGCATTTGCGCAAGATCGATACCGTGAACTTAACTGAGGCTCTTGGAGAGGAAAGCGGAGGGGGCATCCATCCGTACCATGAAATTCTGTTCATTTCGGAAGGGGTAGCCGCACTCAAATGGATGGGCCAGGATTATTTGGCACCGGCGCCGGCTCTATTCCTGTTGCCCCCGAATACCCCGCATTTATTGGTCAAGCAATCGCCCGCCTGCAAGATTGGATACATCGAACTGGACATGCGATGCTCGGCTGACTTTCTGGACTTATCGCATGCAGCTCTATGGAACCGGATGCAATCCGACAAAGATCCTCAATTGCCGGAATTGGCTTCAATTTATGAGAGCGCTTGCCGTATGTGGGACAGCCTGAGCCCGCAAAGCCCCTATAAAGCGATAGCTGAAGATCTCATCATGCTGGACATCCGTAAATTGCTGCTGATGATAGCATACTTCTTGCGCGCGCGCGAATCCCAATCTATCTATATTTCTGATTCATTCCAGATTAAAAGTGATACGAACGAGCGAATTCAAACGATTATTCGTTACATGGAGTCCAATTATTACAAGCAGATTACGGTTAATCTACTTGCCTCTCACGCTCATCTTGAGGTTTCCTACTTCATCCGTGCGTTTCATAAAATCGTTGGAAAAACACCGCTGCAATACCTACACGATCTTCGCCTGAATGCTGCAGCCTCGTTCCTGCAAACAACAAAGATGTCGGTTCAGCATATTACCGAAGCTGTCGGTTTTCAAAGCATTCATTACTTCAGCCGGCTGTTTAAGCAAAGATTTGGTGTAAGCCCCTCATTATGGCGAAGCCGGCACACTCTCTGAGCTTAAATGTCGCCTATGTCGCGCCGGTCACACTCCAATAGGAACGAGCTCCGGCACAAGGATCCGGTTTTCGATTTCGTTATTATCTCCGCCAAGACGGCGGATCAGCAAGTCACCGACAATTTCTCCGATGTACTGTGGATTTTGCATAATCGCCGACAGCTTATGGTGGAAGAGCGACGCGAACTCGAGATTTCCGAAAGAGACAACCTCGATGCTATCGAGAGGCAGCCCCAACTCTTGCAGGCCCAAATATACGCCGAACGTCATCTCATTTTGGCGGAAAAAATCGCGGTTGGAGGATCGAGCAAAGCCATCAGACGTCGGATCGCAAGCCTGTCCGACTCCCGTGTATAGCTTCCTTCCACGATATATTCCGGCGCTAGCGCAATCCCCGACTCCTCAAGCCCGATGAGTGCGCCCTGCCTTCTTTCTCGTGCCGTGCTGATCAATGACGGCCCGTTGATGATGCCAATCCGTGTGTGTTTTTCCCGGCAAATAATCAATAGCAGCTTTCGCGGCATAAATGTTATCCTCAGCTACGGTATCAAGCTTCAGGTTCGAGTATCGGCGATCGACGAGAATGACGTGAATGCCCGTGCCGCTGAGCGGCTGAATTTGCCCCCGGTTGCTGCCCGACCCCCGCAAGTATGAGCGCCTCGATTCTTTTTTCCAGCAGGAACTTAATAGCCTCCTTTTCTTTATCCGCACTTTCCTCCGCATCAACGAACAGCAGATGGTAGCCTTCTTGAAAGCAGCGGTGTTGAATTGCTCTGGCGATTTCCATGAAATAAGGATTCGTCATATCGGGAAGTACGATGCCGACACTGTCACCCAATATTTTCACTCACCCACCTGTCTGGTGACAAATTAGTTTTGAAGTGCAGAAAGCCAGCAAACTCAAGGGTTTGCTGGCTTTTCTTATAAAATCGGTTTACAAATTAAGTTTTGAAGTGACGTTTTACAGCAAAAACGCTGAATTACAAATAAGTTCTGAAGTACTTTCTACATAATAGTTCCATACTACTATCGGGCCAAACCGCGGCGAATCGCTCCTATGTCATTCAACGGGTTTAATCGAATTATCAGGATTAAATTCAAATTTATCAAATGCCAGTACGCGTTGTGAACTTACCCCGATTGTAACCAACCAATTCGTCCGTTTTTTTCGCTATCCACTTAAATCAACACACATACGGTATCGCCAATGACCTCAACCACATAACCACGCAGCCGTGCACCCTTCTCTTCGGCCAGATGCTTTCCGGTTAACAAATCAAACTCCCAGCCATGCCATGGACAACGAACAACTTCTCGATCTCGGCCATACTCGTATTCATAAACCAAGGAGGGCAGCCGCGTTCCGCAGACTACACCCTCGCAGACAGGCGCTGCCGCATGCGGGCAGACGTTCCGCCAGGCATACCATTGATTTCGAATATGAAATAGGCCAAGCTCCATGCCACGGACTTCCACAATTTTGCGGCCGCCTTCGGACACCTCATGAACAGAACACACAGGATATGCAGTTTTGTCCTTTCCTTTCACCGTGTCCATGGTTACGCCTCCCCCAGCATGGCAGCTGTCGAAGATACTTGCGGCCGTTCAAACAATTTGTACAAATGCATCGCATTATCGCACAGAATTTTCTGACGGAGATCCTTGCGAATCGGCTGCAAGACGACCTTGGGATTATCGAAATCCCAATGCGGATAATCGGAGGAGAACAGGATATTGTTATCTGCTCCGACCATGTCGAACATTTGATTCAATTGCTCCGGCTTATCCGGTTCTTCGATCGGTTGTGTCGTGAAGTACACATGCCTACGGATATACTCGGACGGAAGTCGTTTCAGCCATGGCACTTGATCGCGCAAAGCTTTATAATTTTTATCCATGCGCCACATCAGATGCGGAGCCCAAGCAATACCGCCTTCAATCGCGACAAATTTCAACCCTGGAAACTTCTCGAAGACACCTTCACAAACAAGGCTATTCACATGCGCCATATAATTGGTCGGTAAAATATTATGCCACTCGAAATACCTCGTGGGATAACCGGAAGGCGTCGGAGCCCCTGCGACGCCACGTCCTTCCGTTCCCGGATGAACGGCAACTGGTAACCCATTTCGCTCCGCGGCTTCATAGATGGGATGGAAAACTCGTTGTCCATACAACATTCTTGAGCCACTGCACATGATGACTTGGACCATGTCTTTATTACGAGCCATTCGATCTATTTCTTTCGCAGCAGCCTGTGGATCCGCATGATTAATGAGAATAGAACCTTTGAACACAGGACTTACGTTAAGCCAATTTTCCACCAACCAGTCATTATAAGCGCTCGCCACAGCATTACCATAATCCGGATCCGGATTGAGCGATATCCCTAGGATGCCTGAACCTGTTAGGATGCCGTAGTCGATGCCCCATTTTTCGAAGTGATGCTTAAGCATAAAATGCGGATCGCTGCCAGGCGTTCCACCGTTCGGCTGCTTCGCATCCTTGCGCATTACACCGATGGGCGAATACCATCCTCCTCCATAACCGGGCCCAACCCCGCGCCACTGATCATGCCATACCTTGGGTAGATACGGAAGTAAATCCTGCGCTTTGGCAATTGCATTATGAACATCTGCATCAATAATGCGTGGTTTACGATTAGCTTGCACCTCAGTTGTCATCTGCTGCATCCCCTTTGTGAATGTCATCCT
This sequence comes from Paenibacillus whitsoniae, assembly GCF_003955665.1. Lineage (GTDB taxonomy): Bacteria > Bacillota > Bacilli > Paenibacillales > NBRC-103111 > Paenibacillus_E > Paenibacillus_E whitsoniae. The sequence continues at coordinate 421,969 of NZ_RXHU01000015.1, forward strand.
TCTTGCTTTTAGAATAAAAGAAAAAGGACCTGCAGAACATGCAGAATCCGATGAGAAATCTGGATTTTTGGTTGATGACTACGCATGACGATAGTGGCTTGGTGTTAGTCCGGTTTCACGAGTGAATAATCTTGTAAAATAGAACGAATCGACGAAGCCAACCTCCTCTGCTACTTGCTTGATGGGCAATCTGCTTTCTTTCAATAGCTGCTTCGCTTTATCGATCCGGATTCGAGTTAAATACTGGATGGGTGAGTAGCCCGTGTGTTTTTTGAAAATACTGGAGAAATAAGAAGGGGATAAGGAAGCCCTTCGAGCCATGAAGTCTCTCGTCAAGTCATCCTGATAACCGGCTTTCATATATGCAATGGCCTCTCGCACGATGGCCGCTGTCCCCGCTTCTTCTACCTCTCTTCTTCTAGCCAAGGCTGATGCGATCTCCCTTATAGCACACAGAAATTCAACACGGGCTTCCCATTCGAAACCCGCTTCTTTTTGACCCCATATCCCAAAAAGATGCTTGAATTTCTCCATCATGCTCTGCGTTCCAAATTCAGGCAAGAAGTCCCCCAAGGGGAGCGGCCCATCGGCTTTCAACCACTTGGCGTTGATACCGTCCCACTGTAGAAGACCGTATTGGTAATGAATTGAGACAAAGCAAAGTGGATTGCTCGGGCTTGTGGTCATCTCCATCTTCAGGCCTGGCCAAATTTGAAAAATAGCACCTTGACGCATAACTTGCTCAGCGCGATCTCCAAGTCTAAGGATTCCTTCGCCCGAGATGACGATGCCCAAAATATGCATCCGCGTTCTTTCACGAAACAAACGGTAGTGGGATTGATGCCAGAAAGGTCCATCTCTTTGCACGATATCCATAATTTTCGGGCTAAGGCTATGGAGGAAATCATATTCCACCTTGATCAGTCCCCCTATTGATTCAAAATCTCTTCCGCATACCGCTGGCCAAGCAGCCTTTGGCTCGCGGCATTAAAGTGCGATCCGTCACCGATCGAGACCGTGTCCGTATTGGCAACCCAATATGAATTCGCAATGAACTGTGGAATTGTCGTAATCATCTGGTTAAAATCCGCGCTTTTGGTCGGTAGGAGTTGACCCGCTACAAAAGGAACGGTCGGACTGCTTAAATCGGCTCTTAAATCGCCGACCAGCTGCTGAAGACTGCTCATATACGTTGTGTTGGCCTTGGACTGGTCTGATTCACCCTGATGCCAAATAATCCCCTTCAACGTCCCCGTCTTCATCGCTTCCTTCGTCCTTCTAACCGCTTCCTCGTACAGTCCGGTTCCGGCCCCTTTTTGCCATTCCGCAATACTCGTCCCACCTCTTGCATTGGATATAAGGCCGACCGTGATTTGCGGGTTGCTGAGCGTAATTGCCTTTGCAAAGCTGCTTGCGACGTTCAAGCCGTTCACCTTCGTGCTGTCTTCAACCGAAGAATACCGGTTAAACCCTTGTGTTGCCGTAAGGGAAGGGCGATTGGTTACAAGACCGGGTTTGGCCTCCTCCCATTGGTTCAAACCGTTAAACAGGTACGCTCGGCTGATCGCAGGCAAATCCTGCGATTCCACTGGCGCCCGACCGGACATATTCGACTGCCCGATGAACAAGTACAAGTGAAAGTCCGCTTTGGCAGCTGTTACGGTTTGAGCAGCTCCTCCGTACAGGCCCGTATGCACAATCATGCTTCCATTCGGATTAGAAGGCGGGCTCACAGCGTTGTATACTTCCATTTCATACAAGCCAAACGCATAGAGGGCATTAGGAGCAGTAATCCGAATGTACCGGGCGGTCAAATTGTCAACGGGAATCGTCGTCTCACGATTGGTCGTTCCCGTATTGGTGAACGTATGCGTATAGACTTGATTCCAGTCCACCTGATTATCCGAAATATTCACGATCAGTTGAACCGCTTTCTGCTTATATTCGGTCAACACAATCGTATTGAACAGCTGCTGGCTGCCTAGATCCAGCGTCACCTGCGCAGACAATGTCGCCGGCGTACCTTCGGCATAAGCTCGCCACATCGTGGCCGAATCACCATCCGTTATGTTCGCGGCCACATTACTGCTGAAGGTGCCTCCTTCATTAATCGTAACCGTTTGGCCTAATGCCAGATTCCCTCCATAGACTTCAAGCTCATAAATACCGAACGCATAGACGGCGATAGGAGCCGTGATCCGGATATACCTTGCCGATTGATTTCCAAGCTGCATGTCGATGACCCGGTTCGTGGTCCCCGTCGCAGTGAACGTATTCGTGTACGCTTGCGTCCATTGCGTATTGTCATTCGATAGGTCCACCGTCAGTTGAACGGCTTTCTGCTTGTACTCCGTTAGCACAATTTTGTTAAACGACTGCACGCTGCCAAGGTCAAGCGTCAATTGTGCTGTCAGTGTGGCGGGCGTACCCGCTTCATAGGATCTCCACATCGTGGCAGCGTCCCCATCCGTTATGGCGCTTGCAAAGGTGCTCCCCAGTGTTCCGCCTTGGTTGATGGTTACAGACTTGCCCAGGGCCAGATTTATGCCCGCCGCCTGAACCTTCCCCGAAAGTCCGGGAGCCAGCGGGAGCATTCCCAAACATAACATTGCGATAAGAGCAGCCAATACAACCTTTCTCACCATTCGCAGCCTCCCTTACGTTGTAGTGTGTATTCACTTCAAACAACCTATCATTCCGCAGCGTTAATACGCTGCAAATTCCTTTGGTTCAGCTCGACCTTCGCTTGCTTCTTGAGCAGCTCAATGTGCCGTTCAAACCCTTGGTCGTTCCATTCATGCCTAATCGTTTCTTTGACCTGCTCGAATGGGAGATACTGATGGTCTGTTTTGCTGATGAGCTGAAGGACAGAGGCACGGTTGGCTAAATCAACACGAGCTGCCTTTCCTTCTTCCAGCTGCAGCGCTGTCTTCAGCAGAAGTTCCTCCGCTTCCGCGTGGTCCTCCGTGCCAGCGCCTCCCAGTCGGATCGCCTCCCCGTCCGCACGGCGGTTCATCACGAACGGCGATAGCTCGCTCCGCACCTGCGCAAACGAAGCGCCGCCAGTCAGCATGGACAGCGCATTCACAGCTCGATTTCCGTCACCAAGCGGAAACGACATCACATTCACCGTTGCTTCTTCCGGCATCCGGTAGCGGTTATCTTTTTGCTCCTCGTATATCTTGTACAGCGCCTCTTCGGTTGCAACCTCGCCGCCTTCCTGCAGCTTTTCCTTCAGCTTGATGATCAAGTTCGAATGCAAATAATCATAATAGCTCCATTCACTATATTGGGCGGGACCGTAGATCGGACTCCCGGTTCGAAGCGCCGACTTACGCTGTTCGTTCTCTTTCCTTAGGCGCTGTAGGAACTCCCCGTAATCTGACGATACGTCCAGCCCATGGCTACGCGCAAGCTGCTGCTCAACCCGATATTTGATCAGCTGGTCCAGCGCCGCTTGCTTGGCGTAATCTGCAGGCGTTACGCCATCAAAAGACGTCTCCCAGAACGTTTCGTTAACGGCCGCCTTGTAGTGCTGCTTGAAATACTGGACGGTCTGCGATCGCTGCTGGGCTAGAAGCAAGGCAAACTCTCTGCGGTCCACCGACGAATCATTGATGCGGCCCAAGCTATCGTCCTGAAAGCCTGTCAGCACCGCCACAGACACCGCTCCTCCCATGAGCAGCACACTTGCTATGAGCCAGCTTGCAAGCCGCTTTTTTACCCGTTGTTTACCTTTCATCGCGTTCTCCTCCTTTTCAATCGCCTACCGTCCATGGTCATCATTACTGCAAAGTAAGCTTAACGTAATCAAACGACAGGATATAGTCTGAGCTGGCTGCATTTTTCCCTGTCACGGTAAACTTCAGCCCTTTATCTCCAGCCTGATTGTACGTTACGTTTCCGATATTCAGTTCAACAACAGATGAGGTTGCCGAGTACAAATCCTGCTCCGAACCGATGGGGCTCCCCGCTCCTGACAATTGGAATTTGCCACGGTCGTTCAGCTTCTTCACGCCTACCTTCACGTTGTAGGTGCCGGGCTGCGGAATATTGACGCGATAGATCACATTATCGCCTACCCCGTCGGACGAGAATTTCGTGCACCGCCCTTCACTGCAAGCGGCATCGGCAAATGAAATATGCCTCTCACCTGAGCTGCCGGACAACAACAAATCTTCGGTCTGACGGGTAAAACCGGTGTACGTCACCCCAGCTCCTCCGTAGGCCCCGCGGTTAGGAGCGGCTGTCGCCGATACGGTATTCCCCCAGTAATCCTTTCCTCCATTGCCCGAAATCACTTTCCCGCTGCCAATTGCCGGCGATCCGGCAAGCAGCTTGTAGCCGTCCACTCCATCTCGACCGATGCCTCCCGTACCTGGTCCCACAAGCAGCGGATTCGAAGTGAGCTTATGCGTATCCACCGTCAATGAAGGTTCACTCGTCGGATGCTGCCCATAGAACGTATTGGAGTCGAGTGAACGCGTCGTTCCACTGGAAGCAAATACATAGGAAGCTGTGGAGCTGTTGTTGTAGATGATGTTATTGTCAAAAGAGTACGTATGCGTATTTACCGGGTTTTCCCTAATAATCGTTGGTGATAATCCCGAACCGATATAGAACGTGTTGTTATAGATCGATGCGCCTGTGAATGCGTAGTTGATATAAACCAGATTGCCCTTGTCATTCTGGCTGATGTTATACCGAACGATCAGACCGCTATCCTCCGGATCGGTGCAAAACCAGATCAATCCATGGTTGTTATCATGGCTATAACTGTACTGCCATACTGTTCCAGGACTTCTCAGGTCAGGATCGTACATGTTCCCGTCGACTCCCGGACTTTTGTTCAAGTAGCCCTCATTGTATTGCAGCACCGTATTTCTGGAGCTCCTTGTAAACATCGTATTTCCTGTCGTCCCTGTGGCCGTATCATGCGCAACGTTATATTCGACGACGCCCCCATCCGCAAGCCGGATAATCATCGCATTCTTGGAAATGTTGTACAATGTATTACTGCGGACAGCCAGATTCGAATATTTCACGTTATTCCAGCCGGATTCGCCAGGGTAATATTCATCTGCGCTGAAGTCGATGGCTGAGTTATTCGTCACAATGCCTTGATTCTTCACATCGTGAATGACATTATTTTCGATTACAATATCGTTAAACTGCGTCATCTCCGACTGGCCCTCGAAATAGATAGCTGCTGTCTTCTTGTTGGCAAGTGACCCTCCAACCGAACCCTCAATGTCGTGAATCGTATTGTTCCGGATATAAAAATGAGTAAACGTTCCAGCGCTATCAGCTATAATTTCAATTCCTCTGCGATCTCCCTCCGTTAACGCATCATTGGTAATATCGAGATTATTGATTTCCCAATACTCCTGATTCGAAAAAAAGATAACCCCTTGCCCCGTCATTCCGTTCCCATCGATCATCGGTTTATTTCCCGTCCCGTACATGTCGATCGAAATCGCGCCTCCGGCTGCGCTTCCCGATCCGCCCGGATGGAGCTGACCGGTCCAAATGCCGCCGGCTTTGAACAAAATTGTATCGCCCGGTTGGAACGTAACACTATTGACCTTGGTCAACGACTTCCAAGCAGTTGCCGTGCTGGTGCCATTTCCGCTGTCATCGGGCATCGAAGCATCCACATAATACGTCGTGCCCGCCGCTTCGGCCGGCTCGGGGATCGCTAACGCGCCGGCCAGCGAAACGAAAGATAACGAAGCGCAAAGTACCAGATGGGTCCATAAACGGTGTTTGAACATGAACGAATAACCTCCTCAACGATTCTAAAAGCTAATGCGCTCCACTCCCCTTTTGCGAAGGAAACGCTTTCAAAGCTAACTAACTTGAATCACCACCTTTTTGTCAATTCCGGTTTACAGATGCTGTCATGTCGGCCATTCTTGTGCCGCAGCCCGGTTACCCCTATCATAGCGGTCAAAAAAATCCTATGTAAATCTTCGATTTTTTGGCGGCTTTGTTTTCTTACAATCGTGACCGCAGCGGATAACGTGCAAATTTGCACAACCATTCAAAAATAACGAGATGAAAAAAAGTCAAAAAAAATGCCCAGTCCGATGATGTCACGCTCCAACATGCCATTTGAGCATGAAAAACGAACTAGGCAAAGGACCACGGGTCCTCGTTCCTCAGCTCAGCGCGAACTCAGCTTGAAGGAAGGTCAGAATCGCTTGAATGGACTGCTGCTGCGCGTCCGACGTAATTCCGTAGCTGAAGCCGTGCTTCACGCCTTGCAGCGCGACCACCTCCGCACGCGAACCGAGCTCATTCAGCTTCTCAGCAAATGCGCGCACTTCCGCCAGAGGCGTCGTCTTGTCTTCATCCCCATTCAGGATGAGGAATGGCGGTTCCCCTCCCGATATCCGGTCGATCGGCGAACCTTCACGGTATCGTTCGGGAGCGTCCGATTCGGGGGTAACCATAAACTTCAAGATAAACTCTCTGTCGACATGCAGCGTCGTCACCGGACAATAGAGGGCTACCGCATTCGGACGCGTATCCGTCATCACAAGCTCCGCCGTTTGTCCGAACCTGTCCTCCGGCTGGATTAACGCCAGCATTGCGGCCAAGTAGCCGCCAGCCGAAGAGCCGGCAGATGCGATCTTCGCCGAATCGAAGCCCAGTTCGTCCGCATGGTGCCGCATATACTGCATCGCCAGCCTAGCGTCCTCCAGGGCGGCGGGATACGGCTTTTCTGTGCTTAGCCGGTATTTCATCGACGCGCATACGAAGCCGTGCTCTGCGAACCAAGCTGCAACATCGCGGAACTGCCCCTTGTCTCCTTTGGCCCATCCTCCGCCATGAATAAACAGAATAGCAGCGCCATTCTTCTTCCCGTCCGGCACGTACAGATCCAACACTCTTGTCTCCGGCAACGTTGTACAATAACGAATATCATTAAGGATCGGCATAGCCGTTCACCTCGGATCAACTAATTTCATCTTGCCAGCTAAGCAAGTGTTCGGAATTTTCCCGGCGTAATGCCCTCGTACTTCTTGAATGTCGTAATAAACGAGGTGGCGGAAATAAACCCGACTCGCCCCGCAACCTCCTCCATGTTCAGCCCGGTCTCCTTCAGCAGCTCCTTCGCTTTATTCAACCTGACCTTGGCGACATAGTCGACGAACTTCTCCGAGGTATAATCCTTGAATATGCGGCTAAAATGGCCCATGGACATCCCGAGCTGACGCGCAAACTGCTCGAGCCCTAGATTTTCCGCATAGTGTTCGTGGATATACGCGGTGACTTGCTCCAGCAACATCGAACGTTCTTCCTTGCTCTCCGCTTCCGTCAGCATCGTGCCGCATGCCTCCGAGAAAACAAGCTTGAACTCCTCCAGTTCCACGCACATGGATAACTGCTCGAGTAGAGCCGGATAAGTCTCCAAATTGACCTCGACACCGGCCGCAATACTTCCTTCTCGGATGAGTGCGTTCAGCATATCCCGAGCGAGCTCCTTCGTCTCCTTCAGCGTATACTGCTTACGTACACTATCGTCCAGCAGCTCACAGCAATATCGGGCAAGCCCTGCACGATCCATCGTCTTGACCAGATTCGTGATCCGGCCTAGCTCTTGTTGAGTCAGACAGCCGTCAAAAGAACTTCGCTCATGCTTCCAGCCATCGCCTGTCAAAATTTGCTCCAGCTTGGATACCGGTTTGTTCTCCAGCAGATCAGCTGCTTGGCAGTACGATTCATAGAGCTGCTGAGGCTCTAGCGCGACAGCCCCAACCGAGATGACGCTTCGGAAATAGATCGAGAACGGTTGCAGGATTTTCTGTATTTGCAAGGCCTCCTCCGTACCATCCCCCCCTTCCGGCATCAGCCGAATGACGCATACGAGCAGGCTATCCGTCGGCTGTGTGAACCAGACTCGCTCAGGCAAAGCAGCTGCAATTTTGCTGCGCAGCTCCGTGTTATGCAGGGTCTTCTCGCTGACGCTCATCGTACGATGAGCGTTCACATCATAGAGAAGCTCGATAATCACCACGCATTTGGGTACGTTCTCATATAGATTAAAACCGATTTCTTTGGCATACTGCTGGACAAGGTACGGATTCCGCCACTCTCCGGTCACGACCTTACCGACAAAATGCTCATGGATAATCGGCTCTACCGCCCGCAGCGTAACCTCCATCTCACTACTGCGGTTCAGCAGATGATTGGACCATTTCGAAATCATGTGCAGTTCATCCTGCGTTCCGTCCGGCGCATCCTGCTTGTATTCGGGCATGAGCTCGAACTTCGATTTGATGCGGTAGATGGGCAGCGCCATCCTGCGGCTTAGCACATTCGAGACTACCAGCCCGATGACCGTGAAACCGAGCAAAAACCAGACGGATACTGTCCTCATCAGATTCGCAGAGCTGCGCAGTTCAGCCAGCTCCGTTAGCGTCACATAGTACCAATTGTTCAACCGTGAGCTGACGTAGGAGACGTGAACCTTCGTTCCATCCAGCTCCACAATGCCGGATCCACGCTCATTCGCAACGACAAGACTCTCCAACTGCAGGACGTTCTGCTCCGAATAACCAGGCGTCAGAGCAATAACGGAATGATTGGCTACGTCTAAAATTGCCGTTTCTTTGCTGGGCTCATCCCCCAGCGTAATCTCGGACTGCAGTGATTGCCCTTGCAGATCTGCAACCAGATACACCTCCGGCGAGTCGGAGGCGATCGGATAGCTCATTAACAGACTGACGGCCGGATAAGTGGCCGTTACTTCTTTGCTCAAAATATCAAGCCGCTGAACATTCAGCTTAGGGGTAAACGTCATGCGGTGTTTACCGGTGAACAGCTTCTCCAGCTCCGCTGCGGACAACCCCTTGTACACATGGCGATAAGTGAAGAACGTGTCCTTTGGCGATATGCCGTTTTTATCGATCACAAGCTGCTGCTGCGGAAAATATAGAAAGGCATGACTGAGGGTAAAAGCATTCTCGATCGTAGCCAGCTCTCGGTAGATTTCCTTGATCGTATCCACCCGTTCAACCTGGTCAACCGATTGTGGACTTCCCCCGTACTCGCTGAATTTGCCGACGAAGTAGGAGCCTGCCAGCTGAACCATATCTTCTCGCAGGTTGAACAGCATTTTGTCCGTGCTCTGCGAGAAGCTTTGCAGCATAAGCAGGTCCGACTTCTCGACCTCGCTGTCCATCATGCTTACCAAATACGTATAGATCAGGAAACACGCGGAAATGGCAGGCAGTAAAATCAAAATGATGTAGCTGGAAAAATACTTCCAGAAAATCCGGCCTTTTCTCTTTTTCCACATGTTCCCCGTTCCTCTCGTCCTAGACCTTTTGTTAAGGAGTGCCTATTTTTTCAACGCCCGTTGCAACTGATCGTTATACATCTTTATTAATTCGTCGCTTCCAAGCTTTTTACACTGTGCGATAAAATCATTCAATGCAGCGTCCGAAATCGGCGTTTTCCCCATGACGAACTCCGTCAGCTTTTGCTCGATATACTTCTCGAGACTCGGCAGCTTCGATTTCTCGAGGCTCAGCTCGGCCTCCGTCGCGATCACAGAGGGAGGAGGATCGATCGCCGACTTGGCATTCAACGTTTCGAGCTCTTGCAGCTTCTTGGTCATCGGCGGCTCAGCGTCTCTGCCTTTGTTCACATAGTTCAGCAGTGGAAAATTGTTGTACCGTATGCCGTAATCCGCTTTCAACTTGGATTGGATAGCCGTCGGAATTGTCCCCAATGCCGGCAAATACTTCGCCTTCCCGTTAACCCGCTCGTACGTAACGCCCTCAGCACCCAGCATATAAATATCCGAGCCTTCGTCACTATAGAGATAATCGAAGAACTGTACGGCGATTTCCGGATTTTTAATATTGGCGGACAGCGCCACGGATACGGGAGCGTTCACCTTGGCTTTGAGCAACTGGAACGGTCTCATTCCAGGTGCCGCCACAGGCGCCATGCCGACCATATTGTATTTCGTGTTAGGATCGGCCTTCACAGCTGCATCAGTAAAAATATCGATGCGGCCTTTGTTGTAATAGGTCATGAAGGAAGCGCCCGACTGCACACGTTGTTCCCAGTTCTGCGTCTTCATGATGGCGAACTCCTGATCAAGCAGCCCTTCCGTATATAGCTTGTTCAAGTACGTCAACATATTTTTGTACTGCGGATGGCTTGGAGCAAATTCATATTTCTTATTAAAAGGGTTATAGCCCAGCGTGGACGACGTCTCTGTAAACATGGTCGTAAACACGTTAAACAAGCTTGACACGTTGGACCCGGCAGCCGCTGCATTCTGCATAATTAGCGGGAACGATTTCGGATTTTTCTCCTTCATCGCCTTCAGCATGCGATACAGGTCGTCTGTATCCTTCGGCGGCTGCAAGCCAAGCTCCTTCATGACATCGTCGCGCACCATCCAGGAATAACTGAGCCAGTTCGGCTCACTCAAACCGGGCAGCGAATAAATACCGCCATCCCCTGCTGTTGTTACAGCCGCAATGTCCGGAATTTCGGACATCAGCTTCTTCACATTCGGCATCAAGCCTTTGTCGATATAAGGCTTTAGATTCAGGAACACTTTATCAGGCCCTGCTTTGAGCGCATCCGTCTCGTTCACCAAGGAAAAGTCAGGCACGTTGTTGGTTGCGATAAGCAGCTTTTTCTTCTCTTCATAGCCCGTTGAAGGGACAGGCTCGAACTGGATATTGACGTTTGTTTTCTTAGCTAGCTCTTTCAGCACGAGCCAGTCATTCTTGACGGGAATATCCGCTACCTCACGGATCAAAAATTTGTAAGTAACCGGCGTGCTGCTTAGCGGCAGACTCAGTCCCCCGGTTCGGGGATTGCTCTGCGCACTTGGAGATGCAGCCGTTTCATTCTTCGTGGCTGCTTCCTGCTTGTCGGAGCACCCTGCGATCAAGGTTACCATTGCTGCGACGGCGGTGATGCCGGCCAGCCATTTCGCTCTTTTGCCCATCTTTCTAGCCTCCCATAATCGATTATATGATAAATTTCGCTTCGCATCAGCAGCTTCTAACCCTTTATGCCGCCGATCATGCTCCCTTGCACAAAATATTTTTGGATAAACGGATAGACAACTAAAATCGGCGCGGTTGCGAAGATGATCGTGGAGTACTTCACGGTCTCCAGAATATACACATCCCCATCTTGACTGCCCGATACCTGCGAGGCAGCGGAGCTAGCAATAACGATATTGCGAAGATGAATTTGTAACGGATACATCTGTTTATCGGACAAATAGATCAGCGCTTCGAAGAACGAATTCCACTGACCGACTGCCGTAAACAACGCAACAGTTGCCATAATTGGTGCAGACAAAGGAAGCACCACCCGGAATAAAACGCCCAATGCGCTGCAGCCGTCAATGGTCGCCGCATCCTCCAGCTCTTCCGGGATCCCCTCGAAGAACGTCCGCATCAAGAACAAGTACCAGGTGCTGATTAAGGAAGGAAGAATCAACGCCCACGTCGTGTTGAGCAGACCGAGCTGCTTCACCACAAGAAATGTCGGGATAAGGCCTCCGCTGAACAGCATTGTGAAGGCGATCAGCAGCATGATGGTACGGCGGCCGAGCAGTCTCTTTTTGGCAAGCGGATAGGCCAGCATGGCGGTAAAAACTAGCGTAAACACCGTCTGCAGCACCGTATATTTAATGGTGTTGTAATAGCTGATCCAGATATAGGAATCCTTGGCGACGAGCATGTACGCTTCCTTCGTGATTTGCTTGGGGAACAGCAGCACTTCCCCTTTAACGACTAGACTTGGATTGCTAATGGATGCCGAAAACACGTATAGTAATGGGTAGATCATCAGCAGCATAAGCGCGATCATGAACAGCAGATTACCCGCGTCAAAAAGCTTGGAGCCAAAGCTCGTCTTCATTCTCATTGCTCACCCTCCGCTACCATAAGCTCGTCTCTGAATATTTCCGGGCCAGCCGGTTAAAGGCAACCACCAGAATCAACCCAATGACCGACTGAAACAGACTGACCGCCGAAGCAAAGCTGTAATCGGCATCCAGCAGCCCTCTTCGGTACACAAAAGTGCTAATGACATCTGCCGTATCGTAGACGAGAGGATTGTAAAGCAGAATAATTTTTTGAACGCCTAGTTCCAGAATGTGTCCGATTTTAATAATGAATAGAATGATCATCACCGGAATCATACCGACCAGCGTCACATGGCGAATTTGCTGCCAACGGTTGGCTCCATCCATCTTAGCCGCCTCGTACAGCGTAGGATTGACCCCGGCAATAGCCGCCAAATAGATGATGGTGTCCCAACCGGCCTTCTGCCAAAGCTCGGATGCAACATAAATCGGACGGAACCATTGTGATTCTCCGAGAAACATGATCGGCTTGATCCCGAACACTTCGAGAAGATGATTGATAATGCCAGTCGATGGCGACAAGAAGTTAACGATTATCCCGCAGATGACGACAGTGGAAATAAAGTGCGGTAAATAACTGATCGTCTGAGCCAGCTTTTTAAATAGCGGGAAGCGCAGCTCGTGGAACAAAACCGCCAGCACAACCGGCGCCGGAAAGACGATTAGCAGTTCCAGCGCATTTAAGACGAGTGTATTGCGAATGAGCACCGCTGCATCCGGTGAATCGAAAAACGCTTGAAAATGATCAAGACCCACCCACTTGCTTCCCCATATCCCTTTACTGATGGAGTAGTTCTGAAAAGCCATCAGCAATCCATACATTGGCACGTACTTGAAAATGAAATAGAACAGCAGCCCGGGAATCATCATCATATATAACACGCGATCCCGAACGATCGTACGGAAGACCAGCTTCATCCCCACTATCACCTTGTTTCTTTTTATCATTCGTTGCAACTCCCCGATCGGATAGCCCTATCATAGCGGTTTGCCAAAAAGGCTGTAAATCTTCGATATTTTCACGGTTTTGCTTTTTTGCATATCGGTTCGGAAGCCTTGTGGCGCAAGAAATCGGGATTGGCAAAAGAAAACGGAGCCCGCAAATTGCGCAGCTCCGCTATCGTTTAACTATCCTCGAATCCCCCGGCGTAAGCAATCTTCTGCTTTCTAAAGAAAATAAAGATGTAGACTGGAAATGTTGATATAACGCGGTTATTTGCGAACATCCATCCTTAAAAACTTAATTTGTGATTTCAAGACTTTATTTGTCACTTCAAAACTTTATTGTCTACTTCAAAACTTATTTGTCCTCCAATACTTTAGGCCGCTGTCGGGAGACATTAAAGTTATGAAGCGCAGAAATCCAGCAAACATAAGGGTTTGCTGGATTTTTCACGAAACAAAAATACAAATAAAGTTTTGAAGTGGTTGTGGTGATCAAAAATGTCTATAAACAATTTAGTTATGAAGTACTTCTGAGACAAATAAAGCATACAGTTCCCAACTGCAAGACCACGCCAAAGGCACGGGGAATACTGTCTGGTGTCCGTGAATGATATCGGCATTGAACAACAGCGGAATCCGGTGCGGTGACTGTTCGACAGCGATCTTCTGTAACTCAAACACGCGGCGGCTGTCAAAAGCGCCCATGATCGAACCAGCCCGACCTTCCGCAACCAGCTTCTCCGGTGGATCGGAAATGTCCAAGCAGCTCATCGACAGCCTTGCGGATTTCCTCATCCGATCGCTCGGTGACTCCTGTTTTCCGGTAAGGCGCCACTTCTTCAATCAGCATTTCCGAGAGAGAAGGACCACGGTCTTTAACTCCTTGCAGCGGTATGCTTCTCATATAAGGAAGCCTGATCTCGCCGCTGAAGATATCTCCATTAAAATTCAACTCAACCGATACCTCTTCCGTCGGCACCATTGCAAACACCATGTATTCTCTCAACTCTCTATCCTTTTTAATGGAATTAACCCTTCACTGCTCCAACCGTCATGCCTTTGACAAAATATTTTTGGAAGAACGGATAAGCAATCAGAATCGGAATGACACCGACCACCGCAATCGCCATCCGGAACGTTTCGCCCGGAATCTGTGCAACCGCTTCACTGGACCGGGAGCTCAACGAACTGTTGCTGGCCAGAAACTGAATATTGCTCATGATGCGGTTAAGCACATTCTGCAAGCTGAACAAGCTGGGATCCGTCACATATATCAAGCCGTTGTACCAGTCGTTCCAATAAGCAAGACCCTGAAAGAGACCTACAGTCGCCATAATCGGCAGTGACAATGGAAGAACGATTTTGTAGTACATCTTGAACTCCCCTGCGCCGTCAATGCTCGCTGACTCCAGCACAGGCACAGGCACGGTCGTCATAAAGAACGTTCGCATCAGCAGTACGTTGAAGCCGTTCATCAGTAATCCTGGGATGAGCAGTGCCCAGATTGTATTTTTTATATGGAAAATTTGTGTATAGATCAAATATGTTGGAACCAACCCTCCGTTGAACAGCAGCGTGAAGAAGAGCAGGAAGGCAAAGAATATACCCCCAGGAAGATCACGACGCGACAGTGGATAAGCAAGAAGCGATGTTATCAGCAGACTGGATGCTGTCCCTAGAACCGTCACCAGAATGGTGATGGCATAAGCATGCAAAAGTTGGGAGGACCGCTGCCACAAATAAACATAAGCTTCAAGGCCCAGTTCTTTTGGGAAAAAAGAATAGCCGTATTGGACAATCGCATTCTCATCGGTAAAGGATGAGACGGTCAGCAGAACGAACGGAAGCAGGCAAGCCAGGGAAAACAAGATTAGAATGATATGGGCCGCCGACTGCCAAGCGCGATTTTCTTTGTTCACAATGTTTCCCCCTTAAAAAAGTGCGTTCTCTTTGTTTATTTTACGAACGATAAAATTGGATACGATGACAAGCACGAAGCCGACGATCGATTGATAGAAGCCCGCTGCCGATGCCATACCGATATCGCCGAGCTGCATCAAGCCTCGATACACATAAGTGTCAACAACATTCGTTGTATCATAGATCGCACCCGAGTCCATGGGCACTTGATAGAACAAGCCAAAGTCAGAATAAAAGATGCGGCCGATCGCAAGCATTGTAAGCATGATGATAACGGGAGTAATCAGCGGTATTGTAATTGTACGGATCTGCTGAAACTTCGACGCACCGTCCAGAGTTGCTGCTTCATAGTACTCTTGGTCGATGCCGATAATCGCTGCCAGATAAACGATACAGGAGTAACCCGCCCCTTTCCAAATGTGAACGAAAGTCAAAATGAACGGCCAATATTTCGGTTCGCTGTACCATGAAATCGGATCCAAGCCGACGGCAGGCAAAATCGTTTTATTTATGAAACCATTTTCCATACTGAGCATGGAATAGACAAGATAACTAACCAGCACCATCGAAATCAGGAACGGTAATATAACGACACTCTGATAAAAACGCGAAGCAAATTTACTCTTGATTTCGTTTAGTAGAATGGCAAGTCCGACCGAAGCGATTAGACCGAGAATAATAAAAGCGGTGTTATATAATATCGTGTTGCGAGTAATAATGAATGCATCCTGTGTTTTGAATAAATATTCGAAATTTTTCAGCCCGATCCAATCACTGCCCCAAATACCCTTGGCATAGTCAATGTCTTTAAAAGCGATGGTGAGTCCGAACATCGGCATATAATTATTAATCAGCATGTACACGATTCCTGGGATCATCATGACGTAGAGCGGGCTATATTTCAGTATTCTTTTTACTTTCTTATTTGGCATTTGGATAGCTGCCATGGCGCCTTCCCCCTTCATTTAATAGGTGTTTTTGTGTCTTTTATACTCTTAATGATAGTGAAATTGGATTCCCCCAACTACCTTTAAACCGACTTTTCACTTTCACTCAGGCGACTAAGAGGCTGCCTCGTAAATAGAAAAGCCCGATCAACATGACGTTGATCGGGCAGGTGGAAGCAATATGATAACGCAGGTTTATTTATTGCTTTTCGCCCATTCATCGAGTTGTTTTTGCTTCTCCGCGATAATTTTATCCATCCCGGCTGATTTTAGCTTGGCTATGAAATCAGGGAGTACTGTATCCGGATCCACGGATCCTGTTTCAAGCGGCAGTTTATATTGCTTCACAACGTTCGTAACAGCCGCATATTCTGTTTTGATCGGGGTCACATCGAAAATAAACCCAAGAGCCTTCGATTTTTTGGCCGACTTGTTAAATTCATCCATATTTTTCCAAAGATTAGGTTCATCCCCGTTAAATACATAGGACAAGAATTGATTGCCAAACAACCATCCCATGTTCAGGTTGTATCCGCTGTTAGAGCTGTTAACGCCTTCCGGATAATCAATGACATTGTCTGACTTTTTCACATAGTGTTTGCCTTCAATCCCCCAATCAAACAAGTTGATGATATCTTTGTCCGCGTACATTAAATTCAGGAATGCCATCGCTTTCTCAGGCGTTTTGGTATTGCGTGGAATTCCCCACATAATAGAGGTGACGGTACTTGTTGTCGCAACTGGAGGAATCAACGAAACAGCAACCATGGGCTGACCTACGGACTTCGTTTCATTCACTTCAAAGCCTGGCTTTTGTTTGGATAGATAGGCAAATCCTTTGTTTGCTTTGATCAAATCGAATTGCGAGTCTTTATTCGTGGCAGCATCCTTAAGAATGTATCCGGCACTATACCAGCTTCTCATCTTCTTAACGAAATCCGCGTAGTCCTTCGATTCATACAAGTTAACAATCTTCAGGTCATTATCGTAATTCGGCAGTACTCCGATGTAGTCGCCCAGGTTGTCAAAGGGTACATACTCTTCCGTGAACGACCGGCCGACAGCGGACGGCACGAGCGGTGTAAAGTTCGGATTGCCATCTTTAACTGTCTTCAGTACAGCTTCCACATCGTCTAGCGTTTTGATTTTCGTCGTATCAATTTTATACTTGTCGACAATCTCTTTTTTCATTAAAATCCCATAATTGGCAGCAAGATCGCGAATCGTTGGTACTGCATAAATATCGCCTTTGACCTTGGCGGCATTCAAGTAGGCGGGATCCAGTGATTTTTTGATGCCTTCTCCCTGCTGATCCAACAGCTTAGACAAAGGCAGAACCTGATTCTTGGCAACGAGATTGCTGTAATTATTGCCTAATACGGCCATCAAATCCAGCTTCTCATTGCTTGTCAGCATCAAGTTATTCTGCTGCTGCCAGTCACCGATGCTAATCGGCGTTAATTTGACCGTTGCATTGATTTTCTTCAGGGAAATCTGATTAATAGCTTCCTGTACAGCGATAATATCTTTCGGTACGGCTCCGAAGATCGGAAAAGCAACATTTAATTCTACCGATTTCTCATTGGATGAAGGTGTTTTCTCCGTGGCAGTTGAGCTCGGTGTCGTTGTACTTGCCTGGTTGCCACTGCTGCCGCATGCGGAGAGGAAGAGCATGGAAGAGAGTACAACTGAGCTTACTGCCATTGTTTTTTTGTTCATGGTTATCCCCCGTTTCATCTTCTATTCGCCAAATTGGAACCGGTTTCTTCAACCTGTTTGCAGTTCCTGACGAATGTATCTTTATTTTACAATCAACTATACAAAGCATCTGCTACAGTCACGACTTTTCATTTTCACTCAGCCGACTTTTTGAGACATTCTGCCCAGTATGATATTTCAATCGGTATTCTGCCGGATTCAAGTCCGTAACCTTTTTGAAAACCCTGGAGAAATAAGAAAAGTTAGAATAACCGATTCGTGAAGCTATCGCTGCTACCGGCATGTCGGTATTGGTCAGCAGCTCCTGGGCGATTTTCACACGTTCCTGAATCAAATAATCTGAGATGATCAGTCCCGTTTCTTTTTTGAAAATACGCGCTAAATAATCCGGGTTTAAATACACATAGCCAGCGATATCATCACGTGATAATTCCTCGGAGATGTGCTGTTTGATATAGGCGATTACCTTGCCCACCACACTCTGGGATTGCTCCACAACCGCCATGTAATTCATTGCTTTACCGACTACATGCCTGATCCACTGGAGAAGATCGGTCACAGATCGGGTCGCATTAGCCGACAACTCCATGGTCTCGTGCTCACTCAATAATTGGTGCGCCTGTATCCCCTTTGTTTGGAGCAAGTAATGAAGCATTTGTTGAAAATTCTGATAAAATTGATGCAGCAGCTGGGCATTTAACCGCTCCTTGACGTTGAATTGCTCAAAAAAATGCGCTGCTTCCGCCAACACTTTTTCTGTAGCTCCCTCCTTCAACAAGACAGCCCACAGACTCATATCCGGCAGCTTGCCGCTTCCTTCGGCGATTTGCGCTTCATTTGACAAGAATACACGATTGTCATAGGCGACATTGTCTTTATCCAACTCCATCAACTTGAAAACCATGGTCGTCATTTCATGACCGACCACCTCATCCCCCATGTAACAAGACAAATCGCAAAAGAAATATTGATGGCAAGATGCGATGTAGTTCTGACAAGCTTGCTTCAAATCCTCTTGAGTGCCTGCCTCGACAGTCAAAATAGCCAGAAGCGTGTCAGCCCCCATCGCAATCAACATCCCATTCTGCTGTTCTTTGATGATTAATTCCTCTGCAGAGTTTTTTAACGCGTACTCCAGAATCTTCTTGTCACGCAGGCTGACACTCTTGTGCCAACGTTGAACACGGATTAGAACTGGGTAAAAGGACATTTCGTCAGCATATGGTATATTCCGTTCTTCAGCGGCTTTCCTCACAGCTTCGGGGTTTGATGGAATGGTCTGGTTTATAATGTCCAACCAAAACCGCTCGATCAACAGCGGTTGATGTTGAAACCAGTATTTTCCATACTGGCTGTATTCGTTCAACTCGCTCTCCTTACTTATCTTCTCAGTGGCCTTGCCGATGACTACTCCCAACTCCTCAAACAGGATCGGTTTGAGCATATAATCAAGACTGCCTAGTTGTATAGCCTGCTTCGCGTAAGAGAAGTCCGCATGGGAGGTCAAGAAAATCGTTTCCGTCTTGGGAAAACGTTCCCGCACCCACGCCAGCAGATCAAGTCCCGAAGCTTGAGGCATCTCGATGTCGCAGAGCAGAATATCGATCTGATGGTTTTCAAATATTTGTTTCGCTTGACGCACGCTATAGGCAGTATGAACAGAGGAAATGCCAAATTCGCTCCAATTCAAACCGAATTGTATGCTTTCTACGGCTATTTGTTCATCATCCACGATCAGTACTGAAAACACGGTCGATCATCCCCTTTTTTGTTCTGGCGGTTCAAGTGGAAGCGTCAATTCAACTACGGCCCCTTGTGGAAACCCGTTATAACAACCGATTCGAGCCTTATCCCCATACAGTAACTTCAAGCGTTGTGATACATTCCAAATTCCGATGTGATCTCCATGCTCATCAATGATTCTATTTCCTTTATGGATCTCATCAAGCACCTCTTCAGAAAAGCCTTTTCCCGTGTCACGAATGACTACCTTCAGTTTGGGCTCAAGTGCTGTTTCATCCAAATCGATATCTAGGGTCAACTCTATCGGATCATCCATCGTAATGGCATGTTTGATAACATTTTCTACAAAGGTCTGAATCACAAGCGGTGGAATCAGGGTCTCCGTTAAGAAATCAGGAGCTGATATGGTGCAAGTTAACGTCTGCGGAAAACGAAGCTTTTGAATACGCAAATAATTTTGAATATGCTTGATTTCATCTCTTAAGGTAACAAAGCTTAAGTTGCTGCGAAACATATAACGGAAATATTGCATTAAACAAAGCGTCATTTCCTGAATCAAATCAAAGTTTTTCATCCGGGCTAAGTTAAATAAAATATTCAGCGAGTTCATGAAAAAATGCGGATTGATTTGCAGCTGCAAATGCTGGAGTTCAGCTTTTTGCTTACTAAGCCGTTCTTCGTATACATTAATTTTCAGATCTTCAATTTGCGACATCATTTTATTAAACGTATCGTTTACCATCCGAAATTCGTCTGACGTCGAAAACGGTTCGATTCTTACACTAACATGTCCGTCACCGATCCTCCGCATTGTCCCCAATATCCGTTTTAGCGGAACGAGAACCGTCTTTCGCAGAAACCATAAGCTAAGTGGAAGCAATGCAATGGAGCCGAGCGTTATGGCTGTAATGATACGAGTAAGATAAGGCAAAT
Organism: Paenibacillus whitsoniae; assembly: GCF_003955665.1. Taxonomy (GTDB): domain Bacteria; phylum Bacillota; class Bacilli; order Paenibacillales; family NBRC-103111; genus Paenibacillus_E; species Paenibacillus_E whitsoniae. The sequence continues at coordinate 442,093 of NZ_RXHU01000015.1, forward strand.
GCTGTAATATTTGATCGTCAGGAATGACAGCCATCAGGCTGAAATCACCCATGCGTGAAGACTCGCCGACCACAAGGATATCATTTTTATCGCCTGTCATATAATATTGCTGCAACCCCTGAGTAAGATCGATCTCCCCGTCCGGTAAAATATTTGTGCTGCTCAGGGGCTCCCCTCTATCTGATACGAATAAAGCCGCTCCTGTTTTACCAAGATTAATAAAATTAAGTGGAGTCAGCAGCCTTCCGGCATCGAACCACGTTCCTATATAGATATCCCCGATTTGAAGAATACGGAAAAAATAAAAGCCTTGTCCGATTTTCTGTGCGAACCATCTGTTGCCATGAATACCGGCAAAATCCGGATTACTGCTCAAATAGGGATGTAGGTAGTTTCTAATTAACGTCCTTTCGCTATAAGTAATAGTGCCGCGGAACACATCTAACAAATCATCTTTTGGGATAGAGAAAACAAAAAAGGAATCGACTGGCTTGGACAATATATCGGAAGATAGTTTATTATTCAAGCTCGTTTTGGCTAACTGATAGGCAGTATTCGATTCTGGAGCTCCGAACGTTTGAATATCCAGATCCGTAGCGGCAAGGCTGACCACATGCTTGTCCGCATCATCCAGTTGATTATCGATTTGCTTCATGTAAAGCGACATCATATTCTTGTTAGACACGGCCACTTGATTATGAACGACGTGAATACTGTAATAGTTCGTATAGATCAGTAGAGTTATCAGCGGCACTGTGATGCACAAAAGTCCAACCACCAGTTTAAATCGAATTGAATTCCATGAAATATGCGATATGATTCCAAGCATGAACCAGCCCTCCTACATGTCCAAAAGGACCGCCAGCTTCTGCTCGACAGTCCTTGTTTTTATCAATTATTAATCAAATGTTGTATTTATACACTTCCACATAAAGCGCTGAGGGATTCCTGCCTATTGAAATCCCGTATGCCGCCTCATCCCCATTAAGTGCCCGCTTCATATTCCACCGATCTTTCACAAAGGATCCCTCTTCAATTTTCACAAAGCCAACTTTTTTGGCTTCCCCTCGTTTTGGGAGAAATTCTGCTGAAAATCCGATACCCACCAGGATAAACTCATCTTCGGAAACTTCGATAACCAGCCCTCCAGCTATTGGTTTACCCTGTTCCTGACGTTTATACGTCAGCTTTAAGTCATATTTTGAGAACGGAAGTATGCAACCGCTGTTGTGATGCTGCAAAAACCCTGTCATTTGACCCGTACCACGGTATTGGTTTATTATCCCCAGCATATTGCCGAGCAATTCATAACTTTGAGCCAAATAAGGTCCGGTTCCGTTCAAATGAAAAGCGGACCTGTCGATGTTCAACGCCATCATAAGTCCGAAATCAATACCTGTATCACTGCCGTCTGCGGGAGCAAGAAAATCTTCGATTCCAAAGGGCGCAAAACAAAGCGCATCATGCTTGCCAAGCGCATAAAAGACATTCGTGGCAGATACCATATCACGCCTCGCTTCAGGAATGAACAGCGGATTATCGCCTCCCGCCGTATACTCCTCACAAACTTTGGCGAAGTCGGCCAAATAAATATCAGGGGCATAGAGGGCTATCGTAGGTGCAACTGCTTTCCATATCTTCATCACTTTCGCTATCGGACCACCACTTGGATAAGCCCCCGCTCTCTCGGGGAATTGCTCCAGCCAAGCGTTTACGAACATAGGCAAAGCATACTCTTTCGTCCCGGCCTGTGCAATCTCCTCTACTGCCCGAGCATAATAATAGGCCATGAAATATTCCGCAGCGTCTCCCCCAAATACCTCGCTCCAAGTTCCGTTATTGCCAAAAGCCTCGCTCACGTCCTGCGGAACCGATTGAGCGAATTGTTCATTGGCATATGCGGAATAATCTCTATCGCTGCCTAGAAATCCGATCTCATTCTCCACCTGCACCATAATAACCGTATGCTGCTGGCCATCCACTTCTTTCAAGTGGCTCATTAGCTGGCTGAAAGCTTTGGCATCAGCCTGAACTGCTGCATCACACAGGGGTGAAATTGTATCCGTTGCTGACGGCCCCGGATAGCATGCTCTGAAATAGGTAGTGTCATCTCTCTTCACCCAACCTGGTACATACGTAGATCTTCCATTCTTCCATAATCCGAACCAGAGCAGTACGAGACGCAAATTCTCCTCGCGGGCTTGCTCAATAATGCCATCCACCAGAGTAAAATCAAAGCTCCCCTGGCGAAATTCCAACATTTCCCAAAAAACAGGTACAATAACGGTATTCAGATGAAGACCGCGTAAATTCGGCCACACTTTTTCCTTCATGTATTCAAGGCTTGAAGAACTGGAGTTGTGAATCTCTCCGGCAAGAGCAATGTAAGGATTGCCATCTACAATAAGGCTATAAAGTCCGTTTTCTTTTGCTAAATAGGGTAGCGGTTTCAATATAAGGCACCTCTTTCGTAATTAGTTCAGATAAACTATCATAAGTTTATCGTCCCATGATTGAACCAGGCTACTACTAAGGCGACTTATCTATCTCATAATTACGACCTTCTTGAGATGCAGTCGACGATAAAAAATAACCAGTAGGGAATTATCAGAAATACAATTCCGCGCAAAATGCGTTCACCCAATGGAGTGAACGCAACTACTGACTAAATATCTCTTGCTACTATACAATCTCACCGCACAGGTCATTTTCTAAAACTTCAAGACTTTATTTGTCTACTTCAAGACTTTATTGTCTACTTCAAAACTTATTTGTCACCCAATACTTTTGGCCGCTGTTGGGTGACAAATAGGTTTTGAAGTGCAAGAAGCCAGCAAACACAAGGGTTTGCTGGCTTTTCTAATAAAATCGATTTACAAATAAAGATTTGAAGTGGTGTTTTCGGTCAAAAAATCTAAATTACAAATAAGTTCTGAAGTACTACTTACAACCGTCCACATCAATTTCTAAGGTTTCAAATATACCCCGCCCCTATCTTTCTAAAGAAAGATTCTAGACCCATTTCACCCAACGTTGTGGAATTATCCTTTGTGTATAAATAGCGTGGCAAACATATACGCCGCCCCTACGTTGACTTTCCTCCAACAGTTATTCTCTTACTTTTTTCCGACCAAATAGACCAACTGGTCCGATTAAACCAGATGGGAGAGACTTACCATCATATTGATTCGCCAGGGTGTTTGTAACGGATACACGCAATACATTTACTCCTTTTAATGGTTCAAATTAGCTGGGTCTGTGTTAGTTTAATTTATATCTCTATCTCAAATTCGCTACTTGAGGTAAATTCAGCTCTTTCATTCCTTGTAAAACCAGTTTTGCAATTTCATTCGCACCATATTTACTAAAATGTGTATTATCATCCTTTTCTACTGTAAGATAAATTGGTTTTGATGCTTCGACACCAAGGGATTCTATAAGCAATTTACTTTTTGCAGTTAAGTCAATTAACTGAACGTTATTTGTACTAGCTACCTCTTTCATAGCAGCAGGAAGATCAACGCCAATCTCATTGATATGAAGGGCAGTAGAACTCAAAGTTAGATTGTCTTCATTAAATAGTCTTCTCACCACGGGTGTTATTAAAACAGGAACTGCTCCCTTGGCCTTAATCTGTGTAATCATGGTCTTTAAATTAGCTTGATAACTTGCTTTGGTCGTCGTTTTGTCGTTATGTCCGAATTGGATAAGAACATAATCATTTGTGTTTACATGTGAAATTAAATTGTTAAACAGTGCATTATCACTTAAATAGCTAACAGTACTTTCACCAGGATCTGCATAATTAGCAATACTTGTTCCAATTTTAAAATATTGCGGAAGCATCTGTCCCCAACCTGTCGTCGGATTACTTAACCAGTCGCTCATCGTTGAGTCCCCTGCTAAGTAAATCATACTTGGATTCTGGGCTGGAGAGATGCCAATACCATTAAGCTTCGGTATTCCAGATAAACTAAAATTTAGCCCAGGTGTTCCTTCACCATTTGACCCTCCAGTCGGCTGCCCTTCAGGTTCCCTTACATTAACTGTAAAATTTTGTAGAGACAATTTGCCTGCCTCGGTTGCTACTGTCCCAAGCATCGTTCGCCTTGCTTCTGCTTGCACGTTTGTCGAACCGGCAGAAGCGTTATCCCCCAATATTAGAGTAATGTCATAATTTCCTGGGGCTAAATCACTTAGAAAATTAATAGGATTGGTCCCGCTTACATTACTCATCAGTGATGGATCAACAGCAGGCCCAAAATTCGGCATCAGTTCAAGATAGTCAATTGTAAAGTTATAACTTGTACTTGACGTATTTTTACCTGTGACTGTAAACCGAAAAGTGTGGTTACCACTGGATAATGTAACATTTCCTAAATTAGTTGAAACATATGATGCAGTATTTGCATACTGATCGACGGCTATTCCTTGATTTACACCATCGATTGCTAATTGTGTTGTCCCTCTTACATAGTTTTTCTTATATCCAAAATTTACATTGTATACACCAGTAGCAGGTACATTCAACGTATATTCTACCCAACTGCCAGTGGTTGTAGAAGAACCTGTCTGAAAATAGCCGCCACCGCTTGCTGCTGCATCGCTTACTAGGCTGGTTGTGACACCACTGGTTGTGAAGGCAGAGTTTTCTCCTTCAAACCGAGTAGACAGTAATGTCAATTGAAGGTAGTCAACTGTAAAATTATAACTCGTACTGGAAGCATTTTTTCCAATAACATTGAAACGAAACTTATGATTACCACTAGACAAAACAACATTTCCTAAGTCGGACTCCGTATAGGAAGCTGAGCTTGCATACTGATCTACGGATCCCCCTTGGGGCAGACCATCAATTGTTAGCTGTGTTGTTCCCCGAACGTAATTTTTCTTATAACCGAAATCCAAGTTATAGACACCTGTTGAAGGCACGCTAACAGTGAATTCTACCCAACTTCCTTGTGTAGTGGAAGCTACAGTTTGAAAATAACCTCCACCGCTTGCAGCTGGATCTGTCACGTTTGTAGTCGTAACACCACTATTAATAGAAGTAGTGTTCTCACCCTCAAACCGTATAGGTGCATCACTAGCAATTGCAGACAAAGCCAATGTCCCTGTAAGAACCAGCACAATACAACTTATTAAGCCTACTCTTTTTAAGTTAAACAATTAGCAATCCTCCATTCGTTTGTTTTAAATGATCTGGCTATATCAATTTAAAAAGTTCGGCTAGCCCCCCTTCGCAAGGATTAACTTCAACTTACATTTCATATCGTAACCATACCTGTATTGGTAAACAATGTATAAATCCGATTAGTAAGGTGTAGAAATTCGCGAACTTATAAGCAATACAACCGAATAAATGAACAGCCCCATGCAAATGCATGGGCCTAGTTCATTTGAAATATCAACCAAATTAATTGAGTGTAAGTTCAAGATAATCTACTGTAAAGTTGTAATTACTACTCGATGAGTTCTTACCGGTAACTGTAAATCGGAATAGATGGTTCCCAGCCGACAAGGTAACATTGCCTAAATCTGTCGCCGAGTAGGCAGCTGGACTTGAGTACTGATCTACTGTACTCCCCAAATTAACACCATCGACTGTAAGCTGTGTAATACCTCTATTCGTATTTTTCTTGTACCCAAAGTCAACGTTATAAGTACCGGCTACAGGGACGTTGATTGTGAATTCCACCCAGTCGCCAACCGCTGTAGAGTTACTGGTTTGGAGATAACCTCCTCCGCTTGCAACTGAGTCACCCGTTATATTGCTTACTGTCACTCCACTAGTTGTATTAGAAGTAGCCTCACCTTCAGAGCGTGCAACAATGCTCGTTACTACTTGCGGCATCAATTCAATGTAATCAAATGTTGCTGAATAGCTGCTGCTCGATGTATTCATACCGGTCACCGTGAAGCGGAACGTATGGTTCCCTGCCGATAGCATCACATTACCGAGATCAGATGCACTGTAGGCTGCAGAAGCAGAATACTCATCAACCGCGCTGCCTTGGTTTACTCCATCGACGGCTAATTGGACGGTACCTCTGTTTGTATTTTTCTTGTACCCGAAGTTGACGTTATATACGCCATCTACAGGAACATTAAGGGTGTATTCTACCCAATTTCCTGTAGTTGACGAGCTTGCTGTTTGGCTATATCCTCCGCCGCTTGCTGCCGAGTCATTGACATTACTGATTGTCGTACCGTTTGCAGTAACAGATGTGAATTCGCCTTCATAGCGAACTGGGGCTGTTTCTTGATACACTTTGATGCTATCAAAATCAGCCACTCCAGCTGCATTTTCTGTGTAGAACTGTACTTTGGCAATGTTGGATACTGGTGTAACGAAAGGCGCCTGACTCAACATCTTGACACCATTGATATATAAATCATAAGTATCTGTATAAGTATTAAGAGTCATGTCAAGATCATACCAGGCTCTGCTTGAATAAGTTTGAAGCGTTGTCCATGCACCGGAAGAATTTTTATAGACGATATTTCCAGATGCATCAAAGGCAATGGCGATCAGCGTATTCCCTTGGCTGTCAAAAACAAATGGAGCTCCGAACCAAGATGAAGTTGCATTGAACCGTGTTCTAGCCTTTAGCTTTATAATACCATTCAAAGGGGCGAATGATTTTGATGCATAAGACTGGCCGGATGTTGTGGCAGTACGATTAATACGGAAGCTCTTATCGAGGAGCCCCGGTTTTTCTGTAATCGTAACTGAACCTCCTATAGATCCGGATGTCGTCCAGCCTGATGGTGCCGCACCTGTAGCTTGGCTATTAAAGTTATCATTCAAAGCATACGTCGTGTTTAAAATAGGAATAGTCTTTGTCGTCTGTACCAGAATTGTTTCGTAAGCATTCATACTTACAACGACATCATCACCACTTGTTGTAAATGTCTTGGAACCTTGAGAAATCCAATTGTTATCCACATCGAAAGAACCTGTCGTCATCGTAACCGGACCATAGGCGAGGGCATTTTTCAAAGTAAAAGTCGAAGCGGTTTTACTAGCTAGAGCGATGGATTTGTCGCTTTCCTCAACTGCAATACCGACACCTTGATTGCTTGTCGTGTAGTTCACGTCCATACCACGAAGCTTCTTCGTAATATTCGCAGAAGTACCTCCACGTTCATTAAAGAATTTCAGTTTTGTGCCGCCAGCACTGTCCGGTTTTTTAGTAGCAAGATCGTAACCTAATGACTTCAGCCAAATATTCGTATTTTTAATTGCAGCAATATTCGTGTTATTCGCTACCGGTACATTGTTCGTACCATTGTTATACATGTCGTTACCGTCATTAGCCATCATGTTGTAAAGATTATATGCCGAGCCTCCGGCAATCGTAGCGAGATTCAGATAATCAGAATTCGAACGTGCAGCTGATGTTTCCATAATCATCGGATAATTTTGTCCGTAGTTATATGGCAAATAATTTGAATCAGGCCACAATCCTAGCCCATATCGGTACCCTTCATCGGTAGTCCCAATATAGGGATCATACCCTACAAAATCGACATATGAGGTGCCCCCTGCAGCCTTTGTATCTTCATTTCTGTTAACGAAGCCCACCTGGAATGTATGGAAGTTAATTCTCGTCCATACTGGATAATTAGATTGTTTTACAGCTGCACCTAAGTTTTGTACCCAAGTCCAGTAAGAATCAGCCTCGAATGCAGTATGCGATGTATATCCACCCGCGGTGTAGTCAGCATTACTATAAGCATCGTAAGAACGAGCATCACCAATATCATTTCCTGGTTCATTACTTATATCTGCACCTATAACGGTTTTCTTATTACCATGAGCGGTATTATACACAGCTACATGATCGAAAAGATTTTTCAAGGCAGTATACTCTTGTGCCCTTAAATTTGGATCATTTTTGGACATACGGAAGATATATACACCTTCATTGGTATATCCCGCTGTTTTGCTAATCAAGCTTCTTCCGTCACTCGTCTGCATTTTTGTATAGTTTCGAATGACGTAGTAAGGTACTCGGCTATCAATCGTCTGCTTCGTTGTATCAGAACCAAACCACATTAATTCAAGTTTTAATTTAGCGTTCTCGGCAAATCCGATCACCTTATCTACCCAGGAATAATCCCATGCATTTGCCCTGGATATCACAAGTTTAGGTGGAGCGGTTGTCCCTGCTGCTCCATCCATCGTTACGCCAATGTTATTTGTTGTATCCGTTTGCAGAATGAATGATGCTTTTTTACCATCTCCAAATGCATGGTTATTAATAAAGTCAGTTACGTCAAAATCGTAGAAAGCTACCTGATTCACAGGGTCGTACGAAGGCGTAACGCCTAAATCAAAAAGGTCCGTCCCTAAAGTTCCTGTAACATTATACCCGCTGTGGTTTGGAGCCCCGTTGTTCCATGTCATTGTAGATGCATTCCAAGAGTCATCTGTAATGCCGTAGAGATGTAAATTTGCAGTACCAGTATCCATACTATTCACATAAATTCTAATTTTCGCGGCATCTGCAGAGGTGCCCAACAAAGTGGAAAAATCAAATTTCAAGTATGTTAACGCCTGATTGCTTGTATTTGCAGCATCATACTTCGCTTTAACAGAACTACTAGTCGAGAAATTCGTACTTGCATTTGTGCCCCCTGAAATATATGTGGAAGCGGTTGCAGAAAACTGCTGATCCGGTTGGACCATAGACCACAAAATCTGCGAATTTGCCACAGTAAAACCATTATCAGCCGCAAGTTGATACACATTTTGCATCTGGGCATCATTATAATTGAATCGAGTTAAAATCTTATCATCCCTAATTTGGATACCGTTGAAGAAAAACGGCTTTCCGTCAGCAACGAGGGTCGGTTTTTCATAAGTTGTCGTATCCAAGGTAGAGATCGGGGTCGCCGCACTTGCAGTTTCAGGTAATGATGAAATACCCGAGAGTAGTGACATAGAGCATACTAGCATGCATGACATCGTTAGCAGTTTTCTAAACATGTAATACTTACCTCCTCAAAGTAATATCATGAGTGTCGATCTAGCTGCAAAAAAAATCATTTCGTAAACTCCGCAGCCTCCTTTTTAAATTCTTTTAATTCACAATTATCGTACTTTACAAGATATCTCTTAACAATGTAAAAACTCGAGAAGAGATTGGAACAAAATCGACTTTTTATAGTTACACCGAAAATATAAAGAACAAGCCGCTATAATCAGTGGTTACATCGGCTTGTTACTTCTAGTTCAAATGGTTTTAGCCCTACTAATCAATTATTTGAACGCCAAACACTGTATCTTTGTTTGTCGTATAAGTAGTTTTTTTCCCATTACGTAGTCTTACATTTTTGAACGTAATTTGATTACATGCTTTTAAAAATATCTCTTTGATATCATCGTTTTCATTGCCAAGGATTATATTTTCCAAAAGAACATCTTGTACATAGTAGTCTTTCACATGCTCTTCCCCATCATGGGTAAATCCAATAAGCTCCACCGCTCTCCCAGCACCATCAATAACCGTATTTTTTATTGTGATCCCCTTAAAGTATGGTAACGTGGGGGCAGGAATTCCATCTGCATTATAAGTAACACTATGTGCCATAAATCTGTCGATTACACAATCTACCATTAGTAAATCCTCAATATAGCCACCTCTTGAATTATGTGCTTTTAGTTCCAGCCCATATTTCGTGTTTTGAATAACGCAGTCTCGCATATAGACGCCTTTCACTCCACCTGATTGCTCGCTACCAATCGCCATTCCATGGCCGCCAAGCATGTTCAAATCAAATATTCGAACATTCTCAGTAGGAATATTAACCCGATTGCCATCAGGGTTTTTGCCTGATTTTATGGCAATACAATCATCACCAGTGTCAAAGGTTGTGTCAAAGATCATCAGATTTCTAGAGGAATCCGGATCCCACCCATCACCATTATCAATGCCTCTCGACTTAATACTGACACCATGTGTAGTAACCGTATCGCAGTAAATCATGTGGACAGTCCAACATGAAGGATTTTCAATATTGATACCGGTAAGGTGTACGTTCTTGCACTGGATAAAACCAAGCAGTCGACCGCGTATGCGTCTCCCCCCCCATGCCGTCCGAAACATATTCAGGATACTTTTCTTTGTCTGCATATAATTGTTTCATGGCGGTCCCCAGTTCGTTTCCGCCACCGTAAATCGTACCATCACCACAAATTCTTATATTCTCACAGGTTTCTATCAAACGGTTTTCGGGATTTAAGTGGCCTGCATTAATCAAGCTACGGTAACAATACATCTCCCAGCCTTCATACCTCGTTAGGATTAGTCCATCTTCATTTACCATACCTTTATAACTTTGTCTGCGCTCTTTCGGTACGATATAGTCATTTGGATCAAGGCTCCCTTTTAACATTCCATCTACGTGAAGGGTCATTTCACTTTTAAGCTCGAGAGTACCTGTAAGAACAATTGCACCTTTTGGAATGAAAACCGTCCCACCTGCTGGGCAATCATCAATCGCTTTTTGCACGGTAATGGTGCTTATGCTCTCCCCAGAAGCATCTGCACAGTAGGGGGACTTTGTTACATCAATGATAGTGCATGCTGGCTTCGTTCTTACAGTTAAATTGGGAGTTGAGGGATTGTCGTACGCGCTTACAGCTTGAATACGAAATTGATAAATTGTATCTTCGCTTAATCCTCTTAATGAAAAATGAGTTTGATTGGGTTTGGTTATTGCAATTCTTACCTCATCCTGAAACACAGCATAACCAATAATGTTCGCATAATCTAAAGGCTTGTCCCATACTAAAGTTAGACTATCAGTGGCCAAAGTTGCAGGTGCTACCATCAGATCTATTGGCATTTGATTTATATTTTTCATTACCAAGTCTCAACCTCTCTTGTTTATGATTTAATGTATGCGATTATTTTTACCTACTCTCGGCCAATAAAAGGCATATTCCTTGTATTAACAAAAAGAAGCACCGTCTTTCACTGGGAATAGGCGGTGCTTCTCATGTATTTATTCACAACCATGCTGTTCATGGTTGAGCCACTAGTTTCTTCCTACAACATTCAACCTTTTAATCCCGTTGTACTAATTCCGTCCACAATGTAGCGTTGGAAGATAAAAAATACAGCAATAGGTGGAAGTATGGAGAGACTTGCCATGGCAAACATACCGGACCAATCCGTGTGTGAAGTTGGATCTGAAAACATCCGTAACGCAACGCCTAACGTATACATTTTAGGTCTACCCAAATAAATCATTGCGTCAAAGAAGTTCTCCCAGCTCCAATAAAACTGAAAGATAGCCGTTGTTACAATAGCCGGGACAATCAAAGGCAGCACGATTCTAAAGAAAACAGCGAACCTGCTGCAGCCGTCGATTTTCGCCGATTCATCCAGTTCATCCGGAATTGTACGGATAAATTGCATAATCAAAAAAATAAAGAAGGCTGAACCAAAGAAACTTGGCACGACTAGAGGTAAAATTGTATTCACCCAGTGCATTTTGTAAAAGATAATGTATTGAGGAATTAAAATAATTTGACTTGGGAGTAATAATGTTATCATAACTGTTGCAAACCAAAACTTTTTAAAACGAAAAGGAATTCGAGCAAATCCATACGCAATCCAAGAACATGAAGCAATCATGCCAGCAGTAGAAAGCAGAACAACAATGATCGTATTCTTATAAAAAGTTGCGAAGGTAATGCCTGCAAAACCCTGCCATCCACGGGCAAAGTTTGAGAAATTCCAAACCTGCGGAATCAAGGAATGGGCATCGACAAACACCTTCTCAGGCTCCTTAAACGAACTTGCGAGCATCCAAAGCAAGGGGTACATAGCAAGCAGCGCAATCAAAGTGCATAACACGTGGAACCCTACACTTTGAAAACTTGAGTTTCTGTATTTAACCATATCTTTTACCCCTTTGACTCATAATGAACCCACGAATTGGAGGTTTTAAAAATAATTGATGTAAGGATTGCCACAATGACTAGCAAAATGCAAGATAGTGCTGCAGCATATCCCATGTGAAATAGTTCAAACCCCTGCCGGTAGACATATAATTGATAAAATAATGTTTTATCTAGCGGGCCGCCGTTCGTAATAATAAGCCCCTGAGCAAAGGTCATAAATCCACCAATCGTCTGCATGATTAGATTAAAAAACAATACAGGGCTTAGCATTGGCATTGTCACTCTAATAAATCGTTGAAAACCTCCTGCACCATCCATAACAGCTGCTTCATAATAAGATGCAGGAATATTCTTAAGGCCTGCCAAGAAAATGACCATGGAAGACCCGAACTGCCACATACTAAGTAAAACAAGAGAGCCTAATGCCGTGCTCGGATCGCCGACCCACGAAATATCTGGTGTTCTGCCAAACAGTACACCGATCAGGGAGTTAATTGCCCCTGTACGTGAGAAGAGCAATCCCCACATGACAGCAACGGCTACACTTCCGCCAATAATTGAAGGAATGTAGAACACAGTTCTGTACACTCCAATGAGACGATGTTTCGTGTTCAACAACATTGCTATCGCTAGAGCTACAGCCAAACGCAAAGGTGTCCCAATAAACACATAGATCAGTGTAACCTTCAAAGATTGCAAGAACTTTCCATCACTTTTAAAAATGGTAAGGTAGTTATCCAGCCCAATCCACTTTGGGGCGGACAATAGATCGTATTTAGTAAAAGAGAAATAAATAAGGCACCCCATTGGAATTAGGGTAAATGCTAAGAATCCGATGATCCATGGAAGGATAAACGTATATCCTACCGAATTTTCATATCGTTTTTGTATGGTTCCCATTGCCACTATCACCTACCTATAAATAGCGGGAGCATTGGATTTCTCCGAACGTTCCCGCGTTTCACTATTATTTCTTGTTCTTTTCAATGATTTTAGCAGCTTCAACTTTCAATGTTGCATAGCCTTGTTGAGGCGTTATCTTATCATATAAAATTTGTTGCTCTAAATCCTTCATCAAGTTGAAAATCTCAGTGGATCCGTTTGGTACCGGCGGATCAATTGGAGAGCTTGCTTTAGCGATCTTATCGATATACTCTGCTACCGCCTTCTGTTCTGGCGCAAATCCTTCTTTAATACCTTCTCTGACCTTTGCAACCGCCGGCATCCCGCGCTCTGCATTCAGAATTTTGTTAGCATCCACGTTATTGACAAAATAGCTGATAAACTTCGCTGCTTCTTCTTTATTTTGAGAATTCGCAGCAATGCTAAATTGCGCCGATGCCGGGAGAGCCGCACCTTTGGCTGCATTCGGACCTGGAAGCGGTATCAGTTTCAGCTGTCTTCCAGCCGCTTTTGTGATATTAGGCAACTGGTTGGAGTATAAGAAACTGATTGCCGACTTTTTCTTCGCCAGCATAGATTCTTCCGGCGATTTGATGGATACAACAACGTCTACTGGTGGAATTAAGCCGTCCTTCATCAACGACTTCTTCATGGTATAGAAGTCTACGTATGTTTTTTCTTCAAATCCGATTCCAGTTTTGTCTGCATATTGAACCTGACCGAACTGTCTCGCATAATAAGGGAAAACGTCGTTCAAGGTCATAAAGTCATCCCCACCGTACGAACCCGTTACTGCTTTCAGCTTCACGAGGTCTTTACCAAGGTCTTCCCATGTGGCATACCCGTTTTCTGGAACCGTAAGACCCGCTTTCTGGTAGGCTTCAGGGTCGATAACCATGGCTTTTGCACTAACTCCCAATGGAATACCATAAGTTTTGCCATTAATTTTTCCTGCTGTTAGAGCACTTTCACTAATACCACTAACATCGATTAATCCTTTTGCAATAAGATCATCGATCGGAGCAACCTGATTTTTCTCAATGAATTGCATAGTATCCGCCGAACCTACAAAGTACTGGAACACATCTGGCATATTATTGGTGGCTGCCTGAAGTGTCATCTTTTGGAAATAACCGTCAAAAGCTTGGAATTCAGGTTGGAACGTAATGTTTGGATGACTACTTTTGTATAAATCCAGAACCTTATTTGTAGCATCATGCCGAGGTTGAGTCCCCCACCAGAACACACGAAGTGTTGCATTTTTATCCGGTTGAGCAGAAGCTGCTGCTGCCGGAGTTTGAGTAGAGGTAGTTGTCGTGTCCTTATTACCACTTGAACATCCGACTAATCCTAAAGCGACAACGACGCTTGCCGCCACGGGAGCTATCCATCTTTTTTTCATTCTCATTACCCCTTCTGTATGTGTCCGTTGAAAGACTATGACCTGCTCTTGGGCCCTGCGAGCTATCATCGTCTTATTTACATCATACTAACCATGGCATAAACGAACAATGAAATAACTCGAGAACTTCCCCGTAGAAAATCTACATTTTCTAACATCATTCGATGCCGCGGGATCTTCTTTCTTCGTAACTCCGTTTATATTCCGAAGGTGTCATACCGGTATATTTCTTAAATACCTTTCCAAAATACTGGGTCTCCTCACGGAAGCCCGTCATTGTTGAAATTTCATATATTTTAAAATCTGATGTCTGTTCAATTAGGTGTTTTGCCAATTCCATCCGTCGGTCAATTACATATTGCGAGAACTTCACGCCCATCTCTTTAGTAAAGAGTCTCCCCAAATAGTCAACATTAATATAAAGCAACTCTTTTCCAATCCAAGTGAGAGTTAGATCTGGATTGGATAAGTGCTCTTCAACAATTTGCAATACGGAAGCAACCATACGATGGTGCTTTGATGAAGAAGCATCTTGATTAGTCGTTGCAATTGTTCCCATAACTGATTTTAGATACTCAAACGTTTCTTGTAAGCTACTGAATTCTTGGAAACGAACTACCTGAGCGAGCTGCTCCGGGGCTGGGGGCAGCTGTCCCTTTCGAATAATTATTAAATAAAGCTCCATGCAGTAGGCGATGACCTCATTGATTTCCATTCGACGAATTTCAAATATCTGAAATAATTCTCTCAGTCTTTCCTCTGCTGCCTTTACGTCTCCCGCTTTAACAGACATTGTAATTTCCTCAAATGAAGCTGAAAAGTCCTCCTGTCTAGAGGAACCAACGCCGTCTTGTACATCTTCACGTGTAATTATACATCCCTCTGTAAAGTAAAAACGGTGCCTCAAATACCCTTGAACCTCTTTATACATGCCACGAATATCCTTAAATCCTCCATCAGTACTTACACCAATAAAGAGCTCTAGATGATAATAGGATTTATAAATCTCACTCATCCGATTGAGAATGGCAATTAATTTCTGGAAGTCCATTGAAGGTATTAGCAATAAAACACTTTCTTCTACCACAGTGCTTAAAATTAGTCCTTCAGATGTGAAGAGATCCTCTGCTATGTTTTTTAATGCAAATCTTTGTAAGTACCCACATGAGTCGCTAAATTGTACTAGCACGAGCTGAAATGTCTGAATATTAGTGTGTAACATTTCCATAAACTCATCAAAATCCCGCTGATTATACGCTCCCGTTAGGGCAATATCCCGAAGAAACTGCTCTTTAACATGTGGTAGCATCTTCTTATAATGATGGTGAAGCTTTGTTATAAAATTCTGTTTTTCATGTTCCTGTTCAATTTCTTTTTTGATTTCTGTCAAAACTTCCAATATTTGAACTTCATTACATGGTTTGAGTAAATAATGCTTAAGGCCACTTCTCATTGCTTCACTCATATATGCATAATCGTCATAGCCAGATAACACAACAAATACAACGGCATGCTCCTGCTTTTCTTGAATTTTACGAATTAATTCAAGCCCATTCATAATAGGCATTTTTATGTCCGTGATGATGATGTCCGGTCGCTCTGCTTCGAAAAGTTCTAGTGCCTCAAATCCATTTTTTGCAGCACCAACCAAAGCTAGATCATGTTCGGACCAACTTATTAATTGAGCTATACTGTCTCTGGATAGCTTCTCGTCGTCGACGATTAGAACTTTATGCATGGTTCTCCCCCTCTTTTGGAATACTCACCGTAACGCATGTGCCAAGTCCAACCGTACTTTTGAAGCGTAGTCCCGCCTGTTCTCCATACATTAGCTTTAGTCGCTCATTAATATTTTTCAATCCAATTCCTGTTCCTTTTGATGTAATTTCAAATGCTCGCAATCGTTCCAGGAACTCCTCCTCCATCCCAGGGCCATTGTCTGAAACAGACACTTCAATTATCTCTGTCGTTTCCGCGGCTTCAACGGTTATTGTGCAGCTTTCAAGCATGTTTTCCAAACCATGCTTAATTGCATTTTCAACAATAGGTTGGAGTAACATTTTAGGGATTTGATATGAATAGAAACGCTCATCTACACTTAGATTAAATTGGAGTTCGCTTTCATATCTTACCTTTTGAATGTTCATATAATCTTGTAACAATCCGATTTCCTCACCTAGAGTAATCACTTCAACTTGATTGTTCATGGCGTTACGAAGCAGACGGCTAAGTGATTCGACCATCGTGGAGATCTTGTGCTGACCGCCGACCCTTGCTATCCAGTTGATCGAAGTCAACGTATTATACAAAAAATGGGGGTTAATTTGAGCTTGCAATGCCCTAAACTCCGTATCCTTCAGCATAATTTGCCTTGTATAATTCTCTTCAATCAACGCCTCGATTCTCTGAATCATGATAAGAAAACGCCTTTGCAAATATCCGACTTCATCAGACCGATCGGTCTCCTCTAAAACAATCTCTCCGAAATCGCCTTTCTCCGCCTGCTTCATTTGCATCGATAAATTTTCAATTGGCTTCGTTATCCCTCTCGCTACTCGGTAGCTAATCGCAATAACTGTAAGCAACGAAAGGAGCACGACCACAAGAAGGGCGAAGCGCAAATCATTTTTTTTCTTAAAAATATTGTTGTAGGAAATAAGATTATAGTACGTCCATCCTGTAACACGGGATGTCGTGTAGGCGATAAAGTAACTCGATCCCTCTATTTTTTCAGTCAGATACCCTTGTTTGGAGGCGAGCATTGCGGTGCTTGGTTGAAACTTAAGGTCAGGTGTATAAATCGGTTGATTACCTTTCCAAATAGCAAGAGTTACTTTATCTTTGGTTATGGATAAATGATTCTGAATTAGAGAATCCAAATTCAATTGAACGATTAACGTGCCTAATGGAGCCAACATATCAACGCCGATAGACCGGATTTCCCGTGCAGACAACAAGTAAGCGTTCATATTATCGGGTTCAATCCAAACGTTGGCCCCTTTGCCTTCCTTGGCTTTAACAACCGCTTCATTTTTCTTATTTTCGTCTGGTACCTGTGCAGACTGATTCACCATCATATCGTAGCCACTTTCATTAACAAAACGGATCGACGAAATATATTTGTCAGTCAGCATGCTTGTAAATATTTTATTTTTAAAGTCCTGTAGTATCTGTGCCCTGTCGTACTCGTTAGTTATTTCTTTGGCTTTGCTGAGTTGCTGCTGTATCCGTGCATCGGTCGAAATACTCAAGGTAAACGCTTCAATGCTTTGGAGTTCAGTCTCAATGTCACCTATGGAATTGTTAATGGCCCCTGCCGACTGACTGTACAACATTTCATCATACGCTTTAAAGACATATTGCAAACAAATCACAACAACGATACAAAAACATATAATCAACAGCATCATGACACTCATCAATCGATACTTAATCTTCATGTTTTTGAAGTTCAGATGATTATTGAACCTCTCCATAGTCACGACGCCCCTCCCTATAACCTACAACGTATTCGAAAAAAGAAACGCCTATATTTCAGTTTCTCTTTTTAGCTTAACCCAAGTTGAAACGGTTTCAAACGGAAAATATCGATCTCTCTAAACACATTTGATATTACGTTAGCGAAAATTAGAACGGAACTCAATGTAAAAACTCGATAACAATTAGGAAAAAACTCGATAATTTTCTACATAAAAAAAAGCCACCCCGAATCAGAGTGGCTTGCGTTAAGTTCGTTTTTGCGTAATGCTATTCAATTCTGCTTGCAACCAAAGCTTCCGCGCCCGGCAGCAAATGACGCTGTAAAGGTTCAATCCCTTTACCCTCGATCTCACTGACAATTAATCTGGCAATTTCGACCGCACCCGGCTCGGTAAAATGCGTATTATCTTGCGTACCCTCCGGCAGATACTCATATTGTCCCGCTTCCGTCCAAAGAAACACTTGCTTCGTGCGCTCTTCGCCAAGCTCCTCAAAGTACTCTTTACTTCTGGCAGCCAGATCGATGAACGGTATGCCCTCTTGTTCCGCAAGCTGGCGCATCGCCTCGATATAATCGCCGTGTGTGTTTCGAATCGTGCCGTCCTCCTCAAAGAAGCGGCGATGCATAGGCGCAACCAGCAGCGGATACGCCCCTGTATCCCTGGCAAGATCGAGATATTGCTTTAAATACGTGGGATAGGTGGTAAAAGGCTCCGTACCGATATCACTCTCTTTCTCATCATTATGAGCGAATTGGATGACCAGGAAATCGCCGCCGCGAAGCTTCTTAGCGATCCGGCTTAAGCGACTTTCTTGAATGAAGCTTTTACTGCTTCTGCCGGAGCAGGCATGATTCGCGATCGCTAAGCCGTCGCTCAGAAATAAACCGATGGTTTGCCCCCAACCTGTATACGGATAATGAAAGGAAGGCTGGTCCGTGACCGTCGAATCCCCCGCGAGAAAGAGCGTTGGCAAACTCGCCAGCCGCATCACTTCTACCTGCTGGACACTAGGCGCCTCGCCGCTAAAAGCTAGCTTTAACTGCCCGTCGGCAACATGAACGGCAAACGACTTTTTCACAACAACCCCTGCTTCAGTCTTCAACTCGTACAGTCTTAATCGACCGAGTCCCTCCTTCACCGTCGTTACCGCTTGTCGATTCGGAGAGCCGATCGTAAGCGTAACACGATAGTTCCCGTTCGGAACATCCATGAGAAGTGTTGGGACCGCAGGGATAAAATAATCGCCTGGCCAGGAATCTCGCATATCCTCCACTTTGGAGCGCATCAGCGGAAGGGAGAAGCCATATCCTTGCTCCATATCATACGTACCACATAAGTCGGTTTTAATTGCGTAGCCAAATTCCATCCTTTAGACCTTCCTTTACATAAAGCTAATTTACACTCATGACGAGCTGAGCCGAATACATCCCTTCTGAATGCGCGGTTACCACGACACGCCCAGCTTCACCGGTCAGTCGGATGACCGTGCTGACACAGCCCCGATACATGTGCATCCAGTTACGATCGTAGGGCTCGCTTGAACACAGATCCCCATTATCGACAGCCACGATCTCCGCCGGCCCCGTCACCTGAAAGGAGACTTTGGCGCTCTCGCGGAACACCGATACGCCGTCTGCATCCATGGCACGAACCGTGAATAATTTTTGATAGCCTTCTTTTGCCGCCAGATGGACGACTTCTTCAACGAAGCCAAGTTTAACGGCTGGCCCTGCTGTTTTCAACACATAGCTGCACACTTCATGCTTGTCTTTAAAGCCTCTGACTTTAATCGTCCCCGGCTGATAAGGCAGAAAGCCTGTAATCATGCGGTTCGGATAGGAACTCGGCTCCTTGACATGAAACTGTTTGCCGTTCAGATCAATCGTCACTTCTTCACAGTTCGTGGCAATCATATAAGGAATGACCGTCTTATTAAATTGAGGAAAGTTCCAATGGCTCGCATACCTAGGGGCATCCCAATGCTCTTTTGCCCCTTCATCCTGCAAGGAATAATCCATGACGGCCAAGTACACCATCGGCTTATCTGTCCAATAACTTTCATACAGATAAGAAATCGGCTTACGTTCATTGTTCGTGGAGAACAATGAACCTGCCCACCCTTTGGCAGGGTACCCCATCGACTCACCGAGATAATCAATACCCGTCCAGAGCATGCCGCCGATGACGTAATCAAGCTTTTCCACATCGAGCCATGGATTTTCATCCGAAAAATTTTGCATCTGATCCGGATGTCCGCGGAAATATTGAAACGTCTCGGTTCCCAGTATTAATTTATTCGGAACAGCCTCATGGATAAGGGGATACCATTGTTCTTGATAATTGCAGCTAATGACATCCACAATCTCCGCAATTCGGGCAATCCGCTCCACTCGTTCATACTTATCATAGATCTCTGTATCACTCACTTCGTCTACGAACTGCTGAATATCTTTGATTTTGGATAAATCCACTTCGCTCTCGTATTTAAAGTGAGGATTCATCGCATAAGAAACCGGTCTGGTGTCGTCCAAAGTAAGCAGATGTTCTTTCAGCATTTTTAGAATGCTAAGCATGGACGCTTGCGCTTGATTTTCAACCTCATTTCCTACGCCCCACATGAAAATACAAGGATGATTACGATCTCTCTTCACCATCGCTTCCAAGTCTGCTTGCCATTCCGTCTCAAAATATCTGCGGTAGGAGCCGCCCGTCCATTTATCAAACGCTTCTTCATACACAAGCAGCCCGATTTCATCACACAGATCTAGGAGTTCAGCAGCAGGCATATGGTGAGATGGACGAATAGCATTACATCCCATCGCTTTGAATTTGAGCAGTCGATCTTTCCAAATTTCCGCTGGAACAGCTACGCCCAGACAACCCGCATCCTGATGAATGCAAAATCCCTTAATCTTAGTCAAGTTGCCGTTGAGAAACATCCCTTTCCCGGGTATCATCTCGATCTCTCGAACACCGATTCGCAAGCGATACCCATCTACCACTTGATTCCCCTCATAAAGGGACAAATCGACTTGATACAAATTAGGTTGTTCCGGACTCCAACGCTTAACGTTCGGAATCTCTATACGAATGACGCCATCCTCTGATGTGCCTGTTAGACGAACGGTTCCATCCGTGATCGTTGCTGTTACCAACGAAGATGTCCCTGTTCGTATCATAACGACACCCGTACTTCCCTCCAACACGGATTTCACTTGAATGTCTCCCGGTTTCAGATGATTGTGATGTAGCTCCAGCAATTTGACATTTCGGTAAATGCCCGCTCCAGAATACCACCGATCTGCCGGGAAAGAAGTGTTATCCACCTTTACAAGGATCTGATTATCTCCTTCTTGAATCGCATGGGTAATATCCAGCGTAAATCTGGAGTACCCATATTTTCGCCCGCCGACTTCGTTCCCGTTCACCCATACCGTACAGTTTTCATACACACCGTCAAATTGCAAGTGATACACATACCCTTTTTTCATGCTGTCCAAAACAAGATTTTTTCTGTACCAACCAATTCCCCATCGTTCTCGGAATCCCTGAGGTGCCCCCTGCTTCATGTTCATGTTGATCGGCGCTGCGATTGCCCAGTCATGTGGCAAATGCACAGGCGCAAAGTTCTGATCCTCTGGCTCTTTTAAAGTAAACTCCCAACCGCTCATCATGAGGGTCTCTTTTCGGCTCATTTTGATACCGTCCTTTCATTGCTTATAGGTACAAGCTTTGTTATATTCAAATTATAAAATCCGTAGCAACTTTAAAACAATCTAATTATTTTAAGATAAGCACAAAAATATTAAGGTGGTATCTTTTGTGAGAAGACAAATTCCCATTATAACGGAATCGGATAGATTGCTTCCCTATTATTTAGTTGATGTGGGATCAGGTTGGAAGCAGGAACATATCGTGCGCGAGAAGGGATACTTTTACCAATGGATTCAGTGTATGGAAGGTGAAGGGGAGTTACGGACTGCAGGCAAAACGTTCCGGGTGAAAGAAGGCATGGCCATGCTTCTATTGAAAAATGAGCCTCATGAGTACTATGCATTAAGTCCTTCATGGATCGTAGACTGGATCGTCTTCGACGGTCGCCAAGTGGAGCCTTTTCTTCGATATATGGCGGAAATTCAAAACTCTGGAGCGTTTTATGTGATCCGACCCGACATATTTATTTCGAGAATTCAGCAAGCACTGGACATTCAACAGTCCGATAGGCCGATGAAAGGGATCCAATGCTCAAGCGTCATCTACGCCTTGCTGACCGATATTATCCAATATGCTTCCGTTCAGCCTAATCAGAGTGCCGACCTTCTGACTCACAAACTTAAACCTTTATTGGATTACATTGAACAGAACTACAATCAACCGCTTGCTCTGGAGTCCATGGCTGAGCTGACGGGCGTTACCCCCCAGCATTTATGTACCATTTTTAAAAAGACAATCAATGTCCGAATCTTTCAATATATTAATTCCGTTCGCATAAAAAAGAGCAAAGAGCTGCTCTTACACAATCATCCACAGATGCAGATTAAGGAAATTGCCACTTTGACCGGTTTTGAAGATGCGAATTATTTTAGTACCGTCTTTAAACAATTAGAAAAGATTAGCCCGAATGAATTTAGGAAAATTCAGTTGAGCAGCCGGAAATAAAAAACAAGCTGGAATCCGGTTTTTGGGATCTCGCTTGTTTTTTAATTTACGGCTAATATCCTCGCCAGCTTTATATCAATTCATACCACTTCAAAACTTAATTTGTTACTTCAAGACTTTATTTGTTACTTCAAGACTTATTTGTCCTCCAACAACCGCTGTTGGGTGACAAATAAGTTTTGAAGTGCAAGAAGCCAGCAAACTCAAGGGTTTGCTGGCTTTTCTTATAAAATCGATTGACAAATTAAGTTTTGAAGTTGTGTTTTGGAGTGAAACACCTGAATTACAAATAAGTTTTGAAGTGCTTTTTACAAACTATTGCTTACCGTCCCATTTAACTAATGTTCCTCGTTAGAATTCCTGTAAAACGAAAAATTTGGCGTTTGAACAAAAACGAGCGACTCAGTAAGATGGGGTTACGCACGAGGTCATAGCCTCAAAAAGCCCATCTAAGAGGTCGCTCTATCATAAAGTTTAAGGCACAGGACAAACAAACTCAACTCATAGAAAACATTATCGTTCATCATCTGGTCGTTGTTGTAGACATCGCCCAGGAAGTCCATACCAGTGTTGGCACCACCCAAGTATTACATGCTTACAAGCTTCACCTTGGGCACTCCAACTCCTCCTTCTTCTTCTCTTCTTCTCTTCAACTTAGAAATCCTGCGAATTCATGAGCCTGAGTGAGGAAACTGAATCATATCGAGGGAGCGTAATGGACCAGCTCTGAGGCACAAGAAGTTTATTTTATTGCATTTTCATCGAACCAAACATCTTGTTCTTTCCCTGTGATATTAAATCTATATCCATAAGGTAAAGCGAAATATTTGATTAGCTCTGGTCTTATAAATGCTACATGGTGATAATGAACCGTCATCAAAGATTCCACGTTATCGTCATACAGGTCAGTTGTAAGCCACCACCCAGACATATGCTCTGGTGAAAGATATCTCACTGCATCGACCGCTAGTCCTTCGTACACAATATTAGAAATAACTATCATTTGATTAAAAATTGGAAATTTCGGAGTTGACTCGTATTTCTGACATTCTTGTTTTTGTTCTTGGACTACTTTAATTGCATAGTCAGCACCTTCTCCAAGACCTTCACCATTGCTTTGGACTTCCAATATCTCATAATAAAGTTCAGAAAGTTCATAACATTTTACCAACCAAGAATGGTATGCAATAGTTTGGTCAGGCTTAATTGATGGCTTATCATCAATTACGCAATTAATTAAATATCTGATTAGCTCTACATACTCATCATATAACCTTTTTTTTAATGGATATAATAAATTCTTTATCAATCATTTTATAAAGTCCATTTGTCCGAATATATCCATGTTCAAACAAAATTTCAACTCCGCGATATTCAATCATTAATTTTCTCCTCATATCAAAATCAATAGATTTCGCCATTGTTTACAGTTAATTAGTAATTCTAGTTCCACATCACTATTCCCTTGCCATTAAACTCCCTCTATGGAGAAACGCTTTGCTCTCAAATACTCTCGTTTTCTCAGCTTTTGACCTTTAAATACTTTTTAGCAGATAACATTCAATGGTATGAAGTTGTAGAGGAAGAAATTTATGGATATGCCGAGGGACAAAAGACTCTCTACATAAACCACCTGTTGTAAAAAACGGATGGTATGGTAATGTATGGTTGCACCTTTGGATCTCCACATAAGCTCATGGTGGTCAACCCTCCCACATCTCGCAGAGTCTACGCTCCCACATTCCTTCATTCAACCTGTCCATGAGGTGGAGGTCAGATATGCTGCCCGACAGGATCTTCGTCCGTAAGGATAGTGCCTTTCCGACTCATCCGTGCTTCTTGTTATCTTGCTATGTCTAGGTCATCATCATATAAAACGAAATTTAAGCTGCTTGTGGTATCTCCGTAAATCGAGGGATATCCTGGATCATCTTTT
The DNA here is from genome assembly GCF_003955665.1 of Paenibacillus whitsoniae. Lineage (GTDB taxonomy): Bacteria > Bacillota > Bacilli > Paenibacillales > NBRC-103111 > Paenibacillus_E > Paenibacillus_E whitsoniae. The sequence continues at coordinate 466,395 of NZ_RXHU01000015.1, forward strand.
CTTGTATGAGTTTGTTACATAACGCAATGAGAGACTGCATCTTTTTTAATGGATTCACAGGCCGTTTGGTATAGTACTCGTGCAGGGTTCGAAAGGCTGAATTTTTAGCGACTAGCGGCATCATCACTCTAAAGAGCAAGGCACGAAGCCGTTTCCTGCCTCTCTTTGTTATTCTGGTTTGTCCTGTATGTGTGCCGGATGAATTTGTTTTCAAGTTCAGTCCAGCGAGCTTCGTGATCTGCTTTGGATGTCGGTACTGGCCAATGTCCCCTATCTCAGCTAGAAAGCCAGCGATGGTATCCCGGCCAATCCCTTTTATGGCCAACACTTGCTTTACATGAGGGATCTGCAATAGCAGTTCATCCAGCTTTGCTTCCAGTTCCTCAAGTTTGTTCTGAAGCCATTCGTACTGTGTCAGCAGTAGCTTTAACTCCATTTTAGCCAACTCGGAGCCTTGCCTGATGCCAACAGAACGGCCGGCTGCTGCCTTCAGATTCTGTATTCTACCTAGACCAAGCCCGCGCTTTGCAGCCTCTCTTAAATGTTGCAGCAACGTCTCGTCTGGCACAGAAACAAGCTCATGCGGCAGTAGATTTAGGCTTAGCATTTGGATAGCAGACTTGCACTCCCAATCCTTAAATACCGTCAGAAACTCTGGAAAATACCGATCTATCCAGTTATGGACACGTGCTTGCACAACACAAAGGTCAGTTGTTAGGTGCTCGCGAATTTTCATGGCTTCTCTCAGTTCGGCATAAACACCTTGATGAAGGCTCGGTACAGCGTATCTCCCGTCTTTGACCAACTGTGCAATCACTTTTGCGTCCTTGATGTCATTCTTTGTTGGGGAATTGTCATCTAATTCTTTACTTTTCTTCACGTGTAATGGGTTCACTACGCCGTATTTTACTTGCTCTTCTTTAAGAAAATGGGCTAGGTTTAGCCAGTAATGACCCGTCGGTTCCATACCAACTATGGCATCCTTGAACCCTTGCTCCGTCG